>JBDSMH010000138.1:0-11502 GCA_039915945.1 Acidimicrobiales bacterium | reverse complement strand
CGACCGCGCCTGCGTCCGATCGACGACATGCAGTCGGCGTATTACCTCTCGCTCGACGTGCTCGACCGGCCGGGTGTGCTCGCGTCGGTGGCCACGCTGTTCGGCAAGCACGAGGTGTCGATCCGTTCGATGGAGCAGATCGGCCTGGCCGACGAGGCCCGCTTGATCTTCATCACGCACGCCGCCAACGAACGCGATTTCCAAGCGACCCTGCACGACCTCCGCGGCCTCGAATCGGTTCGTCACGTCGGATCCGTGATGCGAGTGATCGGCGAATGATCCCGGACGACGATCCACTCGAATACCAGAGCACGCGAGGTCTCGCGCCCACTCTCACCTTCGCCGATGTGCTGCTCGAAGGCCTGGCGAGCGACGGCGGGCTGTATGTGCCGCGCCGTTGGCCGGCGCTCGACGTGCCCGCCGCGACGACACCGTTGGCGCGACCCTACGTCGACGTCGCGTTCGAAGTGATGTGGCCGTTCGTGCAAGGCAGCATCGACGCGGCCACGTTCGAGGCCATCGTCGCCAGTACCTATGCGGTGCCCGAGGTCTTCGCCGACGAGGCGGTGACCCCGCTCGTACCCATGGGCGACAACACGCATCTGCTCGAGCTCTTCCACGGCCCGACGTTGGCGTTCAAGGATGTTGCGCTGCAGCTCGTCGGGCGCTTGTTCGACCACGAGCTACGTGCTCGCGGCGAGCGGGTCACGATCGTCGGCGCGACGTCGGGCGACACCGGCTCGGCCGCCATCGAGGCCTGCCGCGACCGCGACTCGATCGACATCGTGGTCTTGCACCCCGCCGGTCGTGTTTCAGAGGTGCAGCGCCGGCAGATGACGACGGTGTTGTCGCCCAACGTCTACAACGTCGCCATCGAGGGCACGTTCGACGACTGCCAAGACTTGGTCAAGGCGATGTTCGTCGATCACGCGTACCGCGCCGAGATGCGCCTGTCGGCGGTCAACTCGATCAACTGGGCGCGCGTGATGGCGCAGATCGTCTACTACGTCGTCGCTGCCGAACGGCTCGGCCGGCGCAAGGGCGGGCGCCTCGCGTTCACGGTGCCGACGGGCAACTTCGGCAACGTGTTCGCCGGTTACGCCGCGCAGGCGATGGGCCTGCCGATCTCGCGCTTCGTCGTGGCGTCGAATCGCAACGACATCCTCACGTCGTTCTTCACCGACGGCACGATGACCATCGGCGAAGTCCACCCGACGCTCTCGCCGAGCATGGACATCCAGGTGTCGTCCAACCTCGAGCGGCTGCTGTTCGAATTGCACGAGCGCAGCGGCGCGGCGGTGAGCGGGATGATTCAGCGCTTCCGCACCGACGGCCATGTCGCACTCGAGTCACGACAACGGCAACGCCTGCGGCGGCACTGGGTCGCGGCGCGCGTCGATGACGACGAGACGATCGCGACGATTCAGCGGGTCTACAAAGAGCGCGACATGATCATCGACCCGCACACCGCGGTCGCAGTCGCGGCGGCCGCCCGATGCGGTGCGCCCGGTGACGACCCGATGGTGATACTCGCCACTGCCCACCCGGCCAAGTTCCCCGACGCGGTCGAGCGCGCCATCGGCATCCGCCCACCGTTGCCCGAGCATCTGGCCGACTTGTTGGATCGGGAGGAACGCTGCGTGACACTGCCCAACGATGCAGAGGTCGTGAAGGCCTACGTGCGCCACGCTGCGCGCCGGTAGTCTGACTCCATGAAGTACGTGGTGTGCGTGCCCGATGGGTGCGCGGACGAACCGCTCGAATCACTCGGAGGCCGCACGCCGCTCGAGGTCGCGTCGATGCCGACGTTGCGCTCGCTCGCCGGTCGGGGCCGTGTCGGTCGGGCCGCAGTGATCCCTGTCGGCCTGCCGCCGGGCAGTGATGTCGGCAACATGTCGATCTTCGGCTACGACCCCGCCCGCTTCCACACCGGCCGCGCGCCGATCGAGGCCGCCGCGCTGGGCCTCAAGCTCGCCCCCGACCAGGTGGCCTACCGCTGCAACCTGGTCACCGTCGACCGCAACGGCACCATGGTCGACTTCGCCGGCGGCCACCCCACCAGTGACGACGCCGCACCGATCATCAAGGCCCTCGACGAGCAACTCGGGGGCGAGGTGCGTTTCCATGCCGGCGTCGAATACCGCCACATCATGGTGGCGCCGGCCAGCTGGGTCGACGCCGACTGCACACCGCCGCACGATCTGTCCGACAAGGCCGCGGTCTATCCCACCGGTCCGGCCGCGCCGCAACTGCGCCACCTCATGGACGCCTCGCGCGACGTGCTGAGTGCGTTCGGGACGAAGGCCAACCAGATCTGGCTGTGGGGCCAAGGGTTCCAGCCACAGATGCCGTCGTTCGAGAGCCTCTTCGGCCGCCGTGCCGCACTCACGAGCGCGGTCGATCTCGTGCGGGGCCTCGGTGTACTCACCGATGTCGCGGTCGTCGACGTGCCGGGCGCAACCGCCGGCTACGACAACGACTACGGCGCGCAACGCGACGCGGCTATCCACGCGCTGCGCAACGGCACCGACCTCTTCATCATCCATGTCGAGGCCTCCGACGAGGCGGGCCACGCCGGCGATGTCGCCGAAAAGGTGCGCTCCCTCGAGCTGTGGGACCGCGAGATCCTCACCGATCTCGTCGCCGAGCTCGACGGCATGGGCCCTTGGCGCATGCTCTTGCTGCCCGACCACGCCACGCCGTTGCGGCTCAAGACGCACACCTCTGACCCCGTGCCGTACCTGCTGTACGACTCCGAGGTCGCCGGTCCCGGCGGCGAATACAACGAGCGGTATGTCGCGGACGCGCCGGTTTTTGCCGGCCACGACCTGATGGCGCAACTCGTCGGCGACCGGTCTCCCGTCTGAGCGGTGGTTGCCGTCCGCACCAGGGGTGGGTACGCTGGGCGGGTCACCGGCAGCTCGTGCGAACGCCAGCCGCCAATCCCGGTCGTTGAGTCAACCGATCGGTATCCATACCGGGGTGACGCGTCCGCCCAAATCATTCTGAGGGCTTGCGACAATCTTTCTTGCCTCGCAAGCGCCAGCCGGTTCGAGCGGCCGTCCAACACTGCATGAGGCGTCACCACGCGCCGCACCGGGCCCGTGCCCGTCTGAACACACCGAGGGGTTTCGAGTGAGCCTGGATTCTCAGCTCGATCGTTCCAAGCTCGAACGCAAAGATCGCGACGAGCTCGCCACCATCGTCACGACGCTCGGCGGTAAGCCCGGACGCTCGAAGAAGTCCGATCTGGTCGACATGATCGTCGCGCTGACCTCGGGAGCCGACGACACGCCGAGCGGCAAAGGGCGCCGCTCGCGCTCGGCCGAGGCCGAACCCGCGACCAACGGGACCGACCACGACGACGCCGCCGCCACCGAGGCCAACGGCTCCGACCACGGCGACAACGGTGCGGATCGCTCCGACGGCGCCTATGACACCCCCGAAACCCGCCGCCGGTCGCGACTGGTCGGTTGGGCCGGCGACGACGCCGAGGCCTCTGCCCCCGCCGATGACCCCGAGCCCAGCGATGGGCCCCAAGAGTTCGAGTTCCACGCCGAGACGGTCACCACCGAGGCGCCCCCCGCTCGCGAGGGCCGCGGCGAGTCTCGACAAGACCGAGACCGTGACCGCAACGAAAATCGTGACCGCGGCGAGAATCGCGACGAAGGCCGCGACGACAGCCAAGAAGGCCGCGAGGACGGTCAAGAAGGCCGCTTCGACGGCGATGGCAACCGTCGCCGGCGCCGCCGGGGCCGCGATCGCAACCGTGACCGCTTCGAAGGCGGGCAGCAACAACCGCAAGCCGACCAACAACAACAACCGCAACAGCAATTCGACGGCGATCCGGTACCGGTCACCGGTTACCTCGATCTGCGCGACGAGGGCTACGGCTTCTTGCGCATGCACGGTGCGCTCCAGAGCCGTGACGATGCCTATGTGTCGGTGCGGCAGGTGCGCCAGTTCGGTCTGCGCCGTGGCGATCACATCGCCGGCGCGTCGCGGCCGGCCGGTCGCAACGAGAAGAACCCCGCGCTGCTGCGCATCGACTCGGTCAACGGACGCTCGCCCGACGAGGCCACCCGCCGTCCCCGCTTCGAAGACCTGACGCCGCTGTTCCCCGATCAAAAACTGCGCATGGAGACAGCCGGCGATCCGACCAACATGACGGCGCGGATCATCGACTTGATCTCGCCGATCGGCATGGGCCAGCGCGGCATGATCGTGTCACCGCCAAAGGCGGGCAAGACCACGATTATGAAGCAGATCGCCCGTGCGATCGAAGTCAACAACCCCGAAGTGATCTTGTTCGTGCTGCTCGTCGACGAACGGCCCGAAGAAGTCACCGACATGCGCCGCTGGTTGCAGCGCGGCGAAGTCGTCGCTTCGACCTTCGATCGGCCGTCCGACGAACACACCCACGTCGCCGAGCTCACCATCGAGAGGGCCAAGCGCATGGTCGAATACGGCAAAGACGTCGTGATCATGCTCGACGGCATCACCCGCTTGGCCCGTGCCTACAACCTGGCGGCGCCGGCCACCGGCCGCATCATGTCGGGCGGTATCGACACCGGCGCGCTGTATCCGCCCAAGAAGTTCTTCGGTGCGGCGCGCAACGTCGAAGAAGGCGGCTCGCTCACCATCCTCGCCACCGCGCTCGTCGAGACCGGTTCCAAGATGGACGAAGTGATCTTCGAGGAGTTCAAGGGCACCGGCAACATGGAGTTGCGCCTCGACCGACGCCTCGCCGAGCGCCGCATCTACCCCGCGATCGACGTCGCATCATCGTCGACCCGTCACGAAGAGTTGCTCTTCGACCGCCGGCAGATGCAGCAGGTCTTCAAGCTGCGCCGCGTGTTCTCCGGCCTGCACCAAGACGGCGAAGGCAGCGGTGCGGCCGCCCTCGAGCTACTCATCGATCGACTCAAGACGTTCAAGACCAACGACGAGTTCCTCGCCGAGGTCGCCAAGGGCCCGTCGAACGGCTGACCCCCCATCCGACTTTGTGTACGAATCGCCAACTCGCGAGACTGGAAAGCTATGAAGCCTGACATTCACCCCGACTACCGACCGGTCGTCTTCACCGATACCTCGGCCGGCGTCTCGTTCATCACGCGTTCCACGGTGCGCACCAACGAGACGATCGAGTGGGAGGACGGCAACACCTACCCATCGGCCCGCGTCGAGATCTCCTCGGCCAGCCACCCGTTCTTCACCGGCACGATGAAGATCATCGACGCTGCCGGTCGTGTCGAGCGCTTCGAGCGCCGCTACGGCACCCGTCGCAAGAAGGCGACCAAGTAGTCGCGTCGTCCCCCGACCCCGATCGCAGTCGCGCCCTCCACGAAGCACGGCTGCGCGCGCTGGTGCGCGACCACTTCGGTGTGGCCGACGTACAGAGCGCGGCCATGCCCGAGGGTGCGGCGTTGCTCGGCGACCACACCGCGTTCGTCTATCTGAGCGACCCTTCCCGCAGACTCGGCCGGGCCATGGCGCTCGCCGCGTCGCGTGGTTGCGAGACGCTGCAACTCATCGTCGATGACGGTGCGGGTGTGGCCGCTCGCCGAGCGGCGCTTTTGCATCCGGCGCCCGAGGTGTGGCGCATCGTCGAACGGTCGCTGGTGCCGGTGGCCTCCGTGGCGCGACTCGACGCCGCGCCGCCGACCGATGCCGACGCGCTGATCGCAATGCTGCGCGACGCCGGCCTAGAAGTGGTCGTCGAACACGGCGTCATCAGCGGCGAAATTCGCGGCCTGTCCGTCGCCACGATCGTGTCGGGTGCAGACGGCCGCAGCCGTTTGGCCGTTGGTGTCGGGCGCATCGACCAAGAGGCGACAGATCTCTTGCACGGTGATCTGCCCCTCGCCGAGACACTGGCGAACGCCATCGACGAAGTGCGGGTGCATCGTCATCACTACGCGAAACCGCATCCGGTGAATCGCCTCGCCCGTGAGCGATGGTTGCGGTCGCAGTTGATCACTCGGCCGGCCATCGTCGGGCTCGTCGATCTCGTATCGATCGCACCGGCCGAACCGCGGGCCAACCTCCGCGATCCGGTACCCGCCGCGGCCATCGGGCACGACGCCGGTGGCGCACGCGTGCTCGTCGTGTGCTCGGTCGGGATCGATCTCGAGCTGATTCCGGTCACCGCCGACTTGGTCGATCGGGAGCGCCCCGACCGTGTCGTGTTCGCCTTGCCGGCGCGCGATCACCATGCGATCCAACGCGAACTCGCCACGCAACTCGCGGTACCGGTCGAGTTCGTAGCGGTCGAGGGCGAATGGCCGAGCTGATCGCTAGCCAAGTTCCCGCTCTGAAGGCCGCTCGGGCCGCCCGCCTACGGCGTTAGCCTGACGCTCGTGCTCGACCGCCTTTCACTACTCGAAGACGAGTTCCGTGAGGTCGAGTCGCGCCTCGGCGACCCCGCGATCCTCGGCGACCAACGCAAGTTGGCGACGATGGCGCGACGCCACAAACAGCTCGACGCGATCGTGACTCGTTCGGTCGAATTGCGCGGTGCCTACGAAGACATGCATTCGTTTCGCGAGATGCTCACCGAATCGGGCGCCGACGATCGCGAGATGATGCGCGACGAGATACGAGCAATCGAGTCGCGGATCGCGGTGCTCGAAGAAGAGCTCAAGGTGCTGCTGCTGCCGCACGATCCCAACGACGACAAGAACGTCATGATCGAGATTCGCGGCGCCGAGGGTGGCGAAGAAGCCAACCTGTTCGCCCGCGATCTCTACGAGATGTACGAGGCCTACGCCGGTCGCATGAGCTGGTCGTCCGAGCTGATCGACGGGCAACGCAGCGACCTCGGCGGGTTCACGAACGTTACGTTCGCCCTCAAGGGCGAGGGCGTGTGGACCCGCATGAAGCACGAGGGCGGCCCGCATCGGGTGCAACGCGTGCCGGTCACCGAGTCGCAAGGTCGCGTGCACACGTCATCGGCGACGGTGACCGTGCTGCCCGAAGCCGAAGAAGTCGACATCCACATCCCCGAGCGTGACTTGCAGATCGATGTCTACCGTTCGTCGGGCCCGGGTGGTCAATCGGTGAATACCACCGACTCGGCCGTGCGGGTGACCCACAAGCCCACTGGTCTCGTCGTCGCGATCCAAGACCAGAAGTCGCAATTGCAGAACAAAGAGAAGGCATTGCGCGTGCTGCGGTCACGATTGCTGCAAATCGAAGAAGACAAGCGATCGTCCGAGCGCAGCGAGGCGCGCCGCGAACAAGTCGGCGGCGGCGGGCGCAGCGAAAAGATCCGCACGTACAACTACAAAGAGAACCGCGTCAGCGATCACCGCATCAATCTCACGCTCTACAAACTCGACCGCGTGCTCGCCGGTGAGCTCGACGAAATCGTCGACGCGCTCGTGGCCGACGAGCGGCGCCGGCAACTCGAAGAGGAATGAGCCTCGACGGCACGATCTCGTGGGCGACGCTCTTCGACGAGGCGTCGGCCCGGTTGGCCGCCGTCAGCGCGGACCCGCGCATCGATGCCCGGCGCATCGTCGAACAGGCCGGCGGCATCGAGCCCGCGCAGTTCTCATCGATGCTCGACGAGTTGGTGACCACGCGGCAGATGGTTGCCTACGATCGCATGATCGAACGGCGACTCACCGGTGAGCCGTTGCAATACGTCCTCGGCAGTTGGTCGTTCCGGTTGCTCGACCTGTACCTCGATCGGCGTGTGTTGATTCCCCGACCCGAGACCGAGATCGTCACCGAGCACGCGCTGGCCGAACACGATCGATCGGTGCGGGCACGGGGCGCGCGCGACGGGGTGGTCGTCGACCTCGGCACGGGTTCGGGGGCGATCGCATTGTCGATCGCGTTCGAGCGCCGCGGCACGCAGGTGTGGGCCACCGACGTTTCGCCTGATGCGCTGGCGGTCGCGCAGGCCAACTGTGCCGGTCTCGGTCGGGTGGCCCGCCACGTCACGCTCGTGCACGGCAGTTGGTTCGATCCGCTGCCCGAGTCGTTGCGGGGCGCCATCGACGTGGTCGTGTCCAACCCACCGTATGTGGCGGCCGACGACGAACTCCCCGCCGAAGTGCGCGATTGGGAGCCATTCGAGGCGCTCGTGCCCGGACCGCGCGGTCTCGAGGCCTACGAGGCGATCCTGGCCGACGCCCGCAGTTGGTTGGCCGGCACCGGTGCACTGGTGCTCGAGATCGGTGCGGCGCAGGGCGCATCGGTCAGCGAGTTGGTGCGTGACAGTGGGTTCGCCACTGCGGAGGTGCATGCGGATCTGACCGGTCGCGATCGCGTGGTGGTGGCGCGCCGGTGATCGTCCCGACCGACGAAGCGTTCAGCATGACGATGGCCGCGTTGCGGCGGGGCGCCGTCGTGGTGATCCCGACCGACACGGTCTACGGGCTGGCGGCGCGCGCCGACGACGCCGACGCGATGGCGCGGCTGTTCGCGCTGAAGAGCCGCGATGGGGCGAAGTCGATCGCGGTGCTCGTCGCCGATCTCGGTCAGGCCCGCAGCCTGACCACGCATGGCCTCGACCGATTCGCGCCCTTCTGGCCGGGGCCGCTCACCGTTGTGGTGCCCCGAGCCGCGGGCGCCGTGCTGCACCTCGGCACCGACGAATCGACGGTGGGCATCCGCTGTCCCGACGACGCGTTCGTCCGCCGACTCGCGCTCGAGGTCGGGCCCATCGCGGCAACGAGCGCCAACGAGGCGGGCGAACCGACGCCGGCGACTGCCCGCGAGATCGCCGAGATCTTCGCCTCGGTGGCGCTGGTCGTCGACGGCGGCCCCCGCCACGGCGTGGCCTCGACGGTCATCGACGCGACGGTGGATCCGCCGGTGTTGCTGCGGGCCGGGTCGCTGCCCCCTTCCGCCCTCGGATTATGAACGTCATCTCCCGCTGCTCGGATTATGAACGTCATCTCCCGCTGCTCGGACTATGAATTGCGCCGACCAGGCGATGAGCGCTTGCGCGAAGAGCGAAACGGCGGGGCCCGAGCGGCCCCTCGCTGCTCGGACTATGAATCGCGCCGACCGGGCGATGAGCGCTTGCGCGAAGAGCGAAACGGTAGTGTGAAGGCATGCGGATCGCGGTCGGCTCTGATCACGGGGGGTTCGCGCTCAAGCGAGCCCTCATCGTGCACCTCGAGGCCGGTGACCACGAGGTCGTCGACCTGGGTACGCACGGTACCGAAGCGGTCGACTACCCCGATTACGGGGCGGCCGTCGGTCGCAGCGTGGCCCGGGGCGACACCGATCTCGGCGTGTGCGTCTGTGGCAGTGGCATCGGTATCGCCATTGCCGCCAACAAGATCGCCGGTGTGCGCGCCGCCACGGTCCACGACGTGACTTCAGCCCATCTCGCACGCGAGCACAACGATGCCAACGTCGTCTGCTTCGGCGAGCGGTTGATCGGCTACGAAGTCGCGCGCGAAGCCCTCGACGCATTCGTCAACGCCACCTTTGCCGGCGGCCGCCACCTTCCCCGCGTTGCGAAAATCGACGCACTGCTCCGATAATCGCCCGCCCCGATTCGCCCCGACTGATGGAGGCAACCATGCCTTGGCCAACGACACGCGACGACGCGCTGTTCTCGATGATCGACCGCGAGGTCGATCGCCAGAACACCACGCTGCAACTCATCGCATCCGAAAACTTCGCATCACCGGCGGTCATGTCCGCGACGGGTTCGGTGCTGACCAACAAGTACAGCGAGGGCTACCCCGGCAAGCGTTACTACGGCGGCAATCAGATCATCGATGAGGTCGAAGAGTTGGCCCGCACTCGCGCCACCGCGTTGTTCGGTGCCGAGCATGCCAACGTGCAGCCGCACTCGGGCGCCAACGCCAACGTGGCGGTCTACCTCGCGCTGTTGAAGCCGGGCGACAAAGTGCTCGGCATGAGCCTCGACCACGGCGGCCATCTCACCCACGGGTCGCCGGTCAACTTCAGCGGCCTCACCTATGACTTCGTCGCGTATGGCGTGTCCAAGAGCGACGAGCGCATCGACTTCGACAACGTGCGCGAGATCGCCAAGCGCGAACGCCCGCGCCTCATCATTGCCGGCGCGACCGCCTACTCGCGCACCATCGACCCGGCGCCGCTGCGCTCGATCGCCGACGAGGTCGGTGCGCTGTTGATGTTCGACGCGGCCCACATCGCCGGACTCATCGCCGGCGGCGCGCACCCCAACCCGGTGCCCTTCTGCGACATCGTCACGTTCACCACGCACAAGACGCTGCGCGGTCCGCGCGGTGGCTGCATCTTGAGCCGCAAGGAACATGCCGCCGCCATCGACCGCGCGGTGTTCCCCGGCTTTCAGGGCGGGCCCCTCGAAAACTCCATCGCGGCCAAGGCAGTCGCGTTCCACGAAGCATCCCGCCCCGAGTTCGCGACCTACGCCCGCTCCATCGTGACCAACGCCGCGGCGCTGGCCCAGGGTCTCGCGGGCGAAGGGTTCCGCCTCGTCTCCGGCGGCACCGACAACCACCTGATGCTCGTCGACCTGCGCAACTTCGACGCCGAGTTGACCGGCAAAGAGGCCCAGGCCGCCTGCGACCGGGCGGGCATCTCGCTCAACAAGAACACCATCCCCGACGACCCTCGTTCACCCTTCGTGACCAGCGGTGTTCGCATCGGTAGCCCCGCGGTCACCACGCAGGGCATGGGGGCCGCAGAGATGGGCCAGGTCGCCACCCTCATTGCCCGGGCGCTGCGCGGCCGGGCCGACGATGGGGCCATCGCCCGCGTACGCGCCGACGTGCGCACCCTCTGCAATGATTTCGTGCCCTACCCCCGATGAGCCGAGCGGGCAAGCACAGTTAGGATCTGAAGATGCCGTCCGTGCGCGACTATGGCGTGGTCTTCGGGGCAGCGGCCGGGGCGACGTTCGTGGTCACCGGCTTCATGCGCTGGATCGCTCCGCACATCGGCGCCATTGTGCAGCCGAGCGATCGTCGGGTGCACGAACGGCCGACACCCACACTGGGCGGCGTCGCCATGTTCGTCGGCCTCGTCGTGGGTGTGGTGACGGCGTGGAAGATGGACGTGTTCAACGACCAGTTGGCACCGGGCGCCGAGTCCATCGGCATTCTGTTGGCCGCGCTGATCATCTTGTTGGTCGGGCTCATCGACGACATTCGCGAGATTTCTCCACCGGCCAAGGTCGCCGGCATGGTGCTGGCCGGCAGCGTGTTGTCCTTCGCCGGTGTCGGCATCGTCGTGTTCCGCGTGCCGTTCCTCGGGGTCACGCCGCTCACCCCCGATCTTTCGGCGTTGATCACGGTGTTGTGGGTGGTGGGCATGGCCAATGCCATCAACCTCATCGACGGGCTCGACGGTCTCGCCGCCGGCATCGTCGGCATCGCCGCGGTGACGTTCTTCTTCTACGCGCTGCGCCTGTCGGACGAGCACATCATTCTCACCGGCAACCCCGGCGCCCTCGTCGCCGCGATCACCGCCGGCCTGTGCGTGGGTTTCTTGCCCCACAACGCCAGGGGCGTGCGGGGCAAACCG
>JBDSMH010000048.1:0-114967 GCA_039915945.1 Acidimicrobiales bacterium | reverse complement strand
CGTCGAGCCGGTGCGCTGAACCAACAAAACGCAGAGCGAGCCGAGCGCTCGCGCAAGGCTGCAGGCAAGCTACGCGAATCCGTAGATTCGCGCCGCGTTGCCGCGCAATATCTTGTCACGTTCGTCGGCGGGCACATCGTGGAGCCGCTCGCCCATGATCTGTTGGGACCGCGGGAACGTCGACTCGGTGTGCGGATAGTCGTTGCCCCAACACAGACTGTCGATCCCGATGTACTGACGCTCGCGCATACCGAACGCATCGTCTTGGAAACTGCAGAAGACATTGCGCCGGAAGAATTCGCTGGGTAGCCGAGCGTTGGAAAAGCGGTAGTAGCGCGCGTTGCCCTGCCGTTGGGTGTAGGTGTTGTCCATGCGCTCGAGAAAGAACGGGATCCACCCGAGTTCGTGTTCGATGGCGCCGACCGCGAGTGCAGGATGGCGGTCGAACACGCCCGAAAAGATCATGTCGGCGAGTGAGAGCTTGACCCAGTGCTCGCACACCGCGAAATAGGTGGGACGGATACGCGCCAAGTTGGGGTCGACGCCACCGGTGCCGACGCGGTTGGCGCCCAGATGCAGCGACAGCGGCATCGCCAAGTCGGCGGCTGCGGCCCAGAGGGGTTCGTAGTCGGGCGAGTCGTAGAGCCGCTCTGACGGAGCGGCGGTCGGGATGAGCGCTCCGGACAAGCCGATGTCTCTGGCGCGTTGCATCTCGCGTACCGCGTCGTCGACATCGTCGGTGTTGAGCATGGCGACGCCCTTGAGCCGATCGGGCGCGCTGGCGCAGAACTCGGCCAGGAAGTCGTTGTACGCGCGGCAGCACGCCGAGAGCAGCGCCGAGTCGGCCTGCGTGTACAGGAGAAGCCCTTCGGTGGGATACAGCACCGAGCCGAACACACCGTCGGTGGCGTTGTCACGGAGGTGTTCCGCCGGGTCGTAGCCGCCAGGTCGTACTTGTTCGAAGCGGGCACCGGTGCGCAGTTCGATCGGGTTCGTGAAGCGGTCGCCGGTCTGCGCGCCTCCGGCGAACGACAGCGTGCGGCTGGCGCCGACCACCCACCACTGTTCGTGCGTGTCGGCGTCTTCGACCACGTGCGGCGCTCGATTGCGGAACTCGCGGTCGATGCGACTCGTCCAGAGATCGGGCGGCTCGATGATGTGCGAATCGGAGGAGATCATGACTCGACCAGATTTGGCAGCGGATAGCTGATATCGCGCGCGAGTTGCGTGAGCGATTCGTAGTGACTGCGAGGGATCGCGAATGTGTCGGCGGCGCGTCGTTCGCGTTTGATCTGTTGCGAACGAAGACCTGGATACAAAATGGCGTCGACGCCTTCTTTGCGGGGCGCACCCGTGATGCGATCACAGAAGGCATCGACGCGGTCCGCCGCTGCACCCGTGGGATCGAGCGCGGACGGGTCGATTGCCATGCACAACGTGCCGTAACGGCCTCGCTTGGGAAGGTGGTGATAGAGCTCCCACGGCGGGCTGGTGTCGGTGAGGATCGACGACAGCAATCCGATGATGAACACCATCGCGAAACCCTTGTGGCTGTCGCCGAGGGGCACCAACGAACCTTTGACGGCCACGCCGGTGTTGCCGGTCTTGTTGGTGAGCTCCCAATCGGGGAAGTCGGACGCATCGGTGGTCGGGTTGCCGTGTTCGTCGAGGAGCAACCCCGGTTCGATTTGTTGTCCTTGTTCGGCCGCCATCATGACGGGGCTCGCCGAACTCTGGGTGAAGGCCATGTCGAGGATGACCGGATCTCGGTTGCGTGCGGGCACACCCCAGGCCATCGGCGCGTTGCCGAGCAACGGTTGAAAGCCGCCAAGTGGCGCGACGGTGGGGACGCTCTGCACCATCGCCATGCCAACCATGCCGGCGTCGACCGCGAGCTTGACCAACGGCGTGAGGATCTCCGCGGTACCCCGCGCGCCGACGAAGCCGACACCGAACTCGCGGGCCTTGTCGACGGCGAGCCACATCGCGTCGCGCGCCACCAACCGTCCCGATGCGCGTTCGCCGCCGTCGACCACGGCGGTCGCCCCTTTTTCGTGCACGATGCGAATCGGCGCGGAGACGTCGAGCTTGCCGGCGCGGATGGCAGCAATCAGTCCGGCGACGCGCCCCACGCCGCGCGCGTGGTCACCTTGGATGGCTTTGTCGAGATTGGTGGCGACGAGATAATGCGCATCGTCGGGTGCCGTGCCGACCGAGAGATACGCCGCGTGGCACAGCGCGTCGATCTCGCTGATCGAAACCGACACGAACGGCTCGGTCGAATCCCACCATTGGCCGTAGGTGCGGCGACGGATATCCGGTTGATCGACCACGGCGACATCCTCCCAAAAAGCGAAGCGGCCCGCCTCGGTGGAGGCGGGCCGCTCGTTCAATTCTGCGTAGGTACGTCTTACTTCTTGATCGCGCCGACGACCCGTTCGTAATAGCTGCGGTCGACGAGCTTGTCTTCGGCAACCGGGGTCTTGAAGTCGGTGATCACCCCGAGGTCGATGAACAACTGCTGGATACGCGTAGTGGTGTCCTTGCGGATCTCCCAGTCCATCGTCAACGAGTCGAGCGCCGCCAGCGGACCGAACACGGCGTCGGTCTGGCCGGTGAACTTCTGGATCTCGGCCATCACCTTGGGGTCTTTGTGATAGTCAGCCTGGAAGTAGGTGTTGACGGTGCGGATGTAGGCCCGTGCGAATGCGTCGCCGATGTCCTTGCGGTCCTGCAGCAGGCGCTTGCCGTAGGCGTAGATGCCGAGGGGCTCGCCCGGGGTCTGCGTGGCCACCTGTACAAAGGTGGGGTCGTCCTTGACCTGCACCCAGATCGGGTCGAGCAAGATGCCGCAATCGACGACCTTGTTCTTGACCGCGGCCAGGATGTCGTTGGACCCGATGGCCTGCACTTCGACGCCCTTGTAGTTGAACGTCGGGACCTTCTTCAAGATCTCGGCGACGCTGTAGTACATGGCCGACGAGCCGCGGCCGACCGAGGTCGCCCACTTCTTGGTCTCGAGCTCTTTCAGATTGGGAGTCTGCGGCGTCGTGAATATTTCACGGCGACACCACAGTCCCGTCTGCGGGACGGTGTAGTTGCTGGCCTTGGGTGGGAAGTAGTTGCCCAGCGCCACCTTCACCGGGAAGTCCTTGAATCCGGACGCGAACAGCGCGGTCTCGAAGCCGCCGACCGCTACATCGACCTGACCGTTGGCCATCTGCGGCGCCGAGTTGGCGAAAGAGAGCACCTGGTAGTCGATGTCGAGGTTTTCTTTGGCGAACTCGCCGAGCGCTATGGCGAGGCCGATGGGCGAGTTGAACTCGAGCTTGAAGTTCGAGGCCAACACGATCTTCTCGTTGGTGCCGTCGGCCTTCTTGGCCAGCGGCTTGGGCGCCGGCGTGCCGACATCGCAGCGGGCGACCAGACGGTTGTCCGAAAGGTTGCTGGGGTCGGAATAGCCCCGCTTCTCACAACCGGCGACCGTGGCCACCGCAGCCGTGCCGGTGGTGACGGGCACGGTGGCGGCAACGGGGGCCTTGGTCGTGGTCGGCCCGTCGGGGGTCGCAGTGCCACCACCATCGTCGCCGCAGGCCGACGCGATCAGCATCAGGCCTATGAACGGCGCCAGAAACGCCAATTTCCTTCTTGATCTCATGAATTCCCCTCCGGAATTTGGACTTTGGGATCATACAGTGACCGTTGGCTCAACCCTGGCTCAAGCCCGGCCGCCGCCGGTTTCTTCGTTGGCCCACGGGGTGAGCGCCCGGCCGACGCCTCCGATAACGGCGGTAACGAGCACGCCGAGCAACGCGGCGATGATGACGCCGGCGAATGCGCTCTCCAAGTCGAGATTGGCCCTCGTGTTGTTGATCATGAACCCGAGACCGTGCTGTTCCCCGCCCTTCGACGGGGTGAACACGGCCTCGAACCCGAAGACCGCCAGAAATGCGACGCTCGCCGCCACCCGCAACTGCACGAAGATCTGGGGCAGCGTCGACGGCAGAGTGACGTGGCGGAACTCTTGCCACGCGCTGGCGCCGAACGACTCGGCGGCTTCGCGCTGGCTCGACGGCACCGTCATCACTGCGTGCTGTACCGGCACCCACATGAAGAAGAAGACGGTGAGGGCAATGAGGATGATGATCGGTTTGTCCTTGAACCCGAAGATGATGAGGAACGGTGAGATGAGGGTGATCTTGGGCACCGTGTAGAGCGCATTGAGGGTGGGCTCGGTCATCTTGCGCAGCACGCGGACCCGCCCGAGGACGAAGGCGAAGATCAGACCGAACAGCACACCCCAGAAGTAACCCCACAGCACGCGGTAGACGGTGGCCCAGATGTCGTCCCACAAACGGAATTTGTCGAAGCGCTCGAACGCTTTGTGCCAGAGATCGCTGGGGGCGGGATAGAACCCCCGTGTCCACCAGCCGTTGACCGACCCGGTTTGCCAAAAGCCGAAGATCACGGCAGGGAACAAGATGGCCAGCGTGAGTTCGACGATGCGCCGCCGGCGGGCACTACCCGCGGGATCTCGGTCGGCGCGGTCGGCTTCACGGCGTAAGACCTTGTACTGCTCGCGCTCGCCGGCGCCCATCATGTCGGCTTCGTGAAGGGCCATGGCGTTACTCCTCGCCTTCGGCTTGTCGGACTTCTTGGCGAAGTAACGCCCAGAGCTCGGCTTCGAGCTCGCGGAACTCGGCAGTGGCGCGGATGTCGACCGTGCGGGGCCGCTCGAACGGCACTTTCTTCGATGCGATGATGACGCCCGGGCGGGCCGACATCACCAGCACACGGTCGCCCAGCAGGATTGCTTCTTCGAGCGAGTGGGTAACGAAGAGAACGGTGCGCCGATCGGCCTGCCACAGCGCCAACAATTCTTCTTGGAGGATCTGGCGCATCTGGGCGTCGAGCGCGGCGAAGGGTTCGTCCATCAATAAAATTTCGGGTTCGACCGCCAGCGCACGCGCGATCGCGACCCGCTGTTTCATTCCGCCCGACAACTGCGCGGGGAACGCCCGCGACCGATCGGCTAGACCGAGCTTCTCGAGATACTTCATGGCGCGCTCGTTGCCCTCTTTCTTGGGCACCTTGGCGACATCGAGACCGAAACGGGCGTTGGCGAGCACGCGCTTCCAGGGATAGATCGAATAGTCCTGGAATACCATCGCCGTTGCTTGGTGTTCGTCGCGCACCCGCAGATCGATACTGCCTTCGCTGGGGTTGATCAGCCCCGCAGCCATGCGCAGGAACGTCGACTTGCCGCAGCCCGACGGGCCCACGAGACATACGAACTCGCCGTCGCCGATATCGAGGTCGAGCGGGCCGAGCGCGTGCAGCCGATTCTTCGCCTTACCGTCGCCGAAGTACCGCTCGACGCCGCGCGCCATGATCTTCGCGTCGCCCGACATTGTCCCGTTGCTGTCCACCACCGATTTCCTCTCGCTCGCCACAGGGGCGAACCTTCGTCGCGCGGAGTGTAGTGCGCCGGTGTCGTCGGTCACGAAGTCGATGGCACGGTAGCCTGCCGGGCCATGCCGGGCGCCACGAAGATCATCCTCGTTCGCCATGCCGAATCCAACGTCACCGTCAGCCAGATCGTCGGGGGCGAACTCACCTGCACGGGGTTGTCCGAGTTGGGCGTACGTCAGGCCCATCGGCTGCGCGACCGGTGGCGCCACGAAGGGGCAACCGCCGACGTGGTGTTGTCGAGCCCGTTGCCGCGGGCGCGCCAGACCGCCGAGATCGTCGCCCCGGTGCTGGGACAGCCGATCGAGTTCATCCCCGATCTCGAAGAGCAACGGCCGGGCGAAGCCGATGGGTGCCCGTTCGTCGAGTTCGACGAACGCTTCGGCATGTTCGACTTCCGCGCCGAGCCCGATCGGCCGCTCGCTCCGGGCGGAGAAACCCTGCGTGAGTTCCACGAGCGGGTGGTCGCCTGCCTGCAGCGCATCGAAGTCGAGCACAGTGGCACGACCGTGATCGTGATGTGTCATGGGGGCGTGATCGACGCCGCGTTCCGCCACTATCTGTCGATCGACATCTCCGGCAAGTTCGATCTGTGGACGCTCAACACGTCGCTCACCGAATTCGCAGTCGCCGAAGCGGGCGCGCGCCCGCAGCTGCGGCGCTACAACGACGCCGCGCATCTCGCCGGGCTTCCCGCCAAAACAGTTCAGCCAACACAGTGAGGTGAGCGCGCATGCAACAGGGGACTGCGAGTTCGACCGCCGCCGGCGCGGCGATGCAGCGCGCGGCGCATCTAGTCGTCGACGGTGACCCGAAGATCCTGATCGACGAGTACGCAATTCGCTTTCTCGACGATCGCCAGCGAGCGCGCGTCGAGACCAACGACGATGTCCTGCAGGCACCGCACGTGCGGGCCAGCCGCGCGCACATTCTCGGCCGCAGCGCGTTCACCGAAGACGAACTGCAACGCGCGGTCGCGCAGGGCTGCCAGCAGTACGTGTTGCTCGGCGCCGGCTACGACTCGTCGGCGGCGCGCCTCGGCGAGACACTGGCCGAGGTCGCGGTGTTCGAGGTCGATCATCCCGCGACCCAGGCGGCCAAGCGAGCGGCGCTGGGCCCCGGCGAATGGCTGGCCAACGTGCGGTTCGTCGCGGTCGACTTCGAGCGCGACTCGCTGTCCGCACGGTTGCACGACGCGGGCTGGGATGCCGACACGCCGACGTTCTGGTCGTGGCTCGGCGTCGCGATGTATCTGACCGACGACGCGGTGATGAACACGCTGCGTTTCGTCGCGGCCGGGCCCACTGGTACCACCATCGTGATGAACTTCACGATCCACGACGACGAAGTGACACCGCAAGATCTCGCGCTGCGCCGCGTCGCCGCACCAGGGGTGGCCCAGCAGGGCGAGCCGTGGATCAACTTCTACCGACCAGCCGAGCTCGTCGAGCGAGTCAGTGCGCTGCCGTACCGCAGCGTCGAGTCGATCGGGCCCGATGTTTTTCGCACGCGCTACTTCGACAACCGCGACGACGGCCTCACGTGGTCATCGCTCACCGGCACACTCGTCGCGCGCGTCTGAGTGGCGAGCAGCGACCGCGCGATGCACTTCGACGAATCAGCCGAAGACGCGGCCTTTCGCGCAGAGGTGAGGGCGTGGCTCGAGGCTCACGCATCGTTGCGCCGCGGCGAAGGTGATTGGTCGAACGGGCCGATCGATCACACGCCGGCGGCCGAACGCGAGTACTTCGACCGATGCCGCCGGTGGCAACAGACCCGTTTCGATCACGGTTGGGCCGGCATCATGTGGCCCGTATCGTTCGGCGGCCGCGGTGCCAGCGTGTGGCAAGAGATCATCTTCAATCAGGAGATGGCCCGCTACGACGTCACGTCGGGCTTCTTGGCGGCGACCATCGGTATGGTCGGTGCGCTGTTGCTGGCGCACGGTCGCGAAGAGCAGCGCGCACGGCACCTGCGGCGGTTGCTACGGGGTGACGATGCATGGTGCCAGCTCTTCAGTGAGCCCGGCGCGGGTAGTGATCTCGCCAACCTCAGCGCGCGCGCCGATCGCGATGGCGACGTCTTCGTGGTGAACGGCCAGAAGGTGTGGAACTCGAACGCGCATCTCTGCGACTGGGGCATTCTCATTGCCCGCACCAATTTCGACGCGCCCAAGCACAAAGGCATCACGTTCTTCATCGTCGACATGCGCACGCCCGGGATCGAGCCCCGGCCGCTGCGTCAGATCACCGGGCATACACACTTCACCGAGGTGTTCCTGACCGACGTGCGTATCCCCGCGGACAATGTGGTGGGCACGATCGACGGCGGTTGGGGACCGACGCGCACCGTGCTCTCCAGCGAAGCGACGATGATCGGCAGCACGACGACCTCCGGCGATGCGTCAGCGGTGATCGCGCTGGCCCGTGCCATCGGTTGCGCCGGTGACGACCGCGTGCGTCAGCGTCTCGCTCGCGTGGTGAGCGAAGAACGCATCCTCGCCTACATGAGTGATCGCGTGCTGTCCTCGGTGCGCACGGGGGGGCCGTCGCCGATCGATCCGTCGCTGTTGAAGGTGTATTGGAGCGAGACGCGGGCCTACCGCGATGAGGTGGCGGTCGATCTGCTCGGCCCGGCCGGCATGCTCGCCGGGACCGACGCGCCGAAGAATGGGTACTGGCAGACACAGATGCTCAATCGCTATTGGGGCACCGTCGGCGGAGGAACGAGCGAGGTGCACCGCACCATGATCGGCGAGCGGGCACTCGGTCTGCCGCCCGAACCGCGCGTCGACAAAGGTCCCTGGTCGGCCTCGTCGCGGATGTAGTCCGCACCGACATCGCTGGTTCTCGCAGCACAACGTGGACCTATGGATCCACGATGTGCTGCGAGAACGAGGTGGAACCGCGAACGGTCCGCGCGTCAGAGGCGGTGGCGGATCGCCCACAGATCGGGGAACGCTTGCACGAACAGCGTCTTCTTGAGGAACTCGACACCGAGTGACCCGCCGGTGCCTTCTTTGTTGCCGATGGTGCGCTCGACCATCTTGACGTGGCGGTAGCGCCAGTCTTGCAGGCACTCGTCGACATCGGTCAGCAGTTCGAAGAGCACGCGCATCTCACCGTCGCTCAGGTACAGCAACAAGATGCCGTCTTGCACGACACGATCCGGCGCGGTCGATTGCGTGAGGTCGCGGGTGATGAGGTCGCGCGGCACGTCGATGCCTTTGCGCTCGAGCAACACGTACAGGTGGTCGACGACGGTTCGCTCGCCCAGCCGGCGGCGCGCCGACTCGATGCCGGCGAGGTCGGGCGGATAGTGATCGAGCGCACCCGGGCGCTTGATACCCAGCACGAATTCGAGTTCGCGGAACTGCATCGACTGAAAACCCGAAGCGTGCTCGAGGCGATGGCGGAACAGCGAGAACGACAGCGGTGTCATCGTCTCGAGTACGTCGAGTTGCTGCGTCAGCACTCGGAAGATGCGGCGGACACGCGTCAAGGTGGCGGTCGCAGCGGACACCAGGCCGGCCGAAAAGTCGGTCTTGACTTTGTCGAGCTCGTGCAGCAGTTCCTTCAACCACAGCTCGGTTGATTGGTGGATGACGATGAACAGCAATTCGTCGTGCTCGGCGGGACTCGACCGCGCCTGCTGCAACTGCAGCAACTCGTCGAGGTGGAGATAGCTCGCGTACGTGAGTTCTGCCATGCGAAATTCCTAGTTCATGACGAGGACGAGTGTCGCCACGACGACGAGAAGTATGACCATTGCGAGTGCCAGCAGCAGTCGTTCGACCAGCGCAGTCTGGCGCTTGGCGCGGGTGACGGCCTCGACATAGGGGGTACGGGAGAACGTGACCATCTCGTACAGCGGCGTGATCCATCGAGGCGCCCACCGGTGCACGCGTTGTTCGGCTCGGGCTCGCAGCCGAAACCACGGTGACGCGACTCGGTCGCGCATCTCGACGAAGTTGTCGAGTGCCAGATCGGCCAACGCGTCGGTGTCGGGCTTGCGCTGGGCGTAGAAGCTCGCCATCGTCGGCGCCCACGCACCGTCGTGCGCGGCAAGCTGGTCCATGAAGATGGTCACGTCTTCGAGAGCCGCGTTGGCGCCCTGGCCGTAGAAGGGCACCACGGCGTGCGCCGCGTCGCCGAGTAATACCACGCGGTCTTCGTAGAACCACGGGCCGCACCGAATCGTGACCAGTGAGCTGGTCGTGTTGCGGAGGTATTCGTCGGCGAGGTGGGGCATGAGTTCGACCGCATCGGGAAACTGCTTGGCGAACGTTTCGTTGACCTCGCGCTCGGTATCGACGCGCTCGAAGCCGACGAGCCCACCGAAGGGCCAGAAGAGCGTGCACGTGAACGACCCGTCCTGGTTGGGCAACGCGATCATCATGTGACCACCGCGGGGCCAGATGTGCAGCGCGTGCGGCTCCATCGCAAAGCTGCCGTCGGCGCGCGCCGGGATCGTCAGCTCTTTGTAACCGTGCTCGAGATAATTCTGCTCGTAGCTGAAGCGATCGGTGCGCTGCAGGCGACCGCGCACCGCCGAGTAGGCGCCATCGGCACCGATCAGCACGTCGAAGTGCTCGCGCAGACTGGCTTCGCCCGTCTCGAACACGGCGTTCGATGATCGCAGTTCGATGTCGATGAGGCGGTGGCCGAAGTGCACCGGTATCTGCCGTTCGTCGACCGCGTCGAGCAACATCGCATTGAGACCGTCGCGGCTGACCGCGAGCAACACGTTGTCAGGGTCGGCGCTGTAGGGCTGAAAGGTGACGGACCGATCGCGGCCGTGCAGCATGCGGCCCCGCATCGGGATGCCCTGCTCGCGCAGCGCCTGGGATAGGCCGACGCGATCGAGCGCATCGATGCCGCGCGTCGAGAACGCGAGATTGATCGACCGTCCTTGGTGCTCGGTGCTGCGCCGAAGATCTTCGCGTCGTTCGTGAATCGATACGTCATGGCCCGTCTCGTGCAACCGCACGGCCGCGAGGGCGCCCGTCAACCCGCCGCCGACGACGACGATGCGACGGGCCACGCTCAACGCACCCCTTCGAAGGCGAAGCGCACCGATCGCTGCGCAGGGTCCGACGAGATCAGGCGCACCCGCACCATGTCGCCTGGTCGCACATGATCGGCCGCCGCGACCGGGACATCCGCCACGACGGCAGCCTGGCAGAGTTGCACCCGGGCGACTCCGTCGACGATGTGGGTGATGCCCGCGTCGAACGTCGCACCGACGGATGGCTCGAGCGTCACGGCCTCGAGCAGGTCGTTGACGGCCCGGTCGAGTTCTCGTTGGCGCTGCTGGGCCCGCATCATCACGCGGGGCAGTTCGTCGAGGGCGGCCGCTGTCCATTCGGGTACGGCGGTGCCTGCGCAATGAGAGAGCACGATCTCGTTCGCGAAGCGATCGGCCGTGCGCCGCAACGGCGCGGTCACATGTGCATACGGTGCCGCCAACGCGCCGTGCTCGTGGTCGGCCGGCGGAGCAGCGTGAAACGCGAGGTAGCCGGCGCCGCGGAGCAACCGGGCCGCCTGCGTCATGAACGCGCCCGCGCGCGGAGAATTGGCATCGAGGGTGCGGATGCGATCGGGGTAGCTCATCGCCGTCGGCCATTCGATGTCTAGCGCCGACGCGATACGGCGCAACTTGTCGATATCGGCCCGGCGCGGTGCGGGCATCGTGCGCAACAGACCGATGCCGGCCTCGATCATGATCTGTGCGGCGGCCATGCCGGTCATGAGCGAGATCTGCGCGTTCCACTTCTCGATGGGTAGGGACTGTTCGTATTCCAACTCGTAGTGGCCGTCGCGGCGTTCGACGTTCTGCGTGGGGATGTTGAGGCTCACCGCGCCGCGGGCACGTTCTTGATCGACTCGCGCCGCGCCGATCCGCGCGAGTAGTGCCAGCGACTCGTCGGCAGTGGCGTTGTCGACGAGTTTTTGCGCTTGCGGATACGACAGCTGTTGCCGGCTACGTACGAGTGCGCGTTCGGCCCGCGCCTGCGTGACGGACCCATCGGCATCGACGTCGATCGTCCAGAGCAGCGCCTGCCGATCGACATCCGCGAGCAAGCTGGCCGCGCCTTCGTTGAGTACGACGGGATGCAACGGCGCGCGTTCGTCCGGCGCGAACATCGTCGCGCCGCGTTCTCGCGCGGTGTGATCGAGCGCGCTGTCCGGGGCGACGAACGACGCGACGTCGGCGATGGCGTACCAGACGCGATAGCCGCTACCGGCGCGCTGCGCGGCGTACGCCTGGTCCAAGTCGCGACTGCCTTCGGGATCGATCGTGACGAACGCGATGTCGCGCCGGTCTACGACGTCACGCGCGGTCGACGCGGCCGGTACGACCGGGCCGCTTTGCGCGGCGGCATCGGCTTCGGCCTGGGTTGCTTCGTCGAAGCTCGACGGGATGTGTAGCTCGGCGCGAATAGCCGCAAACGAAGCCAACAACTGCTTGTCGTCGACCGCCAGTGTGACGCGAGGCGACGCCACGGTTCAGCGGGGCTCTGCCGTACCCGGCCGAGGTAGTTCGACGAAGGTCGTGCCCGGCGTCAGCGAGATCTGCTTGCCGTCAGAGTCGGTGTAGATCGAGACGGACTCGTCGTTCGCGCGACTCCACGTGCCGAGGATCATCTTGCCTGCCGTCAATATCCACGCATCGCCGGTACCGGTGACCACTGCCTCGGGGGAGTTCGGATCAGATGAGCTCTGCTTGTACGTCACGAACTGCACGATCACGTTGGCCGGCGCGATCTGCACGCCGTCGGAGTCGACATGGCGGCGTCCGCTCTGTGAACGGGTCCAGCCGGTGCCGTTCCAGTCGAAGTCGATGCGGGTGGGGAACCGGATGGTCACGCCTTGAATGGGCTGCGCGGAGGCCGGCAGCGCGGCGTTGGGCGCTCTGAAGGAGAACATCGCGGGTGGGGTCCCGCCGGTTTTGCCCTGAGGAGAGTTCCACAACTCGGTAGTACTGGTGAAGAGGTTGTGCGGCACGACGCGGTTGTCGTCGCGGTAGTAGGCGGGCGGAACGGCCGAGTTGCCGACATCGACCAACGTCGATTGCGACATCTCGTAGCGCACCCCACCGTTGCCGCCCGAGTTCGCGAAAAGCGGTCGGTTGAGCATCGGGAACAGGTGCACGTCGGTGGAACGGGCCGATCGCACCGGCCCGACGGGATCAGAGCCACGCGAATGGAAGACGGCAGCAAGCCGAGTGAGCCCGCCTTCGACCAACTCCTCGTAGACCACATCGGCGCGATTGATACCGACGGGAGGTCGCGCTTCTTCGACGTTGTCGATCTTGACGACGATCGCCGGCCGGTTGCGGTCCTCGAAGCTCGGCAGGCCGGTGAGCAGCCCGGTGGTGGCCGACGCGATGATCGCATCGATGCGGCGTTGCACGTCGGCGCGCTCGTTGACCTTCTGCTGACGGCTGTCGTCGTTCTGCTTCTTCTTGGTGACGACGGCATCGAGTTGGTCTTGCACTCCTTTGATCGCGCTTTGTTGCGTGGCAACTCGAGAGGCGAGACCGCGGAGCTGGTTGTCGATTTCGATGATCTTGCGGTCGGCGTCTTGCACGACCGCGTTGTAGATCTCGCTCTGCGTCGCCATATCGCTGATGCGATCGCTGTCGGTACTCGTCAACAACAGCTCGGCGAGCAGATTGGTGACGCTGGGGTCGCCGCGTTCGTACGCGTCGACGGCGATGAGCAGTCGATTGCGGACCGGCACCTTGCGGGCCTCGACGGTGCGGGTGAACTCGTCGCCGATGACTTCGAGTTGGGCGGTGGCGCGACGCACATCGATGGTGCGGGTAGCAATCGTGGGCTCGAGCTCGGCGTTGGCCTTGTCGAGCGTCAGGATCTCGCTGTCGAGTTCGCGGTAGCGCTTTTCGAGTTGTTCGCGCTCGGTCGCGCGGTCTTGTGCGACTGCTGCGTTGCTACCCAGCGGAACGACGGCGCACGTGACGACGAAGAAGCACAGGACGAGTATCGGGGTGCGGCCGGAGGGCATCAGGTTCGTAAGGGTAGTTCGCCCGCCGGGCCACGGGGTTCAGCCCAGATCGTCGAACGACCCTGATTTGACCCGAATCACCCAGACGGCCAACACGAGCAGGGCGTTCGCCACGATCAGAGCGCGCAGCAGCGTCTGGGGCGAATGCGAGCGGAGGAAACCAAACGGCACCCACGCCGGATCGTCTCGGTGTGCTCGGTGGCGGTACCAGAGGAAGGCCGCGCCGAGGACGGCCTCGATGAGAAGCAGCGGCGCCAGCGGGTGGTAGCGCAATGATTGGTGCAGATCGCCGTGGGCCATCCACGCGACGGCACGAGTCATCCCGCACGTGGGACACCACACTCCCGTGACGCGCCGGAACGGGCAGAGCACCGGCCCGCCGGCGTCGGGCCGCAGCAGCGTCGGGGCGAGCAGCACGGCCCCGGCGAGGAACCCCAACGGGCGGGCATAGCGCGACGATTGTGGGGCCGGCGGGGCCGCGGTGGTCATTGCGGCGACCACACCGCGAATGAACCGTCGCTGACGCGAGCGGGTGGCCCGAACCCGTCGAGCACCTGCACCCACACGCCGGTGAGATCGGCGACCTTGCCCGCGAACACGAAGGCTTTGCCGTCGGGGGAGAACCAGCGCGTGCTCTGGTCGTATTGCGTGAAAGCCGCGATGTACTGCTGCGCGGCCGCCGACGGTTGGAAGAGCACCGACGACTCGATGGTTCGTTCCGTCCAGAAGCGCCACTGCAGGGCGCCGCTGGCTTGGGCCAAGAACGCGATTCGGTCGCTGGTCGGACTCCACACAAACGCGACTGCGGCGGTGTCGAGAATCGAACGGTTGCTGTTGTTGCGCCGCTCGAACAGGCTCAGCCGGCCGATGGTCGCAGTGGGAATGGTGGTGGTCGGTGCCTGCAGCAGTGGGCCCATCGCGGGATTGTTGCCACCGCCGCCACCGGCGTTGACCTGATATGCGATGCGTTGGCCACTCTGGTCGACGACGAACTGGATGGTTCCTTCGTAGCGCAACAGGTCTTGGCGGCGGCCGGTGGTGATGTCGATGACCGACAGGTACTGGTTGGTGCCTGCTTGCACCGCGAGTAGTACCGAGTTGCCTTCGAGCCAGACGGGTGTTTCGAAGCCGGACGCGGTGACTTGCAGCGGGGTGGACACGCCGGTGTCGAGATCGACCGCCGCAAGATCCGCGTCGCCGTTGTGCACGATGGCTCGCGTGCCGTCAGGTGAGAGCCAGAAGTACAGGGTCGCACCCTTGGCCAACGTGCGCAGGGTGGCCGCTGCCGCCAGATCGAGGACACCGAAGCCGGTGGTGCTCTGGGCGTTGTTCTCGGTGCCCTGGTTGGGGTTCGCGATGGTGCGAGACCACGCGACGCGCGCCAGGCTCGCCGGCGCCGTGGTGGTGGTCGGCAGTCCGAGCGCCGTGCGCGCCGACGGAGGGCGCCACGAGAAGTAGGTCGGCGCGGGTTCGCTCAACGCCAACGAAACCGCGCCTGCCGTCGAGCCCACGGCGCTGCTCGACACCTGCGCGCCCACGGGTGAAGTGGCGGTCCACACGAGTCGGGTCGCGTCGGGCGACCACGTGGGGTGCGCGATCTCCCCCTGACTGGCGTTGGTGATCGGTACGACCGAATTGCCGTTGGGCTGGGTGACCACGAGTCGGCCCTGCGCATCGATGATCGCCAGGCGCCCCCGCAAGGGGGGTAGCGCGCCCGCCGAGTTGAGGGCCGGCCGCGTCGTCGAGGCCGTGCTCGTCGACGCACTCGGGCGCGTGGTGGTCGTCGTCGAGCGGGTGCTGCTCGTGCTGGCGCCGGGCGCCAGTGTGGTGGTCGTCGTGCTACCGGTGACCGACGACGACGTGGCCGACCGGCGCGTTGTCGTCGATGCCTTGGCGGCATCGGGATTGCGGTCGTAACTGCCGCACGATGCGACGAGGACGGCGAACACGATCACGATCGGTGCGATCGCGCGGAGGCGGCGGCGACGATGACCGGTCATCGCTGCGCAGTGTGTTTGGTCCACTCGTCCCCGTCCCAGTAACGAAGCGTGTGCGGTTGTCCCGAAGGGTCGACATACCAACCGGCTGGCGAGGCGGGACCGTTGGTCGGAGATATAGCGCCCTGTTGTAGAGCCTCAGGTGCGTGCTGTCCGATCTGGTCGAGGTGCATGGTCGACGCCGCGGTCGGAGTGGTATCGAGAGGGCGGAGCGCGGTAGCGACAGCACCGGCCCCGCTGTTGGTCGGGTCGGTCATGCGCTGTTGCTGGCGGCGATCGAGATCGGCAAGCACGTCGGCTTCGGGTCCTTGGTATTCGGGCAAGCCTTCGATCGCCCGCAAGATGTTGATGCGCTCGCGCAGCGGCGGATGGGTATTGAACATCTCGTTCAACTTGGCGCTGCTCTTGTCATGCTCGCGATCGTCGGGCGACTCGATCCACAGATGCGACGTGGCGTGCGAGACGTGCTGGATGACCGTCGAATCGGCGTCGAGTTTTTCGAGCGCGCGCCGCAATCCGGTGGGGTAGCGGGTGAACGCGACCGCGCTCGCATCGGCCAAGGCTTCGCGCTTGCGGCTGATCGCGGCCTTCAACAAGGCCGCAGCGATGGGAGCGAAGATGGCGACCACCACCAGCGCGATGAGTGCCAACGGATTGCCGCCGCGGTCGTTGTCGCCGCCGCGGCGCCGGCCACCGACTGCGCCGAAGAACATGAGCCGCCAGAAGACGTCGGTGATGACGGCGACCGAACCCGCGGTCGCGACCGCGACAGTCATGACCCGGATGTCGTAATTGCGGATGTGGGCGAGCTCGTGAGCCAACACGCCCTCGAGTTCGTCGCGGTTCATCTTCTCGAGTAGTCCGGTGGTCACGGCGACGGACGCGGACTTGGGGCTCTTGCCGGTGGCGAACGCGTTGGGCGCGGGGTCGTGCACCACGTACACCTTCGGTTTGGGGATACCCGCCGCGATCGCCATTTGCTCTACGAGGTTATGCAACTGACCGAACTGATTGGGATCGGCCTCGCGCGCGTGCGTGGCCGACAGGGCGATCTTGTCGGAGCTCGCGTAGCTGAAGAACGTCAGTGCCATGGCCACCGCGAGGCCGGCGATCACGCCGACGAGGCCGCCGCCCAGGTAGATGGACACGGTGAGTGCGACCACTGCCAGTAGTAAGAAACTGGCCCCGAGCAGCACCCATGTCCAGCGCCGGTTCTTGGCCACGAGGTCAGCGAAATCGATGCGCTCCACAGGTGCTCCTGCTAAGAGGGTAACCCGCTCCAAGCTGCGCGAGGCCCGCAGGGTCGGTTTACGCTGCGCAGCCATGACGAACACTGCACGCAAGCCCACGGTGAAGCTCGAACGGCAGGGGCCGGTGGCGGTGGTCTCGTTCGATCGGCCGGAGAAGCTCAACGCGTGGGCTTGGGGCCCGACCGACGATCTGTGCGCGATCGCCGACGAGTTGCGTTTCGATGCGTCGGTGCGCTGCGTGGTGCTGCGCGGCGAGGGACGAGCGTTCTGCGCGGGCGAAGACCTGAAGCCCGAGACCGACGATGTGGTCGAACGCCATCCGGGACGTAGTCCCGCCGAACGCACGCTCATCTCCTATGAACGGGCCAAGTACCTCTTCGAACGGTGGAAGGTCGTCGATCAGTTGCCGCAGCCGGTGATCGCGGCGATCCATGGCTATTGCCTCGGCGCCGGCCTCGAGATCGCGATGCTCGCCGACATCCGCATCGCCGCGACCGATGCCATCTTCGCCCTGCCTCAGGTCACGCTCGGAACGCAGATCGTCGGCGGTGCCGATCTGCGCATGGTCAGCGAGCTCGGCGCCGCGCGCACCAAGTGGCTGGCGATGACGGGTCGTCGCTTCGGCCCGATCGAGGCCGAGCAGTGGGGGCTGGTCCAGCTCGTCGTCGAGCCCGACGCGTTGCTCTCGACCGCGCTCGATCTCGCCCGCGAGATCGCGGCGAACGCGCCCCTTGCGGTGCAAGGCGTCAAACGAGCGGTCAACCATGTCGCCTATCGCGGGTTCGACGAAGCAGCGAACTTCGAGTCGTTGGCATCGTCGGTGTTGTGGTCCTCCGAAGATGTCTACAAAGGTTTCGCGGCCAAGGCGCGCAAGGAACAAGCCGACTTCGAGGGTCAATGATGCAAGGGTTGCTCCACGAGCACTGCACGCTCAACCAAGAAGCGGACGGTGCCTTCGAGCGGATCTGCGACAAGACCTGGTGGGGTCACGGTGCGCTGTTCGGTGGGTACGTACAAGCGTTGGCGCTGAAGTCCATGAGGGCGACGCTGGGCAACGCCGAACAACTGCCGCAGTCGATGACCATGCATTTCATCCGGCCGTTCCTCGACGGCACGTTCCGCGCCGAGACCAATGTCGAGCGGGCCGGTCGCAACATGTCCAACGTCAGCGCGCGGCTGTTTTCGAACGGCAAGCTCGCCGGTCTGGCGCTCGCCAGCTTCGGTACGTGGCGCGAGTTCAACGAGTTCCGCGCGGTGCTGCCTCCCGACATTGCTCCGATCCGACTCGACGAAGCACCGGTCGCGACGCCGCTGGGCGTGCCGACGCACGAACACTTCGACATGTTTCCCCGCATCGGCACGTTTGCTCGCGGCGGCGGTGACGCCCATGTCGGTGGTTGGGTCGTGCAACGCGATCTAGGTGCGATCGACCATCTGTTCATTCCGGTCGTCGCCGATCTCTGGATACCCGCGGCATACCACCGTTGGACCGAGCCCTCACCGGCGGTGTCGGTCGACATCACAACCCATTTCCGGTCGCCGCTGCCGCGCGAGGACATTCCGCCCACCAGTGCGGTGCTCGTCGACCTGCGCACCGTCGGTTCCATCGGTGGGTTCGTCGACGAAGACGTCAACATCTGGAGTTCGTCAGGTGTCCTGCTCGCGCAGAGCCGCCAGATGCGCTTCGTCCACGCCCTCTGAGTCGCGCGCCTGGCTGCCTTGCTCTTCGCGCAAGCGCTCATCGCGCGACCGTGAGTCGGTTGAACGACGCTGCCACAGCGTCACGTCGATGCCGCCGTTCTTGGTGCGCACGAGGGGATTGAGCGCCAGCCCCGTCGCGCGAGCGAGCGTGTCGTCGGCCGCCAGAAACGCGAGATCCCACGACGCGAGGGGTCCCTTGACGAGGTTTCCCAACGACGCGTAGAGGTCGCGCAGTCCTTTGTTCGACGCCACTCGTACGCCGTAGGGAGGATTCGTCACGATCATGCCCGTTGCGGCGGCACGCACTTCATCGAGCTTGCCTGTCGCGGACAACGCCACCGCGTGGGTGTGCACGAGGTCGGCGACACCCGCGCGTTCGGCATTGGCGATCGTCGTTTCGATGGCGCCGGCATCGCGGTCGCACGCAATGATGGGCGGCACCGGCACCGTGTCGCGCGTCGCGCGAATCGATGCCTTCACGCTGGCCCAGGTGCCCGGCTCGAACGACGGCCACTGCTGGAACGAGAACTCACGATTGGCCCCCGGCGCGCGCTGCGTCGCGATCAGCGCCGCCTCGATGGCGATCGTGCCCGACCCACACATCGGATCGAGCAACGCACGCGGCTCGGGCTTTGTTCCCCGCTCTGTCGAGAGCCGCTCGGGCTCTGCCCACCCGCAACTGAGCAACACCGCCGCCGCGAGCGTCGGTCGCAGCGGCGCCTTGGCGAGGCCGAGACGCCAGCCGCGTTGATGCAGCGGGCGCCCCGAGCTGTCGGCGCTGACCGTGCACACGTCGCGATCGAAGCGGATGACGAAGAGCTGCGCGTCGTCCGCGTCGTCGCCGAGATCGCGTCCGAAGACGCGAGCGAATCGCTCGGCGATGGCGTCGGTGTGATAAAGGCGCGAGCGGTGCGAGGTCACGGCGAAGCGAACGGCGCGATCAGGTGACGCGAAATCGAACCAGGGCGTATCGGCTGCGCCGGCTTCGAGCTCTTCGAAGCTGCGGGCTCGGAAGTTGCTCACACGGGTGATGACGCGCGTTGCCGTGCGCGACCACACATTGGCGGCGTAGAGCTGGCGCGTCGACGCGCGGAACTCGACCCCGCCGCGGCGCGCGCGGCCGTGGCCCACGCCGAGCGCGTCGAGCTCGCGCTCGAGGAGCCCCTCTAGTCCCGGAAGACAAACGGCGAACGCGTCGTGTTGCAGCGGGCCCTACGGTTGCGACACGATCAGGGCGCTCGTCGGGACCGCCGTGCCGGCGGTGACGAGAACGTTTTCTACGCTGTCGATCTGGTTGACCGCGCTACCGCGCACTTGTCGCACCGCTTCGGCGATGCCGTTCATGCCGTGGATATAGGCCTCACCGAGCTGTCCGCCATTGGTGTTGATGGGCAGCCGGCCGCCGATCTCGAGGGCGCCGTCTCGTATGAAGTCCTTGGCTTCGCCCCGGGCGCAAAAGCCGAACTCTTCGAGCTGCGGCAGGACCAGCGGAGTGAAGTGGTCGTAGAAGATCGCCGTCTGGATGTCGGCGGGACCCATGCCGGAGTTTTCGTAGAGCTGCTGCGCACACAACGCCATCTCGGGGATGCCGGTGATCGACGGACGGTAGTAGCTGCGCATCATCTGCTGCCCTGACGCCGAACCCTGCGCGGCGGCAGCGATCTTGGCTGGTTTCTGGCGCAGGTCGCGGGCGCGCTCCATGGTCGTGACGAGCAACGCTTGGCCGCCGTCGCTCTCTTGGCAACAGTCGAGCAGGTGCAGGGGATACATGATCCAGCGGCTGTTCTGGTGGTCTTCGAGAGTGATCGGCCGTTGATAGAAGTGCGCCTTGGGATTGGTGGCCGCGTGCCGGCGGTCGGCGACTGCGATGCGACCAAAATCCTCACTGGTTGCGCCGTATTCGTGCATGTAGCGCGTGGCGAACATCGCGACCCACGAAGCCGGCGTCAACAGACCGAATGGCGACGACCACGAGAAGCTCACTTCGGACACCTCGGCACCGGCCGGGCGATCTTGCACGCCGGCACCGAAGCGTGCCCATGACCGTTCGTTGAAGGCGCGATACACGAGCACGTAGTCGGCTTGTCCGGACGCGACCGCCATTGCGGCTTGCGCGATGGTGCCGCAGGCGGCACCGCCGCCGTGGTGAATCATCGAGAAGTGGGTCAGATTGGGGATGCCGAGATTGCGCGCGACTTCGATCTCGGTGTTCATCTCGGCCGAGAACGTGACGATGCCATTCACCTGCTCAGGGGCGACGCCGGCGTCGTCGAGCGCCGCTTGGCACGCTTCGACGGCGAGCGCCAACGGAGTGCGCCCCGAGTCCTTGGAGAACTCAGTGGCGCCGATGCCGACGATGGCAGTGGTTCCGGAGAAGTTCATCATGATCGTCAGCCTGCCTTCGGAAGTGCGAGGTCGATCGTGCCGGTGACGTGGGCGCCGAGCGAGTTGCGCCCTTCGAATGCGACCTGCACGATGCCTTGGCCGTCGACCACTTCTTTCTTGGCGACCGAGCCCGACATCGTCATCGTGTCGTAGGGGTAGTTGGGTGCGCCGAGGCGAATCTTGAGGTTCTTGAGGATCGCGTCGGGGCCGGCCCAATCGGTGACGTAGCGACCGGACAATCCGCTCGACGTGAGGATGTTCATGAAGATGTCCTTGGACCCCTTGCGCTGCGCTTGGTCACGATCGTGATGCACGTCTTGGTAGTCGCGCGATGCCATTGCCGTCGACACGATCAGGGTTGGTGTGATCGGTATCGGGCACAGCGGCAACGGGTCGCCGACGTTGACTTCATCGAAGGTGCGCGTGGTTGTACGACGCTCGGGTTTCGCGGGACGGAACTGATGCAAGGTGATGTCGTCGTGGCTCTTCATGAAACACAGCTCGAGCGGCATGCCGACCTCGAGTTGATCTGCACTACACGCGACGATGTTGGTGACGAGACGTATGCCTTCTTCGAGTTCGACCAACCCGATGTTGAGTGGGTAGTCGAACGACGGCACTTGCGGATGGTGCGCGACGACAAAACTGTAGAGGTGCGCGCGACCCGAAGCGACGAGGTACCCGCGATCGGTTGATCCGCACGTGAGACAGCGAACGGTTGGTGGATGTTCGAGGGCGCCGCACTTGTTGCAACGTTGGATGCGCAGTTCGCCTGCTTGTAGCCCTTCCCAGAAGAACCGGGTGTCCTGGTTCATACCGGGGCGGGGCCGCCGTGGACGTTCGCCGGCGCCCGCGGCCCCGCTCGGGGCTCGGCCGGTGCCCGGCTTGAACTTGAGGATGCGAAAGAACATCGACCCGACGTGCTCGCCGTTCTGGTCGTGGTACTCGGTCTCGCTCGTGACGAAATGCCCGATGCCGAGGCCGGTCTGTTTTTCTTCGGACACGTCGACGAGCTTGATCGTGCCAGTGAGGTGGTCGCCGAGGCGCGGGTAGCGCGAGTAGACGTGTTCGCAGTTGGTGGCGACCACGCCGACGTACCCTGCACTGTCGAGTTGATGGCCGACGAGACTCTGCGGGTCGTTGGGGTCGAGGGGACGCGCGATGTTGCCGACCATCGTCCACGCGTTGAGCATCATGGGCGGTGCGACGATCTGCCCGTGGGGGCCGGTGGCGGCCGCGGCCGGGTCGGTGTAGTACGGGTTGGCGTCGCCCATGGCGTCACACCAATGGCGGATCATCGCTTGGTTGACGGCATCGCGGGCGCGGTTGGGTGTGCCCGTCGATCCCACTGGTGATCGAAGCCTGTTGTAGAACTCGGCCTTCGCGGCGTCGTCCACTCGCGTCCCCCTTGATGTTCGAACTCGTGAGGGCCTGGGCCCGCTTCGGGCGACGTTACACGCGCTGACAAACGGAACAGAACGTGGTGCCGCGCCCGTCGTAGACGCGGCGTACCAGCGTGGAGCCACAGCGGCCGCACGGTTCTCCGTGGCGGCCATAGCAGTCGAGCGAGTGTTGATTGCTGCCGGCTTCGCCGGTGAAGCTGCGATAGTCGCGCAGGGTGGTGCCGCCGTTGTCGATCCCCTGCGTCAGCACGGCCCGCAGCGCGGCCAGCAAGTCGTCGGCGCGAGCCTTGCTGACGCGTCTCGACGCCGGGTGCACACGGGCTCGCCACAGCGCCTCGTCGGCATAGATGTTGCCGACGCCGGCGATCGGCCGCTGCGACAGCAACTGTGTTTTGATCCGTTGATTGCTCTTGCGCAGCGCGGTGTAGAAGTCGCGAGCGGTGAAGTCGGGATCGAACGGATCGGGCCCGAGCGCGTGCAGTGTGGGCAGTGTTCGATAGTCACCCGAGCTGACGGCGGCGACGCGGCCGAATTGCCGCACATCTTTCAACTCGAGGATCGTCCCGTCGTCGAAGGTCCACGAGGCGCGCACATACGGGTCGATCGACTGGTCGGATCGCAGGCGAACGACCCCGGTCATGCCGAGATGCACGATCAGCTCGCGGTCGTCGTCGAGCGCAATCACGAGGTACTTGCCTCGGCGGCTCACCGACTCGACGGCGCCGCCGACCACCTCGCGCGCCGAAACGAACTTGGGATTCGGCGAGTGCCATGCATCGACGATGCGCTTGCCCACGAGGGTCGGTGCGATTTGTCGCCGGATGGTCTCGACTTCGGGAAGCTCGGGCATGTCGCCCGCAGAGTAGATCGCTTGCGGAATCAGGTGCCGTAGATCGCCCGCATGGTTGCGGTGGCGGTGACCTGGAGGAGGTCGTCTTCGGAGACGACGAAACCGGGGCGGGGGACGCCTCGTTCGTCGCTCAGCACGACGAGGACGGCCCGGGTGCCGTTGATCGGCGTCTCGCGGGTTTCGCGGAATTCGAGGGTGCTGCCCATCGCCGACAGAACCGCGCGTACGACGGCCTCGGCCGCGTCATTGGCCGATGCGCGCGCCGTCAACGACTGTTCGGCCCCGGTGTCGAGGGTGACGACCACCGACGTGCCCGACCCGTCGAGCTCGACGATGAGGTGGGGTACCGGCAGGTCTTCGGGGGTGCCACTGACGAATTGGTTGCAGATGGTCGCGAACGAATGGGTGCTGGCCCGCGCGACTCCGAGCGTGCGGGGGTCGATGATGCCCGACGACCGCCCGATGAAGTGATAGCCGTCGCTGTGGGTGCCGACGGTGCGCAAAAAGATGACCACCATGCCGTCGAAGGTGAACGTGCCTTCGTTGGCTCCGCTGCGCACGGCGCGGTCGAAGCGGTTGAAGAGACGGTAGGCCTTCGCCGCGGTCAGCACGTCGAGACCCGGGCGCCGCAGGAACAAACTTGGCTCGTCGTTGTGAGGTTGGTGGACGTACGCGAGTAGATCGGCCTTCGCGTGCCCGTCGATCTGGTCGAGTCCACCCTGGACGAGGTTGTAGAAGAGCTGATCGTCGGTGCTGAGATCCGCGTGTTCAGCGGTTTCGGCGGTGGGGATCAGCGCCGCCAATCCTCGTCCTAGACCGCTTCGCGGGGCATTCATCACAGGCGGCGAATATATCGGCGTATCTCATGCCGGTCGTGAGCAGTTCGACCCGTTGTTTGTCACTTGCTGCGGATTGCGCGCTTTTTGGCGCGGTTGGATGTCACGCGTCGGCGCGTCGACACCCGTCGCGCATTGTCTTCGCTCGTCGCATTCGCGCGCGCGGTGGCGCGCCGCGTCAGCTGGCGATCGGCAGACCGAGCGCTTGCACCGCCGGCGCGGTCGGAGGCAATAAACCCAGCTCCGCACGGCGCAGGATCTCGGCCCGGCCCTCGTCGCAGCGCGCGGCGTAAGGACACCACGCGCACAGGGGACCGGGCTTGGGTGTGTATTCCTCGGTCTCGCGCTCGTTGTTGATGGCAGTCCACGTGGCGTGCAACTGGTCGACCACGGGCCGGATCACGTCATCGGTCGCGACGACATCGATCACTCGCTGACCGAGATACACGAGCCGTGCCATCGCGGGTCGCTCGCCGTCGCTCGCCTCGATCGCGGCGGAGTACAACAACACCTGTGCGAGCCGGCTGTCGGCGTAGCGCGCCGTGGGCGCTCGGCCCGACTTGTAGTCGGTGATGACGAGACCGTGACCCCCGTCGCCATAGTCGAGCCGATCGACGACGCCGCGGAAAGGGACGTCGCCGACTTGGGTGTCGACCATGCGCTCGGTGGCTTTGACCTGCACGAGTGCCGGGTCTTCGACCGTCCACAATCCCTCGATGGCGAGCCAGCCCCGCCAACGGAAATTGCGCGCCCCGGCCTCGTCGAGCGCGAGGGCCTGATAGGAGGGATGGTCCGCGGTCTCGGGCCAGACGTCGCGGGCGAGTTGACGGGCGCGCTCGAGGGTGCGCTCGGTGGGCGTCTCTTGGAACAACAACTCGAGCACCCGGTGGGCGAAGGTGCCCGTGAGTGCCGCCTCTCCCGGTGGATCGGGCAGCCGGTCGATGTAGCGGTAACGCCACCGCCGCGGGCACTGCTGGTAGAGCGAGGCGCTCGAGGGGGACAGGTAGGGCGGCGGCCCGAGTGCGGTACGCGAGAGGGCGTTGTCTTCGACGACGGCGTCGGCATCGGCCGCGCCGGGGGCGTCGGGGTCGAAGAACGGACCATCGTCGAAGAGTTGCACTCTTGTAGTTCTACACCAGCCCTGTGACAGTCTCCGGGAAGCCCGGGGCCGGGCTCGGGCCGGGCGCGCTCAGATGTCGAGCGCGGCGCGGTCGAACAGGGCGCTGTTCTTGACGAGGTAGTCCTTGCGCGACGCGACGTCGTTGCCCATGAGGACCTCGAACATCGCTGCCGCTTGCTTGGCGGCCTGAGCGTCGGCCATCGTGATGCGGCGCAAGATGCGCGTGCCCGGGTCGAGCGCACACTCCGCCAGTTCTTGCACGTTCATCTCGCCGAGGCCCTTGAAGCGTTGCCAGCGTATGTTCTCGGCGCGCCGGTTGCCCTTGCTCAGCTCTTTGGTGATCTTGTCGCGATCGGCGTCGCTGAACGCCCGATAGTTCTTGTCGCCGACCTTGGCGGTGTACAGCGGTGGCTGTGCGGCGAAGACACGACCAGCCTCGAGCATCGGTCGCATGTAGTGGTAGAAGAGCGTGAGCAACAGGCAGCGGATATGACTGCCATCGACATCGGCGTCGCACAGGATCACGATGCGTTCGTAGCGCGCGTCGGTGAGGTTGAAGTCTTTACCCGAGCCGGCCCCGATGGCGGTGAAAAGCGCGTGCGCCTCGGCGTTGTCGAGCACTTGCTTCATCGTCGCCTTGCCCGCGTTGACCACCTTGCCGCGCAGCGGGAGGATCGCCATGTAGTTGGCGTCGCGCCCGGCCTTGGCCGGCCCGGCAGCCGAGTCACCTTCGACGATGATGAGCTCACTGTTGTTGCCGTGGGTGCGGCAGTCCGCGAGCTTGTCGGGCATACCGGTGGAGCCGAGGCTCGACGCCTTGCGTTTGGCCTCGAGCGCCTGCTTGGACGTCACGCGGTTGACGACCGCCGAAGCGATCTTGTCGCGCAACGCGTTGACGTGGGTGCGCGGCCCGCCGCCGGGATTGATCCAGTCGGAGAGACTCTGTTTGACGACGTCGTACACGATCGATTGCGCGGCCGGTGTGCCGAGCTCTTGTTTGGTCTGGCCGCGGAATTGCGGCTCGGGGAACGTGACCTTGACGACCGCGACGAGGCCTTCTTGGACGTCTTCTTTCTTGGCGCGGTCCTCGCCCTTCTTGGCCAGTACCGCCAGCTTGCGAATACCCGACAGCAACACGTCGTTGATGACGTAGCCGAGCGCGCGCTCGAAACCGGCGACATGGGTGCCGCCCTGCGCCGTGGGGATGGTGTTGACGAACGACAAGAGCGTGCTGTCGTAGCCCTTGACCCACCGCAGCGCGGCCTCGACCTTGCATTCGCGCGTGATGACCTGCATCTTGCCGTCGACGGGCACCTTTTCTTCGAAGGTACCCGAGCCGGTGAGCGTGATGACCTCGGTGACGTTTTCGCCGACCGAGAGGTAGTCGACGTAGTCGGCGAGCCCGCCGCGCGACACGAACTCTTCCGGCTCGCTGTTGCCGCCGGCTCGCTTGTCGATGAGCACGACCTTGAGCCCGGGGACGAGGAAGCACATCGTCGCCACGCGGTCGCGGACCTGCTCGATGTCGATCGCCGCATCGGCATCGAAGATGTCCCAGTCGGGCCAGAAGCGCACGCGGGTGCCGGTCTTCTTGGGCGCGATCTTCTTGATTTGCGCCAGCTCGTGCGACGCCGCGAAGCGATCGTTCTTGTCGAAGTGCCCGGCGACGCGGTCGAGGAACGACAGCTGCCACGTGTAGCCGTCGCGATCGACTTCGGCGATCAACTGCGTCGACAGCGCGTTGACCACCGAAGCGCCGACGCCGTGGAGCCCGCCGGACGCGCCGTAGGCGCCACCGCCGAACTTGCCCCCCGCATGCAGTTCGGTGAGCACGACCTCGAGCGCCGAGACCTTGCGCTTGGGATGGCGGTCGATGGGAATGCCGCGCCCGTTGTCGAACACCTCGACCGACTTGTCGCGGTACAACACGACTTCGATGCGGTTGCCGTAGCCGGCGGCGGCCTCGTCTACCGCGTTGTCGATGAGCTCCCAGAGCAGGTGGGTGAGCCCGCCCGAACCGGTGCCGCCGATGTACATGCCCGGGCGTTTGCGGACCGCCTCGAGCCCCTCGAGCGTTTGAATCGCGTCGGCGTCGTAGCCCGAACCCTTACGCGTGGGGACGCTCGGGCCCTTGGCCGTCGACTGAGTTTTCTTGGTTGCCATCAGTGAGGGTCTCCGTCACCAGCGCAGCGGGCCGACTGCGTGGATGCGTCGTTCAGTCTGCACCGAAACGAGGTCGCGTTTGGTCGGCTCGAGGGGAAAACGTGCCGGATTGGGATCGGTTTGGGTGGGGTTGTCGTCGGCGGCCATCAACGCGTGCAGGCCCGACGGCGCGCCGACGTAGCCCAACGTGATTCGTTGGTTGTCGGGGAACCGAGCGAGGCGAACGCCGCTGCCGCCGCGACCCTTGGCCGGGATGTCGTCGGCCTCGGTGGCTTTGGCCCAGCCTTTGTCGGTGACGCTGACGATGGCGGTCTCGCCGATCACCGGGCCGGCCCCGACGACCACGGCGTCGCCGCGCAGGCTCATGCCCGCCACACCGCCGGCGCCGCGTCCTTGCACCGAGATGCCGTCGACCGCAGTGCGCAGGACTTGCCCGTCGCTGGCGACGATGACGACATCGACCGACTCGGGACTGGTGAACGCGGCCGCGACACGATCGCCCGGTTTGAGAGTGATCACGGTGCGCCCGCCTTTGGTCTCGGCCAACTCGTCGGGCGCGACCCGCTTGACCACACCCGACGCCGTGACGAGGACCAGGTATTCGTCGCCGGGCGCGACCAACGCCAGCAACTGCTCGCCCTTGTTCGCGCCGAACACCTGCGCTGCGGGCGCGCCACGAGCACGCGTCGACGCGTCGGCGATGTCGAGCGCGGTCGCGCTGAGCGCACGTCCCTCGGAAGTGATCGCGAAGACCGTGCTGTGCACCGTCGTGACGCATTGACTGGCGAGCACGTCGTGACGGCCCGGTGTGGCTCGCTTGGCCCCGTCGATCGGCGCGCGGCCAACCGCGCCACTGGTCGACAGTGTCACAATGCACGGATCGTCCGCGAGCGCGGCGCTCGCCACGACGGGCGGTGCCTCGTAGACGGGCACATCCTCGGCCGAGACGATGCGGGTGCGCCGTTTGACGCCGTAGCGCTCGACGAGCTCGCCCAGCTCGGTGAGCACCGTCTTCCGCTGACGGTTTTCGGAGGCCAACATGTCGTTGAGGTCGGCGATCGTGCGGCGCAACTCGTCGCGCTCTTGCTCGAGCTTGAGCTTTTCGAGCTGCGTGAGGCGCCGTAGTTGCATGTCGAGGATGGTCGTCGCCTGGATCTCGCTCAGCTTGAGCTGCGCCATAAGTCGAGTGCGGGCTTCGTCGCTGTCCTTGGAGCCGCGAATGATCTTGATGACGGCATCGATGGCATCGAGCGCCGTGAGTAGGCCCTCGACGATGTGGATGCGGTCGCTCGCCTTGCGCAAGCGGAACTGCGTGCGCTTGATGACGACGTCGAGGCGATGATCGATGTAGTGACGGCACAGGTCGTAGAGACCGAGGGTGGTGGGTACGCCGTCGACCAGCACCACGTTGTTGATGCCGAACGTGTCTTCCATCGGCGTCTGCCGGTAGAGGTCGGTCAACACCGCGTGCGGATTGACCGATGGCTTGCACGTGATCTGGATGCGGAGCCCGTGCTCGCGGTCGCTGAGGTTGACGACATCGTCGATGCCGCCGATCTTGTTGTCGATGACCAGTTCTTTGATGCGGCTGATGACGCGCTCGGCGCCGACCATGAACGGCAACTCGGTGACGACGATGCCTTGGCGGCGGCCGCGCTGGAGGTCGACCACCTCGGCCTTGGCCCGCGCGCGGATCGCGCCGCGACCCGTCTCGTAGGCCTCGCGGATGCCCTCGTCGATCACGATGCCGCCGGTGGAGAAGTCGGGCCCCGGCAACACCGCCAACAATTCGTCGAGCGTGGGTCGGGGCCGGCGCTTGGCCAACACCAGCTTGATCGCTTCGTAGACCTCACGCAGGTTGTGCGTGGGCATGTTGGTGGCCATGCCGACGGCGATGCCCGTGGTGCCGTTGACCAACAAGTTGGGCAGCATGGCGGGCAGGCACACGGGCTCGGTCTTGTCGCCGTCGTAGCTCGGCCGGAACTCGACGGTCTCTTCGTCGAGTTCGTTGACCATGTCCATGGCGGCCGCGGTCAATCGACATTCGGTGTAACGGTGCGCCGCCGGTGGATCGTCGAGCGTGCCGAAGTTGCCCTGCGGATCGACGAGCGTGACGTTGCGGGCAAAGGGCTGCGCCATGCGCACGAGCGTGTCGTAGATCGCCATGTCGCCGTGCGGGTGATAGCTGCCCATCACCTCGCCGACGACCTTCGCGCTCTTGACGCGTGGACGATCGGGGCGCAGGCCCATGTCGCGCATGCCGTACAAGATGCGTCGTTGCACGGGCTTGAGGCCGTCGCGGACATCAGGGATGGCGCGCGAGGTGATGACCGAGAGCGAATACTGCAGGAACGATTCGCTCATCTCGTCTTCGACGGCGATGTCGATGACGTCTCGCGCGAAGGGAAAGAGCGTGGATTGTTCGGGCATGGACGGTGGGCTCCGGATCAGGAGGGCGGAACGTTCGTTCGATGTTAGCCAGCCGCTGTGACAGTGAGGCGGAGGCGCGAGTGTGACCGATCACTACCGACACGATCAGCGGGGCGCTGGCAGCGGGGGACTGATCGGTGCGTTCAGCCATTGGTCGAAGAACGCGTTCATCGGCTCGCCGGCATGGCGATTGACCAGGTCGATGAATGCCGCGGTGTCGACGGAGCCATGACGGAAGGTCGTCGCATAGTCGAGCATGATCGCCGAGAAAACTTGGTCACCGACCGTGCGCCGCAAGGCGTGCAGCACCAAGGCGCCCCGTTCGTACACGGCGTCGTCGAAGAGGCCGTCGGCCGTGCGCTGGGCGATGGGTCCGTAGCGCTTGTTCGCGAACAGCTGCATCTCGCGATCGATATTGTAACCGTCCTGCGTGCGCTCGAGCCACAGCGCTTCGGCGTAGGTGGCAAAGCCTTCGTTCAACCAGATGTCCTGCCAGCGCGACAGCGAGAGTGAATTGCCGAACCACTGGTGGGCCAACTCGTGTACTTGTATGCGTTGACTCGTGGTGGTGTTGACCGCGATCGAGCGGGGGAACAACGACAGCGTCTGCGTCTCGAGCGCGAACCCGAACCCGTCGTCCACGACGAGGGCACCGTATGTCGCGAACGGGTACGCACCGAACCACGACTCGAGCACGTCGACCATCTCTGCGGTGCGAGCAGTTGCAACGGCGGATGCCGCGGCCAGTCGCGTCGCGAACACGTGGCGCAACGGCAACCCGTGGGGCCCCACGCCGGTTTGGATGGTGAAGTCACCGATCGCCACCATCGCGAGATAGGTGGCCATCGGTTCGCGCTGGTCCCAAATCCATATCGTCGATTCGCCGGTGTCGCGCTTTTCCTTCAGGACACCGTTCGCGACTGCCGTCACGCCAACGGGCACCGTAACGCGGATCTCGAATGTCGCCTTGTCGCTCGGATGATCGTTGCCGGGAAACCACGTGTGCGCGCCATGCGGTTCGCCGACGACGTATGACGTGGGCCCGATGTCGAGCCAGCCGACTCGTCCGATGTCCGGATCGCTGAGTGGTTCGGGGAAGCCGTCGTAGGCGACGTCGACCGAGAATTTCGTGCGCGCGGCAATGGGCTTGCTCGGTGTGACGACGAGTTCGTCACCGTCGCGGGTGAAGGTGGCGGCGGCGTTGTCGACGCGAACGGATCGCAACTCGAACCCGTGCAAGTCGAGGTGGAACGATCCGAGGTCGACGGCGGCAACGGCATCGATGCGCGTCGTCGCCCGGATGGCGGGATCATCGGGACGCGCGTCGATGGCGATCGAGTAGGCCGTCACGTCGTAGCCGCCGTTGCCCAGCCGCGGGAACGCGACGTCGCCGACGCCGGCCGCACCGGCGACTGGTGCGAGGGCGCGCGTCGTCGTCGGAGGCAGCGTGGTGGTCGACGCGGTCGTCGAGGCCGATGTCGTCGAATCGGCCAATCCCGCGTCCGCGGTCGATGAGGTGGCGTCGTTCGAATCGGAGGAACAGGCGGACCCGAAGAACAAGACCGTCGCCGCACCCGCCACCGCGACGGCCCGGCGCCACGATCGTCGGGTTGTCGCGAGATCCATTCGCCCTCCGAGCGTGCCTGTCGATGCACGCTAGCCTGATGTCAGTGGTGGAAAAGCTCACGATCCTCTTGCCCGTCGATGCCGAGGCGCCGCCTGAGCGACCGCTCGCCGCGGGCGTGGCGTCACTTCGTGGTGCATCGTTCGGGTTCGTCGACAACGGTCTGTGGCGATCGATGACGACGATGATCGACGCCCTCTCGACGCATGCGCTCTCGGAGGGATCGTCGATCGCGGGAGTGACGCCGTTCGATCATCTCAGTGCCGACTTCCCCGGGCAACGCCGCGCGTTGCTTCCCTTCGCCCAGACTGTCGATGTGGTCGTTGTCGGCCTCGGCAATTGAGGCGCGTGTGCGGCGTGGAGTGTCCACGCTTCCGCTGAACTCGAGGCTTACGGCGTGGCGACGGTCGTCGTGGTGACCGAACCGTTCGAGCGTGTCGCGCGTTCTTCGGCGATCGCACGCGGGTTGAGCAAGCTTCCGATCATCGTGTTGCCGGCCGACTTCGACGACTACGACCCCGGCGCCATCCGTGCGCTCGTCGCCGAACGCCTTGTCGAGGTCGAGAGCGCACTGCTGCGCGTTCGGGGTTGAGCCGTGCTGCGTCGCGTCGATCTCACCGGTGACTACGCCGAAGTTTTGCAGTGGTTGCACGACAACCAATGGACTGACGGTCTTCCGGTCGTACCACCGACGAGCGAGTTGGTCGATGCCATGGTGGCGGCGAGCGGCAGTGTCGCCGCGCACTGTCTCGGTGCGATGCCACCGTTGTGGGTCGACGTCACGATCGAAAAACTTGCGGTTGTCGCCGTGATGGCAGGGTGCGCGCCCGCGGCGTTTCCCACTGTCATCGCGGCCACCGCCGCGGTGCTCGCACCCGAGTTCCGAGTGGCCAGCGTGCAGTCGTCGACGAGTCCCGCAACACCATTGATCGTCGTCAACGGCGCGGCGCGCGCCGCCGCGGGAGTCGAATGCGGTACCGGCTGTCTCGGTCCGGCCGCGGGTTCCAATGTCGCGATCGGTCGAGCGGTACGCCTCGCCATGCAATTGATCGGCGGTGGCCGACCGGGCGACGCGGATCCCGCGACGCTCGGCTCGCCGGCGAAGATCGCGATGTGTCTCGGCGAGAATGAAGAGGCGTCGCCGTGGCCGTCACTCGCGTCGCGCCGGGGCATCACGGCGCCCGCAGGGGCCGCGTCCGCGTTTGCGGTCACCGGCCTCTGGCAGATCAGTGATCCGAGCGCCACGCCCGCCGATGTGGTGCATCACATCTTGCACGGCATGATCAGCCCGGGGCATTGCGCTCTGCCGCTGCTGCCCGAACCGTCCGAACAGGTGCTCGTGTTGAGCCCTCCGGTCGCGCAGTTGGTCGCCACTCGCTTCGGCGACGTGGCGGACCTGCAACAGGCGTTGTTCGAAACCGTCCGGATCCCGCTCGAGTGGATGGCGCCCTACAAACGCCCGGCGACCCTCGCCCGCCTCGAAGAACTGGGCATCGACCGTGGTCACGGGATTCCCCTGGGCGAACGACCGGAATGCTTCGTGGTGCTGGTCGCAGGGGGACCAGCGGGCGTACAGTCGATCGGGTGCTCGAGTTCCGTGCTGAGTCGGTCGGTTTCGATCGCTATCGTGGAGGGGTAGAGACTTCTATGCATTTTCGTGTGTTTGCCATTCTCCTCGCTTTGGCCGGCTTCGCGGCGGCCTGCGGTTCCGACGACAGCTCGGTGCCCGCCGCGGCCAGCGCGGAGTTGGCCGGCGAGTTCGACGCGGCACCGCTCGCGTCCACGTCCACGACCGTCACCTCGTCAAGCACGACAACAGTCGTGGCCGCGACGACCGCAACCACGGCGCCGCCCGAGACGAGTGCCCCCGTGACAACCGCGGCGCCAAAGCCGGCCAGCGCGCCGGTGATCACCTCGGCGCCGGTGCCCGTGACCGCCGCGCCCGAGACCACGGTCCCCACGCCGCCGCCACCACCGCCTCCCCCGCCGCCACCGGCGGTTGCGTCGGGCAAGCCGTGCATCGTGTCGCTGCACGGCAAGGGCGGCGGCGGTCAGGGCGAGTGGACCGGCAGCGACGGCGTGCGCCACAGCTTCCCCGCCGGCAACGCCGCCGGGTGGACGGGATTGCAATGGCTGTATTACCCGGCGGGCAACTACCAGTCGGCACGCAACATCGTCGCCAACGACATTGCCGCCGGCGGTTGTGGGCGCGTGATCGTCTACGGCTTCTCCAACGGCGCCGCGTTCGCGGCCAAGCTCTACTGCCGCGGTGAGACGTTCGGCGGCACGGTCGTCGGCTATGTCATCGACGACCCGGTCGTCGACCACGCCGTCGAAGGTTGTGCCCGCCCACCGGTCAAAGTCGTCATCTACTGGACCGGCGACATCGACGTGGCCGATGGCTGGGAGTGCGGCGACTGGACGTGCGAGGGCGGCTCGACCATCGGCATCGCCCGCTACGAAGCGGCGGTCGGCGTCGCGCGCAAGCCGAGCATCCATAGCACGCATCGTCAGTACGTCGATCCGCCCGAGTTCCACAGCTGGTTCGGCTAAGTCCCCGCTCCGAGGGCGCGCCGCCTTCGGCGGCTAAGTCCCCGCTCCAAGGGCCGCTCGGGCGCGCCGCCTTCGGCGGCTAATCTCCCTGAGGCACGCCACCGGCGTGCATTCCAAATTGGGGGGCGTTTCCATGTCGATGGAGTTCGGGTACTTCGCGCAGGTCTTCGTACCGCAGGAGAACTGGGACAAGGATCCTGGCTACGAGCAGCAGCGGCTACAGCAAAACCTCGAGCTGTCGGTCAAATGCGAAGAGTTCGGCTTCAAGTACGTCTGGGCGTCCGAGCACCACTTCTTGCACCAGTACTCGCACATGTCCGCGCCCGAGGTGTTCCTCGCCATGGTTGCGGCACGCACCAAGCGCATTCACGTCGCGTCGGCCATCTTCAACATCACCGCCAAGGTGAACCATCCTGTTCGCACCGCCGAGCGCGGTGCGATGCTCGACAACCTGTCGAACGGTCGCTTCGAGCTCGGCACCGGCCGAGGCTCGTCGTCCACCGAGATGTACGGCTTCGGCATCCCCGATATGGACTATTCCAAGGTCATGTGGGACGAGTCGATCCGGGAAATCCCGCGTATGTGGATGGACCACCCGTACTCGCACACCGGCGAAACGTTCTCCGTGCCCGAGCGCGACATCTTCCCGCACGTGGTGACCAAGCCGCATCCGCCGCTGTGGGTCGCGTGCGGCAATCCCGGCACGTTCGAGAAGGCCGGCAAGATGGGCCTCGGCGTGTTGTGCTTCACGATCGGCGCGCCGAGTGAGCTCAAGAAACTCATCGACGTCTACAAGGACGCGGTCTCCAAGTGCACCGACCCGGTCGGTGGTTTCGTCAACGACAACGTCATGTGCGTCACGCACATGTGCTGTCTGCCCGATCGCAACGAGGCGTTGCGGCTCAACCTCGACGCGAAGATGTTCTATTACCAGAGCCTCGTGTACCGCTGGCTCGACACGTTCCCCAAGCCCGACATGGTGCCCGATTGGCCGGCCGTGATGCCCGAGCCCACGCTCGACGAGCTCAAGGCCATGGTCGAGATGGGTATCATCGCGGTCGGCGATCCCGACGACTGCGTCGGTGTGATGCAGCAGTACAAAGACGCCGGCGCCGATCAGGTCGTCATCTCGCCGATGACCACCACGTTGCCCTACGACGTCACCGTCGAGAGTTGCCGACTCTTCGGCGAGACGGTGATCCCCAAGTTCGATACGGATCCCACCTTCCGTTCCGATCGCAACCGCGAGGCCGCACTCAAACGTTGACGAGTCCGTCGATGGGCTTGGCGGCGCTCGCTCGAGCCGGCGCGCGTTGCCATGAGTCAGCAGCGTGATTTCATCGCCGACGCGGCGCACGAGATGCGCACGCCGCTGGCGATCATCCGCGCGTCGGCCAGCCACGCACTGTCGCGGCCGCGTGACACGCGTGAGTATGAGCAGTCACTGTCCGAGATCCTCGCCGCCACCGAGCGGGCCAGCTGCGGTGTGGGCGAGTTGCTCGAACTCGCCCGGCTCGATGCGGGCCAGGCGCAGCCCCGGCGCGCCCCGCTGCGCCTCGATTTGTTGGTCGAAGAAGTGGCGTCGGCGGTGCGTGTCGAAGGAGTCGAGATCGACGCCGCGCCGGGCGACGCGCTCATCGTCGACGCCGACTACACGCTCATGCAGCAGGTCGTCGACAACCTCACGCGCAACGCGGCCGCGCGAGCGACGAAAGTGAGTCTCTCGACCGAGCGCTTCGCGACGTGGGCCGTCATCAACGTGGTCGACAACGGTCCGGGATTCGACGACGCGTTGTTGCCCCACGTGTTCGACCGGTTCCGGCGCGGCGATGGTCGCGGGTCGAGTGGCCTGGGCATGGCGATCGCCAAAGGCATCGTTCTCGCCCACGACGGCAGCATCTCGGCGACCGATCAACCCGACGGTGGCGCGTCCGTACGCATCCTGCTGCCCATCGCGAGAAGCTGACGCCGGGTCCGCGCCAGCGCGGCTAGGGCCTCTCGTCTCGACCCGAGTCCGTGCTCATTCTCCGGTGACGAAATGCGCGGTGTTTGGCGTCGTGTTCGCGAGCTGTTTGGCTTGGAGATCGCCAACCTCGCGTCCAGATCATTTCGTCACCGGAGAATGAGCAGGCAATCCAAAACGCTGCTGGCGCGCCGGCGCCCGACGTCCCTGCGGGGACCGACTTGCATAGGGCAGACTGTCGCGATGACCGTAGGGCTTTACGCCGGCTCCTTCGATCCGATGCACCGGGGTCATCTCGAATTGGTCGAGGCGGCAGCCCGCTATCTCGACCGATTGTTCGTCGTGGCTGCGGGAAATCCGGCAAAGCCGGGTTCGTTGCTGTCATTGGAGCAACGCCGCGAACTGATCGCTGCCGCGACGGCACATCTGCCGAACGTCGAAGGATTGGCGCACGCGGGGTTGGTGGTGGCTCTTGCGAGGGAGTTGGGCGCCGACGTGCTGGTTCGCGGCATGGGCAAAGAGCAGCGAGTCGAGCTGCAAATGGCCACCATCAACGTGAACCTCGCGGGGCCACCGACGCTGTTCTTCGCACCGACCGACGCGACTGCGCCCATCTCGTCACGAATGGTCCGCCAAAAAATCCGCCTTGAGGGTGTCGACGCAAACGCCGATCTCGTGCCCGCCGGTACGGTCGACGTGCTGCGAACGACGCTCGCCTACGAGGCGAGTGGCTCGCGACGCGGCGGTGCCGAGGGCGTCGTGCGGGATGTGCTTTCGGCGAGTTCGGCCGAGGTGAACACTGCGTAGGTCTTGATGGTGCGCACGATGTCGTCGAGCGCGTCGATCACATCGAAGCCACCGTATTCGAGCAAGCGATTGCCGTTGGCTTCGGTCCACGGACCGACGATCGACTCTGGATCGAGGCCGGCGCGCAGCCAGGCCGTGCCGACACGGCGGATGGCCGAGTCGACGACGGGGTCACCGCACGACACCGCAAATGCGGCCGCGCCATCGAGATCGAAACGTGATCGATCGAGCGCTCGATGCACGCTGGCAAGACGGAAGCGCAACGCCTCGCGGGCGAGCAGCATGTGGTTCACGTGCCGCCCCGCTCGCATGCCACGGCCTTGAATCTCACGGCAAAGCCCCTGTCTCCGTCGGACAGAACGCTAGAGAAAACCTCGACGCGAGGGGTGGATGCTCACGGCCGCGCCGCTGGTGGACAACAGCTGACGGCACAATCGGGTCGCACGCCGAGGCATCCGAGCGCCGGCCGAGGCGCCGCCGGATCGAGCCGTTCTTCGACGAGTTGGCGGATCATCGTGACGAACTCGGGCGCCGAACCAACCGTCGCGGCCCGCACGAATCGCAGTCCCAGTGCGGCGGCTCGCTCGGCGGCCAACACGTCGAGGTCGTAGACGACCTCCATGTGACCCGAGATGAAACCGATCGGCGCGGCGACGACCGACCGAGTACCGCCCGCGGCCAACGTGGTGAGCGCGTCACCGATATCGGGCTCGAGCCACGGCACCGTGGGCGGACCGCTGCGGCTCTGCCACACGAGCGACCACGGCTGTCCGGGCGCACAACGGTCGGTCACGAGCCCGGCGACCTCGCGCAGTTGTGCCTCGTAATCGCTCGTCTGCGCCATCGTGAGAGGAATGCTGTGCGCGGTGTAGAGCAGCGCCGGCTCGCCGGCGTCGTCGCCACCATCGCGGGCGGCCGCAAGCGCCGCGCCGACGTTGCGGGCCAAGGGCTCCACGAAACCCGGGTGGTTGAAGTAGTGGCGCAGCCGCTGCACTTCGGGCGCGCCGGGGCCGACGGCGTCACGGGCGCGAGTGATGTCGTCGAGGTACTGGCGGCACGAGGAGTACGAGCTGTAGGGCGACGTGATGAACGCCAGCGCGCGCCGGACCCCGTCGTCTCGCATCTGCTGCATCGTGTCGGTCAGCAGCGGGTGCCAGTTGCGGTTGCCCCAGTAGATCGGCAGCGCGAGATCGTGCGCGGCGAACTCGGTGGTCAGCTTGTCGATCAGATCGCGGCATTGCGCGTTGATGGGGGAGACACCGCCAAAGCGAAGGTATTGCTCGGCCACGACGCGCAGGCGTTCGGGTGGGATGTTGCGTCCTCGCGTGACGTTCTCGAGGAAAGGGACGACGTCGTCAGGACCTTCGGGGCCACCGAAGGAGACGATCAACACGGCATCGAACACCAGCGTGATGCTATGCGGGACGCGATAGAACGACGCCATGAACAGTGGCGAACGACCCGTGGTGCTCGATCTGACGGCCGAAGAGATTCGGGTGCTCGGCTGCCTGGTCGAAAAGCAGGCGACCACCCCCGACAACTATCCCCTGAGCTCCAACTCGCTGATGGTCGCGTGCAACCAGAGCACGAGTCGCGATCCGATCGTCGACTACTCCGAGCGCATCATCGACTCCACGATGTTGAGCCTCCGCGACCGGGGACTTGCTCGCACCGTCCGGGGTGACGGTCAGCGCGTGCACAAGCACCGTCATGTGCTCGACGAGGCGTGGTCGCTGCAAGGGGCCTCTCTGGCCGTCGTCGCCGTGCTGATGCTGCGGGGTGCGCAGACCGTCGCGGAGTTGCGGTCGCGCACCGAGCGCTACGCCGGGGTCAACTCAGACGTCGATGTCGACGCGACCCTGCGGCGGCTGGCCGAACGGGAGCCGCCGCTCGTGCAACTGCTGCCCCGTCGGTCGGGCGAGCGTGAAGCGCGTTGGGTCCACCTCATCGGCGACGTGGCCGCGCAAGACCGTCCCTACGACGGCGATGGTGGCACGGGGGCGCCGCGTCGCGCGTCGGTCGATCGGCCTCGGGTCGGCGGTGCCGAGGCACTCGAGCGCGTCGAGGCACTCGAAGCGCAACTCGCAGACGTCACGGCCCGCCTCGAGGCACTCACCGCTCGCTTCGATGCGTTGGTGGCCGATCTCGGCGCCGGATGATCGACCGACGAGCCGGACGCGCGCGTCAGAAGACGTAGGCCATCGCGCCGGCCACCGAAGCGGCGAGCGTGGTGTCCCCGTGGAGAACCAACTTGTGGCGGACCATCGCGTCGTCGGCGGTCCAGCGACCGCAGAGCAACGCGTTGAAGGTTTCGGTGTCGAGCGTGAGCGTTGCCGTCGCCGGCGCCGACGGGTCGTCGACCACCGCGGCGCGCCGGTCGCGGACTTCGACGACGTAGTGCGCGGCGGTCGGGCCCGTCACCGAAAATGCGACGATCGAGTTGTCCGGCGCGCCCGCCTTCTTGCCGACTACGAAACCAAGGCTGCGTCGGTGCCATGCCATTACGGCATCGACAACGGGCCCGGTGAGGTGACCCGGCCGGCCCACCGCGCGCCGCATGTCCTGCTCGTGCGCCCAGCAGTCGAAGAGGCGCACCATCATGAACTGACGGTAGGGAACCTCGCCGATCGGGCTCCATCCGACGCGGTCGAAGTCCTCGGTCGTCATCGCCTCGAGCATGCGGGATCGCTGCGCGGTGATGTCGTTGAACTCCGCGAGTACCTCTGTGCCCGGACGATCACGCCGCAACGCGATGGCATCCTCGTTGAACTTGCCGATGTTGTTCTTCACGTAGGGCGGATATTTGCTCAGCGCAGGATCACCCGGCAGGCCGAGCAACCGACGTTCGATGGCGATGAGATGGCTGACGTTGTCGCGTACGGACCAGCCCGGGCACTCGGTTGCGAGATCCCACTCGGCTGGTGTGATCGAGGCCGCGAGTTCGGATATCGATGCCCAACAAGCATTCAATAGGGGGATCGACTCTTCGCTCATTGCGCACGCCCTGCGATAGTGCCGGTGATTGTTCCATCTTCGTCGAAGGCGACACATACGACGTCACGATCGTTGTCGCGTGTCCACGACTGTTGCGTCGGCACGATGTGCAAGTACTGGTAACGCGATCGGGTGTAATCGATGCCCACGTACGCAGTGAACTGCGCGAGACATGTGTCGTTCGCGTAGGTACTGATCTTGTTGGCATCGAAGGTCGACTCGGGATAGCGGCCGGAGTAGTACACCTCGTGTGTGTGCACCTCGCTGCAATCGACGACGCGGATCGTCGTGACGAGGCCGTCGCTCAAGCTGGCGCCGTCGAGGCAGTTGCCCTTGACGAGATCGAACACCGACACCACCTTCGGGGTGATCTTGGCGGCCGATGTGACCGTGGATGTCCCAGGCGTCGTACCGGCTCGCGTTGCGGTGATCGACGAGGAGGACGGGGTGCTCGGCACGCTCGAGGGGGTGGCTACGGTCACCGGCGCGGCGGTCGCCGGCGCGGTCTGCACCGTTGTCGCCACCGAGGTGGGCGCGCCGACATCGAGCGACGGCCGCCCGCCGTGGCCCCGTGCGAAGTAGACGATGACGAGCAGTGTGGCCAGGGCAAGACCGACGCCGAAGGCGAGTCGTTGGCCGCCGGAACGGGGCGGGCGAGCGACTGCGCGCTCGGCCGTGTCGGTGGTCTCGACGCGGTCTCGGGTCACCACCGGCGTTCCGTTGGTCGAACGAAGGGAGGCGAGAAACGCCTCTTTTTCTTTCGTGAGCGTTACGGGTTTGGGGCGGGTGGTTTCCTTGGTGAGGGCGCTATTCACGGCCACACCGTTGGAAACAACATGAGAAGCACCAAGCGATGTCGGAGTGGGATTGGTCGTGAACGACGCGGGTGAAATCGCATCGTCGACGACAACCGCAGCCGTGGCGCGCACGTCCGGATGTTGCTCGGGCGGATACCAGCGACTGTCACTGGCGATCCACCAGCCTGGACCGGGCATGCCGTCGCGCATGGCCATGAGGGTAGCTGTTGGCGGACCCGTTCTCGATGCCGCGGCCGTCATGTAACGCGGGTGCGCGACCCGCTAGCGGTCGACGAAGAATCGGGCGATGTCGCTGGTCATCGTCGACGCGATGCGCTCCGCGGCGGGGCCCCGTAGCGGTTCGCGCGATGCCGCGAATGCCCGCGGGTTCAGCGTGGTCGCAAAATTTTGCGCGCGGGTGATCGCAGTTGCTTCGACTGCATCAGGATCGACGACCTCGTCGAAGAAGCCGGCGTCGAGTGCAGTGTCGGGCTCGAAGATGTGCGCAAGCATCGTCGCCGCCGTCAGATGTCGGCGTGACAACCGTTGCTGCGCGAGTTCGGTGAGATAGATGGGCAACGGCAAGCCGATCGACACTTCGTTCAACCCGATCTTGAACGGGCCTTGCGCGCCGACGCGGTGGTCGGAGGCCATCAGGATGATCGCGCCGGCGGCCAGGGCGTGGCCCGTGCAGGCGGCAACAACTGGCCGCGGGAACATGAAGAGTCGCAGTGCCAATTCGCCGCCGCGCCGCACCAAGGCCTGCGTCTCGGCCGGGCCGGCATTGATCACCGACAGGTCGAATCCCGCGCAGAAACGACCGGGGCGTCCGACGACGACGACCGCACCGGCATCGCGTTCGGCCGCGTCGAGCGCGGCGTTGAACGCGTCGATGGAGGCGTGTGAAAGCGCGTTGGCCTTGCCATCATCCATACGCACGATGGCGACGTCACCGTCGCGTGTAGCAGTGATCGGTTGGTCGTCGCTCATCGGGCGCGACCCTAGTATCCCAGCCCTGTATTCCGCTCTGCCGGGGCCCGCTCAGGCCCTGGCATCCGCTCTGCCGAGGGCCGCTCAGGCCCTGGGCTTCGCCCTAGCCTCGTCGCAATGATCCTCGTCGATGCGCAAGGCGTGAGCATGAGCCGGCCCGAGCGGCCGTTGTTCGACAACGTGTCGCTGACGATCAGCACGGGCGATCGCCTTGCGATCGTGGGCCTCAACGGCAGCGGCAAATCGACGCTCGCCCGCGTGCTGGTGGGCGCGGTGACACCCGAGTCGGGCGTCGTGCGCCGCGGCCGCGATGTGCGCGTGACGATGCTCGATCAGGCGTCGCCGCTGCCACCGGGCACCGTGCGCAGTGTGCTTTCGGGGGATGGGGTCGACACGTGGCAGGGCGAAGCGATCGCGGATCGTCTCGGTATCGCATCGCTGTTCGACGCCGACGTGGCCTCACTATCGGGTGGCGAAGCCAAGCGAGTGGCGCTGGCCTCGGCGCTCGTGCACGAAAGCGATCTGCTCGTGCTCGACGAGCCGACCAACCATCTCGACATCGATGCGATCGCGTGGCTCGAAGAGCACCTCGCCGCGTTCCGCGGCGGGCTGGTGCTGATCACCCACGACCGCTTCGTGCTCGATCGGGTCACGACGCGTATCGCGGAGATCGACAACGGTCAGCTGCTCATCTATCAGACCGGCTACGGCGGCTATCTCGAAGCGCGTCAGCAACGCGCCGATCAAGAAGCATCGCAAGAGGCGTCGCGCCGTAACCTCGCTCGGCGTGAATTGGCGTGGCTTCGTCGAGGAGCGCCGGCGCGATCCACAAAGCAACGCGCCCGCGTCGACCGCGCGACCGCGCTGATCGACAGTTCGCAGATACGGGCCGAGAGTCGCGCTGCGCTCGACCTCAATCTGTCCGACGTCGACTCGGCGACGCCGCGGCTCGGTGACCTCGTCGTCGAGTTGAAGGGTGTCGGCCACCGTTTCGATTCGATGCCGCTGTTCGCAGGTCTCGACCTCGCGCTCGACCGTCGCGAGCGCCTCGGCATCGTGGGTCCCAATGGCAGCGGCAAGAGCACCGCGCTCGAGATCATCGCCGGTCGTCTCGCACCGACCGAAGGTCGCGTGGTGCGAGGCCCGACCGTGCGCCTCGGCTACTACGACCAACGCTCGCGCGCGCTCGATACTTCGATCACCGTGCGCGCCGCACTGGTCGGCGACAAAGGCGAAGTCGATTGGCGCGACCGCAAGTTGATGGAACGCTTCTGGTTCGACGACGACGCGCAGCGAGCACCGATCTCGTTGTTGTCGGGTGGCGAACGGCGGCGCCTGCAACTGTTGCTGACGTTGCTCGAACGACCCAATGTGCTGCTGCTCGACGAGCCGACGAACGACCTCGACCTCGACACGTTGCGGGCGCTCGAAGACTTCCTCGACGACTGGCCCGGTGCGGCGGTGATCGTGTCGCACGACCGCGCGCTGGTCGACCGTACGTGCGACGACGTCATCGTCTTCGATCCGGGACGGCGGCCGGCGCGATACCCGGGCGGGGCCGAGGCGTGGGTCGCAGAACGGCAGCGCAATCGGCGTGTCGGCACTGCTCGCCCCCGCGATTCCAAGGCCGGCGGCGCCGCGGATGCCAAGGCTCGAGTGGCGGCCGGCACCGCAGGAAAGCCCGGCAAGGTGCGGGCGGCCAGCGCGTCGACGTTGCGCCATCGCCTGCGCACGATCGACAAGGAGATGCAGCCACTGCTCGCCCAACGGGCCGACCTCGAAACCCGATTGAGCGATGGCGATCACCGCGATCGGCAGGCTGCGGCATCGGCCTTTGCCGCCGTAGTCGAGCGGCTACACGTACTGGAGGAACAGTGGCTCGAGGTGGCGGGTGACCTCGAAGCCATCGAGTGAGTAATCGAGTGGGTGCCGAGTAACCTGAGCGCTATGGCGACTGAGTCAACGACGACCGAGACCGATCTCATCGTGCAAGTCAGCGATGCTGCGCACGCCAAGATCCTCGAGATTCTGAGCGAAGAAGAAGAGCCCGAGACGCTCGGTCTGCGCATCGAGGTCACCGGCAATCATGGCGTCGAGTACGCCTACGACCTGTCGTTCGAGACCATCACCGAAGCCGACCCCGACGATGTCGTTTACCAGGTCAACGGTCTCTCCGTGATGATCCCCGCGGCGTCGGTCGATGCCTTGCGGGGCTCCACCCTCGACGTGCCGTCCAACCCCCGCCAGGGCGGCCTCGTCATCCGCAACCCCAACCGGCCCGATCCCCTCGCCGGTGCCGGGCCCCTCGAGCTCACCGGCGACGTTGCCGAGCAAGTCAGCCAACTGCTCGAGCAGCGCATCAACCCCTCACTGGCCGCGCACGGCGGCTTTGCCACGCTCGTCGGCGTCGACGGCGACTCGGTCTACGTCACCATGGGCGGCGGATGCCAGGGTTGCTCGATGAGCGCACTGACGTTGTCCGAAGGCATCAAGAAGATGATCCTCGAAGCGATCCCGGCCGTGCGCGAAGTGATCGACGCCACCAACCACGCCCAGGGCGAAAACCCCTTTTACAGCTGAACTGATCGGTCGCTCAGCGCGCCAGCATCTCGCGGGCCGAGGCGGCGATGCCGTCGGCGTCGAGACCCAGTCCGGCGAGGATCACGTCGGGTTTGCCCTGCGGAATGAACATCGTCGGGATGCCCATCACGTTGACGATCGAGTCGGTGTGTAGCGATTGGATCGCGTCGCGCATCGCCTCGCCCGCGCCACCGGCGCGTAGGCCGTCTTCGATGGTGATCACGGCGCGGTGCGTCGCGGCATCGTCGATCATCGCTTGATCGAGCGGCGCAACGACTCGGGCGTCCCACAGCGTCACCGACACGCCTTCGTCTTCGAGCGTCGTCGCCGCTTGCTCGGCCGCATCGAGCATCTTGCCCACCGACACGATGCAGAGCTCGCTGCCCTTGCGCAGGCGTCGTGCTTTGAGTCCGTGCCCGACTTCCCACTCGTGGACGGTGCGAGGCGAGGTCTTGGGCCAGCGCACGACGGCGGGGCCGTCGAGCTCGAAGGCGTCGGCCAGCATCACCTGCAACTCTTGATACGACGAAGGCGCGAACACCGTCATGCCGGGCACCTTGGTGAACAACACCATGTCGAGCACGCCGTGATGCGACGGACCGTCGTCGCCGGTGACCCCCGCGCGGTCGAGACAGAAGACGACCGGCAACTTGTGCAGCCCGACGTCGTACATCACCTGGTCGACGGCGCGTGTCATGAAAGTCGAATAGATTGCGACGATCGGGCGCAGCCCGCCCATCGCCATACCGGCCGCCGCAGTGACGGCGTGCTGTTCGGCGATACCGACATCGAAACAGCGGTTCGGGAAGCGCTCCATGAACGGCAAAAGCCCGGTCGAATCAGGCATGGCGGCGGTTATCGCGACGAGCTCGGGATGTTCTTCGGCGAGCTTGACGATCGCCTCGGAGAACGCGGCGGTGTAGCTCCCCGGCTTCATCCCGCCCATGTCATGCATGTTCTTGATCGGGTCGTTCTCGGCGGGGCCGTAGCCGCGACCCTTTTGCGTCAACACGTGCACGAGGACAGGTCCTTCGAACTTCGACGCGTTGCGCAGTGCTTTCTCGAGCGCGGCGACGTCATGACCGTCGAACGGGCCCATGTAGCGGATGCCCAGGTTTTCGAAGAACGCGGGCGGCTCCCACATCGCACGGATGGCGAGCTTGGTGGCGTTGATGCTGCGGTCGAGCTTCTCTCCCAACCACGGGAACTTCTTTGCCAACGCCTCGATGCGTTCTTGCCGGCGCATGTAGACGGGGTTGGACCGGATCTGTACGAGGCTCTCGGACAGCTTGGAGATGGTGGGTGCGTACGAGCGGCCGTTGTCGTTGAGCACGATCGTGACGTTGCACTCGGAATGGCCGAGGTTGTTCAACCCTTCGAACGCCATGCCGCCGGTCATCGAGCCGTCGCCGATGACCGCGACGACGTGGCGGTCGCTCTCACCTCGCGTCTGTAGCGCGGTGGCGAGGCCGTGGGCATAGCCGAGCACGGTCGACGCGTGGCTGTTCTCGATCCAGTCGTGCTCGGATTCGGCGCGGCACGGATAACCCGACATCCCGCCTTGCTGCCGGAGCGAACCGAATTGGTCGAAGCGGCCGGTGACAAGCTTGTGGACGTAGGCTTGGTGACCGACATCCCAGAGAATGACGTCACTGGGTGATGAGAACACGCGGTGGAGGGCAAGCGTCAACTCGACGACACCGAGGTTCGATCCGAGGTGACCCTGCCCAACTGCCGAAACGGTGTCGACGATGACGGTGCGGAGCTCATCGGCGAGGGCAGCGAGTTGGTCGTTCGTCAACCGCATGAGGTCGGCGGGTTCGCGGATCGACTCGAGCAGCTGCATCGGGTCCAGGCTAACCGCCGAGGCGGCCGGTCCGCCGTCGCCGGCCGGCAGGAAACTCAGGGGATCGACAGCCTGCCCGACACGCGCCATCGGGCCGCGGCTCGGGTGACCACCCAGCCGATCCCGTAGCCGACACCCAGCGCCAACGCCCCGCCGGCGGCGTCGATCCAGAAGTGGTTGGCGGTGACCACGATGGCGAACAGTGTGAGCCAGGGGTAGGCCGCCAGTGCGATGCGCAGCGACCGCCGCTGCACGACCGGGCGCAGGGCGAGCCAGCACCACGTCGACCACGCAAAGTGAAGGCTCGGCATGGCGGCGTACTGGTTGGAGATCGACTGCATCGCGCCCGAGTCGAACGACCAGAGCCCTCCGAAACGATGCAGCGTGTCGACGAAGTCGGAGTTGGTGCAGCCGCCGTATTCGCCGCACACGCTGAGTAGTCGGGGCGGCATCAGCGGATAGAGGCTGAAGCCGACCAGGGCCAAGGCGGTCGTCGCGGCCAGGGTGTTGCGCCACTGCCGGTAGCGCTCGGGGACCCGGTTGAAGAGGTACAACAGCACGGCGATGGTCACGACGAAGTGGAACGTCCCGTAGAAGACGTTCCAGAACCACATGAACCACGACCAGCCGAGAAACCAGCCCTGCACCGTCTGTTCGTGGAAGAGGCCGACCGCTCGCTCGACGCGGATGACCTGCTGGGCATGCTCGAGCGCGTGGTCCGGGCTCACCGACGCCGAGCCGAACAGGTTTCGGACGACCGAGTAGACGCCGTAGAAGCTGGCGACGATGCCGACCTCGCGCCACCACCGCAAACGCAACGTCGGGACCACCGCGCTCTCGGTCGTAGATCGTGCGGCGACCACGTCGCTCGATGCGCTCACGTCGCTCTGCATCGGCGGCACACGCTAGCGCGGGAATCTAGGGTGGGGCCCCATGGAGATCACGGGGCACGGGGGAGAGTTGGCCCTCGCCGCGCTGCGCGACTTCGGGGTGGAAGAGCTCTTCACCTTGTCGGGCGGCCACATCTTCCCGCTGTACGACGCGGCGGTCAGCGGGGGCGTGCGGTTGATCGACGTGCGCCATGAGCAGACGGCCACTTTCGCGGCCGAGGCGATGGCCAAGCTGACCCGCCGCCCCGGTGTCGTGGCCCTGACCGCCGGGCCCGGCGTGACCAACGGCGTGAGCGCCACGACGACCGCGTGGTTCAACGGGTCGCCGCTGGTGGTCATCGGCGGGCGCGCCGGCAATCGCGGGTGGGGCAGAGGCGCCCTGCAAGAATTCGATCACGTACCCGTGATGGCCCCGATCACCAAGCTCGCCACGACGATTGGCGAGACGAGCGCCATCGCCGACGTGATGTACACCGCGGCGCAGACCGCCGCGACCGCCCATCGCGGGCCGGTGTTCGTCGACATACCGATCGACGTAATCTACGACCGCGCCACCGTCGTCTTGCCCGATCACGCACCACCGCACCGGCCCGATGCCGACAGCGATGCTGTGACGCGGGCCGCGGCGTTGATCGCCACCGCACAACGGCCCGCGATCATCGCGGGATCGGATGTGTATTTCGACGGCGCGTGGGACGCGCTGCGCGGCGCCGCCGAATGGCTCCGGGTGCCCGTGTACCTCAACGGCCTCGGCCGCGGGTGTCTGGCCGCTGATCACGAACTGGCCTTCAGTAGCTCCCGTTCGTTGCTCAAACGCGACGCCGACGTGGTGGTCGTCATCGGCACGCCGCTCGACTTTCGTGTCGGCTTTGGCACCTTTGGCGACGCAAAGATCGCGCACATCGTCGATCATCCCGACCGCATCGCCACCCACATCACTCCCGCCGTTGCCGTGGCGGGCGATCTCGCGTCGATCCTGCGGGCCTTCGCCGACCATCGCGGGCCACGTGAAGACCACGAAGCGTGGATCGAGCACCTGCGCGACGCGGAGCGAGCGCTCGGTGCTCACGATGCGCAACTGCTCGATGCCGACAGCGACCCCATCAAACCCACCCGTATCTACGGCGAGCTGCGCAAGATGCTCGATCGCGACGCCGTCGTCGTCTGCGACGGCGGGGATTTCGTGTCGTACGCCGGCAAGTACATCGACTCGTACGAGCCCGGCTGCTGGCTCGACCCCGGACCCTACGGTTGCCTCGGCACCGGCATGGGCTATGCGATGGCGGCGCGCATCGCGCATCCCGATCGGCAGGTGGTCGTGATGATGGGTGACGGTGCTGCGGGTTTCTCGTTGCTCGACGTCGACTCCCTCGTGCGCCACGGCCTGCCGGTGGTGGTGGTCGTCGGCAACAACGGGTGCTGGGCGCTCGAAAAGTTTCCCATGACCAAGCTCTACGGCTATCACGTGGCGGCCGAGCTGCGGCCGGAGACCCGCTATGACCGCGTCGTCGAAGCATTGGGTGGTGCAGGTGAGACCGTCACCGACGCGAAAGAGCTCGCACCCGCGCTCGCACGCGCGTTCGCGTCCGGCGTGCCGTATCTCGTCAACGTCATCACCGACCCCGACGACGAGTATCCGCGGCAATCGGCACTCGGCTGACCCAACTACGATTCCCGAACACCACAAGGGGGCACCGTGAGTGGTCGACCAATTCTCGACGGCCTGCGCATCGTCGATCTCACATCCGGCATTGCCGGGCCGTACTGCACCAAGTTGTTCGTCGACGCCGGCGCGGAGGTCCTCAAGATCGAGGCGCCCGCCGGTGATCGGATGCGGCACTGGTCGGCCTCGGGCGCGACGTTCGAGGACGACGAGGTGGGCCCGATGTTCGCCTATCTCAATGCGTCGAAGCGCAGCGTTGTCGCGGATCTCGCAACGGTCGAAGGACGCGAGTTCGTGCTCGAGTTGGCGGCCAAGGCCGAGCTCGTCGTGGAAGATTTCGAGCCCGGTGGGATCGAGGCCCTCGGCTTGGCGTTGTCCGATCTGCACGCCACCAACAAACGGGTGTCGCTGATCTCGCTCTCGCACTTCGGCCGGGGCGGGCCGTGGAGCAACCGCACCGCCAACGAGTTCACGTTGCAGGCGCAGGTCGGCTCGACCGACTACCGCGGCATCCCCGGCAACGAACCGGTGGCCGCGGCCGGCCGGATCGGCGAGTACGCCTTGGCGTCGTTCGCGGCGCCCGCCGCCCTCGCGGCCGTGCGCCAAGCGCGCGCGTCGGGCGTCGGTGTGCACGTCGATCTTTCGCAGCACGAATCGATGATGCTGTCGTTCCAGGTGTTCCGGCAGGTGACCGCGGTGTACGACCCGGGTCGCTGGTTGGGGCGCAGCTTCGAGATCCCGTCGATCGAACCGGCGAAAGATGGTTGGGTCGGCTTTTGCACGATCACCGCGCAACAGTTCACCGACTTTTGCCACCTCATCGGCGCGCCCGAACTCGCAGTCCCCGAGCTGATGTTCGCGGAAGCGCGCATGGCCAACCGCGAACGGATCTGGTCGAAGATCCGAGAGTTCACGCAGGCACACACCATCGATGAAATCGTCGAACTCGCCAGCGCCATGCGCATACCCGTGAGCCCGATCGGCGACGGTCGCACCGTGGTGGAGATGGACCAGTTCATCGAACGCGAGGTGTTCGTCGACAATCCCGCGGGGTTCAAGCAGCCGCGCGTGCCGTATCTGCTGTCGCAGGTTCCGCCCGTGCCGTTTGGCCGCACGCCGAAGCTAGGAGAGGACACCGAGCGCATACGCAACCGCCGCGCGTCCCTCCCGCGGGCACGGCGTGACAAGCGAAAGCTGCCGCTCGAGGGGATCAAGATCGCCGACTTCTCCGCGTTTTGGGCGGGCCCCGTTGCCGTGAACATCCTCACCGCCCTCGGTGCCGATGTCATCAAGATCGAATCGATCCAACGCCCCGACGGCATGCGTTTTGCCGGTGGCATCCGGCGGCCCGACAACGTGTGGGAATTTTCGCCGGTCACGCACTCGGTCAACGTCGGCAAGCGGGCCATCACCGTGGATGTCTCGAGCCCCAAAGGCCACGACCTGGCCTGCCGTATGGTCGAGTGGGCCGATCTCGTCGTCGAGAACTATGCCCCGCGCGTGATGGAGCACTTTGGCCTCGGTTGGGACGAAGTTCACCAGATCAATCCCGACGCCATCATGTGCCGCATGCCGGCATTCGGATTGTCGGGGCCGTGGCGTGAGCGCACCGGCTTTGCCATGACCATCGAGCAGGCATCGGGGCTGGCCTGGACGACCGGTCACGCCGGCGGACCACCGATGGTGCCGCGCGGTGTGTGTGATCCCGTCGGCGGTATGCACGCCGCGTTCGCGATGATGCTCGCCCTCGAACATCGTGAACGCACCGGCGAGGCACAGTTGATCGAGGTCGCGCTCATCGAGCCCGCGCTCAACATCGCGGCCGAGCAGGTGATCGAGTGGACGGCCAATGGCGTGCTGCTCGAACGCCACGGCAACCGGTCGCCCTACGCGGCGCCGCAAGGCGTCTATCCGTCGATCGAACCCGATTGGTGGGTGGCGCTGTCGATCGAGACCGATGACGAGTGGACCCGCCTGCGCACCGCCTTGGGCGACCCTGAGTGGGCCGCCGATGTGCGCTTTGCCACGGCCGCCGGTCGTCACGCGCACCATGATGAGATCGACGACAACTTGCGGCCATGGTTCGCGCAAAGGCCGCGTGATCTCGCGGCCGAAACGCTCATCGCCGCGCACGTGCCCTCGGCGCCGTTGAACAACGCGTACTTCGTCGGCAATACGCCGCATCACCAAGTGCGCCAATTTCACCAATGGATGCAGCACGCCGTTGCCGGCTGGACGCCGTACATGAGTTTCCCCTTCCGTTGGAATGGCGACTTCTTGCCGTTTGGCCGACCGGCACCGACGTTGGGTGAGCACAACAACGAGGTGCTGTCGGACATCCTCGGACTCAGCGACGACGAGATCGACACATTGCGCGACGAGCGCGTCATCGGCACGCGTCCGGCCTGGCTCTAGCGACGGGCTACCCACCGCCCGGCTCGGCAGCTGATTGTTGGGCGTGGCGTTTGTGATGGCAGGGTGCGCAGCGGGCCTCGAGTTCGTCGACGACGGTGTGTCGGCTCTGCGCGTAGTCGGGCACGTGGTCGTAGCGCAGCAGGTCGGTTGATCCGCAGTCGACGCAGGCGCGATCGCGTTCGCGTACGACGCGTTTTTGGCGGGTGGTGGGGTGGCGGTGTCGGCCGGAGGCGTTGATCGGTCGGCCTTCGGCGTCGTGGATCAACACCCGCAAGAACGCGTCGGTGATGAGTCGTTCGACGACGCTGCCGGCGATGGGGGTGCCGTCGTCGAGGGTGCAGCCGTCACCACGGACGTGGATCACGACTTCGGCTGAGACCTTGGTGCCGCCACCGAGGATCAACGCGAGAAGGGCGTCGGCTCGTTGCTGGCCGAGCGACGGCCATTTGTCCACGCTGCGTGAGGAACCTGCGATCGCGATCGCGCGTCGACCACGCTCCGCGCGAGACATCTCGGCCTCTACCGCGGCCTTCAACCCGGTGAAGACCTCGGGTGAGTAGCGGAACGACCCCACGATCATCCCGTCGACATCGAGGTGCCAGCTGAGTCTGGTCGCCGCCCGGTGGCGTTTGGCGAGGGCGTCGGCGCTCTCGTGGTCTTTGAGCCAGGCGGCCAACGCAACGGCCAGACCCGAAGCGGGGACGCCCTCTGCGATCGCGCAGAGCTCGTGCTGGTTGGCGGCGTCGGCGAGTCGGGTCAGCGCCTTGACCTTGCTGTAGGACAAACGGCCGTCGGCGAAACGCCGAGCGATCTCGTCGACGGCGGCCAGCGCGTGGCCGACGCGTAACCATTCGCGCACCGTGCACAGTTGGATGTCGGCCCGCTCCGCCAGCCAATGCGCGCAACTCGGCGCGTTGTCGAACGCCCACTCACCACTGAAATCGAAGTCGACCAGCAAACCGATGAACACTGACATGTCGAGCGACAGCTGTCGTGCTCCATCGAGCACCGCCGAACTCAACGATGACGATCGACGAGACAACACTGAAACAACCATGACCACTCCGACGACAGTCCCACCGATCGATGGGATGGCTCATTCGAAGTGGCCATGACGCAGGCTCACAAGCGCTCGCGCTTTCAGTATGAACAGGGGGTGAGACAGCGACCGCTGCGGCAGCAAACGCACGCACCGTGGCAAACACGCGCCCGCGAGCGGACCCATCCCACCCAGAGTGATACTCGGCGAGGCCGCCGGCGCACCGGGAAACTAAGGTGGCCTCGATGGACCTAGCCCTCACCGCCGAGCAGAACGCACTGCGCGACGAACTCCGTTCGTATTTCGCCGCATTGATGACGTCCGACCTCGGTCGCTCGCTGGGCAAGGGTGAGCACGCCGGTGGCGTCAACTACCGCGCCATCGTTCGCCGCCTCGGCAGCGACGGATGGTTGGGCACCGGTTGGAAGAAGGAGTGGGGCGGCAAGGGCTACACGCCCATGGAGCAACTCATCTTCTTCGAAGAGGCGATGGCCGCCAACGTGCCGCTGCCGTTCGTCACGCTCAACACCGTTGGCCCCGCGTTGCAGGTCTACGGATCGCAAGAACAAAAGCAATTCTTCCTCCCCAAGATCCTCGCCGGCGAGTTGCACTTCGCGATCGGGTACAGCGAACCGAGCGCCGGTACCGATCTCGCCAATCTCTCCACGCGTGCCGATCGTGATGGCGACGAGTGGATCATCAACGGGCAAAAGATCTTCACCACGGGTGGTCACGACGCGGACTACGTATGGCTGGCGGCGCGCACGGACCAACACGCGCCGCGGCACAAAGGCATCACGATCTTCACGGTGCCGACGGCGAGCCCCGGGTTCGCCCACTCGCCCATCTGGCTACTCGGTGGCGGCCATACGAACGCCACGTACTACGACGGCGTGCGCGTGCCGCACAGTGCAGTGGTCGGTGAGGTCAACGGTGGTTGGCGACTCATCACCGCGCAGCTCAACCACGAACGAGTCGGCCTCGCGCCGTCGGGCAACATCGATGGTCCGCTGCGACGGGTCACCGCGTGGGCGAAGGAGACGACCGGCAGCGATGGTCGTCGCGTGATCGATCATCAGTGGGTGCGACTCGCGCTGGCCCGTGTGTGGGCGCGCAATGACGCGCTCAAGCTCTACAACTGGAAGGTCGCCTCGGCGCTCGAATCCGCGGCGCTCAGTCCGGCCGATGCATCGGCGATGAAGGTGTTCGGCACCGAACTCAAGATCGAAGCGTTTCGTTCGCTGATGGAGGTGCTCGGCCAGGGTTCCTACGTCGCCAAGTACTCGCCGGCCGCGATCATCGAAGGCGAACTCGAGCACGCGTTTCGCGCCGCACCGGTGGGCACCTTCGGCGGCGGCGTCAACGAAGTGCAGCGCGAGATCATCGCGATGGTCGGCTTGGGCATGCCGCGCTCCCCGCGGTAGGCAGCTCTGCGCTGAGGTCACATCGCCCTGAGTTCGCACCGCTAAAGGGAACCAGTTCGGTCTAGTCCGCATGGACCTTGCGGAACGCATGGTTCGTTGTCCGTCCTTCGTCGATGATCCGTCGTCGGCCGTTGGTTGCCGCAGCGCTCCTCGCGCCCATGCGGCATGGTCGATGTCGACGACGAGACGTTGCTCAAAACGGTGGAAGGTTGGTCCCGCATCAGTGCACCGACCGAGTGGATCAAGGTGGCCTTCGCGGACGTTCTTGCTCGGGAGATCGCGCGGAAGAAGGGACAGCCGATCCCGCGACCCGCGGCGCCGAATACCGGTGACGCGGCGGCGACCTCGCTCGACGGATGGATCCCGAGGATCACTCCCGCCTCGGGACCGACCGATCGCTACGTCGCCAACACGGTCGACTGGATGATGCAAGAGATCGTCGACGAGGTCGGTGTCGACGCAGTGCGCCAGTTGATCACGCGTGTCGTGATCGACCAGCGATCGTCCTACGGGGTGGATCTGACGACTTCGTCGGTGGGCAGCCACTTGCTACTCGATCTACTCGAGTACGACGCCCGGTCGACCAAGACACGGCCACTCTTCGACAAGTACGTGTTTCCCGCAGGACCCACGTCCGTCGAGTGGCTCGCCGCGCGGCCGGCCGCCCGGGCCCGCTACGAAGCGCTGGTTGCCGCGGCGGGTGAGTGGAGGTTGCCCGCGGTGATCCCCCAGTTCATTCCTCCTGGTCCTTTGCCAACGCGACCGAATTGATGAAGCAGGCGGAGACGGTTGTAAGCGCGCGCGCCGAGATAGCGAAATTGGCGGCGCAGTTCGGCGCCACGCCGTCGCCCGTGCTGCGGCAACGGTTCGAAGAGGCGCTGTCCAACCTCGATGATGCAACGCCCATGGCCACGGCAGAGCTTGCGAGCGCGCGTGAGATCGCCAAGGCAGATGCTCGCCTGGGCGCCGGTCGGGGTCTGCTCGAACGCATCGGACTGTGGTCCGCCTCGCCGGAGGTGAAGCTCGAGCAGGCGAAGCAGCAATTCTCGAAGGACAGCTTCGCCACAGCGAACGCCAACGTGCTCGCGCTTCATGATGAACTCGACGGCGCCCGATCGCGCGGGCTCTACCGGATCGTCATCGTGTTCATCCCGCTGGTGCTGCTCTGGGCGGCCGTGACAACGATCCGGCGGCGCCGCCAACGAGCGCGGGAGGGCGAGGAGCGCCGCGAACGAGCGGCACTCATCACCACTGCGAGGTCTGGCCACCGTTGACGCGCCAGATCTGGCCCGTGGCCCACCGCGACGCGTCGGACGCGAGATAGAGCATCAACTGCGCCTGGTCTACGGCCTCGCCGATCGACCCGAGGGGCGACATGCCCTTCATCCGTTCGATGAACGCGTCGTACGCGTCTTGGTTGGTGGTGCCGTCGGGGTTTTGCAGGCGCCACGTGGTGAACGCGGTGAGGGTCGAGCCAGGAGCGATCGCGTTGACGCGGATGCCGTAGCGGCCAACCTCTTTCGCGACGGACATCGACAGCATCGCCACTGCGGCCTTGGTGAACGCATAGAGGCTGATGCCTTCGACGGGCATATCGATGGCGCCCGACGACACGTTGATGATCGAACCGCCGTTGCCGGCCGCGCGCATCGCCGTGATGGCGTGCTGCGTGCCGTAGATGACGCCCTTCAAGTTGAGGTTGATGCCGGCGTCGAGCACTTCGTCGGTGAGGTCCTCGAGTTGGCCGGGGAACATGGCACCGGCCACGTTGCACATGACATCGATACGCCCGAACTCGGCGACGGCCTTGTCGACGAGCATGCGCACGTCGTCGCGCGACGTCACGTTGCATGCCATGGCCAAGGAACGGCCGCCGGCATTGGAGATGCGTTGAGCGGTCGCCCCGGCACCGGTGGCGTTGAGATCGGCACACACAACTGCTGCCCCGCATGCGGCAAACATCTCGGACGCGGCCTCACCGATGCCACTCGCGGCACCGGTCACAACTGCGACCTTGCCGGCGAGGCTGTAGGCGTCGAGTGGATTCTGCATGCGTGGGCTCCTTCATAGGACGTCTGGGGCGGCTAGTTTCCCGGCTCTGCCGGGGGAGACCATAGGCGCGTTCTCCGGCGCGAAGGAGCGGTCATGACAGAACCAACGACTCCGATTGGCGGCCTCGAAGGGCTCGCCGTCATCGTCACCGGCGGAGGCACCGGCATCGGGCGGGCGTGCGCGGCGCGCCTTGCGCGCGACGGGGCGGCGGTCACGATCTGCGGCCGGCGCGAGAATCTGCTCGTCGAATCGGTCGAACAGATCGAGTCGGTCATCGCGCAGACGGGCAGCGACGGTCATGTGCAGCACGTCGTCGCCGACGTCACCGATGAGGACGAGGTGAAGCGCGTCGTCGATTTCGCGCTGGCGCCCACCGGGTCGCTCCACGGTTGCGTTGCCAACGCGGGCGGCGGTGGGGGAATGGGCCCGTACCACCTGCAGAACACCGCGGAGTTCATCCGGGTGCTGCATCTCAACGTGTTGGGCACGCTGTTCTTCGTGAAGCACACGATCCCGCACATGGTGGCCGCAGGCGGCGGTTCGTTCGTGGGCATGTCGTCGATCGCGGGTCATCAGACGCATCCCTATTTCGGCGCGTACACCGTGTCCAAGGCGGGCATCGAGCAGATGATGCGCAACGCCGCCGACGAGTACGGCTCGGTCAAGGTGCGCTTCAACGCCATCCGCCCCGGGTTCATCTCGACCGAGATCATGGAAGGCATTCCCCGCAACAGCCCGGTCTACGACAGCTACATCGAGAACACGCCGATGCAAGACGTGGGCGAGCCCGAAGACGTGGCGGCGCTGGCCCGCTTCCTGATCAGCCCCGAGGCTCGTTGGGTCACTGGCCAGATCATCAACGTCGACGGCGGACATTCGCTGCGGCGCGGCCCCGACTTCTCCGCGTTCATCGAGCCGGCATTGGGGCGCGACGTGATGCTCGCCAAAGCTGCGCCGAAGGCGGGCCCGAGCGGCCCTTCAGAGCGGGGAGCTAGGTAGGGTCGGGCCCATGGACTTCTGGCTCGCGGTGATGTTCGAAGACAACTCGCAGCTGCTCGATATCGCGCGCACGGCCGAGGAGCTCGGTTTCGCGGGCATCGCGGTGGCTGATCACATCGCGGTGCCGCAAGGCTTCACGTCGGTGCACCCGTCGGGCAACAACCCGTTCGACCCGCGCACCAACTTTCCCGATCCGCTGACGACGATCGCCGCGATGGCTGCGGTGACGACGCGTCTGCGCTTCATGCCCTACGTCTACATCTTGCCGATGCGCGATCCCTTCTCGGTGGCAAAGCAAGCAGGCACGGTGGCGATGTTGTCCGACTACCGATTCGTGCTCGGCGCGGGTGCAGGTTGGTTGCGCGAGGAGATCGTGGTGCTCGGCTACGAACCGCGCGATCGCGGCAAGCGCATGGACGAGATGATCGAGATCATCCGCGGCTTCTGGCGCGGCGGCACCACCGAATACCACGGTGAGTTCTACGATTTCGGCCCCACGAGCATGTTCCCTGCGCCCGAGCAACCGATTCCGATCTGGGTCGGCGGCAAGAGCGACGCCGCGCTGCGGCGAGCGGCCCGCAATGACGGTTGGGTCGGCATGAACTACGACCTCGACGAGATCGACCACTTGCTACCCAAGCTGTTGGCCGAGCGCGCTCGCCATCTCGATGCCGGCGGTGACGCGGGCGTTGCGTTCGAGACGCTCGTGATTCCCAACGCCATGCCGAGCCGCGATCTCTATCGATCGCTCGAGGACAAGGGCGTCACGTCGACCGTGTGCGTCGGTTGGGCGATGGGTGACGCGTCCGCCGCGTCACTCTCGGCCAAGCGCGCCGGCATGGAAGCGTTCGCGAACGAGTGCATGGGCTGATCCATGCAGAGCGATCGAAGCCGCCACGTCGATGCCGGCGGTCTCAACATCTGGATCGAGGAGTGGGGCGATGCCCTCGGCCCGCCGGTGTTCCTCTGCCAGCGCATGGGCGCGCAGAGCTTCGAGTGGGAACCCGCGATGCTCGCCGCGCTCGTCGATGCCGGCTACCGAGTGGTCGGGCACGACTATCGCGGGTTCGGCTATTCCGAGCCCGGGCTGCCTGACCGCTACGAGTTCATCCATCTGGTCAAGGACGCGCTCGGTGCCATCGACGCACTCGGGCTCGGCCCCGCGCACATTGTCGGCACGTCGATGGGCGGCGTGCTTGCTCGCTGGATGGTGCTGACCCGGCCCTCGATCGCCCGATCGCTGACGATGCTCAGCACCAGTCCTGGCGATATGAAGCTGCCCATCGGTTCGCCCGAGTTCACCGCCGTGGCGTCCAATCCGCCGGGGCCGAGCGTCGAAGCGCGCGAGGACTACATCGTGCGTGAACTGACCGTGTTGAGCGACGAGCGGTTCGACTCGCCGCGGGCGATCGCGCGGGCGCGCGAGGCGGTCAACCGCGGGTGGTACCTCGACGAGATGCGGCGGCTCATGCGTGCCGCCAACAAGCGCACCGACGACGAACGGGTATGGCAGAACTCGACACCGATCGAGGTGCCGATGTTCATCGCGCACGGCACGACCGACACCGTGTTGCCCGTCGTGCATGGTTACGCGCTGGCCGAGATGTATCCGAGCGCCGAACTGCTCATCATCGAGGGCATGTCCCACGAATTGCAGCCGCACTACTTCGAAGAGTTGTGGCCGCGCTGGTCCGCGTTCCTCCGCCGGGCCGACGGTTAGCATTGCCAAACGGGGGTTTACGACATATGGATCTGTTGATCGGAGATATCTTCCGCACCGGAGCGCGGTCGGTGCCGGACCGCATCGCCGCGTCGATGGGCGAGCGACGCTTGACCTACCGAGAGCTCGGCCAGCAATCGAATCGCGTCGCGCATGTGTTGCGCGACCTGGGCGTCGGTCATCAGGACCGCGTCGTGATGTGGAGCAACACCACGCTCGATGCCATCCCCGTGTTCGCCGCGGCCGCCAAGATCGGGGCGGTCTTCGCCCCTGCCAACGCGCTGCTCGGTGTCGACGAGGCCGTCGAAATGGTCGCGCTCGCCCGGCCATCGCTGTTGATCGTCGACGGTGCGCACGCGGAGACCGGCGAGGTCGTCGCCCAAAAGGTGGGCGTACCGTTGGTGTGCATGCATCGAGGATCGGCTGCCGGTATTTCGCTGCCCGACGCCGCGGCTGCCGCGTCCGACGACGACATCCGCGAGCCGGCGTTGCGTGAAACCGACTTGCACGTGCTGTTCTTCACCAGCGGATCGACAGGCAAGTCGAAGGGCGTGATGTTGTCGCACCGCACCAATTACTTGCGGACGCATCCCGGCTCGCAACTCGAGCCACGCGGCGTCATGTTGTGCATGTACCCGCTGTTCCACATGGGCGCCTGGACCCTTGCGCTGCAGGCGTGGCAGACGCAGACGAACATCGTCTTCTCTTCCGCTGACGCGCCGTCGTTGGTCGCGGCGGCAGCGCAGTGGAAGCCGACGCACTTCAACGCCATCCCTGCCGTGTGGCGGCGCATCCTCGACCATCTCGAGCAGACGGGCGACTACTCACCGCTGGCATCGCTGCATATCGCGGACTCGGGCACTTCGGCTACACCGCCCGAGTTGTTGGCCGCGATCAAGCGTGCGGTACCCACTGCGACGGTGCGCGTGTTCTACGGCGCAACTGAGTCGGGCGCGGTCACGCTCTTGCGGCACGAGGACATGGAGCGCAAGCCAGGCGCGTGTGGTGTGCCGCAGCATTCGGTGGAGGTCGCGCTCGCCGAGGACAACGGCGAGATGCTCGTGCGCAGTGCGGTGATCTTCGACGGATACTTCGACAACCCCGAGGCGACTGCCGCGGCGTTCACCGAGGACGGGTTCTTCCGTACCGGCGATCTGGCGGCTCTCGACGACGAGGGATTCCTCTCGATCGTCGGTCGGGCCAAGGATGTGATTCGCACCGGTGGCGAGACGGTGTCGCCGGCGGAAGTCGAAGACGCCGTGCGTCTGCACCCCGCCGTCGCGGACGTCGCCGTGGTCGGTATACCCGATGCGCAATGGGGCGAGATCGTGTGCGCGGTGCTCGTCGTCAAAGACGGCGTCGAGGCGCCCACCGTCGCGACGCTCGGCGAGTTCACCGCCGACACCCTCGCTCGCTTCAAGCGGCCGCGGCGCGTCGAAGTGGTGGATGTCCTGCCCCGCACGCCGGCCACGCTTCAGGTGCAACGGCGATTGCTGATCGAGCGTCTCACCAGCGGCTGAGGCCGGCGTCGAGCACGATCAATAGCTCGTCGCTTCGACCTCCGCGTAGCGATGCGCGATGCGCCACCGGCCGTCGCGTTTGACCCACTGATCGTCGTAGTGCCCGAACGCCACCATGATCGCCCGTCCGGTGTCGTCCTCGCGTTGTAGCAGCAACCAGTACGCCGCGACCTTGGCCGTGTCGCCGGTGATGTCGATGATCGGATCGACCACGATGTGTTTGCGGAAGTGCGGTGGCTTGGGGTAGTTCGCAACGTATTGGGCAAGCTCGCCCCTGCCGTCCTCGCGGTGTACCCGTTGACCGCTGACGACCTCGACGACGTCGAACACCGCGTCGTCGGTGAAGACGGCGACCCAGGCATCCTCGTGGCCATAGTCCATGTTGTGCGCGTACTCGTGCAGTACGCGCGTGATGGCGCGCTCTTCGAGTAACAGTTCCAGCCCGTCCACATCTACCCCCCGTTGTAGTGATGTTCCTTTACGCTTCTTCGGCCAGCCGCACGTACGTCTCGCGCATTCCTCGTGCGAGGTGTTCGTGTGGCGCGCCGGCATTGAGTAACTCGATCTGATGGTGCGTCCGCTCGCGAACCCATTGTGCTCGGGGTTGGCGGCGGGCGACGAACTTGTCGATCGCGTTGTCGATCGCGGGCTCGTTCGTCAGTAGCTCGGCGAGCACGATCGCGTCCTCGATCGCGAGGCTGCCTCCTTGCGCGAGGGTGGGCGAGCAGGCGTGGGCCGCATCGCCGATGAGCAGTGCCCGCCCCGCTCGCCACTCGTCGCGCTCGATCTCCTCGGCCGGGCCGAAGTGGAGGTTCGGGTCATCGCGCAGCAACTCGATCGCGAGTGGCGTGGGCCCGCCGAAATCGGCGAACCGGTCGAGTGAGGCATCGTCGAACGGCTGGCGGCTGTGCTGCTGTAGCGCCACATAGATAGTCCCCGACCCGAGGGGCAGCAGCGCGATGAACCGGTCGGTATCGAAGAGCATGGTCGCGGTGTCGACGAGATCGTGATCGACAGCGCCCCGCCAGTACATCTGGCCGACGTAGCGCGGTTGCAGCCGGCCGATGCAGAGATCGCGCACCCGTGATCGGATGCCGTCGGCTCCGACGACTAACGAGGCCGTCAGCGCCGCACCGTTGGTCAATTCGACGTCGACCGCATCGCCGCGGTCGATCAATGACGCGACGGATGCACCCATGTGTACGGGCACTGCGGCGATGGCGTCGAGCAGCAGCCGTTGCAGCGCGGCCCGGTGTATGGCGAAGGTCGGCCCGATGCCCTCCCAGTATTCACCGGGAAACTCGCCCACGACCCTGCCACTGCGGTCGCAGGTGCGTACCGACTCGATCACCGCGCCGGCGGACACCGCCGCCTCCGCGAGGCCCAGGCGGCGCAGCGCGCGCACGCCGTTGGGATAGAAGGAGATGCCGGCACCGACCGTCGCCCACGCCGGCTCCCGCTCGACGATCTCGCAGGCGATGCCGGCGTGCGTCAGCGCCGACGCGAGGCACAGGCCACCGATTCCGCCACCGACGATGAGCACCGACATCGCCCGCACGATAGAACCTCTGACCATGGACGAGATGTGTCGGGTGGCGGTTATCGACGACTACCAGAGCGTCGCCGAGCGTTCGACCGATTGGTCGATTCTTGGGGACGACGTGGCGGTCACGTTCTTCCACGATCATGCCGATGACAATCGGCAGCTCGTGAATCGACTGCAGCCCTACGACGTGGTCGTCGCAATGCGTGAGCGCACTGCGTTTCCTGCTGATGTCCTGCGCGCGCTGCCCAACCTTCGGCTCCTCGTGGCGACCGGCATGCATCATTCGGCGATCGATTTCGACACCGCAACCGAACTCGGCATCACGGCCTGTGGCACGCAGAGCTGGCAGGGGGCAACCGCCACGATCGAGCTCACGTGGGGGCTCATCCTCGCGCTGGCCCGCGGTATTGCGGCCGAGGATGCGGCGATTCGCAATGGCGGATGGCAGGTCGCACTCGGCACGCTGCTCGAGGGCAAAACGCTCGGCATCGTCGGCCTCGGCAATCTCGGTTCGTTGCTCCCTCCGGTCGCCGCGGCATTGGGTATGCGCACCGTCGCGTGGAGCGTCAATCTCACCAACGAGCGGGCCGCCGAGGTCGGCGTCGAACGGGTCGACCATGACGAGTTCTTCGCGGCCAGCGATGTCATCAGCGTGCACCTCAAGCTGGGCCCGCGGTCGCACGGGTACATCGGGCGCGCCGAGTTCGAGCTCATGAAACCGACCGCGTTTCTCGTCAACACGTCGCGCGGCCCGGTAGTCGACGAGGTGGCGCTGCTCGATGCGCTGCGGTCGCGGCGCATCGCCGGAGCCGCACTCGACGTGTACGACCGCGAGCCGCTGCCCGCCGATCATCCGCTGCGCAATATCCCCAACGTTCTGCTCACACCGCATATCGGCTACGCGACGGTCGAGACCTACCGCGACTACTACGACCAAGCCGTCGAGGACATCATCGCGTTCCGGCAAGGCAACCCGGTGCGCCGGTTGAACTAATCGCCTTCAGTTCGCATCGAAGCCGGTCGATGGTTGGTTGCGGTGATCTTCATGGGCCGGGCAACGCTGACCGGCATGGGCGACACCCCCTTCGAGGGCTGACGGCCGCTCGGGGCAGGCGCTTGCGGGGCTAGTCTCCGCGCATGGGGATCACGCTCGAGAACATCGATATCCACTCGACCTCGCGTCTGCAAGAGCAGGGCTACCCGTGGGAGGCCTGGGATCTGCTGCGCCGCGACGCTCCCGTGTATTGGTACGAGCGAGAAGACATAGAGCCGTTCTGGGCCGTTACGCGGTACGACGACGTGCACTTCGTCGGTTCCAACGATCGTCTCTTCGTCAACGGCGGGTCGCGCTTGCGCCTCGCCTCGGCGAGCGAGGATCGCGAGGCGAAGGCGCGGTCCCTGCGCCGCGCCGAGTTGCGTGGTTGGGACCCCGACGAAGTGCCCGACCTCGTGTACATGGACAAGCCGCGTCACACCGAGTTTCGCAACCTCGCGGCCCGCTCGTTCACTCCACGAGCGATGCGCGCACTCGAGGGACATCTGGCGGCGTACTCGGCGCGATTCATCGACGAGTTCGTCGACCTTCTCGAAAAGAACGGTGAGGCCGATCTCGTCGAAGACTTCGCGGTCAAGCTTCCCTTGGCGACGATCTGCGACATCATGGGTCTGCCGGTCGACGATTGGTCGCGTATCCACACGTGGACCGGTGCGTTCTTCGAGAGCGACACCGAGGTGATGCGATTGGCGCACGACGACGAGGCGGTCGACGAACTGCGGTTCCGCTTGTCGATGGAGTTCTACGAGTACTGCGCGACGACCGCACAGCGGGCCAAAGAACGGCAAGACGGTTCGCTCACCGCGCGGGTGGCGACGGGCGAGGTAGAGGGCCAGCCGCTGACCGCACAACAACTGCACGGCTACCTGGTGTTGTTGATCGGTGCGGGTAACGAGACGACGCGCAACGCCATTGCCGGTGGCGTCGTTGCGCTGCTACAGCATCCGCACCAACTCGAACTGCTGTGCGCGCGCCCCGATCTGATCGACACCGCAACCGAAGAGATTTTGCGGTGGGTATCACCGGTCATTCAGTTCGCGCGCACGGCCACCGACGATGTCGTGCTCGGTGGTAAGCGTATTCGCACTGGCGACACTGTCGGCATCTTCTACCCGTCGGCCAACCGCGACGAGAGTGCCTTCGACGATCCCTATCGCTTCGACATCACGCGCTCGCCCAACTATCACCAGGCCTTCGGGCACGGCGCGCATTTCTGCCTCGGCGCCAACCTCGCTCGCTGGGAGCTGCGCGCCGCGTTGCGGGCGCTGCTACCCGTATTGCCGCGACTGCAGTTGGTGGGCGAGCCGCAGCGTGCCGGTCATCTGCACCTCGGCATCGTCAAGCACCAGACCCTCAGCCTGCGATAGGTCCGTGGAGCGATTGGTACACCTGGAAGTGGGCGCGCATCTTGTCGCCCAACCGATCACGCCATGGTGTCGGCTTGCCGGCCTCGGCCAGCGCGCCGCTCTCGACGACCGACACATCGGCGAGTTGGTAGATGGCGATGAACTCGTAGCCGTCGGCTTCGGGTGTCGTACACGCGAATCGGCGAGCGCCGAACACACCGTCGCACGCGACGAGGGCCGGAATGTGCTCCTCTTCGTACCAACGATGGAAGTCGTCGATGATCGACCCGTCGGCGTGGGTGAACACGTGCATGATCGCATTGCCCACCGGTTGAGTGGCGACACGGTTGGTGGGGTAGATCTGCGTTGCGACATCGCGACGCATGGGCAACGACATGGCGACCTGCTTGGTCAGTTCGCTCGGCGCCGTTGCCATCGCGCGGTACGACGGCGTCTCGAGCGCGCTCGTGTCGTCGAGATGGTAGATGGTGATGTAGTTGAAATTGCTCGGTGCCGAGAAGGCGGTCTGCGCCCGGACGAATCGGCGCCCGCTCAATACGCCCGGCTGCGCAAGTAGGTCGGCCAGATGCTCTTCGTCGTACCAATGATTGAACCCGTCGACTTCGGACGGCTCGACCTGCCAACGCAACTGCGAGATCGCGGACCCAACGGCTTCGGTAACGGCTGCTTGCGTCATGCACAAGACCTATCACAGGAGCTGTCATGAGTTCAGAACAACTTCCCGATGCCGCAGATCTCTTGGGGCTGCGCGGCAAGACCGTGTTCGTCACGGGCGCCGGCCGAGGCATCGGTCGCGCCGTCGCCGAGCACTTTGCCGCAGTCGGCGCGAAAGTCGGCGTGGTCGATCTCGACGGAGACTCCGCGCAGTTGGTCGCGGCGTCGCTGCCTAGTGCCGTCGCTGCCCAATGCGATGTACGTGACCGTGACGCCATCGAGCGCGCGGCCGACCGGGTCGAATCCGATCTGGGCCCGATCGACGTGTGGATCAACAACGCAGGGGGAGTGTTCCCCGGCGCAAAGGCGAGCCTGGTCGATCTCGAACGCGAGGCGTGGGATCGCGTCTTCGAGCTCAACCTGACGTCCGTCCTCTTCGGTTGCCAGATGGCGGCGCGCCGCATGACCGAACGAGACAGCGGTGGGGCGATCGTCAACATCTCGTCGTTCCAGGGAACCAACGCGTCGCCGTTCATGACGCCCTACGGTGCGGCGAAAGCCGGGCTCATCCAGCTGTCCAAGTCGATGGCTCTGGAGCTCGCGCCGAAAGGCATACGGGTCAACGTCGTGGCGCCGTCGTTCGTCGTGACCCCCGCCCTCGAAGCCGAGATGTCCCCCGAACGCAAGGAGGCGTCGCTGCGGGCCATCCCCCTGGCGCGCGCCGGCCAACCGAAGGACATCGCCGGTATCGTGCTGTCACTCGCGTCAAACCTTGCCGCGTTCACAACCGGACAAGTGATCGTCGTCGACGGTGGTCTGGGTCTGACAAATGCCCGACCGCACCGCGGCCAAATCGGCTGATAGCCCCACAGGAGAGTCGCATGGCAGGAAATAACAAAGAAGACGACGGGCCCGAGACGCTGGTCGGCATTTCTTTCGACGACAACTTTCGTGCACAAGAGTTCCTGACCGCGGCGACGCGCCTGGGGTCGCAGGGGCATCTGATCCTCAAGGACGCGGTCGTCGTGACGAAGTCGGTCGACGGTCAGACCACTGTGCGCGAGACCATCGATCCGCAACCGACACGGTCTGCGGTGTCCGGCGCCTTGTGGACGGGATTGATCGGGTTGCTCGTGGGTGGACCGGTCGGGTGGTTGGCCGGCGCGGCAGTCGGCGCCGGTGCGGGTGCGGTCGCGGCGAAGGTCGTCGATCTCGGCATCCCCGACGAATGGGTGAGTTGGTTCCGTCAAGCCGTCGAGCCAGGGCGCACGACGGTCGCACTGTTGGTGGCCAATCTCGATCACAACGCGCTCGTGACAGAGGCCGGTCGTTTTTCCGGTGCGCAACTGGTCTACGCGAACCTCGACGATCTCACGGTCGATCGCATCCGCAGCGCCTTGGGGCAACTGCCGATCGACCACACCATCGATGTCGATGCCGTGAACGACACCCCGCAGGACGTCAACGCGGTCGAGTCCTAGCGTCGCTCGTTCGAGCTCCCGGCATTTTCTTGCATCCATGATCGCCTATTCGGCGTACTGCAGGGAAATCTTCACCATGGGAGTTCAAACGTGCAAAGCACGAAATTCAAGGTCTTCGCGCTCACGATAGCGATCGGCCTCACGGCCGTCGCGTGCGGCGATGACGGCGGCAGCAATAGCGCTCCGGCGGCAACCACACCCGCAGTCACGACACCCGCGGTCACCACGACCGCCGCAACGTCGGCGGCCACGAAGGACATCGTCGACACCGCGGTGGGCGCCGGCAAGTTCACCGTGTTGGCCGAGGCATTGACCAAGGCCGATCTGGTGACCACGCTCAAGGGCACGGGGCCCTTCACCGTGTTCGCTCCGACCGATGATGCGTTCGCGGCGGCGTTGAAGTCGTTGAACATCACGAAGGATCAGCTCTTCGCCGACAAGGCCAAGCTTTCGTCGATCCTGACGTATCACGTCGTGGCGGGCAAGGTGCCGGCGGCCGAGGTCGTGAAGCTCGACGGTAAGTCCGCCAAGTCGGTCAACGGAGCCTCTGTGGCGATCGCGCTCAAGGGCAGTGACGTGTACCTGAATGGTGACACGAAGGTCGTGCAGGCCGATATCGCAGCCTCGAATGGCATCATCCACGTGATCGACAAGGTTCTCCTCCAGCCGGCGATGTGACCGGTCGGTTGAGGATGCAGCGCGGATACAGCTCATGGTGACCGAGACTAGGTTGGGTGAATCAATCGAGGTCGACCACCAGAGCTGGCGCATGTCTTCTGCCGATATCACACCGTTGCGAGAAGTCGACGAGGTCGACGCCGCCTTCGCTGAGTGCGGCGTCGGCGCGCTCGAGCGGGCCTACGAGGCATACGGGTCGATGGTGTACACGATGTGCCGGCGTGCCCTCGGCCCCGATCTCGCGGCCGACGCCACTCAAGAAGTGTTCGTCTCGGCTTGGCGTGCGCGTGAGCAGTTCGACGTACGCCGCGGCAGCCTCGGCGGCTGGTTGGCCGGCATCACAAAGCATCGCATCGTCGACTCGCTGCGAGCGCGGCAGCGTCAGATGGTCGTCCGCGAGATCGACGCGGCAGCGGCCGGACCATCCGGTGTCGAGGACATGCTCGACCGGGTGCTCCTGGCCGATGCTCTCGAACGGTTGCCGGCGCCATCCAAGCGGCTCATCGAGCTCGCCTTCTTCGAACATCTGACGCATGCGGAGATCGCAGAGCGCTGCGAGTTGCCGCTCGGTACTGTGAAGAGCGACATCCGTCGCGGACTGGCTCGCTTGCGACGTCACATGGAGCGCGACCATGGCTGATACCCCCGACTACGAGGGCTACGACGATCTCATGCAGCTGGGACGCGTGCTCACGCCCGAGGATCGTCGGCAGTTCGCGCCGCCGGCCGACCTGTGGGCCAAGATCGCCGACGAAGTCCGCACGGATGATCAATCGGCGACGGTGGTCGACATCGCCGCTCGTCGTCCGCGACGACGCGTCGTCACCGGGGTGGCGTTGGTCGGCGCGGCCGCGTGCGCGCTGGTGGCGTTCGCCATTGCGCGCGCCGGCGATGACGTGCGCACCGTCGACGAGGTCGCGCTGTCGAACACCGGTCTCGATCCCGCAGGGGCATCGAGCAAGGGTCGGGCGAAGTTGGTCGTGCTCGATGACGGCTCGCGCGCCATCGATCTCGACGTGAGCGATCTACCCACTGTCGATGGCGAGTTCTTCGAGTTGTGGCTCATCGACCTACAGGTCAAAGGCATGGTGTCGATGGGCCCGGTGCGCGGCAGTGGCCGGTACATCATTCCCCCGGGCGTGGGGACCGACGTCTTCCCCATCGTCGACGTGTCGATCGAGCCCGTCGATGGCGTGCCCACCCACTCCGGCGTGAGCGTCCTGCGCGGCGTCCTCGCCTGAAAAGCGGGGTCGCTAGCGGGGCTGGACTTCGATAGTGGCCGAGCGCACGCCGAAGACGAACGCGTTGGGCATCTCGACGATGCTGTCGGGTACGACGCGGAACGACGCGACACGCTTGACCCACTCTTCGAAGAACGTGCGGATCTCCAACCGGGCCAAGGCCGCGCCGAGACAGAAATGAGTGCCGAAGCCGAACGACAGGTGGTTGTTGGGATGACGCGTCACGTCGAGGTTCTCGGGATCGTCGAAATGCGCGGGGTCGCGGTTGGCCGACGAGTACATCAGCACCACTTGTTGGCCGGCGCGGATCGACTTGCCGTGTAGTTCGGTATTGCGGGCCGCGGTGCGGCACATGTTGTGGATCGGCGTCACGAACCGGATGAATTCCTCGGTCGCGGTGGTGAAGTCGCCGGCCGACTGCAACGTCTGCCATTGGGCGGGCCGGTGGTCGAGGTCGATCAACGTGCGCGCGATCACGGTTCGCGTGGTCTCGGCCCCGCCGTCAAGGATCAGTAGGCAGTCCGACCCGACTTCTTCGGGAGTGAGCGCTCGCCCGTCGATCTGTGCGCGTGTCCAGACCGACATGACGTCATCGACGGGGCAGCCCTTCTTCTCTTCGTAGAGCGCCACCGATGTCATGCCGAATTCGATGGCCGCGTTCATGCCGTCTTCGTTGAAGTAGCGGGGCCCTCCGCCGAGCGCGATCGTGCGTTCGGACCAGTCACGCAATTTCGGCCACGCGTCGTCAGGGAAGCCGAGCAGCTTGCCGATCATCATCGCCGGCAGTGGAGCGGCGAGATCGCGCACGATGTCGCCACCGCCGTAGGCGACGACGGGTTCGATCAATGCGACGACCTTGTCGCGCACTTCGCCGTGCCACGCCGAGACGGCCCGTGGGGTGAACCGGCGCGAGACGAGATTGCGTCGCTTGTTGTGTATGGGATCGTCGAGACCGATCAGCGAGTCGTCGGCGGGGATGTTGGGCCGGTAGCCGCCCTGTGTCTTACCGGAGCTGATCCAGAGGTCTTTGTTGCGCTCGATCTCGACGATGTCGTCGTAGCCCGAGATACACCACAGCTGATTGGTCGAGTCCCAATGGACGGGATCGTTCTCGCGCAACCATGCGTACGTGGGGTACGGATCGCTCACATAGAAGTTGCCGTCGAGGATGTCGACGTCGCTTCGGTCTTGTGCTGGGCCCATTCGCTGATAGTACGCGCTCGACTCGACCCCGGTGTCACCCTACGCTCAAGCGTCCCGAATTTGGATCGCTGATGAGGCTCGTCGTGTCGACCGCCTCGAAGGCGTTGCCCGGCACGCGGCGTAACGTTTGCAAGACGTCGTTGTTCCATCGTTCGTCAGGAGCGCCCGACATGTACCAAGGCGAGCCGTTGTCGGCGACGATGGCGCCGTACTTCTTCAGCGCCGTCAGGATGACCTGCGCGTCGCGCGGGTAACTCGACACGTCGAAGTCGGCGCGGAGGCGTAGCCACAGCCCCATCGGGGGCAAGTTGGTGTCGGTGCGCGAACTGGCGAGGTGGCGCGCCGGCCACACGTATGCCTTCTGCGTGCGAGGGACGGTGATGCGGATCGCATGGTTGATCACGCCCGCCGCGACTTCGTCGTAGCGCACGAGGCCGGGGAGGATGGGCAGACCGGCGGCGTCGGCCGACGTCCACCCGGCGGGCCGCATGGCGTTGGAACGGAGGTCGTAGATCGCACCCGAGCCTGCGGTCCACGCACCGTTGTTCGCGGGGTAGGCGGCGAAGAGTTCGTACAAGCGACAGGTGCTGCTGTCGACGACGATGATGTGGCGATCGCCGTCGGATTGTGCGCCGCCTTCGATCGGAGGATTGGCCGGGATCGGATACGGACCGGGATCGCTTTCGTCGTCGTACTCGAAGCCGACGGTCACCTTCGGCTGGCCGGCGTTGACCGATGTGAACGGGATGCCGATCGGTCCGCCATCCCAGAGACCGCTGCCGAAGTCTGCCTTCAGGCCGGAGGTGGCACCGATGCTCGCGACGTATGCGGCGGAGTTCGGATGACGGGGGAGCCCCGACACGTCTGCATGCCAGTAGTTGTCCGTCGGAAACGCAGGGCACCCGGCGATCGTGGATCCGGATCCGATCGTGTTGGGGGGCGGTGGTGGTGGCGGAGGAGGAGGCTCGGGGGCGAGCGTCGTCGGAGGGGGAGCAGGGGCCATGGTTGTGGTGGTGGTCGTCGTCGTGGCGAGTGTCGTCGTCGACGTGCTCGTCGTGGTTGTCGACGTGGTGGCAGTGCTCGTCGTCGGATCGTTGCGCCCCGCCTCGATGATTGAGGTAGCGGTCGCCGAGCTGTCGCTCGAATCGCACGCCGCAGCGACGAACAGCATCGTGAGTGCGAACGCACAGATACGACTACGCATGATCAGCTCCCTGTGCCACCCGTGCGTAGTTGTCGGCAGGTTTGCAAAGGCGCTGAAGCGCGGATGGTGTGCCGTGCGGCCGAGAGCGGGCTCAGGCCTTGGGCTGCTGGGCCCCGCGAACGATGCGACCAGGCAGTTCGTCGGTGATTTCGCCGTCTCGGGTGATGACGCGGCCGGCGACGATGGTTGCGAGGTACCCGTCGGCCCGCTGCACCAGCCGCCGGGCCCCACCCGGTAGATCGTGGGCGGTCTCGGGCTTGTGCAGGTGCAGCGCGTCGTAGTCGATGATGTTGAAGTCACCCTTGTAGCCGGGCGCGACGAGCCCGCGGTCGTAGAGGCCGTAGAGCTCGGCGGTTTGGCGCGTCTGCTTGTACACGACGAACTCGAGTGGCAGTCGTTCGCCGCGCACGCGGTCGCGTGACCAATGCGTGATCATCGATGTGGGGATGCTCGCATCGCAGATGATGGCGCAATGCGCGCCACCGTCGGAGAGCCCCAGCACCGACGTCGGGTGCACGAGCATTTCGCGAAGCGCGTCGAAGGTGTTGCTCGCGTAGTTGAGCATCGGCACGTTGAACAACTCGCTGCCGTCGCCGGCGACCATCCAGTCGTAGAGGAGTTCGGCCGGTGAACAGCCCATCGACGCGGCGACGCGCCCGAGGCTCGTTTCGACCGACGGTTCGTAGTCGACGCGATCGTCGAGACGCCAGATGCGATCGGGGAATCGGTCGAGCATCGACATGCCGCCCTGGTCTGCTTCGGCGAGGATCGTGGCGCGGACGAGCGGATCGCGCAAGCGGGCCAACTTCTCCGCGCGGGGCAACGCGGTCAGCGCGGCATAACTCGGACGACCGGCGAACGGGTGGTAGGTGGTGTCGAGGCCGAACAACAATCCCGACGCGCGCCCGGCAACTTGCGGAGCCAACCGCACGCCCTCGCGCGCCGCGTCGGCGGCGCGGTCGAGCAGCTCGCGGTACATCTCGGGCGCGGTGTTGCTCTGCGTGAGGTTGAAGGCCACCGGTCGACCGATCGCGGCGGCGACGTTGCGCAACAGCGTCAATTCGCCGGGAAACGCCGCATCGTTCTCGCCGGCGACGCCGGACGGCGAGCACTCGAAGACGCCCGCACCGAGCTCGGACAACGCCCGACCGATGCCGATGAGTTCGGCCTCGGTGGCGTAGGTGCCGGGCACCGGTTCGCCATCGAGCGCCTTGTGCAGCATCGTGCGCGAGGTGGAGAAGCCGAGCGCGCCCGCCGCGATGGCGTCACGGACGATGGCCTTCATCTGCGCGATGTCGTCGGACGACGCGGGCTCGTTGCGCGCACCGCGATCGCCCATCACATACGCGCGGACCGCGCCGTGGGGGATCTGCGTGCCGACGTCGAACAGCCGCGGTGTCTGATCGAGGAAGTCGAGATATTCGGGAAAGGTCTCCCATCCCCAACGCAGGCCTTGCTTGAGCGCGGCGCCGGGGATGTCTTCGACACCCTCCATCAGTTCGACGAGCCACTCACGTTCGCTGGGGCGCACCGGCGCGAAGCCGACGCCGCAGTTGCCCATCACGACGGTGGTGACGCCGTGCCAGCACGACGGCGAGAGGTAGGGATCCCATGTGACCTGACCGTCGTAGTGCGTGTGGATGTCGACGAAGCCCGGCGTGACGAGATGACCGGCCGCGTCGATGATCTCGGTGGCCTTGGCGTTGCGCAGCGTGCCCTTGTCGTCGACGCGGGCGATGAATCCGTCGCGCACCGCGATGTCGGCCTCGCGCGTGTCGCCACCGCTGCCGTCGACCAGGGTCGCGTTCGTGATCACCAAGTCGTAGTCGGTCGTGGGCATGGGCGTCTCCCGGGGAGCGGCTGGTCGGGCGGTAGCGCCAGGTTACGCCGCCCGGGCCAGGGCCCGTGCAGACGTATGATCGGCTCGTGGCCGAGTCACCAGAACGCAGCGGTGCCCTGCTCGCCGGTGTGCGTGTGCTCGAGTGCGCGTTGTTGTCCGCGAACGGGGTGGGGCAGCATCTCGCGGACCTCGGCGCCGAGGTGATCAAGGTGGAGCGTCCTGGCGAGGGCGACTACGGGCGCCGAGTCGGATGGCCGATCATCGACGGCGTGTCGCTCGAGCACTGGCATTGGAACCGCGGCAAGCGCAGCATCGCCATCGACTTGCGTAGTCGTGACGGTGCCGCGGTTTTCGTCGCGCTTGGCGGAGTCTGCGACGTGGTGATCGAGGGCATGCGACCAGGCGCACTCGATCGCCTCGGGGTGGGTTATGACGCGCTGCGATCACGCAACGAGCGGCTCGTGTGGTGTCAGATCACCGGGTACGGCGACTCCGGCCCGTATCGCGACATTCCGAGCCACGGCTTGGCGTTCGACTCGATGGCCGGCATCGCGCCGCCGTTGCCCAACGCCGACGGATTGCCTTCGATCCCACCGCACACGTCGATTGGATTCCACGCGGGACCGCTGTTCGCAGCCTTCGGCGCCGTGTCGGCAGTGCTGCGCGCTCGTGAGACCGGCCAGGGCTGTCGCATCGAGGTCGCCCAGTCCGATGCGGCCGTTGCGTGGAATTGGTTGAAGGTCGAGGGCGAGGTGGCCTACGAGCGGCCCGACGAAGAGGTCACCGGCAACTTTGCCGACGGTGTCGGTCCGCGTCGCGTGATCGGCTTTGACGACTTCGGCGACGCAGTCCGCTATCAGTACTACGCAAGCCATGACGGTCACGTTCTGCTGATGGCCAGCGAACGCAATTTCTTCCGCAACTTCTGCGACGCGGTCGGTCGTCCCGATCTCTTCGATGCGCACCCCGGCGGCGAAGTGGCCGAGCATGCAGTCGGCAACGTCGTGTTGCGAAGAGAACTTGCGGCGATCTTCGCTACTCGTACGACGGCGCAATGGATGGCGCTGGCCGCCGACCGTGACCTCCCCATCGCTCCGGTCTACGACGCAGCGGCGGCGCGTCATGACGCGCACACCGCGTCGCGGTTGCGCTGGTTACCGCGAGCCGAACATGGCGCCGACCAAATGGCCACGCCCGTCAACGCGACGCCTCATCCGTTGCCTGCTCCGGCGCGTGCACCGACGGTTGGCGAGCATACTGAGGACATACTGCGCGACCTGTTGGCATTCGACGAAGATCAGATCTCTGCATTGCGCGCCACTGGCGCGGTGGGCTGACATGCGTCCGTTCGAGATTGCGGTGCCCGAGAGCGACCTCGACGACCTGCGGCGGCGGTTGGCTCGCACCCGTCTGCCGGAAGGCCTCGCCGGCGTCGGCGGTGACTACGGATTGCCGCGGCCTGTCGCCGAGGCGTTTCTCGACCATTGGCAGCACCACTACGACTGGCGGCAGTGGGAGGCGCGCCTCAACCGCTACCCGCAGTTCATGGCGACCGGCGCGGGGGAGACGTTGCATCTGTTGCACGTGCGTTCGCCCGAACCCGACGCGTTGCCGTTGGTGATGACGCACGGTTGGCCCGGATCGGTCGTCGAGTTCCTCGACGCCGTCGGCCCACTCGCCGACCCGCGTGCACACGGCGCGGATCCCGCAGATGCATTTCACGTCGTCGTACCGTCGATGCCCGGCTACGGATTTTCAGGGCCGACAACGCGCACGGGCGTCGATGTCAACGTCGTTGCCGCAGCCATCGTCGACGTGATGGGGCAACTCGGCTACCAACGCTTCGTGGCGCAGGGTGGTGACTGGGGCGCGCTGGTGACGCGTCGCCTCGGTGAAGCGCACGCCAACCGCGTCATCGGCATTCATTGCAACATGTTGTTCGCGTTTCCGTCCGACGGATCGCGAGCGATGGACGGTGTCACCGACGCCGAGAAAGCGCGTATGGGGCAAGCGGTGGCGCGCATCAAGAACGGCGTCGGCTACATGGGTATCCAGTCCACCCAGCCACAGACGCTGGCGTACGCGCAGTCCGACTCGCCCATCGCAATTGCGACCTGGATCCTCGAGAAGTTCTACGCGTGGAGTGATTTGGCGATCGGCGACGACGGGTTGCCCACCATCGACGGCGTCTTCACTGCCGACCAACTACTCACCAACGTGATGCTCTACTGGTTGACCAACACCGCCGGTTCGGCCGCCCGTCTCTATGCCGAATCCGCCCGAGCGGGCACCGCCGCGACATCGCCATGGACCGGTCGAGTCGACGTGCCGACCGGGCACGCGGTGTACCCGCGTGAACTATTGCAGACGCCACGCGTGTGGGCCGAGCAGCGCTACAACATCGTGCACTGGAGCGAGCAGCCGCGCGGCGGTCACTTCGCCGCGTTCGAACAACCGAAGCTGTTCATCGACGACATTCGCGCCTTCGGTCAGGTATTGCGCTCGCAAACCTACTGATCGTCGCGGAAGCCGGTGGCGGGGCGGGCGAAGACTTCGCGCACGAGTGGCTCGAATGCTTCGAGCGGCAGCGTGTCGTACGTGGGATCGAACGAGACCTGATCCCACGCACCACAGAAGTGCGCGGCGGCATCGAAGAAGGGGCTCTCGCGGTAGCGGTCGCGCGAGTTCTGGTCGAGGCCCAGCTTGTCCCAATAGTGGTAACCCTGGAACACGCCGTGATGGCGCACGACCCAGGTGGTCTCGGCGTCGACGTAGGGCTCGAGCACCGCGGCGGCGAGTTCGCTGTGGTTTGCCGGTGCGATGACATCGCCGACATCGTGCAGCAGCGCGGCCACGATCATGTCGATGCGCGCACCCTCGCGCAGCGCCCGTGTCGCGGACTGCAGCGAATGCTCGTAGCGGTCCACGATGTAGCCGAGGGTGTCACCCTGCATCGAGCGCAACAGGCCGAACACGTTGTCGACAAGGTGGCTGTGAAGGTGCGAGTTGGCGCGCTCGACGATGTGCTCGAACTCCGCGGTCGTTCCCTGATCCATGCGAGTGAACAACGCCGTTTGCTTGGTTTCCACCGAGCCCCCTTCGACTGACCTCAGGTCACGATACTCTCAGCGGTCGCCAGAGCGTCGGCCGAGGGGAGTCGCCAGCATGCAGGTCTACGACGAGTTCTCGATGTTCGCGGACAACGCGGCCGAGGCCGGTCTCGAGTGGCGGGGCCAGCCGCACGTCGAGCGCCGAACGATCGCCGTCAGTGGCGGCCGCGACCTCAGCGCGTTGGTGTGGCAACCCGACAGGCCGGCCGACCTCGTCCTGCTGCACGGCGGCGCGCAGAACGCGCACACGTGGGACACAGTTGCGCTGGCGCTGAACCGCCCGCTCGTCGCCATCGATCTTCCGGGGCACGGGCACTCCGACTGGCGCGACGACGGTGATTACGGGCCCCAGAACATGGCCGACGATGTCGCGACAGCGATCCGCGCACTGGTGCCCTCACCAACCCCGGTGATCGGGATGTCGCTCGGCGGCATGACCGCGCTGTGCCTGACCACTCGCCATCCGTCGTTGGTGACCAAGCTGGGCATGGTCGACGTGACGCCCGGCGTCGACCACGCCAAGGCCGAACCGATCATCGCGTTCGTGACCGGACCTGAATTCTTCGACGACTTCGCCACCATCCTGGCTCGCACCATCGAGCACAATCCGACACGCACCGAGTCCTCGCTGCGCCGCGGGATATTGCACAACGCCCGCGAACTCGACGACGGCCGTTGGTCGTGGCGCTACGACCCGATGCGGTCGTGGAAGCGCACGCCGGACGACGAGAAGACCGGGAAGACCCCGCCGGCGCCGGACTTCAAGCCACTGTGGGACGAGATGGCCACCATCCGAGTGCCGATCACGCTGTGGCGGGGCGCGAAGTCCGGAGTCGTCGACGACGCGGACGTCGAGCGCGTCTTGCAGATCCAGCCCACCGCAGCCGTCATCGTGGTCGACGGTGCCGGGCACAGCATCCAAGGTGATCGACCGGTCGAGCTTGCCCGCTCGTTCGAGGCGATGCTCGCGTAGCTACAACTCGTCGATGCGGAGAAAGGATTCGGCGTGCTCGACGCCGACTGCGCGGCCGGTCACCGTCAGTTCGTCGGTGATGCGTAGTGCGAACGCGTCGCGCTGTGATCGGTCGCCGTCGGTGATGTACATCGTCGACTCGTGCTGGCTGGCGTGTGCGAGCAGTGCATCGACCTTTTGGTCCGCGTAGCCCGTGACGTCTTCGAAGTGGTCGGGCTCCTCGGTCTCGAACAGCAGCAACGTCGAGGGTCGATGGTGGGGCAGATCGTGCTCGGGATAGAAGTGCGGATCGCGGGCGCCGACGATGCCGTCACACGCGAGGAATCCTGCGGCGCGATGGTCGGGGTGCAATCGCCACCGGCGCCATGGATCGTGGGCGAGCACGACATCGGGCCGCAACACGCGAATCCAATACGCGACCTCGCCACGACGCGCCAGTGTTGCTTCGAGTTCGCCGTCGATGGCGTCGAGGAACACGACCTCGCCGGTCGAACCCAACACGTCGGCGGCGGCGCGCTGTTCGACTTTGCGGGTCGCGACGAGTTTGCGGGTGTCGGCATGGGGATCCCAGGTGCCCTTCGCCCCGTCGGTACACACGAGGTGGTTGATGACACAGCCACGGGCCGCCCACTTGGCGAAGGTGGAACCGCACTGGAACTCGGCGTCGTCGGGGTGGGCCACGATGGCGAGGGCCCGCGCGGGGGTAGGGAGGTTCAGTTGCACGGGACGATCATTGCTCAAGACCCTGCCCGTCGAAACCCTTCCCGTCGAAACCCAGCAGGTCGTCGGGCGTATCGATGTCCCACGCAAGCGCGGCATCGGTCAGCACCCGCACGGTGAGTCCGAGTAGGGCCACTTCGTCTTGGTGGCGGGCGAACGAGCCCGGTCCATAGGCGAAGCGAAACCCGCAATCGCTCGGCATGCACATGACGTTGGTGCCATCGCGGTGGCGGTCGGGGACGAGTGTGATGCCGGCGAACCCGCGCACGACGGTGAGATCGCGTGCGTGAGGCAGGTCGGCGTGGGCCACGATGACCTCGTCGAAGTCCTCGCGCAGTGCCTCGACGCCGGCGGCGACCGCGCCGTTGAGCCCGACGCCTGGACGCCACAGCACTGACGCACCGACGACCTTGGCCCACGCCGCGACGTCGTGGTCGTCGCAGACGATCGCTACGGGAAGCTCACGAGCGGCGCGCACGACACGGGAGGCGAGTTCGCGCGCCAGGTCCGAGCGCTCTCGCGCGTCGAGCACGGGCGACAAGCGATGCTTGGCTTCACCGAACGACTTGATCGGAAGCAGCACCACGGCGCTGAGCGAAGGCCGAACCGGCTGCACCATCGCAGCAGAGGCTAGCGGCGGATTATCGCTGCCAATGTGTGGAGGCGCCGAAGACGACGGGCCCGAGCGGCCCCCTCGTGAGCGGGACGATTAGGGTTGACCCATGAAGATTCGTGTTGCGGTGCTCGGCGCGGGTTCGTGGGGGACCACATTCGCGTCGCTCGCGTCACACAACGCCGAGACGGTCCTGTGGTCGCGCGACGCCGACTTGGCCGGCGAGATCAATGAACACCATCGCAATGGCCGGTATCTTCCGACGTTCACGTTGCACCCGGCGTTGCGAGCATCGAGTTCGTTGTCCGAAACCGTCGCCTGCGCGGATGTCTTGGTAATGGGCGTGCCCTCGCACGTCTTTCGATCGACGCTCGCGGCGGCACAGCCCTACCTGCGCGCGTGGGTGCCGATCGTCAGCCTCACCAAGGGTTTCGAGCAGCACACGAAGCTGCGCATGACCCAAGTTGCCGCCGAGATCGCGACCGGCCATCCGACCGGCGTGTTGACCGGCCCCAACCTCGCCAAGGAGATCCTCCACGGCCATGCCGCCGCGGCCGTGCTGGCGATGGCCGACGAGCACATCTCCGAGCGCCTGCAGGACATCTTCGCCACCGATCACTTCCGGGTGTACACCAACGTCGACGTGATCGGCTGCGAGGTGGCGGGCGCGTTCAAGAACGTGATCGCGTTGGCCTCGGGCATGGCCGACGGTCTCGGCACCGGTGACAACACCCGCGCCGCCGTCATCACCCGCGGGCTGCACGAGTTGACGAGCCTCGGCGTGACGATGGGCGGCGACCCGTTGACCTTCGCGGGCCTCGCCGGCATGGGCGATCTCGTCGCGACATGTATCAGCGCGCAGAGTCGCAATCGGTACGTGGGCGAGCAGCTGGGTCGGGGCCGCCCGCTCGCCGACATCATTGCCGAGATGAATCAGGTCGCCGAAGGCGTCAAAGCCGTCCGCGTCGTCAAAGAGTTGGGCGACGAACTCGGGCTCGACCTGCCGATCGTCAACGAGGTGTACCGAGTGGTAGTCGACGGCCAGCCCGCATCCGAGGCCTACCGAGGATTGTTGCGCCGCAAGGTGGGGCGAGAGACTCGCGCTCCGGCCGCCCGCTAGTCGACTACGAACCATGGATACACCACGCCCGCGCGCGCAAACAACCGAATGGTTCGACGACGTCCTGCGCTCGACCGCGCGCCGCATCGGCCGCGGACGGTCGCTGGCGCGCGACGACGCGGCGCGGCGCACGGCCGCGGCGGTGGCCAAGCTCGACTGGTGCTGGCCCTATTGGTTGGAACGCCAACTGCGCCCCACGGGGGCCGCGTTCGTGCCGCTCGGCGACGTCGCGTCGATCGAAAATGTGACGGCGCGGTCCTGGACGACGGTGGGCACGATCGCCATGGGCGCGCTCGCGACGGTCGACCCGACGGGTTTCGTCATGCCGACGACCGGTGGTTGGGGCATCGACTGGCTCGTACACGCCGGCGATCGCTGGTATCAGCCATCACGCGAAGCGTCGGTGCGACAGCGGTCGATCGACGACGAACCCGTCATCGAGACCGTGCTGCGCATCCCCGATGGCGACGCCATCCATCGCGTGTTCGGCATCGCGGGAGAGCGCGAATTCGGCGACGTGGTCGTGATCGAGATCGAGAACTCGTCGCCCGTTCCCATCGCCGTCGCGCTGACGCTGCGTCCGGCCGACTGTACGAGCGTGGGGGTCATCGACGCGCTCGAGTTCGACGGCACGGTCGTGCGCGTCAATGAGCAACCGGCACTCGTGCTGCCGAGAACCCCTTCCGGCTATGCGGCGGGCAACGCGGAACTCGAGGATTCGTCGGCGGTGGTGATGGCCGAGCGGGCCGACTCGACCGCGCCGCGCCGTGTCACCTGTGTGTCGGGACTCGCCAACGGAGCGGTTGTATTCCCGGTCGCGCACCGCAGCACGATGCGGTTCTTCTTCGCGCCGAGGGCACCGCGCCGTTCGCTGCCCCGAGCGCCCGAACGCGTCGCAGACGCATCGGCCGTGGGTCGCGGTTGGCACGCGCACCTCGATCGAGCGGCGGCCATCGGCGTGGCCGACGACGCGCTCGCCCGTGCCTACCGTTGTGCGACGCGGCGACTGCTGTTGACGATCGACGGCGCGGATTTCGTGCCGGTGGGGCCACAGGCATCGTTCACCGTGGACGACGAGACGACGATTGCTGCGGCACTGGCGCGGGTCGGACTCGGCGCGCATGTGGCGCCACTGCTGTTGGGCCGCATGGACGATCAACGCATCGAGAGTTGGGCGCGGCGCGGTGACGCATCGATGGCCCGCAACCTCGCGGCGCTGCGAGCGATCGTCGAGCATTGGCGCGCGACAGGGGACGCCGTCGTTGCCCACGCAGTACTCGTGCCCGCGGTGCGCATGGCGCAGTGGTGCGGTCGACGAATCGAGCGCGGCGGTGACGCGCCGGCAGCCCGCGCGTTGGCGCCGCTCGTCCACGCTCTGGCCGGCATGGCACGGGCATCCGGCCAACCCGAAACCGCGGCCGAGATCGACGACTTTGCCGCGGTGATCGTGTGGCGGGGTTCGCGCGGAGCAGACAGCGAAGATGTTGCGGCCACGTCAGCCGTGGCGTCCACCGAGGTCGCCGCTGATACCGCCACGCATCGCGGTATCGACCTTCGCGCGGCCATCGAACGCGCCGCGCTCGAGATCGACGACGGGCTCGTGGCTGGCTTCGATCGGTTGCGCTCCGTCAGCGAACACTTGTCGGCCGCGGGCTCGTGGCCGTCGTTCGTCCATCCCCGTCTCGGCTCGGGCAGCGGAGGGCTCGGTGACGACCCGCTCGTGTGCGCACGATTCGTAGACGTCATGCGCAGCTTGGCCGTGATCGAGGATGTCGCAGGTGGCGAATTGCGCCTCTTGCCGGTCCTCCCCGACGCGTGGCGGGGCCAGTCGATCGATGTGGCGCGGGTGCCCACTTTCGCCGGCACCCTTGCCTATTCCGTGCGTTGGCACGGGCCGAACGCCGCCCTCTTGTGGGAACTCGACTCCCCGATCGAGCGCGATGTGCGATTCTCGGCGCCAGGGCTTTCGCGCGAGTGGTCGAGCCGATCCCGATCGGGAGAGGCTCTGCTCATACGGCACGAGCCCTGAGGCAGCACCGACACATGGACGTACGGCTCAACGACGAACACGCGCTGGTGCGAGAGACCGCGGCGCGACTGGCGACCGACCACGCACTGGTGGTCGCGCCGAGCGACGACGGTGCGCAGTCCGATGACGGCGTATGGACGGCGTTGCGCGACACCGGCTTTCTGGCGATGCAGGTGCCCGAGCGCATCGGCGGCGCCGGCGCCGCCGCGCTCGATGTAGCGCTGGTCGCCGAGCAGTTGGCGGTGTCGCTGTGCCCAGTGCCCTTCGTCGCGCAGGCGGTTCTCGCGCCCGAGTTGCTGGCGCTCGCGGGCCTCGGTGACCTCGTCAGCGAAGTGGCCGGCGGGTCGACGCGCATCGCGTTGGCGTTGTCCGAGAATCTCCGCGGTCTCGCCCGCGTCGGCGAACCGGCGGTCGCGTGGGACTGCGCGCATGCGACGCACGCGTTGCTGCTCGACGACGCCGGCCGCCTGTGTCGCTGCGAAATCGTCGGTGACGCGTTGCCGGGGCTCGATCGGACGCGTGTCGTGCGTTCCATCGACGCGCGCAGCAGCGCCGGCGCGTCGCCACTCGGCGACGTCGCGTTGACGATCGACGATCGAGCCCGCTTCGACGCGTTGGCGTACACGGTCATCGCCGCCGACCTCGTGGGCGTGATGCAGGGTGCGCTCGATTCGGCCGTGAGCTATGTCCGTGACCGAGTGCAGTTCGGTACGGCAGTGGGCACGTTCCAAGCGGTGCAACATCTGGCGGCCGACGCCGCAGTACTGCTCGAAGGGTCGCGCTCGTCGATGTGGCACGCTGCGTGGGCCGTCGACGCGCTGCCGTCGATCGACGCGCGGCTGGCGGCGCGGCAGGCAAAGACGTACTGCTCGCGGGCGGCGCGCCAGGTCGTCGAGATCAGTGTCCAGTTGCACGGCGGCATCGCGATCACGTGGGAGCACCTTGCCCACGTGCGCGTGCGTCGCGCGCTCTTCCTCGCGGTCAGCTTCGGTGACGAGGGAACGCACCTACAGGCGATCGCGGATGCTCGCCTCGGCGAGGCACGGGCAGAGGTGGCGCGCTGATGGACTATCGCGACAACGACGACGAGGGGCAGTTCCGTACGCAGCTGCGCGCGTGGCTCAGCGAACACGCGCCCACCGATGCGCCTCCGCGCGATGCCGACGAGCGCATGGCCTACAACCATCGGTGGCATCGGGCGCTGGCCGAGGGTGGTTGGCTCGGCCTGTCGTTCCCGGTCGAATACGGCGGGCAAGGCCGTTCGATCATCTACGACGCGATCCTCAACGACGAGCTCGGTTTGGCCGGCCTGCCGTCGGTGCCGGCGATCAACCACATCACCAACGCCATCAGACTGTTCGGTAGCGAAGAACAAAAGCGCACTCAACTCCCTGGGTTGCTCTCGAGCGAGGTGTTGTGGTGTCAAGGGTTCAGCGAACCCAACGCCGGCTCTGATCTGGCGTCGCTACGAACGCGCGGCGTACGTGTCACCGAGGCCGGCGCGCCCGACGTCTACCGAATCGAAGGTCAGAAGATCTGGACGAGCGAGGCCATCTGGGCGCAATGGTGTCTGTTGTTGCTGCGCACCGAGTTCGACGTACCGGACCACCGCGGAATTTCGATGCTCATGGTGCCGATGGATACGCCGGGTATCGAAGTCCGGCCGATCATCACGTCGTACGGGTCGAGCGAATTCGCCGAGGTCTTCTTCACCGATGCGTCGGTGCCCGCCGCCAACATGCTCGGGCAGCCAGGCCAAGGTTGGACGATTGCCATGCAATTGCTCGGCTTCGAGCGGGGCCCGGCAGATATGGGATGGACCGCTCGGCTCGAACGCACGCTGACGATGCTCGAGGGCCGAGTTCGTTCGGGTGAGCTCACAGTGTCGGCGTCGCAACGAGAGGCTCTCGCCGGCGCGTGGGTCGAATTGCAGACACTCAAGCTGCATGTGCAGCGCAGCACCGGAGCGCGACTCGTCGGCCACGCGCCGGGACCCGAGGGCTCCATCGACAAGCTCCTCATGACCAACGCGGATCAACTACTCGGACATGTCGTGCTCGACGTGCTCGCCGCCGAAGCGGTCCTCGACGATGTCGCGGCGTTTCCCGGCTATGTGTGGTCGCGGGCACAGTCGATCTTCGGTGGCACCCAGCAAATTCAACGCAACATCGTTGCGCAACGCGTGCTCGGCCTACCGCGGGCGTGATACACAGCAGCCATGACTGTCGCGTCTGGCTCGAGTCGATTCCGCCTACTCGTGGTGGCATCGTTCATTTTCGCTCTCGTGATGGTGGCACCGGCCCACGCGGCGTCGGCACAAACACAGGGCGAGCGCATCCGCACCTACGACGTGCAAGTCGTCGTATTGGCCAACGGCACGATCGACGTCACCGAGACGATCGACTACGACTTCGGGTTCTTTTCCCGGCACGGCATCTTGCGAGAGTTCGTCACCGCGCAGGGTTATGAGCCTGCCGATGATCCAGATCCGCGCGCCGCGTCGGTGCGGCGCGATGTCGAGTGGTGGCGCAAGTATCCGCTCGACGTGATCTCGGTCAGCTCTGATGCGCCCGACAAGTACGCGCTCGAGTCGGTCAAGTCGAGCTTCAACGCCGACCTTCAGTTGAAGCGCGCTCGCATCGGCGACAAAGACATAACGGTCACCGGGCGGCACACCTACACGATTCACTACGTGCAAAAGGGTGCAGTCAATGCCATGTCGGGTGACGACGAGCTCTACTGGAACATCGTCGGTACCGGATGGGACATACCGATCGATGTTGTGCGCGTCGATGTGACGGCCGAGACCGGAGCCATCACGCAGGTGGCGTGCTTCAGCGGCGGCACTGGCTCGACGGATACCTGCCCGGCCACGATTGACAACGGCGTCGCCAAGTTCAGCGAGGCGGGCCTCGGGGCGTTCCAAGGCGTCACGATCGCGGCCACCATCCCTGACGCCAACGGGCCCGATGTCGAGCCGGTCAAGTACATCGGTGAGAAGTGGTCGATCGAGAGAGCCTTCGACGTGACGCTGGCGACCGTCGTGGGTGCGGCCGCGGTCGCGATCATCGCAATCGGGGGCGTGGCATTGCTGGTGTTTCGCGTGGGCCGCGACCGCCGATCCATCGGTACGGTCACCGACATCGCATTCTCCGAAGGCGCGGAGGAGAACACCGAGCGCGTGGGCTTGTTCGAGCACGTCCCCACACCGGTCGAGTTCGTGCCGCCCGATGGCATCCGGCCCGCGCAACTCGGCGTGTTGGTCGATGAGTCGGCCGACAACCTCGACGTCTCGGCGACGATCGTCGATCTGGCGGTGCGCGGCTACCTTCGCATCGAGGAAGTCACCAACGACCGCGGCAAGGTCAAGGACCACCGTTTGGTGCGGTTGGCCAAGAACGATTCGCTGATGCCCTATGAGCAGTTGTTGCTACAGCATCTGTTCGAGACGGGACCGTCCGTCGAGATGGCCCAGCTGAAGAACAAGTTCGCGGCCGACATGCGCGAGATCAAAGAAGCGCTCTATGTCGATGCGGTCGGACGCGGCTTCTTCGCCCGCCGCCCCGATCAAGTGCGGCAAAAGTGGACCGCCATCGGGTTCTTCGGTCTTGCCATCGGTGTGGCGTTGCTCATCGCCGCCATCGTCGCGACGCATATTGCGCTTGTGGCCGCACCGCTGGCAATTGCCGGTCTGATGCTCGCCATCGGCGCGCGATTCATGCCGCGGCGCACCGCCCGGGGTACCGGTGCGTATCGCCGAGCGCTCGGGTTCAAGGACTTCATCGAAAACTCGGAGAAGCACCGAGCGCAATTCGCCGAGCGGCAGAACCTGTTCACCGAGTACCTGCCGTACGCGATCGTGTTCGGCGTCACCGAGAAATGGGCCCGTACCTTCGAGTCACTCGGCTATCAGCCCGACACCAGCGCGTGGTACATCGGCACCTACCCGTTCGTGTTCAGCTCGTTCAGCCATTCGATCCAATCGTTCAGCTCCAGCGCCGGCACGTTGTTGTCGTCGACGCCCGCGTCGTCCGGCGGTGGCGGTATGGGCGGCGGCGGATTCTCCGGCGGTGGCGGAGGGGGCGGCGGCGGCGGTTCTTGGTGAGCGGTCGCTAGACGATCACGCTGCGGATGATCTCGCCGTGTTCCATCTCGCGCAATGCATCGTTGACGTCGTCGAGGCGGATGCGCCGTGACACCATCGACGCGAGATCCAAGCGGCCCGACTCGGCCAACGCGACAAGACGGGGAAAGTCGCGTCGGATCTGCGACGAGCCCATGTTGGACACCCTGATCTCTTTGGCGTCGAGGAAGAGCCCGAGGCCCGGGAAGCTGACCGTGGAATGGATCGACGGCATACCGACGATGGTCACGATGCCGCCGCGGCGCGCGCAGTTGTACGCAGTCGTGATCGTCTCGGGCGTACCGACGACCTCGAACGAGTAGTCGGTGCCGCGCCCTTCGGTGCGCTCGCGGATCTGTTCGACGGGATCTCCGGCGGCCGGGTCGATGAGATCGGTCGCGCCCTGTTGCGCTGCGGCTTGACGCTTCATCAACACCGGATCGACCGCGAAGATGCGCGATGCGCCGGCGATGCGTGCACCCTGCACGACACATTGACCGACGCCGCCGCAGCCCACGACCGTCACCGTAGCGCCTGGGGCAACCGCCGCGGTGTTGAGTGCGGAGCCGACCCCGGTCGTGACCGCGCAACCGATCAGTGCCAACTGCTCGTCGGGTAGATCGGTGTGCACCGGTACCAACGATCCCTCGGGCGAGGTCATCATGTCGGCGAATCCACCGAGCGACGCGAACGCGGTCAGGGCGTGTCCGTCGGCGCGTCGAGCGCGCGGCGCGCTGGTCAAGAACGTGTCTTCACAGAGGTGTGACTGGCCGCGCACGCAGTAGAAACAATTCGAACACGCCGGCAGGCCCGAACCCACCACGCGATCACCGACGCGCACCCGGCTCACCGCGGAGCCGATCTCGAGCACGCGCCCGGTGACCTCGTGACCGAGGATCGACGGCGTGGTCCACGGCAAGTGGCCGCCCATCACCGCAACCTCGGTGTGGCACACACCGCTCGCGGTGATCTCGACCACCACGTCGTGGGGGCCGGGCGGTAACGGCGTGACCTCCTCGACCGACAGTGGTTGATCGACTCCGACGAAGACACCCGCGCGCATGGCGCGGATACTAGGGCCCCGCTCTGTGGCCCCGCTCTGAAGAGCCGCTCAGCGAGCGGTGAGGTCTTGGATGCTGTCGTCCTGGCGCGCCGCGATGATCTTCGTGGAGACCACGAGATCGTGTCCCGCGGCTTCCGCGTGCACAACGGCGCGTTCGATGACCGCGAGCAGTTCGTCGAACGTCGCGCCGTCATCGGTGTCGGCGACGCCAATGCTAACCGTGAAGCGAGGGACACCGTGGTCCACGAACGACGCTGCGAGTTCACTGCGGATGCGATCACACACCACCGCGGCACCCTTGGCCGTCGTCTGCGGGAACACCATGAAGAACTCGTCGCCACCGTCGCCGGCTACGAGGTCTTCCGGTCGCACCACACGGCGGGCGATTTGATCGAAGCGCTGGACCGCGGCGTCGCCGATCTCGAGCCCATGGGCACGGTTGTAGAGACGGAAGTTGTCGAGGTGCACGAGCGCCACTGCGAATGGAACCGAGCGTTGCACGAGGTCTTCGATGGTCGCTTCGAGAATCTCGGCTCCCGACTCTTCCGAGGGGATACCGGAGATCTCGCTGTTGCGCTTTCCGATGAGCGCAAGGGTGACCGTCAACTCGTCGGCTTGTGCGTTGGTGGTCGGCGCATCGACAGATGCCGTGGTGTGGAGCACACCGGTCAGTGTCCGCTGCGAACGGAACGGAACACATACGGCCGACACCGGTTCGCCTTCGCGGATCGCGAGGAACGGGCAGGCGTCGAGGAACTCTGAGCTCTCGAAGCGCATCACGCGGTCGAGGCGCATGGCGGGGCACATTTCGCGATCCGGCACGGTGCAGCCGGAATGACTGACGTTGGGACCGGCAGTGAGTGACTCCTCCAACGAACCATCTTCGAGGGTCGTGAGCAACTGTGCGTTTGCGTCGGGCACGATCTGACCGATCACGCGTGACGACAGCGTCCAGAGATGGGGAGTTTCGAACACCAGCTCGAGACCGCGGCCGAGACGCTCGACGCGTTCGCTCTTCGGCGTGACGACGGTGATGGGGCGGGTAGAGCCTTCACGGCGGTCCAGCAACTGCACTGAATCCGACGTGGTGTCCTGCGCGACGAGCGTGGGAGCGGTGGGTTCGGAGAACGGCGTCTGCGCGAAGACGCTCGGTGCGAACGCGCTGTCGTTGGCCGGTTCGGGTTCGGTTTCCGGTTCGGCTACTGGGGCCGGCGCGTCGAACACGAACGGTTCATACGCAACTGGCTCGGCGACGGGCTCGGCGACGAACTCGGGTTCGGGCTCTTGCGCGATCTCGTCATCGGCAAAGTGGTCGAGGTCGGCCGACCATTCGAACTCGACCGGCGCGATCTCGTCGGGCGGCGAGAATGCTTCGTCATCGTCGACCGCGAAGGATGTGCTGTCGGTGTAGCTCGAGTAGTCGGGCGTGCCCGCAGTGAGTTCGAACATGGGCGACGTCGCGATCGCGTCGAAGCGAGCCTTGCCGGCGGCCTCTGCCGCGGCTTCGGCCTCGAGCCGTGCCTTGCGGCGGCGGCGACGCGAACCTCGGCGGAACCGGCGCGAGGTGCCGGGTTCGTCGTCGTCTTCGGCAGAGGCGGTTTCGTCCTCGTAGTCGTCTTCCGACGGGAGGAGCGCGCCGCCGGGCAACTCGATCGGAATGAAGCCGAGGTGCGGGTGGTCGAGGGGTTCGGGAACGTAGGGCGGTGGGGCCGGTGGCAGCGCGAGCATCTCAGGGTTCGCGCTCGGGTCACCGCCGTAGTAACCGGCCGCGACTTCGCCGAGGAGTGCGAACGATTGCTCGGCCGCCTCCTCGCGCTTGCGTTGTTTGCTGGACTTGCCGCTGTCGGGGTCAGGAGTGTGGTCCTGACTCGGAACCCGGTTTCGTCCAAATAGGCCTCGGTTGGCCGACATCTTGCCTCCTGGCGGTCCTCACTGTGTCATCAATCGGAAGCTGCCGACCTGGATTGAGTGATTCGCGACCTGGGCGAACGATTGACCCGTAGGTGAGTCATTAGCCTCACGGTCGTGAAGGTCGCTTTCGGTACCGACGAGACAACCGACCTGACCGATCGGCTGGTTCGGCTACTGCGTGAGGCGGGGCACGAGGTCGTGGTCGCCGGCGTCGATCAGCCGTGGCCCGACGTCGGCCGATCCGTCGGCGAGGCGGTGGCGTCGGGAGTCGCGGACCGCGGCGTGGTGTGCTGCTGGACCGGTACCGGCGTCGCGATCGCCGCCAACAAGGTGCCGGGGGTGCGGGCCGCGCTGTGTACCGACGGTGAGACGGCGGCGGGCGCCCGGCGCTGGAACGACGCCAACGTCTTGGCCATCGGATTGCGCCTCACGTCGCCAGCGGTGGCTCACGAGATGCTCGACGCGTTCTTCTCGACCGAGCCCGATCCGTCCGAAGCCGCCAACATCGCTCGCTTGCCATGACCGTACCGATGCTGCGCTCGGCGCTGCGAGCCAAGTCGCCGGGCTTGTCCGTCGAGCGCCAACTGTGGGGCAGTGGCGCCGACATCGTGGTCGGCATCGACGAGGTTGGCCGCGGCTCGTGGGCGGGTCCACTCACGATCGGCGCGGTGGTCGTGCCCAAGGACAAACGGGTCTACAAGATCCGCGATTCGAAGATGCTCACCGAGGCCGAACGCGAGGCGCTCTACGACCGCATCGCATCGTGGTCCTACGCGTGGGGTGTCGGACACGCGTCGCAACGTGAATGTGACGAGATCGGTATGTCCGCCGCGCAACGGTTGGCGGCGCGACGCGCGCTCGATGCATTGCAGTGCCCCGTCGATCATGTGTTGCTCGACGGCAATTGGGATTTCGTCGGCGGCGGCAACGTGACCCGCATCATCAAAGGCGACGCGACATCGCTGTCCATCGCCGCCGCGTCGATCCTCGCGAAGGTCACACGGGACCGCATCATGCGCCGCCTTGCACCGCAATTCCCCGGCTACGACTTCGAGCGCAACAAGGGCTATCCCTGCCCGCGCCACAAGGCGGCGTTGCAGGCATGGGGTCCGACGTCAATTCACCGGCGCAGTTGGGCATTCATGGACGACATCCCATGGACCGGCATCCCGCGTGCCCAACCTGACTTTGGGCAAGGTTCGTTATTTTGACTCGACCGAAAGCGTTGATTCTCGCGAGTGCGTTGTGGACCTTTTTCGTCTGGGGCACGCGTGTACGCAATATCGGCAACGACGACACGCTGGGCGGCGGCGAAAAGGCCTTCGCGTTCCTCGTGTGCGCGGTGTTCATCGGCGCCGCGGTCGCGATGTTGGCGATGTTGGTGACGCGCCAGTCCGTTCGCCTCCGCACCTTGTTGGCCGTGTTCGCGGTCGCCACGGTGGGGTGGTGGGCGGTGCGCTCGGTTCTCATCGTGGCGCACGACCATTCCATGGCGTTCCGAGTGGTCCACATCGTGCTCGGCATCATCTCGTCAGTGCTCGCCGTGGCCGCGTGGCTTGCGGCGCGAGTACGATCCTGAGCATGGGTCAGCCGATCACCGTCATCGAAAAGCCCTCGTCGCGTGCGGGTGTCGTGCGCTTCGAGACCAACCGAGTGCTCACCGGTATGGGGCATGAGCGGTATACCAGCGCCGAGCAGGCGGTCGACGACAAGCCGGCTGATGAGCTCGCCCGGCGGCTCTTCGAGCGGGGCGGCATCAAGGCCGTCCACATCAACGGCAGTGTCGTCACGGTCGAGCTCGAGAGCACCGACGCGGCGGGCATCAAAGCGATCATCGAGGGGCTGTACACCTACTACCTGCCCGGTGTCGAGCCTCCTTCCGACGACGAACTGATCGCACAGGCGGGGTGACCACGATGGATGTCACTCCGCTCGATGCGCCCCTCGCGGCCGTGGTGCGAGGGTGGGATCCGTCTCGCCCGCTGGCCGACGACGAGGTGGCACAATTGCGCGACGCATTGGCGCGCCATCACGTGATCATCCTCCGGGGGCAGCCGCAACCGACCGCGGCCGAGCTCGCACGCTTTGCCAACCACTGGGGCCACGTCGCCCCGGCTCGCGATATGTACGAAGGCATCAGCTTCGAGCATCACGAGGTCATGGCCGTCTCGAACGAGCTCAACGAAAAGGGCTACGAGCGCGGCGTCGCCGGCAGCGGTGCGTTGCCGTGGCACACCGACTACAGCTTCTTGACGACCGCCGCCAAAGAGAGCTTCCTCGAAGCGATGTTTCTTCCGCCCGGTGGTGGCCCGAACACGATGTTCTGCGATCTCTATGCGGCCTATGACGCGCTATCCGACGAGTGGCGGGCGCGCGTGCACAGCCTGTCAGCGCACCACACGCTGCTGGCCGCGTCGGGTTATTCACGGCCACCCGAAGGCGATGCCGACGAATTGAAGGCGCGCGAACGTCAGCGAAACCCCGAGCTCACCTATCCCGATGACGGCACCGGCGCCTGGCACCCGGCGGTTATCACGCACCCCGAGACGGGTCGCACTGCGCTGTACGTGAGCGAGTTCGTGTCGCATTTCGAAGGCCTCGACATCGAAGAGAGCCGCTCGATCGTGCGTGAGCTGTTGGCCTTCGCGACCGTACCCGAGCGGGTCTATTCGCACGCCTGGCAACTCGGCGATCTCGTCGTGTTCGACACCGTCGGCACCGTGCACCGCCGCGACAACCTGCGCACCGATCAACTGCGCACGATGCGCCAACTCTCGACCCTCATCGCGGCGTAGTTGTGCCGCGGCGAAGCCGCCCCAGCGTTGCGGCGCCGCCGCACTAGAACGCCGCGTGTTGGCGAATCCACGTGTGCATGGCGATACCTGACGCGACGCCGGCATTGATCGATCGGGTCGAGCCGAATTGTGTGATCGACAGCACTGACGTCGCCGCTTGCCGCGCGGGCTCGGACAACCCGGGGCCTTCTTGGCCGAACAGCAGCAGGCAGGCGCGCGGCAACGCGGCGGTCTCGATGGGCCGCGCGCCGGGGAGGTTGTCGATGCCGACGATGGCGATGTCGTGGGCGCGCGCGTAGTCGACGAGCGCGTCGATCGTGTCGTGGTGGCGGATGTGTTGATAGCGATCGGTGACCATCGCGCCGCGACGATTCCACCGTCGCTTGCCCACGATGTGCACCTCTGCCGCGAGGAACGCGTTGGCGTTGCGCACGACAGTGCCGATGTTCATGTCGTGCTCCCAGTTTTCGATGGCGACATGGAAGGGATGGCGTCGCCGATCGAGATCGTCGACGATGGCCTCGCGACGCCAGTAGCGGTAGCGGTCGATGACGTTGCGGCTATCGCCGTTGGCCAAGAGCTCGGGGTCGAGGTGCTCGTCGTCGGGCCACGGCAGGGGATGGGGGCCGACCGTCATTCCCCCATAGTAACGGTGCAGTTGCGAATACGAACATCTGTTCGGTACTGTGATTGATGTGTTGGCCCGGCTTGCGTCCGAAGAACCCCGTGGGGTCGAGCGCGACCGGTTACAGGTGGTGGCCGATCGCTCTCGGCCGGTCACCCTTGCCCGCGACCAGACGTTGCCCCTTGTCGAGGCGCTGGCGACGATGTTCCCCGATGGCCGGTTACGCCGAGGCATCACCGTCGCCGTGCGCGGACCGGGGTCGACCACGCTGGCGTTCGCACTCGCGGCAAGCGCCTCGTCGTCGGGGTCGTGGGTCGCCATGGTGGGGGTCGCCGACGCCAACCTGACGACGGCCTCCGAGCTCGGCGTCGCGCTCGAACGCGTCGCGGTGATGCATCCGTTGCCGGCGCAGTGGTCGGCGACGGTCGCGGCGGTCATCGGGGCGTTCGACATCGTGGTGCTGGCCCCCTGCCATCGTGTGTCGGCCGGCGATGCCCGTCGGCTCATGGCCCGGGCGCGCGAGCGCGGCTCGGTGCTCATCACCTTGGCGCGCACCGGCCCGAGCGGCCCTTCCCGAGCGGGGGATATGGCCCGCGCGTGGCCCGAGCGCGTCGATGCCGAGTTGTCGATCTCGACACTGCGATGGCAAGGCCTCGGCCAGGGGCACGGCCATCTGCGCGAACGTGTCGCGCGTGTCGACATGACAGGGCGGCGCGAGCTGGCGCGTCCCCGCAAAGGCGAGTTCGTACTACCCGACGCATCGGGCCGCCTCGTGTGCGCGCTCGACGAGTGACGGCGGTGACGCGCCATGCAGCCGGTACGCACGTTGGTGGTGTGGTGTCTCGACTGGCCGGTCGTCGCCATCGGTCACGGGTCCGACGTTCCCGTCGCGGTGGTGCACGCCAATCGCGTGATCGCCTGCTCCGCGAGCGCCCGCGCCCAAGGCGTGCAACGCGGGCAACGGCGCCGTGAAGCACAGGGACGGTGCCCGAGTGTGATCGTCGCCGAGCGCGACGAGGCGCGTGAGGCGCGTCTGTTCGAGTCGGTCATCGCGGCCTGCGAAGCCTTCACCCCGCGCATCGAGATCACACGACCGGGCAGCTGTGCCTTCGCCACCCGCGGCCCATCGCGCTACTTCGGCGGTGATGCGCTACTCGCGCAACAGGTGCAGGCCCGTGTCCACGCAGTCCTGGCCGGTCGCACCGAGTGCCATATCGGCATTGCCGACGGGCCGTTCGCGGCATCGATCGCCGCGCGCGCGGCATCCACGCCTTATGTGGTCGCGTCCGGGGGCACGGCGGCCTTCCTCGAGCCGCTGTCGGTGACCATGCTCGAGCAACCCGACATCACCGACGTCATGTTGCGATTGGGCATCACGACACTCGGTCAGCTCGCCGCGTTGCCACTGCGCGACGTCGTCGGTCGCTTCGGATCGTTGGGCGAATGGTCGCATCGCATCGCGTCGGGTCTCGACGATCGATTGCCCGACGCGCGTCGCCCGCCGCCCGAGCTCGAGGTCGCGCTCGAGTTCGAGCCTCCGGTCGAGCGCATCGAACAAGTCGCGTTCGCGGCGCGCACGTTGGCCGACGAATTGCATACGCGACTCGATGCGCTGGGGTTGGCGTGTTCACGACTGGCGATCGATGTCGAGAGCGAACACGGTGAGCGCGTGTCGCGGTTGTGGCGCCACGAAGGTGCGTTGTCGGTCGGGGCCATTGCCGATCGGGTGCGCTGGCAACTCGACGGCTGGTTGCATGCCGCGGTCGCGACCCGCCCGACCGGTGGCCTCACGCGCTTGGTGCTCGCGCCCGACGAAGTCATCCCGGCGACCGGCCGCCAACTCGGGTTCTGGGGTGGTGAGACCGAGGCCGACGAGCGGGCCAAGCGGGCGTTGGCCCGAGTGCACGCATTGCTCGGCCCTGACGCTGTGCGCGTACCCGAATGGCGCGGTGGCCGGGGCCCGAGCGAACAACTGCGACTGGTGCCGGCACAAAACGTCGAACTCGTCGATCGCACCGTGATGCCCCCGGCGCTGTCACGGCCTCCGTGGCCGGGGCAACTGCCACTGCCTTCGCCGGCCATCGTCTACGAGCACCCACGCGATGTCGACGTCGTCGACGATGCCGACCGACCGGTGACCGTCGACGGGCGCAGCGCCATCTCTGCGGCCCCCGCTCGCGTCGGCGCCGACCGGGTGGTGGCCTGGGCCGGTCCGTGGCCGGCCGACGAACGGTGGTGGGACGATGCTCGGCGGTCGCGCCGCGCCCGCGTCCAAGTCGTGCTCGACGGCGGCGCCGCGCACGTACTCGTCCTGCACGACGGGCGATGGTCGATCGAGGCCACCTACGACTGAGCCGCTCGGCCAGGGGCCGCGGTAGGGGTCCGTCGCTGGCTCGCCGGCCCCGGGCACACTGTGTCGGTCATGGGATTTGTCGTCATCTTCATCATCGCGGCGCTGGTCGGTGCCGTCCTCTGGTATCTCCAGACCATCGCGCTGACCAAACGGCGCAAACGCATGTCCGAGGTCGCGGCGCGCCACGAACTGTCGTTCTCCGCGAAGGATCCCTTTCGCATGGCGGTGACCTTGCCGCTGGCGTTCTTCGACCGCGGGCATTCCCGCAAGGCCAGCAACGTGATGTACGGGCGCACTGCCGATGGTCGTGATCGACGGGCGTTCGACTACCAGTACACGACCGGAACCGGCAAGAACCGGCGCGTCTTCATCTTCTCGTGCGGATTGATTTCGACCGGCGCCGACTGGCCGCAGTTGACGCTCGGTCCGGAAGGTTTCTTCGAACGCGTCATGGACGTCGTCGGCGGCGCCGACATCCAGTTCGAATCCGAAGAGTTCAGCCGGGAGTGGGAAGTGCGGTCCTCCGACCCGCGCTTCGCGTCCGCGCTGATCGATCCCGAAATGATGCTCTTCTTGATGGAAAAAGCTGAAGGCGCGCGCATCGAAGTGCAGGGGACTTGGATCCTCTTCTCGGGCGAGCAACGCGACCCCGACTCGCTCCCGCAAGCCATTGCTGCTGCCGAGGCCTTCCGTGAAGGCATACCCCCGGACGTGTGGTCGTTGTACCCACCACCGCGGGCGTGAGCATGCGACCCGATCGCGCGCCGGTCGAACGGTGGTTCATGCGCCGCGGTATCCCTCACTTCATCGAGGGATACGCCGCCGGCACCGACATCCTCACTCGCGTGACGCCGGTGCTCACCGTGGTCTTCGTCGCCGAGGTGCTCGCACTCAGCTTCGGTGACCGTTTCGCCGGTGTGGTCCAAGCGCTAGCAGTACTCGGCGCGCTGGCACTCACGCTCGGTGCGGTGGTCATCGTGAACCGCTTGCGCGGGTTACGTGCGTTCCAAAGGCCCCACGACGTCGGCCCGTGGGAGCTCGGTCTGTTCGTCTTCGTACCCGCGCTCGCGGCCTTGATCCTCGGCACCGAACGGGTTCTCGAAGCCACGGTCCTGTTCGTCGGCAATCTGCTGTTCCTCGGGCTGGCCTACATCATCACCAGCTACGGGTTGGTGCCGATGACGCTGTGGGCACTCGGGCAGCTCCGCTCGCAATTGCGCAACGCCATCACGCTGACGATCAAGACGTTGCCGCTGCTCTTGTTGTTCGGGTCGTTCTTCTTTCTCAGCACCGAGGTGTGGCAGATCGCCGATGATTTCGCCGTCTCGCTGTACGTGCTGGCCGTCAGCGCGCTGGTCTTGCTCGGTGCTCTCTTCATCGCGTTCGCGTTGCGTACCGGCGTCGACGATCTTTCGCAGTTCGTGTCGTGGGAGGAAGTGAGCCACGCCTGCGCGGACACACCTCTGGACGGTTTCGATCCGGCGTCGTTCTCGGGGCCGCCGACGGCGCCGCCCTTGGGCCGGCGGGCGCGCTTCAACGTCGCGCTGGTCATGTTCGTGAGCCAGTCGATTCAGGTGTTCCTCGTGGCGATACTCACCTTCGTCGGCCTGGTGGGATTCGGGCTGCTGACCGTGCGCGAGACGACCTTGGCGTCGTGGCTCGGTGACGACGCGATCACGGCCGGCGACCGTTACGTCACAGGGCATATCTTCGGCAACCAGGTGCTGTTGTCGAGACAGCTCATGTTCGTCGCCGGTTTCGTGTCGGCATTCGCCGGGCTGCAGTTCGCGGTCTCCGTGGTGAACGATGCGAAATACCGGTCGGATTTCGCCGAAGGCATGGCCGTCGAAGTACGGCAGGCGTTGGCGGTGCGCACCGCCTACCTGGCCCAGGGCAGAGCCACCTGACAGGTGACAGACTGTGCGCCATGGGGGCACTGACCGATCCGTTCGCACTCGAGATCCTCGACGATCCCTACGACACCTACGCGCGATGGCGATCGGTGGCGCCGCTCTACAAGGTGCCGCATCTCGACGTGCACCTCGTGCTGAGCCACGGCGCCGTGATGGAAGCAATCGCGCGCGTCGACGATTTCTCCAACAATCTCACCGCCTTCTTCATGATCGACGGCGCCGGTGAGCAGATCATGGTGGCGGCCGGTCGTGAGGGTGGCACCGATGTCTTGGCTACTGCCGACGATCCATTTCACCTCGTGCATCGCCGCGCGCTCAACCGTCCGTTCAGCGAGAAGCGCATGCTCGACATCGAAGACGACCTGCGCTCGATGGTGGGCGATCTCATCGATGCGTACACCGGGTCGGGCACCATCGAATGGGTTCATGGTGTTTCCAACATCCTGCCCATCCGAGCCGTCGCGATGTTGCTCGGTTTGCCCGACCACGACAGCGCGCAGCTCAAGTTCTGGTCCGACGAAGGCATCGAAGTGCTCTCGGGTTTCGCTGACGGCGCGCGCATGGCGGAGTGCATGGGGCACATCGACGAATTCGTGCGCTATCTCGGCGGCCACATGGATGCCGCGCTCGAGCGGGCGCGGGCAGGTGCCGCGCCCACGTGTGTGATCGACACCGTTGCCCGCGCGGAGATCGACGGTGACTACGACCGGCACACGTCGCTCGGGTTGCTCGTGCAACTCGTCGGCGCAGGTAGTGATTCGACGACCGGGCTCACCGGTTCGTGTGCGCTCGCGCTGGCGACGCATCCCGAAGTGCAAGCGACGCTGCGGGAACAACCCAGCCTCGTCTCGGCCTTCGTCGAAGAGGTGTTGCGACTCGAGACCCCGTTCCGGGGCCACTTCCGTCATGTGCTGCGGTCGTGCCGGCTGGGCGACGTCGACCTGCGCGCCGACGATCGCATACTGCTCATGTGGTCCGCGGCCAACCGTGATCCTGCAGTGTTCGACGATCCCGATTCGTTACGCCTCGATCGCCCGACGGCGAAGAATCACCTCGGTTTCGGATGGGGCATCCATCACTGCATCGGTGCTCCGTTGGCCCGGCTCGAAGCGCGTCTCGCGGTCGAAGAGCTACTCGCTCGCACCAAATCGATCGCGCTCGATCCTGCGGCGCCACCCCCGTCGTGGGTGCCGAGCTTGTTCCTACGCCGCCTGGACTCGCTCTCGCTCGCGGTCGTTCCGGCCTAGCCGCGGCCGGCCGCGGTGGCGGCCTCTTCGGCGGCTCGTAGCTGGGCTTCGATGATGTCGAGCCCGCCGTCCCAGAAACCGGGGTCGGCGAGATCGCAGCCGACGATATGGCCGAGATCTTCGGGAGCCATCGACCCGCCGGCGCGTAGCAGTTGCAGGTAGCTCGGCACGAAGGCTTCGCCGCCTTCTTCGTATCGCCGATAGACCGACAGGGCCAGCAACTGTCCGTACGAGTAGGCGTAGACGTAGCCGGGCGTCGAGATGAAGTGCGGGATGTAGGACCACCACGTGCGGTAGCCCTCGGTGACCTCGACGGCATCGCCGAGCATGGCGGTTTGCGTGCCGGCCCACAGTTCGCCGAATCGATCGACCGACAATTCGCCCTCGTCGCGCCGCGCGGTGTGTACCGCGTGCTCGAAGCGGTTCATGGCGGTTTGGCGGAACACGGTCGCGATCGAATCCTCGAGAATCGACGCCAGCAGCGCCAGCTTTTCGTTGGGATCGTCGAGCATCGCCAGCAGCCGGCCGTTGGTCACCGTCTCGCCGAACACCGATGCGGTCTCGGCCAACGTGAGCGGTGTCGACTGGTGGAACACACCTTGCTCACGCGCGAGGTACGCGTGCAGGCCATGGCCGAGTTCGTGGGCCAAGGTCAACACGTCGCGGGTGCGGCTCGTCCAGTTGAGCAACAGATACGGATGGTGCGACGGCACGGTGTACGCGCAGAACGCGCCGGGCCGCTTGCCTTGTCGCATCGGCGCGTCGATCCATGATTCGTCGTAGAAACGCTTGACGATGTCGGCCAACTCGGTGGAGAACGACGCGTAGGAATCGAGCACGATGGAGGTTGCTTCGTGCCATCCGATCTGCGTGTCGGTCTGGGCGATCGATGCCATGCGGTCGTAGTCGGCGAGCGTCGGCAAGCCGAGGATCTTGGCCTTGAGGCGATACCACCGCTGCGGAATGTCGTAGCGACGCTCGACCGCGGAGACCAATGCCTGTACCGAGTCGTCGCTGGCCTCGTTGGCGAGGTTGCGCGACGAGAGCCACGTCGGATATTTGCGCATGCGGTCGTCGATGGCTTTGTCGTTGAGCAGCGTGTTGAAGATGAACGCCCGGGTGCGTAGGCCCGGCGCCAACCCCGCGGTCACCGACGCGGCAGCGGCTTGCCGTACGGCGCGATCGGGGTGTTGCAGGCGCGTCAGGCCTTCTTCGAGTGACGCGGTGCGCGTCGAACCGTCGGGCTCGGTCAGCTCCAGGCAGATCGTCGAGGTCTGCTCTTCGAACAGCCGACTCCATGCGCTCGAACCGGTCACCGACTTTTCGGTGAGGATGCGCTCTTCGGGCTCGGTGAGGAGATGATCACGCCAGCGGCGGATGGACCGCAGGTGATGGCGCGCGAACGTCAACCGGTCGTCGGCGAGGACCGCGTCGACGTGGTCTTGCGGCACGGCCGCCCATTCGAGCTCGAAGAAGATGAGCTTGGTCGCGATGGCGGTCGATCGTTCTTCGACGCGTTGCATGGTCGACGCGATCTCGTGGTCGAGCACGTTGACGCTGAAGCGCAATCCGGCATAGGAACCGGCCCGCCCGATGAGTTCGTGCAGGCTGGCCATGTCACGCATGAACGACTCGAGGCCGGCCGCGTCGAGGGTCGCGATCTGGCCGCGACGCTGTGCGAGCGCATCCGCGATGGTGTCGGCCTGGTCGATCAGCGAGTCGACGCTGGGCTGATCATCGAGCAGGGGTTCGAGGTTCCACGAGACACCCGCGGCAGTGAGGTCGTCGCTGTTCGTTTCGGCAACTGATGACATGATGGACAGGCTATAGAGGCGACGAGGGGGAACCGATGGGTCGTTTGGACGGCAAGGTAGCGATCGTCACGGGCATGGCTCGGGGCACCGGCGAAGAGATCGTGCGGGTCTTCGCGCGAGAGGGTGCGCGTGTGCTCGGCCTCGACATGCTCGACGAGCGGGCGCGCGCGGTCATCGACGATCTCGGTGCGGGCGATGGTGCGGCATACCGCCACTGCGACGTGACCTTGGCGTCCGACTGGGCGGGGGCGGTCGACGAAATCCGTGCCCGGTGGGGGCGACTCGACGTGCTGGTGAACAACGCGGCCATATTGCACCTGCAACCACTGGCATCGACACCGGTCGACGTATTCGAACGTGTGCTGAAAGTCAACTGTGTCGGCCCGTTCCTCAGCGTCCAGGCCTGTGCACCCTTGATGATCGAATCCGGGGGCGGGTCGATCGTGAACATCGGTTCGACCGACTCGATCAGCGGCGTGCCGACGACCGGCGCGTACACCGCGTCGAAATTCGCGCTGCGGGGGCTGACCAAGGTGGTGGCGCTCGAATACGGCAGGGACAACATCCGTTGCAACATCGTGTGCCCCGGCGCCGGCAATCCCGAGATGGTCACCGAGTTCTTCTCGAAGCACGGCGCGAATGTGATGAGTGAGGTCGTCAGCGGTCGGCAACGTTCGGTACAACCGACCCCGTTGGGACGGGCGGGGCGTCCTGTCGATGTCGCACCGGCCGCGCTGTATTTCGCGTCGGACGAATCGAGCTATTGCACCGGCACCGAGCTCGTCGTCGACGGTGGTCTGCACGCCGGCATGTACGTCGACGTGCCCGGCATGTTCAGCACGCGTGCCTAGAGCGACGTGCGGCCGGCCGTGACCGCGCCGTCGATATAGATCACCTGGCCGCTGACATAGCGGGCATCCGCCGAACACAGGAAGCCGATGACGTCGGCGATCTCGGTGGGGTCGCCGAGGCGCTGCATGGGAATGTTCTTGGCGCGCTCTTTGGCGCGATCACCCTGATAGCTGGCGGCGGTACCGTCGCTTACGATGAGGCCGGGTCCGACCGCGTTGGCACGGATGTTGTGCTGACCCAATTCGATGGCCAAGGTCTTGGTGAGTGACTCGACCGCGCTCTTCGTCGCGGGATAGATGCCGAGGCCGGGGGACTGCGTCCACGCGGCACCTGACGAAAGGCTGACGATCGATCCGCCGCCGCGTTCGATCATCTTGGGTACGAACGCCTGCGTGCACCACACGATGCCGAGCACGTTGACCGCCAGCACCGACTGCGCGTCGTCTTCGGTCATGTCGAGCAGGCTGTGGAAACGCCAGATGCCCGCGTTGTTGATCAGGATGTCGCAGCCATCGACCGTCGCGGCCATTGCGTGCACGGCGGCGCGATCGGTGACGTCGCACTCGCGCGACTCACCGCCGACTTCGGCCGCGGTCTTTGCCGCGTTGTCACCATTGCGATCGACGGCCACGATGTGATGGCCGTCGCGGGCGAGTCGCTGCGCCGTTGCCTTGCCGATGCCTTGCCCCGCGCCAGTGACTACCGCAACGCCCATGTCGATGACCCCTCTCGTCTTCTTGTGCGGCTCGGCCGCAACGGATCGGCGGCTCCGCCGCGGATCTGAAAGTACGAACATATGCCCTTCACGTCGTCCTCCACCGCCACCCATTGCGGAGGGGAACAGACGTTCGATATGGTGGCCGGATGGGCTGGGGCAATCCACCGATCTCGTGGCGAGAAATCGAACGCACGCTGAGCGATCGGCCGCGGCCCAAGCACTCGTCGCCCGAGCACCCTGGCGACGGGGGTGACAGCCCGGCATGGTCGCGCAAGCGGGCCGCCTACGAGGCACCGCCCCCGCCACCACGGCGTTCTGCGCCGACCGTGCCCTATGCCGAGCTGCATTGTCACTCCAACTTCAGCTTCCTCGATGGGGCGTCGCATGCCGAGGAGTTGGTCGAAGAAGCGGTGCGGCTCGGCCTCGAGGCGTTGGCCCTCACCGACCACAACGGCTTCTACGGCGTGGTGCGCTTCGCGGAGGCCGCCCGGGCGCACGGCCTGCCCACGGTCTTCGGGGCCGAGCTCACCTTGGGGCTCACGGGCAAGCACCTCCCCGGTCAACCCGACCCTGTCGGTGAGCATCTGATCGTGCTCGCCCGCAATCCCACCGGTTACGCGCGCCTCGGTTGCGCGATCAGCCGCGCCCAGATGGCCGGTGAAAAAGGGGCACCGCGCATCGCGTTGCCCGAGCTGACCGACATCGGCGCGGGTGGCGACGCATGGGTGGTGCTGACCTCGTGTCGCAAAGGCACGGTGCCCGCGGCGCTCGAGCGCGATGGGCCCCGCGCCGCGCGAAAGGCCCTCGACGATCTCGTCGCCCGCTTCGGTCGCAGCAATGTCGTGGTCGAGTTGTGGGATCACGGCCATCCGCTCGACTCGGCGCGCAACGACGCGCTCGCCGAGGTCGCGATCCACGCCGGTGTCGAGGTCATCGCCACCAACAACGTGCACTACCACCGTCCGTCACGACGCAAGTTGGCCACCGCGATGGCGGCGGTGCGCGCCCGCCGTTCGCTCGACGAGATCGACGGATGGTTGCCCGCGGCGAGTACCGCGCATCTGCGTTCGGGCGCAGAGCAGGCCGCTCGATTCGCTCGCTATCCGGGTGTGGTCGAACGCGCCGCCGAGCTCGGTCGGGCCTGTGCGTTCGACCTCGCGCTGGTGGCGCCCAAGTTGCCGCCGTTCCCGTGCCCGCCCGGCCACGACGAGATGTCGTGGTTGCGCGAAGTCACCGAGCAGGGTGCGCAGCGGCGCTACGGCCCTCGCGAGAGCGAACGGGTGCCGGGCGCGTACCGGCAGATCGATCACGAGCTGGCGCTCATCGAGCAGCTCGGTTTTCCCGGCTATTTCTTGGTCGTGTGGGACATCGTCGAGTTCTGCCGCCGCCGCAACATCCTTTGTCAGGGTCGGGGCTCGGCCGCGAATTCGGCGGTGTGTTACGCGCTCGGCATCACCAACGCCGACGCAGTTGATCTCGGCTTGTTGTTCGAACGTTTCATGTCGCCCGAGCGAGATGGCCCACCCGATATCGACATCGACATCGAGAGTGACCGTCGCGAAGAGGCCATTCAATACGTCTACGACAAGCACGGTCGCGATCATGCGGCGCAGGTCGCCAATGTCATCACTTACCGCGCCCGCTCGTCGGTGCGCGACATGGCCAAGGCATTGGGTTACGCCACGGGTCAGCAAGACGCGTTCTCCAAGTCGATCGATCGCTGGGCCGGTCTCGGCGACAAATGTGGTGAGGCCGCGGGTACCGCCGGCACCGGGGGCGCGGGCTTCGACGACCGGCAGGGCGGCGACACGGTGCCGGCGTCGGTGGTCGAGTTGGCGAGCGAGATCGAACATTTTCCCCGCCATCTCGGCATCCATTCGGGCGGCATGGTCATCTGCGACCGGCCGGTGATCGAGGTCTGCCCCGTCGAGTGGGGCCGCATGGAAGATCGCAGCGTGTTGCAGTGGGACAAGGACGATTGCGCCGCGGTCGGTCTCGTCAAGTTCGATCTGCTGGGTCTCGGCATGCTCTCGGCGTTGCACTACGCCCTCGATTTCATCCGCGAGCATCACGGCGTCGATGTCGACCTCGCCACCATCCCGCAAGAAGACGTGATCTACGACATGTTGTGCGCCGCCGACTCGATCGGGGTGTTCCAAGTCGAATCACGGGCGCAGATGGCCACGCTCCCGCGGCTGCGCCCCCGCACGTTCTACGACCTCGTCGTCGAGGTGGCGTTGATCCGGCCCGGGCCCATCCAAGGTGGGTCGGTGCATCCGTACATTCGCCGCCGCAACGGCAAAGAGCCCGTGACCTATCTGCATCCGCTGCTCGAAAACTCGCTCGCCAAGACACTGGGCATCCCGTTGTTCCAAGAGCAACTCATGCAGATGGCCATCGACGTTGCCGGCTTCACCGGGTCAGAGGCCGATCAACTGCGCCAGGCGATGGGGTCCAAGCGCAGCCGCGAGCGCATGGAGCGATTGCAGCAACGTTTCGTCGTCGGTGCGATGGATCGTGGTGTGCCCCCGGACATCATCGAGCAGATCTGGGACAAGCTGGCCGCGTTCGCCAACTACGGCTTTCCCGAAAGTCACTCGGTGTCGTTCGCGTATCTCGTCTACGCGAGTTCGTGGATCAAGTACCACTATCCCGGCGCGTTCTGCGCCGCGTTGCTCAACGCGCAACCGATGGGGTTCTATTCGCCGCACTCGCTGGTGCAAGACGCCCGCCGTCATGGGGTCGAGGTGCGCACCCCGTGCGTCAACGAATCGGCAGCCAAGGCCATACTCCAACCGTGTGCGTCGTCGCACAAAGGTGCGGCAGTGCGCCTCGGCATCGAATACGTGCGCAGCGTCGGTGCCGATCTCGCCGAACGCATCGCGGCCGGTCGTCCCTACGCGTCGATGGAAGATTTCGCGCGGCGTACCGGTGTGTCGTTGCCGGTCCTCGAATCGTTCGCCACTGCGGGTGCCTTCGATTGTTTCAACGAAGCGGTCCCCGCGGGTGCCCGCCGCCGTCATGCCATCTGGTCGGCCGGCGCAGTCGCGCAGTCGAAGCCCGATCGCCTCGAAGGCATCGTCACCGGCAGCGAGTCGCCCTCGTTGCCCGACATGTCATCGCGCGAATTGGCCTTGGCCGACCTGTGGGCATCTCAGGTGTCTCCCGATGGCCACCCCACCCGCTTCATCCGGGACCAACTCGACGAGATGGGGGTGGTCGCGGCTGGCGCCCTACGCACCTTGCACGACAAGGACAAGGTGCTCGTCGCGGGGGTGGTCACGCACCGTCAACGGCCGGCGACCGCGGGCGGCACGACGTTCTTGAACCTCGAGGACGAGACCGGCCTCATCAACGTGGTGGTGTCGCGGGGGTGTTGGCTGCGCCACCGCGAGGTCGCCCGCGGCTCGATCGCGTTGATCATCCGCGGTCAGGTGCAAGCCAGTGAGGGGGTGGTCAACATCGTGGCCGAGCGCATCCATGCACTCGATCTCGCAGTGCCGTTGCGCAGCCGAGATTTCCGATAGTCGAGCGGCCCCAATAGAGCGGGAAGCACGAAGGTGCTATACCGCCGCCATGCGATTCACGGGCAGGACCGCGGTGGTGACCGGCGCCGGCAACGGCATCGGTCGCGAGTACGCGTGCGGTTTCGCCAGCGAAGGCGCAGACGTGCTGGTGCTCGACATCGACGCGGTGGGCGTCGACGAGACCGTTGCCCGGATCGAGAGCGGTGGTGGGCGCGCCCTGGGCGTCACTGTCGACATCACCGACGACGTGGCGGTCAAGAGCGCCATCGAGACGGCGGTCGACACGTTCGGCGGCATCGACGTGTTGGTCAACAACGCCGGCCTCCACCTCGGTCGTTGCAACCAGACGTCGACGCTGCCGCTCGCCGAGTGGCGCCGCATTCTCGACGTCAACGTGGTCGGCGCGCTGATCTGCGCGACCGCGTGCCGGCCCTATCTCGCCACCAGTGGCGGCGGCGTCGTTCTGAATCAGTCGTCGATGGCCGCATATCTGTCTGCCGGTGGTGCATACGGCGTCTCCAAGCTGGCACTCAACGGGCTGACCATGTCGCTCGCCGCAGAATTCGCGCCCGACGTTCGGGTGGTGGGCATCGCACCCGGCATGATCGGCACGCCGGCGGTCCTGCAACACCTCGCGCCCGAGCACAAAGACCTCGTCACGCGCGGGCAACTCGTCAATCGTTTCGGTGAGATGTCCGACCTCGTCGGTATGGCGCTGTTCCTGTGCTCGGACGAAGCGTCGTTCATCACCGGCCAGACGTACCTCGTAGACGGCGGCTTCGTGCCGCGGCCCTGAATGATGATCGTCGCCGAAGTCCTGAGCGTCGCGTTCGGCGCGGTGATCGTGTTCCTCGTGCTGTCCGCCGCGGTGCGCACCGTTGTGGTTCCGCGCGACGAGCAGGTGTTCCTCAATCGTGTCGTGTTTCGGGCGGTGCGTGTCTGCTTCGAGATGTTCGCCAAGGAAAGCCGTCCTTACAAGGACCGCGACCGCGTGATGGCGCGCTACGCACCGACGTCGCTGATGTTGTTGCCGTTCGTGTGGATGACCGGAGTCGTTCTCGGGTTCAGTGCCATCTTCTGGGGGCTACGCACCCGACCCTATGAACACGCCCTTGTTCTCGCCGGTTCGTCGGCGACGACGCTCGGTTTCGAGCGCTCCGAAGGGTTCGTGGTGCACCTACTCGTCATCGTCGAGGCCATGATCGGCCTGGGCCTCGTCGCGTTGTTGATCTCGTTTCTCCCGACCATGTACGGACACTTCTCCAAGCGAGAGGTGTTGGTGACCCAGATCCACAACTGGTCGGTCGAAGAAGATGGCGCCGCATCGCCGGCCACCATGTTGATCCGGGCCCATCGCATCAACGGGTTCGATCGGCTGCACGACACGTGGGTCCGATGGGAGACCTGGTTTGTCGAGCTCGAAGAGACGCATACGTCGTTCCCTGCGCTGGCATTCTTTCGATCACCGACACCCGACCGTTCGTGGGTCACGATGTCGGGGGTCGTGCTCGACGGCGCCGCGCTGTTCACGTCGTGCGTCAACACCAAAAGCGATCCGCAGGCGGCCATCACGATTCGCGCGGGGTATCTGGCGTTGCGGCACATCGCGGAGTACTTCTCGATCCCTCATGATCCGTCACCCTCGCCGGGCGATCCCATCTCGGTCACCAAGGCCGAGTTCATGGCCGTCTACGAACAGTTGGCCGCGGGCGGCGTGCCGGTGCGCTCGGATCGAGAGCGGGCGTGGCTCGACTTCTCGGGTTGGCGGGTCAATTACGACCAGACTCTGACGCAACTCGCCTCACTCACGACCGCCCCGTTGCAGCCGTGGGTGTCCGACCGGTCGACCACATTTCGCCGCGCGCCGGTGGTGCGGCGCAACTCCAACAAGTGACTGACAAGTAGGCACACAATGAAGACGCGTATCACCGAAATGCTCAACATCGAGATTCCGATCGTGCAAGCACCGATGGGCTACATCGCTCGCGCGCAGCTGGCGTCGGCTGTGTCCAACGCCGGCGGGCTGGGCGTCATCGAGACCGGTTCCGGAAAGCTCGACGAGATCAAACTCGAGTTCGAAAAGATGCGCGATCTCACCGACAAACCATGGGGCGTCAACGTCCCCCAACTCTTCGTGCGCGATCCGGGCGTCGTCGATTTCATCGTCGACAACGGCGTGAGTTTCGTGACCACCAGCGCCGGCGACCCGGCGAAGATGGTGCCGTTGTTCAAGCAAGCCGGCGTCACCGTGTTCCACGTCGTGCCTACGTTGCGGGGTGCGATGAAGGCCCTCGAGGCCGGTGTCGACGGGTTGGTCGTCGAAGGCATCGAGGGGGGCGGGTTCAAGAATCCCGACGGCGCTTCGACGATGGTGCTGGTGCCGCTCATCGCGGCCAAGGTCGGCGTGCCGATCATCGCCGCGGGAGGTATCTGCGACGGCGTGTCGATGGCTGCCGCGTTCGCGCTCGGCGCCGACGGGGTGCAGATGGGCACGCGCATGGTGTCGAGCGCCGAGTCGCCGATCCACGACAACTGGAAGCAGCTCGTGGTCGACTCGTCCGAGACCGACACCGTCGTCGTCAACCGCTACGCCAAGCCCTCGATGAGGGTGCTGCGCACGAGCCGTTCCGTCGCCGCCGAACGCGATCCCGAAGCGGCCAAGATGGTGCCCGACTCGATCTTCAAGCTCTACTTCGGTGGTGACATGGACGCGTTCTTCGCGTTCGGTGGTCAGGTCGCGGGCCGTATCGATCGCGTCGAGCCGGTGCGCGAGATCCTCGAGAAGGCGTGGTCCGAATGTCAGGACCGCATGCGCGAGCTCGGCCGCTGGGCCGAGTAGGGCGTGCTGAGTGGTTCCGTCGGCGAGCTATTGCGGGTTGAACACCACGGCGGGCACATCGCGCACGATCGGCTCGACTTCGAAGTACTCCTCGCGGGAGAAGTGGAAGCTTCGCGCGATCACGAGCGACGGAAACGAGTCGACGCGCCGGTTGTAGTCACGGACGTTGCCGTTGAAAAAGCGGCGCGCCGCCTGGATGCGATTCTCGGTCATCACGAGCTCGTCTTGGAGCTGCAAGAAGTGATAGCTGGCCCGCAGCTGCGGGTAAGCCTCGCTGACCGCGAGCAGTTGGCGCACGCCGTCGACCAAGTTGTTTTCGGCCGGCGATTGTGCGGCGGCGGATCCTCGCACCGACATTGCCTGCGCGCGGGCCGCGGTGACCGTCTCGAAGGTGCGTTGCTCGTGCGACGCGTAGCCCTTGACCGTCTCGACGAGATTGGGGATGAGGTCATGGCGCCGTTGTAGTTCGGTATCGACGTTGGACCACGAGTTGTCGATCAACTGTCGCTGGCTGACGAAGCGGTTGTACGACAACAGCACCGCGATCGAGGACACGACGATCAGGGCGAGGGCGATGTAGATGACGGTCACGACGTGACTTTGGGTGCGAAGGGAACGACGAACTCGGACTTGCCCACGTTTTGCTTATCGAGCCGAACGACGATTTCTAAAGGCGACTCGGTGGAGTCTTCGAGCGGCTTGGTGACTGCATAGAGCCGGAACCGCACCTTGACCTGTTCGCCCCGCCCGATGGTCGGACCGCTCCACGCGATGTAGACATCGCCGTCGGGGTTGAGACCCTCGAGGATCCCTTCGCTCGTCGGCGAGATATTGGGCACGAGCCAGAGCACGGACTTGTCCTCGGTGCCGAAGTCGGCCCGCGGGATATCGGCAACGAGCACCAAGAACTTGGCCTTGTCGGGCACACGACCCCAACTGATCGGGGGCGCGATGCCGCCGAACTCGGCCCCGTGGCTCTCGGCGAGCTCACCGGTGGCCGTGGCATCGGCCAGCGTGAAGTCCATCGTGCCCGCGGATATCACGGCCGATGGCGGGCGGGTGGGGCCGGGTGTTCGGAGTTCGCGGCCCGATGTCGAGCACGCGGTGAGCATCACCGCGAGGGCCAGGCATAGCGTGAGAAAGACCGGCGCGAGAAAGGCCAGACGGCCCAGCGGGAAGTGGCGACGCACCGCATCAGAGTAATGGGCCGATTTCAGGGATCGACGCGATACCGTGACCCGCGATGACTGCACCGCTTCGCCTGCTCACCGTCCATGCGCATCCTGACGACGAGGCATCGAAGGGTTCTTCCACCGTCGCTCGCTATCGCCACGAGGGTGTCGAGTCGACACTGGTGTGTTGCACCGGTGGCGAAGAGGGCGACATCTTGAACAAGGCGCTCGATTCTCCGGAGATCCGTGAGAACCTGGCCGCGATTCGTCGCCGTGAGTTGCAGGTTGCGGCCGAGATCATCGGCTACGAACACGTGCACATGCTCGGCTATCGCGATTCGGGCATGAAGGACACGCCGTCCAACGACAATCCCGACAGCTTTCATCGCGCGCCACTCGACGAGGCTGTGGGCCGATTGGTCGCCATCATCCGTCAACGTCGACCCCACGTGATCGTCACCTACGCCGATGACCAGCAGGGCTATCAACACCCCGATCATGTGCGGGTCAACGACATCAGCGTCCCCGCCTTCGATGCCGCCGGCGACCCCGACGCGTATCCCGGGCTCGGCGAGCCGTGGCAGCCGCTCAAGATGTATTACACGACCTGGTCGATGGCTCGCATCAAGGCGATGCACGAAAAGTTCCTCGAGCTGGGCCTCGAGTCTCCGTACGGTGAGGGCTGGTTCACCCGCCCCTCGACCGACGACAAGGTGACCACCCGCATCGAGGTCGGCGATTACTACCAGGTGCGCGTCGATGCGCTGCTCGCGCACGGTACGCAGGTCGATCCCAACGAGCGTTTCTGGTTCGGTCTGCCGGTCGACGTCGCCCGCACGGTGCACCCGTGGGACGACTACATGCTCGCCCGCGCGCTGGTGAATACCGAGATCCCCGAGGACGATCTGTTCGCCGGCGTGCGCGAGTTCGTTGGCTCGACGCGTTGATCGTCCGCTAGACAAGCGGCATGGCCGCCTTTCTCACCGACGAATGGTTCGCACTGTTGACCGACGCGGCCGCGTCATGGCCGCCGCGCCCCGGCGTCGGCGCAACGCTGCAATGCCAGGTCGCCTCGGCACCGTCGGGCAAGCTGCAGTTCGTGCTTCGCTTCGTCGACGGCCGCCTCACGGAGATGTCGATGGGCAAACGCGATCCCGTCGATTGCACCCTGCAGGTCTCTTATGCGCACGCCATTGCACTGGCGCGCGGCGAGGTCGACCGCGAGGTCGCGTACATGCGGGGCGATCTCAAGGTCGACGGCGACTACGCGGCGTACCTCTTGCGGCTGCAGCCGCTATTCGAGAGCGCCGAGTTCGCGGCGACCTGTCAGTCGCTGCGCGAACGCACTCAGTTCTGAACTTGGTGCTGCGACTCTCGCAGCAGTTCGTAGTCGATGAGCTTGACCGACGCCCGTTCGAACGCGGCGCGCAGGCTGCTGTCACGAGTGACGAACTCGAGTTGCTCGACGCGGGCGGACCAGTGCGGGTCGATTGCCCGTAGCTCGGGGGTGTCGGCCGCCGGCTCGACCACGATCTCGGTGACTCCCGGCTCGAGGGTCTCGATGGCGCGCTCGATGGCCCGCTTGCCGGCGTTGCGCAGCGCGCGCTGGCGGTCCGGGAACAACACGCCTTCGTCCGCTGCCAGTTGACGCAACGGAAAGCCGACGTGGCGTTCGGCATCGCTGTTGGGCAGGCGCAACGGCAGTTGGAACTCCAGCGCGAGGTCGAGATAGATGTCGAAGAACTCGGGCCGCTGTTCGAGTGCCCCGAGATGGCTGGTGAGATGCGTGATGTCGAATCCCCACAACACGGCCCGCTCGAGCTGCGATCGTGCCTCACGGCGGACCTCGTCGAGGTCGGCGTGATCCCACAGGTCATCGAGCGTGCGGGGGAACCCGCCGTCGCCGTCCCAGAGCGACGGGGCATGAGTGATGGGACCCCAGCGGTACTCGTCGAGTTCGGAGTTGAGGGTCAGATGCACGCCCACCGACTCGCCCCGGTAGGCCGCCGCGGCGTGGCGGGCCCAGGGGCACGGCACCATGAGCGACGAACTCGTGACCATGCCCATGCGCATCGACTCGTAGACGCCGATGTTGGCGGCGTGACACGAGCCAAGCAGATCGCCCGACAGGATCACCACTCGATCGGATGCGCGAAAGCCGAGGCGCTCTGACAACGCGGTCACGAGCGCCACGGTAGTGGACGGCCCGGCCATTGCCCACGGCCCAGCCGTTTATCGTGCGGCGCGCGTGGTCGTCGGGGAGTCGGCCGGGCTGCCGAAGGAACTGCAGGCCCCCCACAGCCCCCGCTTGTCCCGCTGGGCCTGCACCCGCAGCACCTCGAAGTCATGGGCCCGCATGGTGTTGGGCGCGATCGACAGCGTCGTGGCGTAGCCGCCCTCGATCAGCGCGGCGTTGACGAACAACCCGTCGTCGGCCCGGTAGAGGTAGACCAACAACCGGCCGTACCGATCGCGAGCCTCGACATCGCGTTCGAGTCGCACGGTGCTGCCCCGGGGTAGCAGCGCGGCGAGATAGCTCGACGCTTCGTGGCCAAAGCACTGCACGGGCCGGTTTTCGTCCACGGTTTCGGGGGTGTCGAGGCCGAGCAGACGCACCCGCTCGTCTGATCCGCTCAGGTCGAGTACGAGGGTGTCACCGTCGACCACCCTGACCACCACTGCGGTGTCTGGAGGGCGAGGGGTGGCCGAGCCGCGGTGCTGGCACGCAGTGAGTGCCAGGGCGACGCCGGCAACGAACAACAGACGAACAGCGCGGCTGCACGGCAAGGGTTGGCTCCGAATGCGGACCGGACGATGGTGAGGGGAGGGGCAACCGCGGGGCGGTAGCCCACGGGAGGGTAGCCGGGAACCGCAACGGTCAGGCTGCGTCGGCGGTGGGAACGGCGTCGAGTTCGCGCGCCCGTGCGGCGGACAGCGCTGCTCGGGCGGCCGCCAAGCCGCGGCGGCCGACCTCACGGGCGCGTTCGTCGAGCTGCCAACCGGTGGGGAACTCGATGAGGGTCAACTGATTGCTCATGGAGATCAGTATGACGAGGGGGTGTGACAACGAACGGGGCCCCGCAGTACGGTCGAGCCATGCAGCGCTACGGCATGACTGTTCCATTTGCGGGACCCCTCCACGAACAACGCGCCCGTTTCGAGGAACTGGCGACCCTCGGCTACACCGATCTCTGGTCGGCCGAGACCAACACCACCGACGCGTTCACCCCGCTCGCATTGGCCTCGGTGTGGACGCCGTCGCTGCGCCTCGGCACGGCGATCCTGCCCGTCTACACACGTGGTCCGGGCCTGTTGGCACAATCGATCGCCACGCTTGCGGCGGCCGCGCCCGGACGTTTCGTGGCGGGCATCGGTGCTTCGTCGAACGTCATCGTCGAATCGTGGAACGGCGTGCCGTTCACCGAGCCCTACAAGCGGGTTCGCGACACGCTGCACTTCTTACGTTCTGCGCTCGCAGGCGAAAAGGTCAGCAACGACTACGACACGTTCTCCGTCAAAGGGTTCCGCCTCGGCCTCGTACCCGAGCAGCCGGTGCCGATCCTCGTCGCCGCGCTGCGCGAGGGCATGTTGCGCCTTGCGGGGCGCCACGCCGATGGAGCCATCGTCAACTGGCTGTCGGCCAGCGACGCCAAAACGGTGTCGGCAATCGTCAACGCGCAAGGCCCTGACAAAGAGGTGGTTGCGCGCATCTTCGTGTGCCCCAACCCCGACCGCGAGCAAGTGTTGCCCGCGGCCAAGTTCGCCATGGCCGCGTACCTGAATGTGCCGGTCTACCGCGCCTTCCACGAGTGGCTCGGGCGCGGCGACATGCTGGCCGAGCACTGGGCACAGTGGGCGGCCGGCGATCGCAAGGGCGCGCTCGACAAGATCCCCGATTCACTCGTCGATGACCTCATTCCCAACGGCGACGCGGATCAGTGCCGGGCCCACATCCAGCGCTACATCGATGCCGGCATCACCACGCCGGCGTTGATGGTGATGGGCCTCGGCGGCATCGATACCCGCGAGGCGATCCGCGCGTTGGCACCCAACCGTTGAGCTAACCGGCCAACGACGTCCGCCTGGGCTCCAAGATCGTCTGCAACTCGGTAACCCATGTGTCGCGGAGGCCGTCGCAGTCGATGTAGAGCTCCCGTTCGTAGCGTGTCGCCCGGTCGCCGGTCTGCTCGACCCATTCATGGATCGCGCGGAACGCATCGTGAAATTGGTCGGGCGCGCCCCGCACAACTGTCGTCGCGGCTCGGTCGACTGCCGGCAACTCGATCGTGGCCAGACCGTCACCTTCGATGGTCACTTCGCTCGGGACCTGCAGCGCGGTCGTGAGTCGCAGAGGCCGATCCTCGTCGTCGGTGTCTTCGTACAAGGTGAGGGACAAGCCATCGAATGCCACTTGATGCCGCGCCAGTGCGGCGTGCAGCTTCGGATACATGCGGCCGCACGCTTCGCCGATCTCGTCGAAAGCGACCGGGCCTTCGCTCAACGTGACGACCCGGAGCGGCTCGAGTCTTTTCACGATCACTTCAAAGGCAGCCATCGGACCCTCCTCGAGTTGTGCGAGCCGGACCTCGACTCGTGTGAGCTGTTCCGTCTGCGTGGCGAGGCGGGCGCGGGCCTCCGCTTGACGAAGCCGCAAGATTCCCCGCAGCTGATCGGTTGTCACGTCGTCGTCGATCAGCTGACCGATCTCGGACAGGGGGACGCCGAGGTCGCGCAAGACAAGGATGCGGTGCAATCGCAGCACCTGCTCCGGCGTGTAGCGGTAGCCCGTTGCCGGATTCACCCAGGCCGGCCGGAGCAGGCCGACGTCGTCGTAGTGCCGCAAGGTGCGCACCGACACCTGCGCCAGGCGTGCCACCGTGCCAATGCCGTACATGACCGCTAGTGAACTAGCTGACGCCGCGTCAGAGTCAAGTGCTTTGCCAACGATCTTGCGCGTGCGTCAGCCATCGGCCAACTGCTGTACTTCGCGGAAGTGATCGGCGAGAGAATCGACCGTCGCGTGCGCGTTGAGCCCGCTGGTGTTCGGCATCACGTACACGATCGACGATCCCATCGGCAGTGGCTGACGCCCTGCTACGGCGCGCCGGTCGGCGGCCACGCGCCAGCCGCCCAATCCGACGAAGCACACCACCTTGGGCCGCAACCATTCGACGAGGGCGGTCACTCGTGCATGCCCGTCTCGATATTCGTTGTCATCGAGCTCGTCGGCCCGAGCGGTTGCGCGCTTCACCAAGTCGGTCATGCCGAGGTGCTGTTCGACGAGCATGCGCCGAGGCTCACGGTCGCACTCGACCATCCCGGCCGCGAGCATGGCGGGCCAGAAACGATTGCCCGGGCGGGCGAACCCGACGCCGACATCGGCCGAGTAGGGGGACGGATTGAGGCCGACGAGCAGGATGCGCATCGACGCCGCGACGTAGTCGGGTAGCGAATGCTCGCGGCGATACACAGAGCGAGTGGGGGTCGCCACGAAACCTCCGCCGCGGACGAGTGCGTCCCAGGGCGGCGCGGCAGGATCGACGGCGGGCCCTTTGCGAGCAATGCGGACGGTGCGGCCGACCTCGAGGCTGCGGTGCAGGTCGGCGAGGGCCAAGGGCACTTCGGCGGGGGATGCCTCGATGCTCACCTTCATTGGCGTGGGCATCACGGGCACTCTAATGACCGCTTCCCGGTGGTTTCGGGCCGCTAGGGTACGGGGACCGGCTCCGCAGGTGCCCGGTGCGCCTTCCCGAATGATCCATCCGGCAGCTAGACAACCGGCCGGTTCTTCGGCATGGTGGTGCGAGCAACAGGTAGGTGCAGACGATGACGTCGACCCGAGAGACACAAGCGATCGCTGAAGCCCTTGCGCTCATCGACCGCGGACTCGGCGACATGCAGCGGCGTAGCCTCGTCTCGGGTGATGAGGTCGCCAACCTCCTGCTCGATGTGCGCCTGTTGTTGATGCTCAGCGAAGAAGCCGAGCCGCAGCTCAACTGAGCGCGATGCGCCAGGCTCGTTTGGCCAGGGCTCCGAGTCCGACACCGATCACGATGCCGCCGACGACGTCGGAGGCGTGGTGGATGCGCACGTGGATGCGGCTCACTGCGACGACGGTGGCCAACGCGTAATAGGCCGGTTTGGCGCGGCTGCCATCAGAGAGCAGCGCGGCGGCCACGAACGCGGAGCTCGCGTGCCCACTCGGAAAGCTCGTCGTCTTGGGGATACGAAGCGAATGGGGGCGTTCGAATTGGGGCACCGGGCGGGTCCGGCGAAACAGTGATTTGACGCCCCCGTTGACGACAACCGACTCGACGCCCAACGCCACGCTGGTACGCAGCGCCCGTTCGAAGCCATCGGCGCGCGTCAAGCCCTGTGCTACACCGAGTAGGTGCCACAAGACGCTGAAGTCGGCCAGCTCCGTCACGCTGTACATGACTCGATCGACGATCGGCCGCCCTCGGAGCACGTCGAAGAGCCCGTCGACCACATCGTCGAATCGCTCGATCGGCGATCCTTCCACCCCGAAAGCGTAAGGGTTTCGCGGCGGCCTCCGGCGCGCGTATACGATCACGCATTCCGCACAGCTCGTCGAAGGAGTCCGCATCAGCGCCGACTCGCCCTCAACAGATTCCGATGTCACCCGTGAGGCCATCTTGCGGGCCAACAGCGCGTTCTACGAGGCGTTCGAGCGCGGGGACATCGATGCGATGGCCGCCGTATGGGAGCTCAGCGACCGAGTGGCCTGCACGCATCCCGGCTGGACCACGCTGCACGGATGGCCACAGGTCGGCGCGTCGTGGCGTGCCATCTTCAACAACCCGGCGATGCAAGTGATCGTCACCAACCATCACGTGGTCATCGGCAACGACATGGCGTTCGTGACGAACGATGAGAACCTCATCGATGCCCGCGGTGGAGGCACGGTGGCGGCGCTCAACGCGTTCGCGCTCGACGGCGCAGGGTGGCGCATGATCGCGCATCACGCGTCGTCGGTGGCGCGCACGATCTAGCCGAGTTGACCGAGTTGTCCGAAGATCTTGCGTAGCTCGTCGCTGTTCTTGGTCGGCACCACGTAGCCGGTCTCGTCGCGGATCTCGTCGAAGTGATCACGTATGTCTTCGACCGTGAGATCGGGATTGACGTAGCCCTGCGTGAGTCCCACGAAGAAGCGGGCGATGACGCCGCCGCCCGCCGAGTAGACCTCGCCGGTGACCGGACAATCTTCGTGACACAACCATGTAACGATCGGGGTGACGAGTTCGGGCTTGAGCTTGGGACCGAGATCGCCCATCAACGCCTCGGTCATGCGGGTGAAGGCGACGGGAGCGATGGCGTTGACCTTGATGTTGAACTTGGCGCCTTCGATGGCCAGCACACGGGTCAACCCGACGAGGCCCATCTTGGCCGCGCCGTAGTTCGACTGGCCGAAGTTGCCGAGCAGACCGGAGTTGGACGACGTGTTGACGACGCGCCCGTAGTTCTGTTCACGCATCTTGATCCACGCGGCCCGCGTCACGTAGAAGGCGCCCTTGAGATGCACGTCGAGCACCGGCTCGAGCAGATCGGGCTCCATGTTGTGGAACGCTTTGTCGCGCAAGATGCCCGCGTTGTTGATGACGATGTCGATCCGGCCGAATGCGTCGATGGCGCTCTGCACGATGGCCGCGCCGCC
>JBDSMH010000023.1:0-47571 GCA_039915945.1 Acidimicrobiales bacterium | reverse complement strand
TCGAACCTCGACGTCGTTGCGGATCTCGGCCTGCTCGCCCATCCACACAATGCCCCGCATAACCCCTCGATTCTGTGAGCCGGCCGCCAGTGTGCCCTCAGTCGGCCCGGCACCACAAACCCTTGAGGTACGCGCTTTCCGGGAACGAGAGCAGCACCGGATGGTCGCTCGCCTGGCCGAGGTGCGTGACCACCGCGACCTCGCGTCGCGCATCGAGCGCAGCGCCCGCGACGACCTTCGTGAACAGCTCGGTGTCGACGAGCCCCGAGCACGAGAACGTCGCGAGATGACCGCCGGGGGCGAGCAAGCGAAACGCGAGCCAGTTCAAGTCCTTGTAGCCGCGGGCGGCTCGGCGCACCTGTGCCGCCGACGCCGCCAGCTTGGGCGGGTCGAGCACGATCAGATCGAACGTGGTGCCGGCATCGCGCAGTTCGCGCAGATACGCGAACACGTCTGCTTTGACCCACTCGGTCGCGCCGACGTGATTGAGATCGGCGTTGTTGGCCGCCGTCTCGAGCGCGTGTGCCGACGAGTCGACACTCACCACACTCGTCGCGCCCCCGCGCATCGCCGCAACGGAGAACGCGCCCGTGTAGCAGAAGAGATTCAGCACGCGGCAACCACCGGCGCTTTGCGCAACGACGCGGCGATTGTCCCGTTGATCGAGGTAGAAGCCGGTCTTGTGTCCACGGCGGATATCGACCAGGTAGCGAGAGCCGTGCTCGACCACTTCGACGAAGGGCGGTGGCTCGGCACCGGCGAGTAGACCGGTCGCCGGCGCCAACGCTTCGAGCTTGCGCACGTCGAGGTCGGACCGTTCGAAGACGCTGTTGATACCGTCAAGGGTTCGGCACACGTCGACGATGACACTGCGCCACCGTTCGGCCGTCGCTGCAGTGAACTGCACCACCGCGACGTCGTCGTAGCGATCGACGATCAGCCCGGGTATGCCATCGCTCTCGCTGTAGACGAGGCGAGTCGCGTTGGTGACACTGTCGAGTGATCGGCGACGGGCAACGGCGGCCTCGATGCGCTTCGCCACGAACGAGTCGTCGACGACGGCGTCGTCGAAGGTCCACATGCGCCCGACGATCTGGGACGCTGCGTTGTACCCGGCACGACCGAGCACGCGACCGGTGCTGTCGCGAACGACGACGACATCGCCCGGCTCACAGTGGCCGCGTAACCGCTCGACCGCCCCCGAAAAGATCCAGGGATGACGGCGCGCGAGCGACCGTTCCTTGCCCGGACGCAACAACAGGGTCGATTCGGCCACCCGCTCAGGCTATTGGCCAACACTCCGCTCTGGCGGGCCGCTCGGGCCTACCCTCCGCTCTGACGGGGCCGCTCGGGCCCCGCTCGCTTGGTCGCTTGTGCTTGACTCCTGACGATGACGTGGAATGCCGCCACCTACGACAATCGGTTCGCTTTCGTGTCCCGCGGCGGCGACTCGTTGATCGACCTCCTCGATCCGCAACCCGGCGAGCGGGTGCTCGACCTCGGCTGCGGCACGGGAGAACTCGCGGCCAAGATCGCCGAGCGGGGCGCGTCGGTGGTCGGCCTCGACGCCGATCGCAACATGATCGAACAAGCCCGCGAACGGTTTCCGGACATCGAGTTCGTCGTGGGCGACGGTCACGACTTTTCGGTCGGCCAGTTCGATGGCGTCTTTTCGAACGCTGCGCTGCATTGGCTCACTCGGCCCCGCTCGGTGACGACCAGCGTCCGCGCCGCACTGCGCACCGGTGGTCGCTTCGTCGCCGAGCAAGGTGGGGCCGGCAACGTCGCGCAGACCATCGCCGCGCTCAACGCCGCGCGAGTCGATGTCGGTGCCGCGCCCGTCGAGCCACTGCCCTGGTATTACCCGTCGGTCGGCGAACACGCCACGCTGCTCGAGTCGTGCGGTTTCCGCGCGCAGATGATGATCCACTTCGATCGACCGAGCCCGCTCGACGATTGTCCGGACGGCATCGTCGACTGGGCGAAGATGTTCGGTAGCGCGTACTACTCCGATCTCCCTCCCGATCGGCTACCGGCGTTCTTCGCCGACGCGGCGCGCCACGGCCAACCGCTGGTGCGCGACGACGGGGTAACCGTGATCGACTACGTGCGCCTGCGGTGGCGCGCGCAAGCCGTTGCGGCGTAGCCGCACTGAAACCGACGTGGCGTAGCGAGCAGGCCCGAGCGGCCTTCAGAGCGGGAAGCTACGCGACGTCGAAGAACTCTGACCGAAGTGGGAACAGATACCGCTCGGTCACGAGATTGAGCACCCGCCGCGCGATACGAAAACGCGTCGCGATGTCGTCGACCACCCGCATCGATTGCGTGAGTGGACGCGGCACACCCTGGACTGCGCTGCGGTAGGCGCGCTCGCCGACCAGCTCGAAGAGCCCGACCGCGCCGAGGTTGCTGACGGCCGAGGGGAGGTCGCCGCCCTGCGCGTCGGACGACAGATGCGTGATACGACGCAACCGCTGCTCGGCCACCGAACTGAGCGGACGCTTTGCGGTGTGGTCCGGGAACACTCCCGTCAGGAACAGCGACAGATCACCGAGACGGCGCCACACGCCGGGTCGTTCGGCGTCGGAAACCATCGTGGCGAACTGCGCGAGCTGTACGGGATCGAGATCGCTGAAATGGTTGCGCCGCCAGCCCCGGCTGGTGTGCGTCCATTGGGTCCACCCGGCGACGCGTGTGAATGAACCCAGCAACTGCGACAGGTAGAGGCGGCGGTCCGCGTCGGCGAGGAACTCGCGCATCGTCGGCGCGTCGAACATCGGCAGCCGATTGCGCGGACCGAGCCATTCGGTGGTCAACGTCGCATCAGCCAATTCGCGCGCAATCCCGTGTACGGCCACCGTGAAGACGAGGAAGGGCGAGGCCACCGAGAGCGGCGCGTCCGTGATGGCGAAGACGGCGTCGTGCACCGAGGGCTCGGCCAGCGCGGTGACGATCCACGACGACGGGGCGTCGACGGGCTTGCCGGCAGCCGCGGCCACCAGCCGAATGTCCGAAGGGCTCAAATGTTCGAGCAGGCGGTTCGCAACCGTCAGGGTCATTCCGCTCCATTGTGCCTCGTCCTCGGCGACGAGTGGTTGCATACCGTCGCGGAGTGGGGAACTACGCTCGCGACTTGACCTCACACCGCGAGGTCGAAGGGGGGACAACGTGACCGATCTGCGCAGACACGTGCCATCAGCCCGCCACGTCGGGATCGACGAGGTTCCGTTCGTGATCAATCCGGTGGTCGGCGCCCGCATGCGCGTGCTGCATGCGAGCGAGGCCGACAACGTCTACGTGGTCCATGGCTTCATGCCGGCGGGCCTCGAGGTGCAGACGCATCGGCACACCGGGCCCGTCATTGCCCTCACGCTCTCCGGCGCCTGGGCCTATCGCGAGAACGACTTCGTCAATCGCGCGGGGTCGTACCTCTATGAGCCGATCGATTCCGTGCACACCTTGTTCGTGCCGGCCGACAACACCGAAGAGACCGAAATGTGGTCGGTGGTGTACGGCAACACCGAGTACCTCGACGACAACGACGAGGTCACCTACGTGTCCAATTGGAAGGCGATGCTGAACCTCTACTACGAGGGGTGCGAAGCCGCAGGTTTGTCCCGCCCCAACGGCATCCTGCTGTAGGCCTGCCGGAAGCGGGCCCGAGCGGCCCTCAGAGCGGAAGACCAAGTGCTGCAACTCCTCCGTCGCAATCGCGACTTTCGCACGCTCTTTCTCGCGCAGCTGATCTCCTACGGCGGCGACTGGTTCGCAACCGTGGCAATCCTCGGTCTCGTGCGTGACCGCACTGATTCCGATCTGCTGGCCACGCTGGTGTTCGTCTCGCAGGCGCTGCCCGCGTTCTTCTTGTCGCCGTTCGCCGGCCCGGTCGCCGACCGTTTCGATCGCCGCACGGTGATGATCGTGGTGTCGGCCGCGCAGGTCTTGGCGGCGTTGATCTTCCTCGGTGCGCTCGACGGTCCCGTGTTCCTGGTGTTCGTCGCGCAGGCGAGCATCAGCGTGTTCGGTGCGTTCTTCGGTCCGGCCTCGCAGGCCGCGCTGCCCAATCTGGTCGACGCCGAGGACCTGCCGGTAGCGACCGCGTTGATCGGCGCGACGTGGGGCACGATGGTCACGGTAGGAGCCGGTCTCGGCGGGCTCTTCACACTGGCGTTCGGTCGCACCGCGTCGTTCATCGCCGACGCGGTCAGCTTCGCCATCGCCGCGTTGTTGATCACCAGCATTCATCGCCCCACGCGCGCGGCCGGCGTGCCGTCCGCGCGACGGACGCGCCCGTTTGCGGATACCGCCGAAGGTCTTCGCTACGCGCGTCAGAACAAAGTCGTGTCGGCCCTATTGATGTCGAAGGCCGGTTTCGGATTGTCGAGTGGGCTCGTTGGATTGCTCGCGGTATTGGCCGACCGTCGATTCGGTGCGGTCGAAAAGGGCATCGGCTTTCTCCTCGCGGCTCGGGGCGCCGGCATCGTGCTCGGCCCGTTCATCGCCCGGCGGGTGGCCGAGATGGACATCGGTCGCGTGCTGACAGTGTGCGGCCTTTCCGCGTTGGTGAACGGCACGATGTACTTCTTCGTGCCTCTCGCGCCGTCGCTGTGGCTCGTCGGCGTGTTCGTGTTCGGCGCGCACCTGGGTGGCGGTACGCAGTGGACACTGTCGAGCTACGGCCTGCAGGTATCGACCCCCGACGAATTGCGCGGTCGCATCTTTGCCACAGACCTCGCGCTCGTGACGTTGACGATGACCATCTCGTTGGTCGTGGCCGGCGTGGCGTCGAATCAGTTCGGGCCTCGGCCCGTCATGTCGGTGCTTGCCGTCGTCAACTTGATCTGGGGGGCGACGTATCTGTGGTTCACCCGACATCTGCGGCGCGGAGGCACCAGGTTGGGAGAGACTGAGCACCATGGTCACTCGCCATCTCCCGCCCATGTACTCCGTCGCCCGTGAGTCGTTGCACCGTCTCGCCGAGCACGTCCTCAGCCCCGCGCTCTACGCGGCGACCGGCAAGATCGGTCTGCGGCAATCGCCCGGCGGTTTCGCCACACCAGCCTTCGGCGACACGTCCCGCGTGATCTCGGTCGATCTCGACCACATTGTCATCACCGAGCAACGCGCCGCGCCGAGTCGCGCGCCGATCACCACGATCGCCGACGCCGCTCGTTTCGTCGGAATCGCCCCGGGCGCGCCGAACGAGGTGTACACGGCGAACACATCGCTCGAACTCGACGCACCGCTGAGGGTCGATCTCGACGCGGTCGAGGTGTTGGCGATGTGGTACGAGCTCACCAACATGGCGTTGCGGGCGTTCGCGACGTCGATCGTCGAAGACGAGCCGACCGAAGCGCAGCTCTGGCCCGAGCACTTCGACCTCGCGCTGTCGGCCGACAAGATCAACTACGGCGGGTCGCCGGGTGACGACTACATCGACGTCCCGTACCTGTACGTCGGCCCCTTCGAAGGACGGCCGAGCCAGCCCGACCCGTTCTGGAATCAGCCCTTCGGCGCTGCGATCGGATTCGACGAGATCGCGTCCATCCAGGACGCGTTCGAGTTCTTCGGCCGGGGTCGGCAGCTGACGAAGGCCTCGCGGTCTTAGCTTCCCGCTCAAACGGCCGCTCGGGCCGTAGCTGGCGCGGTCAGCGCATCCATTCACCGGCATTCACGAGGATCGACTGGCCGGTGATCATCCGCGCGCGATCGGACAGCAGAAACGCGACACACTCGGCGACGTCTTCGTCGGCCGGGATCTCGCCCAGCGGCATGTTGACGGTGATGCCGCCGATCACTTGCTCGACCGGGATGTTCTGTTGCTCGGCGACCATGTTGACGTAGCCCTGCACTGGCGGGCCCCACATCCACGTCGGTACGACGGTGTTGACGCGAATTCGCTTTGGTCCCAATTCTTTGGCCATGTAGTACATCGCCGACATCAGCGCCGCCTTGGCTGACGCGTACGCGATTTGCATGACCTGCGGGAAGTACATCGACTGCGAACCGATGAACACCACCGAACCGCCCCCCTGACGGTCGAGCTCAGGGGCGATCGCCCGCACCAGGTGCGCAGGGCCGAGCACATTGACCTGGAACGACGCCATCCAATCTTCGTCGGGCGTGGTGGTGACCCCACCGAAGAGGGCATCGAGGGCCGCGACCTGCACGAGGCCATGCACCTCACCGAAGCGCTCGACGGCACCGCTCATCAAGGCCGCGCATTGATCGGCATCGGTGATGTCGGTGGGAATCGCGGCCGTACGCTCGCCCGACGGATCGATCTCGAGCGCCAGTGCCTTGAGCCGATCGGCGCCACGCGCCGCGAGCACCACGTTGGCGCCGTCGCGCAGTGCGATCGTCACCACCTCGCGGCCGAGCCCTGGGCCGACACCGGATACGACAATGGTCTTTCCTTGGAGAATCATGGCCGGGGACTGTAGTGCGACGGCCGCATCCGTGCGGGCGGGCATGATGGGCGCCGTGGAACCGAAACTCGCGGAGTCGACGCCGTTCGCCGCCATCGTCGAAGCGAGCGGGCAGGTTGCGAGCACGCGATCGCGCCGATCGAAGATCGCCACGATCGCAGCGTTGCTGCAAGCGTTGTCCACCGACGATCTCGCGGCCACCATCGGCTTTCTCACCGGCGAACCACGCCAAGGCAAGATCGGCATCGGCTGGGCCACCATCAGTGAGATCGACGCCGAGCCGAGCCCGACGCCATCGCTCACCGTGCGCGAGATCGACGATGCGTTGCTCGTGCTGCAGGCGACGACGGGGGGCCAGTCCGTCGCGGCCCGGCGAACGACGTTGCGCGCACTGTTTGCTCGCGCGACCGAAGCCGAGACCGACTTCTTGCGCCGGCTGCTCATCGGAGAACTGCGCCAGGGCGCGCTCGACGGCATCATGGCCGAAGCGATCGCCAGTGCCTATGACGTCGCGCCCGACTCGGTCCGGCGCGCCGCGATGCTGACCGGCCTGCTCGGCCGGGCCGCCACACTCGCGCGCGACGGCGGCCAAGACGCCCTCGGCGCGGTGAGGCTCACGGTCTTCCAGCCGGTCTTACCGATGCTCGCCGGAAGCTCGCCGAGCGCGGCCGAAGCCATCGCAGCCTGCGGCCTCTCGTCGGTGGAGTACAAACTCGATGGCGCGCGGATTCAAGTGCACCGGTCCGGCGACGCCGTCGAGGTGTTCACCCGCAATCTGAACAATGTCACCGCGCGGTTACCCGAAGTAGTCGCCGCCGCGCTCGCGGTCGATGCGCAGCGGTTCATCGTCGACGGCGAGGTGTTGGGGTTCTTCGACGACGATCGACCCCAGGCGTTCCAGGACACGATCAGCAACTTCAGTTCCGAGTCGCCGGTTTCCCGCTCGACGCTCGTTCCGTATTTCTTCGATTGCCTTCACGTCGATGGCACCGACTACCTCGACCGGCCGTTGCACGAACGCAGTGCAATGCTCGAACGCATCGCGCCGGCGCGTTGCGTCCCTCGGGTGGTCACCGACGATCCCGGTGTCGCGCAGTCGTTCCTCGACGACGCCATTGCCGCGGGGCACGAAGGTGTGATGGTCAAGGGCATCGATTCGCTCTACGACGCGGGCCGCAGAGGCCAGTCTTGGCGCAAGGTCAAGCCGGTGCACACGCGTGATCTCGTCGTGCTCGCCGCCGAATGGGGACACGGCCGGCGCCACGGGTGGTTGTCGAACCTCCATCTCGGCGCGCTCGCCGCCGACGGCACCTTCGTGATGGTGGGCAAGACGTTCAAAGGTCTCACCGACGCGCTGCTCAAATCGCAGACCGACGCGTTACTCGACCGCGAAGTGCGCCGCGAGGGCATCGTCGTCTTCGTCCGACCAGAACTCGTCGTCGAGATCGCGCTCGACGGTGTGCAGGCATCCAAGCGCTATCCGGGCGGGGTGGCGTTGCGCTTTGCCCGCGTGCGGCGCTATCGAGCCGACAAGTCCGCGTCAGAGGCCGACACGATCGAGAGCCTGCGGGACCTGCTCCCCCATTAGCGCCACAGTGGCCGGCGATATTGCGCCGAGGTCCCGCGGGGCCCGCTACTTCATCTGCCAGAGCGTGTCGTCGGCCATCTGGAACACTCGATCGGGTTCGCGGACCTCTTGCCACATTTTGAAACACGAAGGGCACGAGAGGTAGCAACGGCCCGACGCCCCTTCGCGGATGTCGAGTTGTCCCGGCGTGGCACACGACGGGCAGAGGAAGACTTCTTCGTGGGGCAGTTCCGGCAGTTCGGTGAACTCGACGCTGCGGCGCCGATTGCGCCGGGTGGCACTCGGCGGCCCAGGAGCCTCGGCCGGCAGGTTGAGCCGGGTGCGGTCACCGAGCAACTCGATGAGCGGATCGACGTCGTGGCGGCGACTGGTCATGGGGAAACCTCCGTGCGCTGCGTACCTTTGGACGCTCGCTCTAGTCCTTTTGGGTACTATACAGAGCCAAATGGATTAGTCAATAAGAACTATGGCAGACCAGTTCGTCCGGACGAGGTCGTCCGCCGCGCCGACTCCACACTGACGATGGCCAGTGCGGTCACGACGGCGCCCACGCCCATGACGATCCAGGCGCGACGAAAGGAACCGAGCGCTTCGGGCCCCCGCGGATCGCCCAGCACCGCGATGACCACTGCGATGCCGACCGCGTTGCCGATCTGAAGCGCCGTGCGATTCGAGGCGCTCGCCACCGAGAGCTCCGCGCTCGGCACGCCCCGCACGGCGATCGCCGCGATCATCGGATACGTGAGCGCCAGGCCGGCCCCGAAGAGCACACAGCCGGGCAGCCAGTGCGCGATGTATGCCTTCTCGCCCGTCGCCAGCAACCGGTAGCTGGCGATGCCGGCCGCGATGACGAGCGCGCCGGGCACCGCCACCGCGCGCTCGCCGAAGCGGGCGCCAAGACGACCGGCGAACGGCGCCACGATCGCCGCAGTGAGTGCGAGCGGCAACAGCCCGAGACCCGATTGGAAGACACTGCGTTGCCACACGACGTTTAGGAACTGCACGTTCGAGAAGAGAACCGCACCGGTCGACACGCCGAAGGTGAACGCGGCGATGTTGGCGCACGCGAAGCTGCGCAGCGAGAACAGCCGTAGCGGCAACACCGGTGACGGATGACGACGCGACCGGATGACGAACAACGGCACCATCAATACGGCCACGGCGAACGCGAGATCGACGCGCGCACTCGCCCATCCCCACGACCGGCCCTGCACGATCGCCAACGAGAGGGACATCAACATGACGACGATGATCGATGCGCCAATGACATCGGGCAGCGTGGCCTTGCGATTGGCGGTTGTGCGCGGCAGCGACGTGCGCCCGAAGGCGAAGGACACGGCGGCGATCACCGGGCTCAACAAGAACGACCAGCGCCAGCTGGCGAACTTGACCACCGACGCGCCGACAGTCGGGCCCAACGCTCCGCCCAGCGAAGAGAGCCCCGAGTAGAACGCGGTCGCGGTCGCGCGTCGGTGCAGTGGAGTCGCGTCGAGCAGCAAGCCGAGCGACGACGGCACGATGGCTGCCGCGCCAACGCCCTGGACGACGCGTCCCGCGATGACCACCCAGAGCAACGGGCCCAAACCGGCGACGAACGAGCCGATCGAGAACACGACGAGGCCCCAGAGAAACACGGTGCGGCGTCCGAGGCGATCAGCCAGGCGACCGGCGGGTACGAGCAGCGCCCCGAAGAAGATCGTGTACACGGAGAGCACCCATCCGAGCGCGGCCAGCGACTCGCCCTTGAACGAGTCCGCCCGCATGTCCGCAAACGCGATCGACACGGTGTTGAGGTTGAGGCCGACGACGAGTGCGCTCGACCCGACCGCGACTCGCACCATTCGCTCGCGCCGCGAGCTGTCGGTCACGCCAGGCCCAACAGCTCGGCCGCGTTGCGCCACAGCAATCGTTCGAGCACGTCGTCGCGCCAACCGAGTGCCATGAAGTGGTCGAGCGCGGAGGGCGCCTGAGGCCAACCAAGCGAGCTGCCGTAGAGCATCCGCTCGGCGACGTAGTCGCTGCGATTGGCCCACTCGCGATAGCGCTCGCCCCCGGGGAACTCGTGATAGGGATCGGGGCCGAGCCAGACGTTGTCGTGCTTGAAAACAGCCATGACCGCTTCGTCGGCGTGCGGGTATGCCGCGTGGGCCATGACGATCTTCAGCGCGGGGAATTCGCGGGCGACGCGACACACTGCGTCGGGCCGGGTGTGGCTGAGCTCGGGCCCGGCGAGCGGACCGACGTGGACGATGGCGATCGCGTCGAGCTCCGCGCATCGCTCGTAGAGCGGAAAGATCGACACATCATCGGGATGCAGCGGCGGCTGCAACCATCCGACTTCGAGATGCATCCCGCGAAAGCCTTGTGCGATCCGGCGCTCCACTTCGTCGATCGCCGGCGCACCGCGTGACGGATCGACACCGGCGAACGCCACGAACCGGTCTGGATACGTGCGGCAGAGGTCCGCGAGATGATCGTTGGGCACGCTGGTGCAGGGCATGTCACGTCCGGGCAACACTCCGATGACATCGCGTGCCCGCATCCACTCGACGCAGTGGTCGAGCGATGCCTCGGCGAACGGCTCGGCGGGCTCGGGCTCGCTGTCGGCCCGCCACAACGCGGTCGGCCGGGCCTTCCACCACAGGCAATGGTGCGAGGCCGCCGCGGCTTGTGCGAACTCGAGCGTGGGCACGCGGAAGCGAAAGTCGATGACGGGAGTACTCATGTCAGTAGATGCCCGCCGTCGGTGAGGATCGTCTCGCCGTTGACATACGACGAAAGCGGCGACGCGAGGAACAACGCGACCCGCGCGATCTCGTCGGGCTGACACTCGCGCCCCACCGGGTTGCGGGCGCAGTACGCCTTCTTGATTTCCGACAGGTCGACTCCGGCGCTCTCGGCAAACGCAGCCGCGGTCGCCGTTGCGCCTTCGGTGTCGACTGCACCCGGCGCGATGGCGTTGACTCGAATGCGCCGCGAAGCCAACTCGAGCGCAAGCGACTTGGTCAGCATCACGACCGCGCCCTTCGAGGCGGCGTAGTGCGCCAAACCGAGGGTCGGTTGAAACGCCGACTTGGACGCAATGTTGACAATGGCGCCCCCTTGCATGTGGGGCGCACACGCCCTCGACACCAGGAACGTGCCCCGCGCGTTGATATCGAGCACGCGGTCCCACGCCTCGACCGTCATCTCGAACATCGGCGTCGGGGGAAAGATGCCGGCGCCGTTGACGACGATGTCGATCTGGCCCATTGCGGCGATCGCCTCGCTCGCGAGCGCACGGCATTGTTCGTCGTCGCGCACGTCGACGGCAACGGCAATCGCGTTGCCACCGGCGGCCCGTACTCGAGCCGCAGTGTCTTCGGCGGCATCGCCGCGCACATCACCGGCGACGATCGACGCGCCCGCCTGTGCCAGGCGCAGCGCGCACGCTCGACCGATGCCAGAGCCCGCGCCGGTGATCACCGCAACTCGACTGCGCAGGCTCACGAGTTCGTCGGTGGGAATGATCGTGTCGGCCATACCGTCACTGACCGAACTTGTAGAGGCGTTGCGCGTTGCCCGCGAGCATGAGGTCGCGCTCTTCGCGCGGCACCCCGGCCATCGATGCCTGGATGGTGCGCCACGAGTAGGGCCAGTCCGCGCTGATATGCGGGTAGTCGCTCGACCACAGAATGTTTTCGATACCGACCTCGTGCCGGTTCTGCAGCCCGAACGAATCGGTCATGTACGTGAAGTGCACGTGTTGCTCGACGTACTCACTCGGCAACTTCGGTAGCGCATAGTTGTTCGCCGGCGCGAGGCGGTGATAGTTGTTGTCGATCTGCTCTTTGTAATACGGCACCCAGCCGACGTCGACTTCGGCGATGACGAGGTGGAGCGAAGGGAACCGATCGAACACACCGGCAAACACCATCTGCACGATGCGGTTCGGCGCGTCGAAGAACCGGCCATAACCGGGCAGTGCCGACCGATGAGCGGAGGGCATCGTAAGCGTGAGGCTGACGTGGATGCTCAACGCACAACCCGCCTCGGCCAGCCGGCCCCAGAGCGCGTCGTCCTCGGGCAGGACCTCGAGCGTGCCGTTGGGGTAGGCGCCGATCACCGCGGTACGCATGCCGGGGCGTCCCCAGACGCGATCGAACTCGGCCACAGCAAGGTCGGCGCCATGATTCGGCAGCAGGATGACACCGCAGAAGCGGTCGGGCGCGTAGGCCGCGAACTCGCTCATCCAATCGTTGTAGGCCCGGATGCAGGCAACGTGGAATTCTGGATCGCGGTTGGCGAAGATCGCTTGTGAGAGACGAGGCGTCGGGTACAACACCTCCGCGTCGACCCCGTCGATATCTTGTTCGTCGAGTCGCGCCGCGGGGTCGTAACAGCCTCGGCGAAGCTCATCATGGCGCGCCCAGCCGTTCATGGATTTGGGATCGTTGCCGGCGCAGGCGTTCCAGCCGAAGTTGACCGGATCGTTGACGCCCTCGATGATCCACGCGTCGCCTTCGGGAAGCCGCTCGATACGAGGGCACCGGTCGCGGTACTTTGCCGGTACGCGGTCGACCCAGACATCGGGTGGCTCGACGATGTGACCATCGCCCGAGATCAATCGATAGGTCGATCGCACGCGCTGATCGGTGGGCATGTGTGACTTCTCCTCTGGCTTGTTCTGGTTCTACGTGAGTGACGCGTTCTACGTGAGTGACGCGCCGCCGTCGACGAGCACCGTGGTACCGGTGATGAACGACGACGCATCGCAGGCCAAGAACAACACCAAGCGGGCGACCTCGTCGGGGGCACCGAAGCGGCCCAGCGCAATGCGCTTGCGATAGCCCTCACGGATGCTGTCGGCGTCGGTGCCCGAGAGCGAGCCGCGCGAGACGCTCGCGCGGGCGGCCCCTTCGCTGTCGATCGGGCCGGGCGCCACCGCGTTGACGCGCACATGCGGCGCCAACTCGAGGGCCAGTGCCTGCGTGAGCTGGATGACCGCCGCCTTGGCCGCGCTGTAGTGCGCCAGTTGAGGGCTCGGGCGGTACCCGGCGCGCGAACCGAGGTTCACGATGGCGCCGGTGCCGCCGGCGCGGGCGAGGTAGCGACCGTACGCCTGCGAACACAAGAACGTGCCCTTGACGCTGACATCGATCGTGCGGTCGTACAGCTCTTCGGGCGTGTCGAGGAACGGCGAATGGGGAAACAGCCCGGCGTTGTTGACCAAGATGTCGAGCCGCCCGAAACGCGCGACCGCCGCTTCGACCATCGCCGCAACCTCGATCGAATCGCGCACGTCGGCAACGAACGTCTCGGCCTCACCGCCGGCCTCGTGCACGAGCGCCTGTGTCGCGCGTGCGCCGTCGATGTCGACGTCGGCGATCAGCACGCCGGCGCCGGCCTCGACGAGGCGCAATGTGATCGCACGGCCGATACCGGACCCCGCACCGGTCACGATTGCGGCCTTGCCGGCGAGCGACCAAAGCGACGCGAGATCGGGAAATCCGGTTGGCGCAGTCATGAATTTCGTCCCCTCATCGATGTTCGCGCCCGACTATAGGTTCCGCTCCCCCACCCGTTCTGTGGGCTAGGCGGGGATGAAGGTCTGGAGGGCGACGCCGAGGCCGCCGTCGACCCAGATGACCTGTCCGCTCACGTAGCGGGCGCCGTCACCGAGCAGGAACACCACCACGGGTGCGACGTCCTCGGCGGTGCCGGTGCGCCGCAGCGGCACGATCGGTTGACGTTTGGCCTGCGCCGCAGGATCGGTGCTGCTCGCGCTGAAACGGGTGCCGGAGATGAGCCCCGGCGCGACGGCGTTGACACGGATGCCGTCGGGGCCCCACTCGAGCGCCATCTGCTGCGTCAACGAGGCGAGCGCGGCCTTGGCCGCGTTGTAGGCACCGGCGAACGGTGCCGGGTGGAACGCCACCAGCGACGACGTGTTGACAATGACGCCGCGGCTCTTGCGCAGCGCCGGCAGCGCGACCTGGCTACAGAAGAACGCCGTGTCGAGGTCGACTTCGAAGACGCGCTTCCAGTCGGCGGTGCTGAGCGACTCGAGCGGCCCGCCCTTGACGATGCCGACGTTGTTGCACAGCCCGGTCAACGTCCCGAGTATCGCCACCGCCCCGTCGACAACTTCGCGGGCGCCTTCGAGGGTCGACACATCTCCCGCGACGGCGTCCGCGGTTCCGCCGGCCGCGATGATGTGCGCGCACGTCTCTTGCGCACGCTCGGCCACGAGGTCGTTGACCACGACGCGAGCACCGGCCATCGCAACCTCGTAGGCGATTGCCGCGCCGATGCCAGAGCCGGCACCGGTCACGAGCACGGACCCACCCTTCAACGAGAAATCCGTCATCGGATCACAGCCCTTCGATCGTTCGCAGGTCGACATCGTCGATCATCGTTTGCCGCACGCTCGGCCACATGGACTCGGGCAACGCCAGTCGCGGCCGGCGCATGGTGCCGCCGGGCAACCCCAAGAGTTGCAGTGCGGCTTTGGTGCCGGTGATGCCACCCATGTCCCGCGTCGCGGTGAACAGGTGCATCAGTCGGTTGTACGCCTCGAAGCAACCGGCCAGGTCTCCCGCCGCGTAGCGGTCTATGACGGAGACAGCCAGATTGGGCGCCAAGTTGCCCTCGGAGCTCAGGTAACCCTGACCACCCATCGCCAGGCACGTGAGCGCGTGCATCGGCCCACCGACATGCACATCGGCGCGCCCGGCAGCCGCGTCGATGACGCGCTGTAGGTACGACATGTCGGGGCCGGACACGTTGACCCCGATGACATGGTCATAGCGATCGATGAGTCGGCCGATCAAGTCCGGAGGGATGAAGTAACCGACGGACTGGTGCGTCGACAACACGCAAGGGACGGTCGTGGCCTCGAGAATGTCGCTGTAGTAGCGCTCCATCTCGTCGTCTCGGGGACGGTTTCCGTGGCCCTGGTCGAGCGAATAGATCTGCATCGCTTGGACCCCGATCTCCTCGACGAGGCGAGCGAGTCGAACCATCTCGCCCGCGGTCCGCGGCTCGACACCCATCGCCCGAAATGGCACTTTTCCTGCCAGTTCTTCCTTGCCGATCTGCAGAATGCGGGCGACTTCGGCGCTGGTCAATGTGTAGCCCTCGCCACTACCGCTGCCGGCCAGATACACCCCGATACGCGCTGCCGCGAGTTTGCGTAGATGACCCCGCAACGACTCCTCGTCGACGCGCTCGCTGCTGTCGAACGGTGTGATGCTGATCACAAACGTGCTCGGCGTTCGCGTGCTCGCGTGAAACTCAGCCATGCAATTCTCCCCGTCGCTCAACGTCGCCCGACTGCGCTGATCGAGTCTTGGCAACGACTGACTATGGTAGGCGCATGCACCCCGGCAAGGTCGATGTCGTCACGACACCCGAACGACGCGCTCAGTACCTCGCGTCAGGCCACTGGGATGCGAGCACGCTCGCCGGCCGCGTGGGTGACCACGCCCGGACAAAGCCCGACGCGGTAGCGATCATCGACGAACGCGGCCGCTACCGCTATGGCGAACTGCGCGACGACGCCGCGGCGTTGGCCGAGTTCCTGCGCAGCCGCGGGGTCGACTCGTCGTCGTTCGTGTCCGTGCAATTGCCCAATCGCTACGAAGCGTGCGTCGTCGCGACGGCCATTCAGTCGCTCGGTGCCACCATTAACCCACTGCTGCCCAACTACCGCGGCCACGAGTTGCAACACGTGTTCAACACCGCTCGTCCGGCAGCCATCTTCACCCCGGGTAACTACCGGGGGTTCGACCATCGCTCGATGGTGCAAGAAGTCACTGCCACCACCGGCGTCGCTCCGGTGCACGTCGTGGTGGGCGACCACGTGCACGGCGATCAGATCGCCTACGACGACTGTGTCGCGTCGACGTCCACCCACGATCTCGGCCTCGGCGACGCCGAGTTGATCTCCGAGCTCATCTTCACCTCGGGCACCGAGGCCACACCCAAAGCCATCATGCACACCGAGCAGACCGCCAACTTCTCGGTTCGTGTCGCATACTCCGACATGGGCATCACGGACGACGACGTGGTCTGGATGCCGTCACCGGTCGGCCATTCGACGGGCTTCAACTACGGCCTCCGCTTCGCGTTGTACCACGGCCTTCCGCTGGTGCTCCAAGACCAATGGGATGGCGCCGTCGCAGCCGAGCTCGTGCGGCGCGAACGGTGCTCCTACACGCTCGCGGCGACGACCTTCCTACAGGATCTCACCGAGATCGCGCGGCAATCGGGCGGGCGACTCGACTCGTTGCGCTGCTTCGGTTGCGGTGGCGCACCGGTACCGCCACCGTTGGTCGAGGCTGCGGCCGAGCAAGGCATCCAATGTCTGCGGCTCTACGGGTCGACCGAAGTGTTGGTCAGCACCTGGAACCGGCCCCATTCGACGCTCGATCAACGGCGCTACACCGACGGCACCGCGATGACCCATGTCGAGGTCATGGTCGTCGATGACGACGGGGCGCCAGTGGCGGCCAACACTCCCGGCGAGATCGTGACCCGCGGCCCGAATACCTCGGTGGGCCTCTTCGGTGACGCCGCGCGCACTGCCGCAACGTATCGACCCGACGGTTTCGTCAAGTCCGGCGACATCGCGACCATCGACGACGACGGCTATCTCACGATGGTCAGCCGCAAGAAGGAGATCATCATCCGCGGTGGTCTCAACATTGCGCCACGCGAGATCGAAGAGTTGCTCGTGGCGATGCCCGAGATCGAACGCGCCGCGGTGATCGGCCTGCCCGACGAGCGGCTGGGCGAGCGCATGTGTGCCTGCGTCGTACTGCGGCCGGGCACGCAGATCGATCTCTCCATCGTCGTGCACCGTCTCGAATCCGGTGGCCTGGCCAAGTTCAAGCTGCCGCAGCGGCTCGAAGTCTTCGATGTGCTGTCGGCTACCGCCTCGGGCAAGATTCAAAAGCACGAGTTGGTTCGTATCATCACGACCGAACGGCACGACGCGGGTCGAGAAGAGTAGCGATGACGTCGACGACAGAACGGGTACAACTCGAGTTGGCCAAGTTGGGGCGCGGGCGCGACCGCGCCGCGATCATCCGCCTCAACCGGCCCGATCAGCTCAACCCGATCGATTGGGCCACGGTCCATGAGCTCGATGCGCGCATCAGCGAGATTGACGCCGACGCGTCGGTGCGCTGCGTGCTCGTCACCGGCAACGGTCGCGCGTTCAGCGCGGGTGGCGATCTCAAGAGCTACACCAAGCTCCAACGCGACCCGGTGGCCTTCCCTCAGTTCGTCGCCGACATCCATCGGGTGTTCGGTCGATTCCGCACCTTGCGAGTGCCCGTCGTGGCGCTGGTCAACGGCGTCACCGCGGCGGGTGGGCTCGAGCTCATTCTCAACTGCGATTTCACGCTGATCGGGGTATCGGCTCGCATCGGCGACGGCCACCTCAACTTCGGCCAGATGGGCGGGGGTGGCGTGCTCACGCTGCTGCCGCGTGTCATCGGCAAGAGCCGTGCCGCGGAATTGATCTTCTCCGGCAAGTTCCTCAGCGCGGAGCAAGCCGTCGAGTGGGGCCTGGCAAGCCGCGTCGTCGCCGACGACGCGCTGCTCGACGAAGGCCTTGCCTTCGCTCGCAGTGTTGCCGAGAAGAGTCCGCTCGCCATCACAAACGCGAAGCACGTGATGAACACGCTGTGGGCCGACAACGGCAGCGTGGATGCCGCCCTGCGCTTCGAACTCGAGCGCGACGCGTTCTACTGCTTGACATCGCACGACGCGCCCGAAGGCCTCGCAGCATTCTCCGAGAAGCGCAAACCCCGCTTCAAGGGACGGTGACGATGAGCGCTCCCCATATCGATCATGACAGCGCGCCGTGGTGGGACGGCCTTCGCCTCCACGAGGTGGTCGTCCAAGAGTGCAGTGTCTGCACGCGTCATTGGCTGCCGCGCACGCCGGCGTGCCCCTACTGCGGTGCCGGTTCTCCCAAAGATCAGCCGATTTCCGGTCACGGCGTCGTCTACTCGTTTGTCCGCGCGCATCGCGCGATGAGCGAAGCCATGGCCGCCGAGGCCCCCTATACGATTGCGACGATCGATCTCGACGGCGGCGGTCGGGTCTTTGCCCGCGTCGAAGGTGGCTGCGTCATCGGGCAGCGAGTCACGCCACAGTTCGTCGACCACGACACGTGGACCGAGTTGCGATATAGCGAGAGCCGATGAACACGAAAACCGCAATCGCGGGTGTGGGGTACACCGAGTTCTCGCGCGACTCGGGCCGCAGCGTCTTGAGCCTCGCCACCGAGGCCTGCCGCAACGCGCTTGACGACGCGGGGCTCCCTGCGACCGAAGTCGACGGCGTCGCCAGCTTCATGGTGATGCACGACTCGGTCCACGCGCAGGCCGTCGCGACGTCGCTTGCGGTACCCGAGTTGCGCTACGTGCTCGACGCCGACCTCGGTGGTCAGGCACCGTGTTACCTCACCGGCATGGCCTCGATGGCGGTGGCCACGGGTCATGCCCGCAACGTCTTGGTGTTCCGCGCGCTCAACGGCCGCAGCGGCCCGCGCGTCGGCGGTATGGAGTTCCATGGCCCCGGCGGCCAATACCGCTACCCCATCGGGTTCGACCACTACCTCATGTACGTCGGCATGTGGGCGCAGCGTTTCTTGCACGAGACCGGCCAAGGAGAACTCGATCTGGCTGCTGTCGCGATTGCGCAACGCGAGTACGCGGTGCGCAACGAGCGCGCGTACCGCCGGCGTCCCCTCGACCTCGAGACGTACCTCGCGTCGCCGTACATCGTCGAGCCGTACCGCTCTGACGACTGCACCGTCGAAGTCGACGGCGCATGCGCGATCCTCGTGACCTCGCTCGACCAAGCCCGCGATCTGCGCCACCCGCCGGCCGTCATCGCGTCGAGCGCGTACCGCGCCGGCCCCCGATCCGGCCTCGACATCGGCGACCACCTTCTCTGGGACGACTACTCGCGCAACTACACCAGCTTGCTGCGCGACGAACTGTTCACGCGCGCTGGCCTCGGTCCGAGCGACGTGCAACTCGCGGAGATCTACGACTGCTTCACGAGTACGACGCTCGTCGGTCTCGAAGGATTGGGCTTGTGCGAACGAGGCGCTTCTGGTGCGTTCGTTCGTGAAGGCAACACGCGCCTCGACGGTGCACTACCGACCAACACCCACGGCGGGCTGCTCTCCGAAGGCTACATCCACGGCATGAACACCGTTGCCGAAGCGGTGCTGCAGGTACAAGGCCGCGGTGGCGCCAACCAGGCGCCACGACACGATGTATGCGCAGTCACGTCGGGCGCGATGATGGACGGATCAGCACTGATCCTCACCACCGACCGCTGACCAGGCGGGTCAGCTCACGTAGGCGAAAAGGTCGGGATCGCTCTTGCGGAGGCGGCGGTAGTTCGCTTCCCACATGTTGGGCAAGAAGTACTTGTGGTACGCATCTTTGCCCCGCAGCACTTCTTTTTCGGGGAACTCGGTGCCACCGATCGCTTCGGCCTCGATGTGATATTGCGCGCACTTCTCGAGCATGAACGACATCACGGTGCACATCTCGAGCGACTCGGCGACGATGACTGCGCCGTGGTTCTTGATCAGCACCACGCTCTTGTCGGCGCCGAGCATCTCGGCCATGACGGGACCGTCGACCGCGGGTGTCTCACCGTCGTCCTCGTAGAGCGCCTGCTCGTCGTAGAACAGCACCGAGCCCACGTTGTACTGACCGATGACCCGCCGCGTCGCCGAGAACACCATCACATGATGCGAGTGCGTGTGGATCACCGAGTTGACGTCGGGCCGGGCTTTGTAGAACGCAGCATGGAAATCGACCGCCGGTGACGGCTCGTAGTCGCCTTCGAGCAACTGGCCGGCCATGCTGACCTTGATCACACGGTCGGGAGTGGTCTCGTCGAAGTACTCGAACGGGGTCACCCAGAACGCGTCCTCGCCCACCGCCCGCATCGACACGTGACCCGCAACCTGGCTCTCGCATCCTTCGCGAGCGAGGATGCGACGGGCCGCCGCGATCTTGAACCTCGGATCGTCTTCACGCATGGTATTGATCCTTTCGTTGGTCAGATTTCAGGCGAGCAACTCGTCGGACACGGCAGCGACCTGACGCTCGACAGAAGTGCCCTCGAAGAATCGCTGGTTCATCCCGTAGTGCAGTCTCGCGGGGTTGACGAACACTAGTTCGCGAAAGTCGGCTTCGGTGATGACGCCGTCTTCGACCAACTCGAAGGCTTCTTCGACCGGCTCGGTGAAATCGGGAACATCCCAGTGCGAGACGTCGGAGCCGAAAATCGGTCGCAGTCGCGCACCGAGCGGGTTGACCTTCTCGTTGAAGGCCCAGGTGATCATGCGATCGTCGGCCTCGCAGCCGAAGTAGAAGTTGGGCACGAACCGGTCACGCAAGTCTTCGGGACGCGAGATCTGCACGGCCGCGAATTCGTCGAGTTGTTCGGGCCGCGCGGAGGGGCGCCCGTAGAAGGCCCGCAGCGTGTCGAGATGAGCCACCGCATTCTCATCGCCGTACTTTTCGAAGTAGCGCATGAGGACCTCGACGTCGAGGTTGTCGGGATCGAGGTCGCCGATGGCGATGGCATTGCGCTTTTCCCAGTGAGCGAGCAGATCGTTGTACAGGCTGCAGGCGAACGCAACACCGCCTTCGAGCAAACCGATGCGCAGCTTGGGGAACCGGGCCGTGACGCCGCCGAGGAACAGCGACTTGACCAGACCGTGATGGCAGCTCGACAGGCCGCCGATGTGGTTGGCGACGTAGTTGGAGACCGACCGCTCGACGCGGTGATACTGCATCGCGCTGTGGGACACGGGGGCCACACCGAGGTCGATGCAGCGTTGCCAGAACGGGTCGTAGTCGTACGGGCTGTCGAGGCCGAACTGATCGAGACGGTAGGCAAGGCGCGACAGCTTGGGGGCTTCTTCGTCGATGCGCCCGATCGAGCGGCGGGCGTAGCCGGCGATGAGCACTGCTTTGATGCCGAGTTCGTTGACCGCGTATTCGAGTTCGGCGATCGCGATCTCGGGCGTGTGCATCGGGATGATGCCACCGGGCGTGATGCGGTCGGCGTAGGGCACGAACTCCTGCGCGAACGCGGTGTTGGCGGCGCGGGCCAGACCCTGAGCGAGTTCGGCATCCCATACGTCGAGGTAGGCCAACGTCGACGACGGGTAGGCGAGCATGTAGTCGATGCCCATCTCGTCGAGACGTTCGTACAACAACCGCGGCAAGTGGCACGTGGCTCGGTCGACGGTGTTGCGGCACTGCCAGCCCCACCACGACGGCATGGCGCGCCAGTCACGACGCACTGCTTCGGTCGTGCGGTCCATCAACACCGTGGCGGTGTCGGTGGCGCCGAAACCGCTCTTGAGGTAGCGATCACGCAACGTCGCGCCGCCCCATGACTCGAGGAACGACACGACGTGGTCGTGCAGTAGCGGTAGCACTTCGACGAAGTGACCATCGGCGTCGATGACCGGGAAGTCGAGTTGCTTGCGGATGTCCGCGGATTTTGTCATCGCAGTCCGCCCGCATCGTCGACGAGGCCAAGGCCGCGCGCCCACTCGAGATTGAGTCGCGCCGACCCGACGTGCGCGATGTGCACGACGTGCGCTTCGCCCTGGCTGGCTTCGCCATGGAGGATCGGGCCGCTGTCGGCGGTGCGCTCAGCCGCCGCGGCCAGCGCGTCGAGTTCGCTCCAGTACTTGATCTCTTCGGCGGTCGGCGAGAAGACCTCGTTGACGATCTCGACGTGTTCGGCGGCGCCGATCATCATGCCGTAGTAGCCGAGGTCGCGGAGCTCGTTCGCCCAGCGGCGCAGGCCGTCGGTGTCGTGCAACCCGCCACCCCACATGCCGGAGATCGGGTAGCGGACGCCCGCGGCGCGCGCATCGATCAACAGCTTGGAGCGCAGGAACAACGATTCACGCCCCTCGGGAGTCCAACGGAACCCAATCGCCTGATGGATGTCACCGAAGCGCGAGACCGCGCCCCCCATGTACTTGATGCGCGGCGACGCCATCGCGATCTCGTAGCCGAGACGCAGCGAGTTGGCGGTCTCGAAGATCGGATAGAGCATCAGGGTGCCCGGCGGACGGCCGGTCTCGAGCTCGATCGCCTCACACAGTGCATCCATCTTGGTCACGTCGAGCGGCGACTGGATCTTCGGTTGGACGATGCCGCTCAGCGCCGGCTTGACCACGGCCCGTAGGTCGGTCCACGTCTGGCCGGAGTCGACCGCCTGCACGCGGACGAAGTACAGCGGGCTGCCGGGAGCGGTCGACGCCGACGACAAGAACTCGGACACCAGACCGCGCGTGCGTACGCGCTCGTGCTCGGGATATGGCGTGCGGGGTTCTTCGATGTCGATGACGACGAGATCGGCGCCGTACTCGGGCGCCTTGGCCAGCTCGTCCTCGTTGCTGCCCGCGACGAATAACGCGGTACGCACCGGCTTGATCGTTCCCCGATCCATGCTTCCCCCTCGATTGTCTGTTTCTAGAGCTTGGGACTCGGTTCGCGCACTGCGTCGATGTCGATGCCGTAGAGCTCGGACACGTTGGTCAACGTCAACCGCACCCGCTGCTCTTCGGGCACACCGAACTCGTCGAACTCGGCTTTGACGGTTGCCGCAGAGTTTGGCCACGTCGCCGCGCCGTGGGGATAGTCGCTCGACCACATGAAGTGCGCGGCGTCGGTGAAGCGCAGGTTGTTGAGACCGATCGGATCAGAGATGTAGGTGCAGTACACGTTGCGCCGGAAGTATTCGGACGGCATCAACTTGAGCTCGTGATCGAGCGCGTGCCACCACATCTTCATCGTCGAATCGAGCCGCTTTTCGAGGCGGGCGACATAGTCGATACCCGCTTCGGCCGCGACGACGTGAAGGTTGGGGTGCCGTTCGAACACACCGGCGATGATCAACTCGGAGAGCGTGCGCTGGATCTCGTCGCGGACGACGACGCCGAAGTAGAAGGTGTCCTCGACCGTCTTGCCGTAGTTGGCCATGCCTTTGGAACCATGCCCGGCGAGGATGTGCATCGACAACGGGAAGTCGCGCTCGGCAGCAACCGACCACAGCCGCTCGTAGTGATCGGTGAAGTAGCTGTATTCGCGCTGATCGGGGGGCGACGCCCACATCAGACCACCGCGCAGACCCATGTCGCTGCACCGTTCGACTTCGGCGACCGCTCGGGCGATGTCCCACGTCGGCACCATGGCCAGACCGATGAGGCGCTCCTTGTCGGTGGCACAGAACTCGGCGAGCCAGTTGTTGTAGGCCTGGATGCACACGAACTGGAACTCGGCGTCGTCGTAGGACAACAAGCTGAGGCCGGCCGTCGGGTACAAGACGTCGGCGATCGTGTCGTCGGCCCACATGTCGCGGAGCCGCTCGACCGGATCGTGACCGCCGCGCGCACCGACCCATGCGGTGGGGTCTTGGGCGAGGATGTCGTCTACTTCTCGCGCGGTCATGCCCGCGTTGCGCGACAGCGTGAGGTCGACACCGCGCGGCAGGTCAGGCCCCGTGAAATACCAGTGATGATTCTTGGGGTCCTGCACCGCCCGCGGCGCGCGGTCGCGGTACTTGGCCGGTAACCGTTCGAGCCAGAGGTCCCCCGGCTCGACCACGTGAGAATCGCATGAGATCAGCATGGATCTCCCCCTTCAACGCCAATGTCCGGGCGAGAATACCTTCCGCGGAGGCGGTATGGTCAGCCGTCGACGGCACGTCGTTGACAACAAGCAACGCGGCGGCAGCACTCGGGGAGGCATCGTGGATCTCGTTCTTCGGGGCGCAACGGTCGTGGACGGCACCGGAGCACCATCGCGGCGCGCCGATGTCGCCATTCGAGACGGTCGCATCGCCGAGATCGGTGCCGTTACTGCGACCGATGCCACGTCGATCGACCTCGACGGCCTCGTGCTCGCCCCCGGCTTCATCGACCCCCACACCCACTACGACGCGCAGGTGCTGTGGGACCCCGACCTGACGCCATCGTCATGGCACGGCGTCACGTCGGTCGTCGTCGGCAACTGCGGGTTCGGCATCGCGCCCACCCATCCCCGGCATCGCCCGATCATCATGCGCACCCTCGAGAACGTCGAAGGCATGCCCTACGCCGCGCTCGAAGCGGGCATCCGGTGGGAGTTCGAGACCTTTCCCGAGTACCTCGACACCATCGATCGCACGCCGATGCGGGTCAACGTGGCTGCCTTGATCGGGCACACACCGATCCGGTTCTTCGTGATGGACGAAGACGCCACCGAGCGCAGCGCGACGGGCGACGAGGTCGCCCGCATGTGCACGATCGTCGGCGAGGCCCTCGACGCGGGTGCCATCGGCCTGTCGACCTCGCGTTCACCCGGCCATGTCGGTGCCTACGGCAAACCGGTGCCGTCGCGCGCGGCCGACATGAGCGAGATCCGCGCACTGGCACAGGTGCTCGGCGACAAGCGGCAGGGCACGATCGAATCGGTGTACGGGCCCGACTTCTTCGTCGAAGAGATGGCCGAGCTTTCTCGCCAGATCGACCGACCGTTCACGTGGGTCGCCATCGTCACGCAAAAGGACAACCTCGCCTACGCCCCCGATCTCGTCGCGCGGGTGCACAAAAGTGGTGGGCGCGTCTATCCGCAGGTGTCGTGCAAACCGATCGTCGTACAGATGCAACTGCGCGATCCGTTCCCCTTCGCCAACGTGCCGGCGTTCAACGACATTCTCGAATTGCCCTCCGACCAACGCGAGGCACTGCTCTCTCAGCCCGAATGGAGCAAGCGCGCCAGCGTCGAAGTGCGCGGGTTGTGGGGCAACATCCTCGACACCGCCGTAGTTGCCGAGAGCGAGGTGCACCGCGACCTCATCAATGGTCAGACGATGGGAGCGCGCGCCGGCGAGCGCGGCGAACCGCTCGATGCCATGGTCGATCTTGCGTTGCAGGATCCCACCACTCGCTTCCGCATCGCGATGACCAACGACGACGAAGAGCAGATCGCGGAATTGCTGGTCGACAAAGCGATGATGGTCGGTCTGTCCGACGCCGGTGCCCACACCAGCCAACTGTGCGACGCCAACTACACCACGCACCTCCTGGCCCGCTTTGTGCGCGAGCGCGGTGACCTGTCGATCGAAGACGCGGTGTGGCGCCTCACCGGCCACCCCGCGCTCGTCTACGGCTTGACCGACCGAGGCGTGCTCCGCCCCGGCGCGATGGCCGACCTCGTCGCCTTCGATCCCGCGACGGTCGGCGGCGGCAGCGAGACGCGCGTCCACGATTTTCCCGGCGGCGCCGATCGCCTCGTCGCGCATCCGACCGGCGTCGAGCACGTGTGGGTGCGCGGCACCGCGGTGCGCCGCGATGGTGTCGACCTGGCCGGCGTTCGGCCGGGACGACTGCTGCGCAAGGGCGTGGGCTGAAGCTCGGACGTTTTCGGGAGCATCTACGTCGCTGTCTGTTTGAGTTTTCTGGCCAGTGCTACCGAAGTTGGCCAGTGTCACCGAAACGTTGCGGCGGAGCCGCACAAGAAAAGCGTCCCCGCACGGACGTTTCTGACGGAGCGGCTCTGACCGCACGGTCACCGTTCAGTTTGAATTTCCGTCGAGCGAGGGCTATGGAGTTCGTCCCGAAGTCGGCAAGCGTTTCCTCGTGTCGGGTGAGTCACGGTGGGGCGGCGAGCCGCTTTCCGACCCGATTGCGTGGGGATGCGGATTCACTAGCGAGTGGACCGAGTCAGAGTCCCAGAGTTGGGCCTTGGTCTTCTAGGGATTGGGGTCAGCTCAAGAATTGACGAGGTTGGCCGGGGTGGTTGGGCGACTTATGCCTGGTTTCTCGCAGCACAACGTGGAGCTATAGGTCCACGTTGTGCTGCCGGTACGAGGAGTCGAGCGTCCGATGGGGCTGATTGAGAACGTGCGAGGTCTCGACGCTGCAGCACCCGCCATGGTCGGCCTCGGTGCCGTTGCGGTGTTCATCGGAGTCTCGGTGCTCGGCCCCGTGCTTGCTCGGCCGGTGTCGCGGGTACTCGGTGCGCCGCTCGCCCATCTCCGGGGGATGGCAGGAATGCTGGCCCGGGAGAACGCGGTGCGCAACCCCAAGCGCACCGCCCGCACGGCGGCGTCGTTGATGATCGGCGTGGCGTTGGTGAGCTTCATCGCCATCTTCGCTGCTTCCGCGAAATCATCGTTGTCGAGCTCGGTGAAAGAGGACTATCACGGCACCCACATCGTGGATTCGGGCGCCTTCGACGGTTCGTTCGGCATCAGCCCGAGACTCGCCGAGACCCTGCGCCACACCGCGGGTGTGTCGACCGTGTCCGAGCACCGCATCGCAAGCGTCGAGATCGACGGCGAGTCGGAGTCCTACTTCTCCGGCTACGACACGACGACGATCGCCACGGCGTTCGATCTCGGCCACGTCGAGGGTGATCTTGCATCGCTCGGTTTCGACGGCATTGCGGTGTTCGTCGACGAGGATGACAAGGACGCACCGGCACTCGGTGACACGATGATGGTGACGTTCCCTTCGGGTACAAAGCCGTTCGTGGTCCGCGCCACCTTCGACAACAGCGACGAGTGGGTCGGATCCAAGTTCGTGAGCGTGGCCGCGTTCGACGCGAACGTGCCCTCGCCCCTCGATGCTCGGGTGTACGTCATCGCGGATAGCGCCTCGACGATCGAACAGGTCGCCGATGCCTATCCGATCGCTGAAGTACTGGACAAGCAGGGATTCGTCGACTCGAAGAACGAGAGCATCGACATGATGCTCAAGTTGATCTACGCGCTGCTCGGTCTCGCAGTTGTGATCGCGCTGCTCGGAATCACCAACACCCTGGCCCTGTCGATCCACGAACGACGCCGAGAGATCGGTCTGCTTCGTGCGGTCGGGATGTCCCGGTCACAGGTGCGCTCCGCGGTGCGTTACGAGTCGGTGATCATTGCTCTGTTCGGAACGCTTCTCGGCCTTGGTGTCGGGTTCTTCTTCGGCTGGGCGATGGTCGGCGCGCTGAAGGATCAAGGAATCTCCACGTTCGCGGGTGCCCACCGGCGCCCTGATCGTGGTGACCGTGGGCGGTGCGTTTGCCGGCGTTCTCGCGGCGATCTCGCCCTCACGGCGGGCCGCGAACGTGGACGTGTTGAAGGCGGTTGCCTCCAGCTGACGCTCGTTCAAGGTCGCGGTCAATCGGGTCCGCACGTTCGCCCCCTCGGGAGAACGTGCGGGCCCTCCCGCGTCAACGCCACATCAGCGCCACGAAAGCGCGGTCCGCGATGGTTGCTGCAATCACCCCGTAAGGAGCCTTCATGCCCACTTCACTCAGCCTCCGCAATCGTTCGGTCGTCATCGCCGGCGGAGGGCCGGCCGGAGCAGTCGCCGCCCTACTGCTCGCACGCGAGGGGGCACACGTGACCGTCCTCGAACGCGGCAGCCCGTCCGCGGCCCTCGGGGCGGGGCTGCTGCTGCAGCCCAACGGTCTCGCAGTGCTGCACGCCCTCGGCCTGCGCGACGCGCTCGAAGCCGCCGCCACTCGCTCGTCCTCGATGGCCGTGCGCGATGGGCGGGGACGAACCCTCATCGAGTCGCAGGTGCCGGACTACGGCAACGGGCTCGATCACGTCCTTGCGCTACGCCGCAGCCACCTCGCCGCGGTTCTTGATGACGCGCTCGACAACGCGCCGGGCGTGAACGTCCACTACGACAGCGAAGTGCTCGATGTCGACCGGGCCGGATTCGTGGCCTACCCCCGCGCCGGCCGGGACGATCGTCTCTCGGCCGACCTCGTGATCGGCGCGGACGGCGTGCACTCGTCGGTGCGCCGGCGAATGAGCTTCCCCTCCCGGCTGACCGCCACCGGCCAGACCTACTTCAGAGGAATCGTGCCTGGGGCGTTCGACGCGCATCCGGGCGAATACTGGACCGCGCTCGGGCTGTTCGGATGCGCTCCCCTCGGCGATGGCACGACGTACTTCTACGGGGATGCGACCGCGCCGTCGATCGAGCGAGCGATGGACGCCGCGAATGTCGACGCATTCCGGCAAGCATGCATCAGCGCGCTTCCGGCACTGGCGCCCATGCTCGGTGCGATCGAGACGACGGCGTCGCTGCTCGTCAACGACGTCTACCGCGTCGACTGCACATCGTTCGTCGATCGCCGCCTCGTTGTCGTCGGCGACGCCGCTCACGCCATGGCGCCGACTCTCGGCCAGGGAGCCAACAGCGCGTTCGTGGACTGTGCGGTGCTCGTCGACGCACTACGTCAAGGGCAAGGTATCGAGGACGCATTGGCCGTGTACGACCGGCGCCGACGCCCCTCGGTGCAACGGGTGCAACACGACGCCGACCGCGTCGCCCGGTTGAGCTCGACGAGATCCGGCGCAGCGAGAGCGCTCCGCGATCGGGCATTGCGCGCTTCGAATCGACCCCGATCGGCGCGAAAACGCTACGACGCGTCGCTGCAGATCAATCCGACCGAACTCACGCGGATGGTCGGCGCTGTTGCAACGCACGCCACACCCGCTCGGGCGTGAACGGCGGGTTGAGGTCGCGGACACCGTACGGTGCGAGCGCGTCGAGCACCGCGTTGATGACTGCGCCCGGCGCGCCGATGGCCCCCGACTGCCCGATGCCTTTTGCGCCGATCGGGTTCAACGGTGACGGCGTCTCGGTGCGGCGCGTCTCGATGGTCGGCAGATCGGCGGCCGAGGGCACCAGATAGTCGCCCAAGTTGGCCGTTCTCGGTGTGCCGTCAGTGTCATAGACGATGCCCTCATAGAGCACTGCGGCGATGCCTTGGGCGGCGCCGCCCTGCTGTTGACCGTCGACGAGTTCGGGCACGATCAGCCGCCCACAGTCGTCGACGGCAACGAACCGAATGAGTTGTATCTCACCCGTTTCTACGTCGACCTCGACAACGGCCGCGTGCACGCCAAAGGGAAACGTCGAACCGTCTTGCGTCCAGTCGAGCGCGTGACGCACCGGGCCCGCCGTGAGCACGTCGGTCCACCGGACGCACCGCGCCGGCACACCGCGCACCGAGAACGAACCGTCTACGAACACGATGTCGGCCGTCGGCGCTTCGAGCAGATCCGCGGCCCGCACGCGTGCGAGATCACGCACGACGACCGAAGCCTCGTATACCGCACTCCCGGCAATCTGCGCCGAGCGCGCACTGGCTGACCCGATGCCACGCGGCACGAGCGCGGTGTCGCGATCGACCAGGGTGATGCGCTCCCGGGGAATACCGAGTTCGCGGGTCACCAACGCCCCGTAGGTCGTCTCGTGCGATTGGCCGTGAGTGCACGTGCCGGCGACGACCGTCGCCCCGGGGCCGTCGCCGGTATCTTCGACGACGATCTCGACGTACTCGGTCACGAGACGAAACGGTGTCACGTCCATGTACACCGCGACACCGACGCCGAGCGCCGGCGCGGACGACGAACGCTGCTGTTGCTGTCGTCGCACACCGTCGTAGTCGATGGCCTCTAGGGCAACATTCAACGCTCGGCGATAGTCGCCACTGTCGTAGCGCAGTCCGGTCGGCGTCGTATACGGGAAGTCGGCGACCTCGAGCAGGTTGCGCCGGCGCAACTCGATGGGATCGATGCCCAACTCGCGGGCGCCGAGGTCGATCAACCGCTCCAACATCACGGCAGCTTCGGGCCGACCCGCGCCGCGATACGCGATCGTCGGACTCGTGTTGGTCACGACGCCCATCGAATCGACCGACACGCGCGGGATGCGGTACGGGCCGCACGCCATCGCCCCTGTCGCATTGGGCATCACTGCGCCGAGCCCTGGATACGCGCCGCCGTCACCCAACAATTTCGCGGCGACGCCGACGATCGTGCCGTCGCGGCGAAATCCCATCGCGGCGTGCTGCAACTGTCCCCGGCCGTGCGACGACCCGAGCAGATGTTCGGTGCGCGTCTCGATCCACCGCACCGGGCGGCCGACCGCGCGAGCCGCTGCCGCGAGGACGAAGAACTCGTTGCAGACGTGGTACTTCGCACCGAAGCCGCCACCCACATGCGGCGCCACAACACGTACATCCTCGGTGCGTAGCGCCAGCGCTCGCGCGATTGCGTCGCGCACGGTGTGCACTCCCTGCGCCGACGCGTGCAGCGTGATCGTGCCGTCGGCGTGCGGCTCGACGAGCAGGGCGTTGGTTTCCATGGGCGAGGCCGACAGCCGCTGGTGTTCGAAGTAGGCGCGCACGACGATGTCGGCACCGGCGAGCGCTTCGTCCTCGGTCACTCCGACGTGCTGGCTGAACGCGGTGTTGCTGGCGGTGTCGGCGAACAGCAACGCGGCATCCGGCGCGCTCGCGGCGTCTGGGTGGACGGCTGCGCCAAGCGCCTCGTAGGTGACGTCGACGAACTCTGCCGCGTCGGTCGCGGCGGCGAGCGTCTCGGCCAGCACCACTGCCACCGCCTCGCCGACGAAGCGCACCTTGTCGACAGCCAGCGGCGGCCGCGCCATCGACGGGCTCATCGTCTCGAAGCCGAGCATCGCGGGTAACCCGAGATCTGCCGCGGTGAATACGGCGACGACGCCTGGCATCGACCGCGCCGTCGAAGCGTCGACGGCACGCACCGACGCGTGCGCGAGCGGTGACCGTACGAAGGCTGCGTGCAGCGCCGTCGAGTGGTCGAGATCGGCGACGTACTGCGCCGCACCCGTCAGCATCGGCAACAATTCGAGCTGAGGAATCACGGCCGCGCACGCTAGCTCCACCGTCCTACTCCCCGCTTCGACGAGGGCCCTACACTCCGCGCATGGACGTCAGCCAGTTGCGCCTCATCTCCGCCGACTCCCACATCAACGAGCCCCACGACCTCTGGTACTCGCGGCTGCCGGCCGATCTGCGTGACCGCGCGCCGAGGCGCATCCGTCAAGACGCCGACGGCGCGTGGGAACTCGTCATCGACGGACAGCCCCTCGGCTGGGGCGAGTTGTCCGCCGAAGACGCAGCGCAGCAAGAGGCAACGCGCGAGGCAGAGGCGAGCCTCGACGTCCGTCTCGAGATGATGCGCGTCGATGGCATCGCCGCCGAGATCATCTTCCCGACGATCGGTCTCTACGTGTGGAACCTGCAGGATCCGACACTGGGCCGAGCCTGCTGTCGCGAATACAACGACTGGCTCAATGAACACCTCGGCAACGCATCGAGCCGCGTCAGGATCGCCGGCATGGTGCCCGACTGGTCGGTGGCCGACGCCATCGAAGAAGTACAACGCAACGCCGCGCGCGGGTTCGCGGCGCACCTCTTACCCATCGTCGGCACGCCCGAGTGGAACCACAAAGCCTGGGAGCCACTCTGGGATGCCATCGTCGAGACCGGGCTCCCAATCGCGATGCATCAAGGCACGGGTCACGACATGTTGTGGTACCGCGGCCCGGGCTCCGCAACGGCAAACCTCTTCGCCACGCAGTCGATGGCGCCCCGCGCGGTGACGCTGCTCGCGGCGTCGGGCGTGCTCGAGCGACACCCGTCGTTGCACTTCGTCTTCGTCGAGGTCAACGCCGGATGGATGGCGTGGACGATGAGCACCACCGACGAGTACTACCAAGCGCACGCGCACTGGTCGAAACCGAAGTTGGCCGAGTTGCCGAGCTTCTACATACGGCGCCAGATCCACGCCACCTTCCAGAACGATCCGGTCGCCATTGCGAACCGTGCGATCACCGGTCTCGCGCCGTTGATGTGGGGCAACGACTACCCGCACCCCGAGAGCACATACCCGAACTCCCATGCGGTGTTGCACGAGCTACTGCGCGATCTCACGGAGGCCGAAGCCACCGCCATCACAAGCGGGAGCGCGGCTGCGGTCTTCGGATTCGCTTTGGATCCCCAATGATCTTCGACGACGTCATCGTCGGCGCAGGCTCGAGCGGAGCAGTACTCGCAGCGCGCCTCAGCGAGGATCGTTCACGACAAGTGCTGCTCATCGAATCCGGGCCGGACTATCGCAGCATCGATGTGACTCCCGACGACCTGCTGCATGGCCAGGTCTCGTTGGTCGATCACGACTGGGGCTACTGCGCCGACGCGGTGGCCGGCCGCACCATCTCGTATCCGCGGGGCAAGGTCGTCGGCGGTTCGTCGGCGGTCAACGGCACGATCGCATTGCGCGGCGACCCCGCCGACTTCAGCGAGTGGGCCGCGCGCGGTTTGGCCGAGTGGGATTGGGACGAGGTGCTCCCGTTCTACCGCGTCGTCGAAGACGATCCCGACGGCGCCGCGATCGACCCCTATGGACACCGCACCGGCGGCGCGTTGCCCATCGATCGGGTTCCGCCGAACGCGTGGCAGCCATTCCAATCCGCGTTTCGCGAGGCGTGTTGCGCGTACGGCTTCACGTCGTGCGCTGACCTGAACAGTGCGGGCGCGAGTGGGGTCGGTGTGTTTCCCCGCAACAAGCGCAACGGCGTCCGCATGTCGACTGCGCTCACGTACCTTGCCGAGGCTCGCCATCGTTCGAACCTCACGATTCTCTCGGATGCGCACGTCGACTTCATCGTCATCGAAGATGGTCGAGCCGTTTCAGTGGAAGTGATCCAACGCGGCCAACGCCGGCGCGTCGCCGGCGGACGCATCGCACTCGCGGCAGGCGCGATCGCGTCGCCCGCGATTCTCATGCGCTCGGGCATCGGTCCTCGGGCGCAACTCGAGGCCTTGAAGATTGCGTGCCGCGCCGATCTGCCCGTCGGCACGGTGCTGCTCGACCACCCGTCGGTCGGTCTGCCCGGCCTGCCGGTCAGCGGCGTCCCGCACGATCTGCCCATCGTGACCGAGATCGGCGTGCGCTATCGCAGCCGCGGCTCGGCAGAGGACAACGACATGCAACTCTGCCTCGCCACGATGTTCGATCCTGAGCAGATGCGTGGCTTCATGCCTGACCCGGTAGCGATGTTCATGGTGGGCGCGGTGCTGATGCGCCCACACAGCACCGGTCGGTTGACGATCGAGTCCACCGATCCGTTCGTCGCTCCGCGCATCGAGCTCAACTACCTCGACGATCCTCGTGACACCGCTCGCATGATCGAAGCGTGGCGCATCGGCCGCGATCTCTGTCGCACCGATCCGCTGGCGTCGATGGTCCAATGTCTTCTCGTCGACGACGCAACGCTCGATGACGACGCCGCGCTCGCATCGCTCATCCGCGACCAGGTCACAACGACATTCCATCCAGCCGGAACCGCACCGATGGGGCGCCACGACGACGAACGGGCGGTCGTCGATGCGCACGGACGCGCCCACGGCATCGACGGCCTGTGGGTGGTCGATGCATCGATCATGCCGACCAGTGTGCGGTCGAACACAAACCTCACCGTCATCATGATGGCCGAGCGCATCGCCTCGTGGATGGCGAGCGAGAACTAACGCCCGTTCGATCGTTCCAGGATCGTCGCGATCTCCGTTTGGTTCAGCCGCCGCGCGTGCTGCAACGGTGTGACACCGGAACCGTCCGCGAGGTTCACGTCGGCCTTTGCCGCGACGAGCTGCGTGACGACGTCGATGTACCGGGCGCTGCCGTCGCCGAGGAGGATCGACTCGAGCAGCGCAGTCCAACCGAGACGGTTGACGTGGTTGACGTCGATGTTGGTGCGCAGCAATAGGCGCACGATGTCGCCATGACCTCGGTGCGCGGCACGGATGAGTCCGGTGCCGTTGAAGCTGTCGAGACTCTTGACGTCGGCGCCGTTCGCGAGAGTCAACGCGAGGAGATCGACGAATCCCTCGGAGGTCGAGATGAGATAGGCACTCTGTTGCGACGCATCTTGCACGTTGACGTCGGCGCCACCTTTGATCAGTACCTTGGCCACGTCGACTTGGTTCGCATACGCCGCGGCGATCAACGCCGTGCGACCGCGATCATCCGTATAGCGAATGCTCGAGCCCACCGCGAGCAGCTTTTGCACCTCGCTCAGGTCGCCGCGTTCGGAAGCGTCGATCAGCCGGACGTCGATCGTTTGCGGATCGCCACCACCACCGCCGCTCACCGCCGGCGGCGCAGCCCCGTCGTCGCTACATGCGCCGAGCACGAGCGCGCCGATGAGCAGCACCGTCCCGCACAATCGTGACGGGATACGGCGTCGATCGAACCACCTCGTCATGAACGGGCGGTCACCGTGACCGTGTCTCGGCCCGAGCGCAACACGGTGCCCGGCAGTGCACCGGTCACGGCACCGCCGGTCACGGTCTCGACGCCGTTGACGAAGATGTGGGCGATGCCGGTGGCGTCGGCGGTCAGGCGGGCCGAACCCCCGGGCAAGTCACGTACCAGTCGGGCGGGCGCGGCGTCGATCGTGTCGGGATCGAATACGACGAGATCGGCGATCGCGCCGATGTCGATGCGACCCCGGTCGCGCAAGCCGAACAGCCGCGCCGGCTTCTCGGTGAGGAGATGCACGGTCTGTTCGAGCGACATCGAGCGGCGACCGCGGATCATGTCGGCGAGGAACTGTGTCGGGTACGAGCCCCCGCACATTCGATCGAGGTGAGCGCCGGCGTCGGACCCGCCGAGCAGAACATCGGTGTCGTTCCACAACGACTGCCGCAATGCCCAATGAGGCTCGTCGTCGTCGGGCGCCGACGGCCACAACACCGTGCGCAAGTCGTCGGCGATCGCGATGTCGACAAGGGTGTCGAAGGGATCTGCGTTGCGTTCGCGCGCGATGTCGCGAACGACGCGACCACTGAGCCCTTGATTGGCTGCGCTGAATGTGTCGCCGATGACGTAGCCGCCGAAATCGGCCAAACGCCGAAACATCCCGGCTTCGTCGCTGTCGGCGCGAGCCACCATCATGCGCCGTGTCTCGGGGTCGCGCAGTGCTTGGATGCGTTCGCCCACCGGCAGCTTCATGATCGGACCCCAACCGGGCATGAGGAACAGCGCGCAGTAAGTGCCGAAGCTCATGTTCATCGGCACGATCGTCGGCATCATCAACGCGACGACACGACCTCCGACGGTACGAGCCCGTCGCGACAACGCCATCTGGCGATCGATGCGACCAGGGGCCTTCGCGTCGACCACGAGCACGTTCCAATTGAGCGGGCGGTTGGCGGTGGCGGACATGCCCGACAACAACTCGAGCTCGACTTCGCTGAAACCGTCGCTGCCACCTTCGAAGATGCCGGCGAGGGTCGTACCCGGGTGCTGGCCGACGACCTCGCACAGTGCGAGTACCTCTGCCGCTTGTGCGCCTCGCGCCGGCACCGGTGCACCGTCGCCGTCAGAGTGCACGCGCGAGATGTCGGTCGAAAACCCCAACGCTCCTTGGCGCAAGGCGTCGCCGAGCGCGGCGCGCAGTGCGGGCAAGGTCGTGGCGTCCGCGGCGGTGACGTTGGCCGACGGGCCGAGCACGTAACGACGCAGCGCCGAGTGGCCGGCGATGAATCCGGCGTTGACCGCGACGCGGCCTTCGAGCGCGTCGAGGTACTCGCCGAAGCTCTCCCATGTCCACGGCACGCCTTGCTCGAGTGCCTCGAGCGGCATGCCTTCGACCTTGGCCATCATGCGGCGCGTGTAGTCAGCGTCGACATCGTGCAACGGCGCGAGCGCGAACGAACAGTTGCCGCCGATGACCGAAGTGACGCCGTGAACGTTCGAAGGAGTCGCGTAAGGATCCCAGAAGAGTTGGGCGTCGTAGTGCGTGTGCGGATCGACGAAACCGGGGCACACGACGAGGCCATCGGCGGCGATCGTTCGCCGGGCGGACTCGTCGACATCGCCCACGGCAACGACGCGCCCGTCACGCACGCCGAGATCACCCACGAAACCGGGCTCTCCCGAGCCGTCGACGATCGTGGCTCCCTTGATCAAATGGTCGAGCATCGGACCCCTCCCGAGTTATCTGCCCCTACCTTACGCATTGCGCCGCAGCACGCCTCAGCGGTCGCCCTGGCCAGCGTGGAGTACCCTTCGCCGCGGGGAAGTCGCGACTTTGGGGGTACCGATGGATCGCTACATCATCGTCTCGGCCGACGGCCATGCCGGCCTCAAGTGCGAGGACTATCGCCCGTATCTCGACGTCAAGTACCACCCGCAGTTCGACGACTTCCTGGCCGAACGTGAAGCACGGCGCGCCGACCAGTTGCGGCTCAACTACGACTACATCATGAACTGGGAGACGCAGAACGAGGAGGGTCTGAAGGGCGCGTACGACGCCGAGCATCGCGACAAGGAACTCGACTCCGATGGTGTCGCCGCCGAAGTCATCTTCGCCGACAGTGACGCCATCACGGGCATGGAATCACCGCCATTCGGCGCCGGGTTGTCGGCAGGCGCGATCGAAGATCCCGACCTCGCATTCGCCGGCGCTCGCGCCCACAATCGGTTCCTCATCGAATTGTGCTCGTCGAGCCCCGAACGGCGCGCCGGCATCGCGTTGGTCCCGATCTGTCACGACATCGAGCGGGGCGTCGCCGAGATCGAGTACCTCGCAGGCAAGCCGGGCATACGCGGCATCATGATCCCGACGATGTGGCACAACCGCACGCCGTACAACAACCCCGCGTACGACCCGATCTGGGCCGCGTGCGCGGCGGCACAGCTCCCTGTCCACACGCATTCGGGCGAGGCGCCCCGCGACGAGTTCAACGACGAGATCGGCATCTATCTCGCCGAGGTCGTGTGGTGGTGCGCCCGCCCGTTGTGGCACCTGTTGTTCTCTGGCGCGTTCGAGCGTCATCCCGACCTCAAGTTCGTCGTCACCGAAGGAGCGGCATATTGGGCCGCCGACATGAAGTGGAAGTGGGATCAATACTTCGGCGGCGGGCACACGACCAAGAAGATCGTGTCGATGATGAAAGGCAAGATCTCGAAGCTGCCGTCGGAGTATTTCGGCACCAATATCTTCATCGGCGCGTCGACCATGTCGAAAGAAGAGATCCGGCGCCGCCATGTCATCGGCTGCGACACGATCATGTGGGGCACCGACTACCCGCACCCCGAAGGCACTTGGCCCAACACCATCGCGCGGTTGCGCGACGACTTCTGCGTGGTGCCGGTCGCCGACGCCCGCCTCATGCTCGGCGAGACTGCGGCCCGCTGCTACGGGTTCGACCTCGACGTCCTGCGCCCGATCGCCGATCGCATCGGCCCGACACCGCAGGACCTCGGCCAAGATCCCACCATCGAGAGCGACCCCATCGCCGAGCGTCGCGCCGCCGAGTGGTGGCGCGACGAGTACAAGACCGTCTTCATCGGCTGACCACCTAGGTCTGTCACCCCGCTCAAAGGCGTCACCAACGCAACCACTTGGTGGGAGTGACCTCGATCAACGCGTCGTACTCCGGCTCGCTGTCGAGATCCCAGTCGAACTTGCGCACGAACTCGGCCGCGACACTCGCGGGATACGGCCGGCCCAACACCCGCGCGTCGCCCTCGACGATCACGGGTTGGGTGCCACTCTCGAGCGACACCGACGCCTTTGCGTTCGCCCGTACGTTGCGCACCTTGACGGCCTTGCTCGACGTACACACGTAGAACCGATCGTCGGCGTACACGAACCAGATGGGCGTGAGATGCGGACGGCCGTCGGGCCGGGTCGTGGCGAGCCAGATGTTCTGTTCGTCACGCAAACGACTGGCGTCGAGCCGTTCGGGCTTCTCGAGACTCACCACACTTCCCCGTTCTGTTGGTGTTCTACAGGTATATACACGTATAGAACACCAACAGAAGCCGGGGTGGAGGGCGTCGGGTAGGTTCGCGGGGTGGTCAACAGTCTTGCGGTGGACGGTGATCTGCCGGGCGACATCACCGATGCGCTCGTGCGCGGTCGTGCGCGCTTCACCGCGGACCTGCCCATTGCCGATGTGGCGGAGCTCGTCTTCGTGCGTTCGCCGCACGCGCACGCGCGAATCATCGCCATCGACACCCACGCTGCGGCGCGGGCGCCCGGAGTGCTGGCGGTACTCACCGCGCGAGACATGCCCGATCTGCGCCTGCACGAGATCCACATCATCCCCGAGCTGCTCGCGCCCCGGGCGTTGACCGCCGACGTCGCGCGCTTCGTCGGTGATCCGGTCGCGGTCGTGGTCGCGATCACGCGCGCCGCGGCGGTCGATGCCGCCGAGCTCGTCGACGTCACCTACGAGCCTCTGCCCGCTGTCGTCAGCGCCGGCGCCGCGGTGCGCGACGACGCGCCGTTGCTCTTTCCCGACTACGGCTCGAATGTGGCCTTGGCATGGGACCTCGACGAAACCGACGAAGCATTCGCCCCGTCGCTACCAGCGACCTCGACGGTGCGGGGAGAGATCGAGCTGCCGCGGCTGTCGACCGCGCCGATGGAAGGTCACGCGATCGTCGTTGCCCCGACCGATGCGGGCGGCCTGCACGTCTACGTCTCGACCCAATGGCCGCACGGCACGCGCATTCAAATGGCGCGCAGTTTCGGGCTCACGTTCGAGCAAGTCCGCGCCCAGGTGCCGGCGGTCGGCGGCGGCTTCGGAGGCAAGTCGCTCGGCGGCATCCGTGAGCACATCGCAACCGCCGCGGCCGCGCGGCGGCTGCAACAACCGGTGCGCTATGTCGAACAACGCGCGGACAACCTCCAGTCGATGCAAGGCCGGGGTGTAGACATCAGCTACGAAGCCGACATCACGACCGATGGTCGCGTCGTGCACCTCCGCGTCGAAGACCTGTGCGATTGCGGCGCCTACCCGTCGACGGGGGCGGTCGAACCGGGCAAGACGATGATGATGTCGACGGGCCCCTACCGCATCGGCCGCGTCACGTTCCACGCCCGCACCGTCGTGACCAACCTGCCGCCCACCGGTGCCTATCGCGGCCCCGGCCGCGCCGAGGCGTCGATGGTGCTCGAACAAGTGATGGACCGCATCGCGTACGCGCTCGATCTCGATCCACTGATCGTGCGCTCCCGCAACTTGATGACCATCGACGAACTACCGAAGCAATCGGTCACCGGCGCCCACTACGACGAAGCCGACTTCGCCCAGCTGATCGAGCGGGCCCGCACAACGAGCGACTATCAACGCTGGCGCGACGAACAGCGCCATCGGCGAGATGCAGGCGCCCTGAGAGTGCTGGGCATCGGGGTGGCATCGGTCTTCGACTCATCCGCGTGGTTCGACCGCACCGACGAGGCCAACGTGCGGCTCACGGCGGACGGCGACGCGCTGGTCGAGCTCAGCAGTTCATCCGCCGGACAACATCACGATGGAGCGATCGCCCGCATCGTCGGTGACGAGCTCAGCCTGCCCCTCGACCGCGTGCGTTTGATCGAAGGCGACACGGTGCTCGGGAGTGGTGGGGGCAGCTCGGGTTCGCGCACCATTCAGATCAGCGGGCACGCCGCGCGCGAATCGGCACTCGTGATGCGCCAGCGACTGATCGAACGAGCGGCAGACATGCTCGAAGCGGCCGTCGACGACGTCGTGCTCGAAGACGGGCAGGCCTTCGTCCGCGGCGTACCCCGCAGCCGTCTCTCGTACGCAGATCTGGCGCGGGCGATGCCGGCCGACGACCTCGCCGCGTGTTGCCGGTTCGAACAGAGCGCGGCGACCTATCCGGCAGCAGTGAACATCGCGGTCGTCGAAGTCGACACCGAGTCGGGGCACGTACGCCTGCTTCGACTGCACACCGTCACCGATTGCGGCACCGTGCTCGACCCGCATGCCGCGCACGGACAGGTCGCCGGCGCCAGCGCACAGGGCATCGGGCAGGCGCTCTACGAACGGGCCAGCTATGACGGCGAAGGCAACCCGCGCACCGCCAACCTCGCCGAATACCTGATGCCGTCCGCGGCGGATCTGCCCGCGGTCGACGTCGAGTTCTGCCCACAACGATCGAGCCGCAACCCGCTCGGGGCCAAGGGCGTCGGCGAGGTCGGCATGGTCGCCGCGCCCGCAGCCGTGCACGGCGCGGTGCTCGACGCGCTGCGACCGTTCGGGGTCACGGCATTGCCGATGCCGTGTGATCCCGAATCGGTTTGGCGCGCGATCGCGACGCGCTGAACTCAGCGCTTGTCGGGTTCGAGGCCCAGCATGCGGATGGCGTTGCCCCGCACCGCTTTGTAGATCTGTTCTTCGGTGAGCCCGGCGAACATGGCCTCGGCGATCTCTTTGGTGTCGGGCCACGACGAATCTGTGTGCGGGTAGTCGGTCTCGAAGGTGATGTTGTCTTCACCGACGACATCTAGCGAGATCAACCCGTGACGGTCGCGGAAGAAGCAGCAATACACATGGTCGTAGTAGTAGCTCGACGGCGGGTTCGTAATCTTGTCCTTGACGCCGCCCCAGGCGCGGTGCTGCATCCACACATCGTCGGCCCGCTCGAGCAGGTACGGCACCCAGCCGATCTGACCTTCGCTGTACGCGACCTTGAGATTGGCGAACTTGATGAAGACGCCCGAGAACAAGAAGTCGGCCAACGAGGCGAACGAGTTGTTGAACGACAGTGTGGCGTTGACGGCGGCGGGCGCATCAGGCGACGCGGCCGGCATCTTGGACGACGAACCGATGTGCATGCACACCGTCGTCTGCGTCTCGTCACACGCGGCGAAGAACGGATCCCACGAGCCGCTGTGGATGCTGGGCAGACCGAGATGCGTAGGAATCTCGCTGAAACACACGGCGTGGCAGCCACGCGCGGAGTTGCGTCGTACTTCGGCGGCGGCGAGCTCGGCATCCCACAAGGGGATGATCTGCAGCGGCAACAAACGGCCGCCACTGTCACCGCACCACTCTTCGATCATCCAGTTGTTGTACGCGTAGACGCACTCGAGCGCGGTCTCGCGGTCTTTGGCCTCGTAGAAGGTCTGCCCGCAAAAGCGAGGGAACGTCGGGAACGCCAATGACTTGTCGACATGGTCGAGCGTCATGTCGTCGAGGCGGAACTTCGGGTCCCAACACCCTTGGCGCATCTCGTCGTAGGTGATCGGTGTCAGCGTCATGTCGTCGCGGGCGAACCCGACGGCCGCGACGTGGCGCTTGTGTGGGTACAAGCTGCCTTCGTAGACCCAGATGTCGCACAGATCACCACTGCCGTCGGCGGGGTCGATCTCGTACTCATAGTTGAGGCCGCCCTTGTAGACGAGACCACCGATGCGGTGACGCTCGATGTGCGGGCCCTTCTCGCGGTATTTGGCGGGGAGCCATCGCTCCCACGTGTGCGCCGGTTCGACGACGTGGTCGTCGACGCTGATGATCTTGGGGATCACCGGTGTGGCGGACTGCCCGCCCGGCTTCGCGGCGGTGATGGTCATGACATGCCCCCTTCGTCGGCTCTGTGATCGTAGCCAATACCCACAATGAACCTGACGGTCCGTCAGGTTGATGTGACACCAATAACAGAAGCGGCCTCCGGGGGCTCACATTCGATTGAAACCGGCGAGGAAGTGCCCCGCGACCTGTCCCCCGTCGACCGGGATATCGGTGCCGGTCACGAAGCGGCTCTGGTCACTGGCGAGAAAGACGATCACATCGGCGATCTCGTCGAGTTGGGCACCCCGGGGGATCGCTCGGTCGGCGTGGTAGGCGGCGGTCTCGGCGCCCATGGCGCCCAGCTGCTCGGCCCACGGGCCGAACATCTGGGCGTTGCCGCCGGCGGGACATACGGCGTTGACCCGGATGCCGTCCCGGCCGAGCTCGAGCGCGGCCGACTTGGTCAGCCCGCGCAGCCCCCACTTGCTGGCGGTGTACGCGGACAGGCCGTTCAACGCGACGAGCGCGTCGACCGACGCGACGTTGACGATGGAGCCCCCACCCGCCTGCTTCATCGGGCCGATAACCGCGCGTATGCCGGCGAAGGCGCCAACCGTGTTGATGTCGAGCAAGCGGCGGAAGTCAGCCAGTGACGTGTTCTCGATCGAGCCGATATGCAACACCGCCGCATTGTTCACGAGGATGTCGATGCGGCCATGACGCGCCAGCACCGCCGTCACCATCGTCTGCCACGAGCCTTCGTCGGTGATGTCGAGTGGATGGAACATCGCGTGCTCGCCGAGCTCGACAGCAACCGCGCGGCCTTCGTCCTCGAGGAGATCGGCGATCACCACCCGCGCGCCGTTGTCCACGAAACGACGAGCAGTCATCGCGCCGGTGCCGCGCGCCGCACCCGTGACGATGGCGATTTTTCCGTCAAGCAGCACTGTTTCTCCCCTTCGCCCGATCGCGGCACGCTAGTGCCGCACCATCAATGTGACTCACTTTCCGCTCTGCCGGGTGCCGCTCGGGCACTAGCCTCCGCGAGATCATCAAGGGGGCGGCAAATGCCAGCGCGCGAGTTGTTTCTGCACGAGTTCATCGACATCATCGGTCAAGGCCAGTGGGCGTATATGGAACACGCCAAGGCGCAGGCGGGTCACGAGAAAGTCGACTTCGAACTGCTCGGTACGTGGTACACGATGGGCATCACCGGTCGTTGGCCGCAGGTGATCAACATCTGGGAAATTCCCGGCGGTTGGGACGGCTGGTACGGCAAGGTCGATCGACTCGGCCTCAAGCGCCGCACCAACTCCGACCTCTTCAAGTGGTGGGACACTGCGTACAAGTTGAGGACGGGCGGCTTCGACCGCTTGCTCGGTGGGCATCCCGGCTGCCCCAACATCGCGCAACTCACGCGTGAAGCGGTCAAGGGCACGTTGTTCGTGCACGAGATCACGACGGTGAAGCCGGGCACGGCCACCGAGTATCTCGACGCAACGCGCGAGATGCGGCAGCCCTTGATGAACGAATACGGCCATCGTCTCGTGGGCCTCTACGAGGTGTTGATGCACGACTACGAGGTCTGCACGGTGTGGGCGACCGACGCCGCGGATCACGTGCGCATGGGTAAGGCATTCGACGTCGCCCGCGGGCTACTCGACGCGGAGAGCGCGGGCGTCGCCGGCGACCGCCGGCTCGTCGAGTGGCGGCGCGCCGCACAGCAATGGACCGACCAGTTCCGCGAAGAACTGATGACTCCGGCGCCGGGCACGATCTGCGGTCCCGGGGAGTACGAGACCGACGACAGCGTGCTCGAGCGACGCACGAAGAAGAAGACGACCGCGAAGAAGACCGCCAAGAAGACCGCCACGAAAACGAAGACGGCGCCCGCGGCCAAGAGCAAGGGCAAGACCGCCACGAAGAAGAGCGCGGCCGGCAAGAAGAAGCGATGAACGGCGACGATCTGCGGGCGCGCCTGGCACAAGGCACGCCGGTGCTGATGCCGGGGGTGTGGGATGCACTGTCGGCTCGCCTGGTCGGGCAAGCAGGGTTCGACACCGCCTTCGTGTCGGGGTTCTGCGTATCGGGCACGCGGCTCGGCGTGCCCGACTTCGGCTACGTGACGCAGACCGAGATGGCCGAAACCGGCGCCCGCATCGCAACTGCCGCACCCGAGCTCATGGTGTTGATCGACGCCGACACCGGCTACGGCAACGCGCTCAATGTCACGCGTACGGTTGCCCTCTACGAGGCTGCCGGCGCGGTCGGTCTCTTCTTGGAAGACCAGGTGTGGCCGAAGAAGTGCGGTCACATGGCGGGCAAGCAGGTCGTACCGCGCGACGAGTGGCTGTCCAAGCTGCGTGCGGCAGTCGAGTCCCGCACGCACCTACACATCACCGCCCGAACCGATGCGCGGGCGGCCGTCGACCTCGCCGACGCCATCGACCGCGCGAAGGCAGCGGCGGATGTGGGTGTCGACGCACTGTTCGTCGAGGCACCGCAATCGATGGCCGAGCTCGAACAGATCGCGCGCGAGCTCGCGCCATTCGGTCTGCCACTCGTCGCGAACATGATCGAGAAAGGACAGACGCCCCTGCTGACGCCGAGCGAACTGCACGACCTCGGCTACTCGCTCATCGCGGCACCGCTGTCGTTGTTGTTCGCCGCTACCAAAGCGATGCGAGACGTGCTCGCGGTACTCCACGGCGCCGGCACGACGCGCGACAACTTGTCGATGCTCGTGCCCTTCGACGAGTTCGGCGCGATCGTCGACCTCGACGGCCACTACCGCCGAGAGGCGCATTCCGCTGATGGGTGAAACCGTGCGCTACGAAGTGGTCGATCACGTCGCGACCATCACCTACAACCGACCCGAGCGACTCAACGCGATCAACGGTGAGATGCGCACTGAGCTCAATGCCACATGGGAACGATTCCGCGACGACAACGACGCGTGGGTCGCCATCGTCACCGGCGCAGGGCGAGCATTTTGCGCGGGCGCGGACTTGAAGGACGGCGCGGGTTCGACAGGCTCGTTCGCGGGGTCGTTCTGGGAGATCCCCACGATCAATTCCTTCGAGAGCGGCCTCGAACTGTTCAAGCCCACGATCGCCGCCGTCAACGGCCCCTGCATCGGCTACGGATTGACCGGCGCGTTGGCCTGTGACTTCATCATCGCCAGCGACCGCGCATCGTTCAGCTATCCCGAAGTGCGCCTCGGCCAACCCACGATCGTCGGCGCCATCCGGCTGCCTCGCCGCGTCGCCTGGGCCGACGCGATGGAGTTGTTGCTCACTGGTGAACGCGTCGACGCTGCGCGCGCCGAGGCGATGCGGCTCGTGTGGAAGGTGGTCGAACACGACCTGTTGCTCACCGCCGCGAACGATCTCGCGTCGCGCCTGTGTCAGAGCGCGCCGCTCGCGGTGAGGACGACGAAAGAGGTCGCGCAGCGCACGCGCGCGATGCCATGGATCGAGGCAGTGCGCTTTGGCGAAGCCATGCGCAAGGTCGCAAATCAGACCGAAGATGCCACGGAAGCGCGCCGAGCCGCCGCCGAGGGTCGCCCGCCGGCGTGGCGCGGCGAGTAGCTACTCCCTCTGCGAACCCCGTTTGGCGGTCGCGGCGCCCAGCTCACCGAACGCCTTCGCGTCGAACGTGCGGCGCACCGTGTGCTCGGCTTCGAGCGCCAAAGCGTCGGCGAGCGAGAGCCCGTCGCCGCGCAGGTAGAGCCGCATGATCTCTTGGATCGACCCGAGGGCCGGAATGTCGGTCGCCAACTTGCGGGCGAACGGGCCGAGCTCGTCGTGGGCGACGACGTGATTGACCAAACCGATCCGCATTGCCTCGTCGGCAGAGACGAAGTTGCCGGTGATCGACATCTCGCGGGCCTTGCGAATGCCGACGGCCCGCGGCAGCAGAGCAGTGAGACCCCATGTGGCGATGACGCCGAGGCGGGCGTGGGTATCGGCAAAGCGGGCCCGCTCGGACGCGACGATGAACGACGACGAGAGCGCCACCTCGAGACCCCCCGAGACGCAGGCACCGTTGACGGCGCAGATCACCGGTTTGGTCATCGCTCGCAACGCCTTGCCGGGATTCACCGCGAACTGCGCATCGAACGCGTTCCACTTGCGGGCGAAGTTGCCGGTCGAGGCTTCCTTGAAGTCGACCCCCGCGGTGAAGACAGGGTCGACCGCGGTGACGACGACGGCGCGAAGTTCGGTCGACTGCTCGGCTTCGGAGAGCAACGCACAAAATCGTTCGCGCATTGCCATCGACATGGCGTTCTTGGCTTCGGGACGGTTGAAGGTGATGGTGCGCACGCCGTCGTCGTCGACGCACGGCAACTGGCTCTCGGCAACCGCGCTGATGTCGTCGCTCACCTCACGCACCCTTCATCGGCATACGACTGTTGTCCCATGTCAGCACGCGCGGATCGGGCACGAATCGGATGAACGTGCGCGCGGCGTAGTGCTCCTGCGTCTTCTGGGGCATCGCGCCATGATCGGCCCGAAACTTGGCGTATTTGACGTCGAGTGCGTCGTCGATACGTTCGATCAACGACCGGTCGGCCTCGAGATCGAGCAATTCGCAGCGGCCCGTCAGATGCACCGCCAGCAACTCGACCCATCGGTCGCCCGACTCGATGAGAAACGATGCCCTCGGGTCGTGGCGCAGCCGCGCGAGCTTCTTCGTTCGACTCGGCGCCGCCAGACAGATCGAACGACCGATCGCCACGAACCACACCGGCAACGCGATCGGCATGCCATCTCGACGCAGGGTCGTGAAGATGCCCGTGTGCGCCTGCGCCAATGCATCCCAGGCTTCGTCCGGCGTCAGTCGAATGCTCACGATCCCCCCAAAACAGCGAACGGCGGAGGGCTTAGGCCCTCCGCCGTTACGTTACTGGAAAGGTGCAATCAGGCTTCGGCCGGGAGGTAGTGGCCGTGCAACGGCGCGAAGCCGTTGAATGCCACCGACGCGTAGGTCGTCGTGTATGCCCCCGTCGAGAGCAGCCGGATGCGATCGCCCGCGGTGAGCGCCAGAGGGAGCTCGTAGTGCGTGCACTCGTAGATGACGTCGGTCGAATCGCACGTCGGGCCGGCCAGCGCCACGCGTCCCGCGGGACCGCCGTCGTAGGCCGTCTCGATGCGGTACTTGATGGCTTCGCCCTGCGCCTCGGCCAACCCGTTGTAGATGCCGGCGTCGATATACACCCAACGCACGTCGTCTTCGAACGAGCGACGCGACACCAACACGACCTCGGCTTCCATCACACCGGCGTCGGCCACGAGGTAGCGGCCTGGTTCGGCGATGATCTGCGGGAGCTCGGGACCGAGATGTCGATGCAGCGCGTCGATGATGGCCTCGCCGTAACTGTCAACGGCGGGGATGCCGTCGATGTAGTGGCCGGGAAAGCCGCCGCCGAGATTGACGAGCGCGGGAGTGATGCCTTCGTCGCGGAGCCGCGCAAAGACACCCGCTACCGGTGCGAGTGCCTTGTCCCACGCGTGGATGTCACGTTGCTGTGACCCCACATGGAAGGACACGCCGACCGCCAAACCTTTGCCCGCCGCCGCGACGAGGAGCTCACTGGCGAGCGCCGGCGTCGTGCCGAACTTGCGTGACAACGGCCAGTCGGCGCCACCACCATCAGTGGTGATGCGGCAGAACACCGTTGCCTCGGGCGCGACCTCGACGATCTTGTCGAGCTCGGCATCGCAGTCGAAGGCGAACATGCGAACGCCCTTGTCGTACGCGTACTGGATGTCGCGCTGCTTCTTGATCGTGTTGCCGTAGCTGATCTGGGACGGTGAAGCCCCAGCAGCCAGGCACATGTCGACCTCGTTGGGACTGGCGACATCGAACCGCGAACCGAGCGATACCAAGAGCCGAAGGATCTCGGGAGCCGGGTTGGCCTTGATGGCGTAGAAGATGTCGGCCATCGGCAATGCCGCGGCCAACTGGCGGTACCGCTCGGCGACGGTCTGAAGATCGACGACGACGAACGGCGTCGGGAGATCAGGGTTGTCGGCGATGAAGGTAGCAATGCGGTCGGTCATCGAAGACTCGATCGGGGCCGCAGGGGTGGATGAATGGCGCGGAACAAGCCGCAGCGCCTTGGGCAATTGGACTCCTAGGAAACAAAATGTGAACCAGTAATGGTGGAATACCAGTCCGCGCACAGTGCTCGCATCCGACGTCAGCGAAACGAGGTCTCGGCTTACCTGACGTGTTGCGCGCTTACCTGCGCACGGGATGGCTCACATGTTGTCTCCCCCGAGAAGCACGCCCCGGAGTGCGGTGTTGCGCTGCGACGAAAGCATCGTGCGCTCCTCGGTTTGGTGGGTAGACATCGGGT
>JBDSMH010000009.1:0-36474 GCA_039915945.1 Acidimicrobiales bacterium | reverse complement strand
ACGGAGGACATTCAACAATGCTTGGCCGCAATGCCTACACCCGCGAAGAGTTCGACCAGAGCAAGGCCGCTATCGATGCGCAGCTTGCTGCCTACAAGTCGCTCGTCAAGGCGGCCGGCGGCAAGGCCGCGGACAAGAAAGTTGCCACCGCGCGCGACGTTCGAGCCGCTGTTCTTCAACAACCTGACCATTGCGCTCGACCGCTTCTTCGTGCATCGGGTGCGCCCGGTGACTGGCAAGGACGGCGATCCGCTCAACGAGGTTGAGATGATCTGCGAGTCGTTGATGAACAACAACGGTGTGCTGCGAGAGAGCAAGGTGGTCAAGCTCGTACACGACAAGTCGGTGGCGAAGCTCCAGTTCGGAGAACCCATCCGGCTGACGGCGGAACAGTTCGAACGCCTCTCCGACGCATTCTTCGCCGACTTGGAGCGCAAGTTCCTCGTGGCCTGATTCGTCGGAATGCGCCGTCCGCGTCGCCTGGGTGCCGCTGATACGCGACGATTGGGCTGTGGATGACGATGTCACCGACGCCGGCGACCGGCACGGGTTGGATCCGGGAGCGGCGCGAGCGGTCTCGTTGGCCGAGTCCGAGGCGAACCAACTCGGCCACGATCGCGTCGGTACGGAGCATCTTCTGCTCGGTCTGCTGACGAACGAGAGCGTCGCGTCCACCATGCTGAGCGACGCCGGCGTGACGCTGGCGGCGGCGCGCAACAAAGTCACCGAGGCAGTCGGGCCTTCCTCGCAGGGACAACCGCAGTCGCGCCGCGGGTCACTGCCGCAAACGGCGCGCGCCGCGCGTGCCGTCGCGCGATCGAGGCGCTTTGCCCATGCTCGCGGGTCCGACGTCGTGACGAGCCAGCACGTATTGACCGGTGTGCTCGACGTCGAGGGGATCGCGGGTCAAGTACTGCGCGGGCTCGGGATCGACGTCGAGGCGCTGCGGGCCGCGCTCGACGCCTTCGTCGAGGAGTCGCCGTCGGACAACGACGGCCCGGCCCGCCCTCCGCACCTGGTGTTCCGGCGTCCGACATGCCCATCGTGCGACGCGCCTCTCGACGAGGATCTCGTCCATCGCGTCGTACCCGCCGGCGATGAGCACGGCAACACGCGCGACGCGCTGATCTTCGCCTGCGGTGCGTGCGGACGGGTGCTGGGCGTGGGTCCCGCGTAGACCATGTACGATCGGTTCATCGCGGGGGCGCGTAGCAACGGGGAAACGACATGACCGCAATCGCCAAGTCACCAGGATTTCCCGCGAGCTACGAGCCGGTCGACTGGAACCCTCCGGGGCTGCCGACCGATCCCGATGAGATCGTGGCCCGCATCGCGGACCCGGCACGCCGCGGCGAGCTGTACCCGCTGTATCACCAACTGCGCCGCGTGGCTCCGATCCATCGCAACCGTCCCGAGATGTTTCACGGCGGATGGACCTTCACCCGCTTCGCCGAAACCGACGTGATCTTCAAGAACCCGCGAGTCGTCAACGATCCGGCGGTCGTCGACGAAGCCTTCACCAAAGGCGATGGTGCGTTCACCGAAGTGATGCGCAACATGATGGTTTGGCAGGAGCCCGAACCCCATCAGCGTGTGCGCAACTTGGTCAAGGCCGCGTTCACGCCGCGGGCGATGGCGCACTGGCGACCTATCGCCGAGCGCGTCGCGAACGAGCTGTGCGATCAGATCGCCATCGACGGGCATGCGGAGCTCGTCGATCAGTTCAACTACGAGTTGCCGTTCAACGTGATCGCGCACGTGTTGGGCATTCCCGAGGACGACTTCCCGATCATCAAAGCCCTCGCATGGGACTTCGCTCGGTTGGCCGAGAGGATCCTGCCCGACGATGTGATCCGTCGCGGCGACGATGCCACCCGCGCGCTCGTCGCGTACTTCAGCGATCTCGTCGAGCAACGCAAGTCGAACTTGGGCGATGATCTGTTGTCATCGCTGATCGTCGCCGAAGCCGACGGCGAGCAACTCACCCACACCGAGCTCATCGCGAACGCCATCCTTCTCTTGCAGGCCGGACACGAGACGACCCAAGATCTGCTCGGCAACTCGCAGGTCGCGCTGTTTCGTCATCCTGATCAACTCGCGTTGTTGCGCGATCGCCCTGACCTCACGAAGAACGCGGTCGAAGAGTTCTTGCGCTACGACGCGTCCGTGCAGATCAATCATCGAGTCGCGCTCGACGGCACCAATGTCGGTGGTACGGAGATTCCTCCACGAGAGATGGTGTACATCTTCCTCGGTGCGGTCAACCGCGATCCCGACCGATTCCCCGAACCCGACCGCCTCGACATCACGCGCGATCTCACGCACCATCTCGCGTTCTCGTTCGGCGCCTATTACTGCCTCGGTGCGGCGCTTGCCCGCACCGAAGTGTCGGTCGGCATGCGCACGCTGCTCGACCGCTTCCCGACGCTGCGCCCCGCGACCGATGGTTTCGAGTGGCGCACCACGCTGCAGTTGCGGGGACCGCAGTCGATCGAAGTCACCTGGTGATCGCACACGCGGCGTTCAGCGAGGGCGCGCGCCCGTGACCATCAAGGCGACCTGATCGGCGAGATGCATCCGTAGGTCGATCGCGGAGATACCACTTTCGGCGAACCCCGATTCGCGCGCCGTGACGTGTACGAGGCTGGCGACGACGACACCCGCGGCGACAATCGGGTCACGACCGGCTACTTCGGTCATGATCGTGCTGAAGGCCTCGGTCAACGGTTCGAATGTGCGCCGCTTGATTTCTGTGAAGCGCGCATCGCCTTCGTCGGCCAAGAGATCGGTGACGCGATACAGCGCGCGATGACGTTGCCAGAACACCGCGAGCGCGTCGATCACTTCGAGCGCGGAGTCGGTAGCGCGTTGTTTGCGCCACGGGCGCGCCGTGACGACGGTGGCGATCTCCTGCACCGTGTCGCGCATGGTGTGCGCACACGCCGCGAGGGCATCGTTGATGTCGGAGAAGTAGCGGTAGAACGCCGGGGCACTCAGGCCAAGTCGTTGCGTCACGATCGCACTCGTGAGATCGCGGTAGGGGACCTCGTCGAGCAGATCGGTGGTTACGGCCAACAACCGCTGACGCGTTTGCAGCGCCCGCGCTCCTGGTCGGCGCGGTGCGCCGGCACTCTGCGAGAGACGGTCGATTGGCAGCGGCGCCGGGTCCGACATGTTCGATTGACCTCCCACCGTAGTTGGTGAATACTATTCACCATGACAGCAAAACCGCTCGATGGCGTGCGGATCATCGAGGTTGCGATGTTCGCTCCGGATGCCACGGGCATGCATCTGGCCGATCTCGGAGCCGACGTCATCAAGGTCGAACAGCCTGGCCTCGGTGACCCGGCGCGCCTGCTCGGGGTGCCGTTTCGGGGCGAGAGCGCGGCGACGCGCCGCTGGAACCGGGGCAAGACGAGCATCATGATCGACCTGCGCACCGACGAAGGGCGCGACGTCTTTCGCGACCTCGTGCGAGGGGCCGAGGTCGTCATCGAGGGCATGCGGGCCGGCGCGCTGGCGCGCCGCGGTCTGGGCTACGAGGACCTCCTGCTCGTGAATCCGACGCTCGTGTTCGCCGCTGTTTCGGGCTGGGGCCAAGAGGGTCCGTACCGTGACCTCGGCTCTCACGGGCTCGCCTTCGACTCGTTCGCCGGTCTCGCGGCGCCGCGTGAAGTCGACGGACGAGTGTCTCGTCCGCTGGGTCACGTATGGCAAGGCCTGGAAGCAGGGCCGCTCTATGCGGCGCTCGGCATCGTGGCGACCGTGCTGCGCGCGCGAGCCGCCGGCGAACCCGCGTACGTCGAGGTCAGTCAAGCCGACGCGGCCGCGTCGTGGAATGGCTGGCGCATCGCCTATGACCGCGTCGTGGCCGATCAGGCGCGCCGGCACGGCACGGCCACGACTGGTGACGACGACGGCGATCTCGCGGCGGCCGTCGCATCCCTCGAGTCCGCCGCCGAGGGTGCCGGCCAGACGGGCGAACACGACATGACCGCGCGGGACGTCCGCTACCAGTACTACGACGCCGCGGACGGGCCAGTGCTGTTGATGGCGACAGAGACGCGGTTCTGGCAGAACTTCTGCCGCGCCGTCGGGCGCGACGATTTGTTCGATCGCTGGCCCGGTCGCCCCCACGCGGATCACGACTATGGCAACGATGAGTTGCGCGGCGAACTGCGCACGATCTTTGCTGCCCGCTCACGCGCCGAATGGGTGGCGTTGTTCATCGAACACGACATTGCGGGTGCACCGGTCTACCTAGGGGGCGAGACGCAGTCCGACGCGCACTTCGAGGCGCGAGGGTTGTGGCTCGATCCGCAGACGCACGGCCTCCGTCTCATCGGACCACCGTTGCGGATCGACGGGACGATCGCAGTGGCGCCGCGTGCCGCGCCGTCTGGTGGGCAACACAGCGACGACATCTTGCGCCACGTGCTCGGCTACGACGACGAGCGCATCGCGGCATTGCGTAGGGCCGGTGCGGTGCCCGAGGCCGCGTCGTGATGCGACCACTCGAGGGGCTCACCGTTCTGGCGGCCGAGCAGATGCATTCGCTGCCTCACGCCACGCAACTGCTGGCACTCATGGGGGCCGAAGTCATCAAGGTCGAACCGCTCGCCGGCGAGGCGGGGCGAGGCGGCCGGCCGACCATCACCGACCACGACGGGCGCGCTACGGGCTCGACCTACCTCCGCAACAACCTAGGCAAGGAGAGCGTGGCGATCGACCTCAAGCACGCCGAAGGACGCTCTCTGTTTCTTCGCCTCGCGGCCACCGTCGACGTCGTTGCCGAGAACTTTCGTCCCGGCACCGCGGACAAACTCGGTATCGGTTACGAGGCCGTCAAGGCCGTCAACCCACGAATCGTCTATGTGTCGGTGTCCGGCTTCGGCAACCGCACCGATCCGGCGAGCCCATACCGCGACTGGGCCGCATACGCGCCGATCGTCGAAGGCATGGCGGGGCTCTACGAGTACAGCCGCGATGGTGACGAGGCGCCTCGTCCTGCGCTCGCCGGTGCGCTCGGTGACACCGCGCCCGGCCTCTATGCGGTGATCGGCACACTTGCCGCGCTACGCGAGCGCGACCGGTCGGGCGCCGGCTGTCATGTCGACATCTCGATGTACGACTCGATGATCGCGGTGGCCGACGTGGTGCACCCCGCGAGCGTCGGTGTCGCTCCGTCGCGCGCACTCGACGGCATCGGCATCCTCCACGCGTTTCGCGCGAAGGACGGTTGGTTCACGGTGGAGGTCGTGCGCGAGCCGCATTTCCCCCGCTTTGCCGAGGCCGTCGATCACCCCGAGTGGATTTCCGACGAGCGCCTCGCAACGCGCAGCGGATGGTCGAGCCACATGGATGACATCATTCGTCCCGGAGTCGAGCAGTGGGCGGCGGCGAAGACCAAACTCGAGGCGGCGTCCGCTCTCGCCGCCTTCGGTGTCGCCGCCGGCCCGGTCAACACGGCGGCCGACATCGTCGCCGATCTGCACGTGTTGTCACGCGATCTCATCGTCGAGGCTGCGACACCCGAACATCACATCCGCGTGGTGGCGAATCCGATTGCGTTTCTGGATTCGTCGCCATCGACGGACATCACGGCGGCGAGCCCACGGTGGCCGTTGCTCGGCGAAGGCACTGAACGCGTGCTGCGACAACGGTTGCACCTCGACGACGCGCAGATCGTCCACTTGCAGCAGACGGGAGTCATCAGATGAGCGTGTCGGTGTCCTACGAGATACGCAGCCAACTCGAGCATCCGGTCATCGACGCGGACGGACACACGAGCGAGTACCTGCCGGCGTTGGGTGAGTACCTGCGCGAAGTAGGGATCACGAGTGACTTCAACGAATTGTTTCGTGGTGTGCTCGGGGCGGCGGCCGATTGGTACGAACATACGCCCGCCGAACGCGCTCGTAAGCACCTCACCAAGTCACCGTGGTGGACGCGCCCGATGCGCGACGCACGCGATCGCGCCGCCGCGTGTTTCCCGCGCTACCTGCGAGCGCGAATGGACGAACTCGGGTGTGACGTTTCGGTCGTCTACCCGAGCACCGGACTCGCGTTTCTCCAACTTCCGAACGATGAGTTGCGTCGCGCAGGTTGCCGAGCGCTCAATCGATATCACCGCGACGCCTTCGACGGTTGTACCGATCGCCTGATTCCCGTTGCCGCCGTGCCGGCTCATACACCGCAAGAGGCGATCGAAGAACTCGAGTACGCGGTCCTCGAGTTGGGCTACTGCGCCGTAGTGATCCCGAGCTATGTACCCCGACCGGTACCCGGCTTCGAACACGCCGACGAAGACACTCGGCGGTGGGCGTTCTGGATCGACACGTACGGCGTCGACAGCGAGCACGACTACGACCCGTTCTGGCGTCGTTGCATCGAACTCGGCATCTCGCCCGGCACCCACACCCAAGGCAATGGTCTGGGCTTTCGTCGATCGACCGACAACTGGGTCTACAACCACATCGGGCACTTTGCGGCCAGCGGTGAAGCGCTTTGTAAATCCCTGTTCCTCGGTGGGGTGACACGACGGTTACCCGAACTGCGCATCGCGCTGCTCGAGGGCGGCGTCGGCTGGGCGTGCAGCCTCTACAGCGATCTCGTGGGCCATTGGGAGAAACGCAACGTACGAGCGTTGCGCGAGAACCTCGACCCGCAACTGCTCGACGTTGCCGCATTCGAAGCGCTCGCCGCGCAGTGGGCCAGTGTCGGCATCGCAACTCCCGAGCGCATCGCCGGCTCCTTGCTCACGACCCCCGGGCACACCAACCATGGTCCGAGTGATGACGAGATCGATGAGTTCGCGGCGCTCGGCATCGATGATGCCGCCGCTATTCCGGGCTTGTTCGTACCGAACTTCTACTTCGGCTGCGAAGCCGACGATCCGATGAATGCGCTGGCGTTCTTACCCGGCCGCTGGCCGTTCGGTGCGGAGTTGCACGCGATGTACGGCTCGGATATCGGACACTTCGATGTGCCATCGCTACCCGACGTGTTGCACGAGGCGTGGGAGAACGTCGAACGGGGCTGGATGGACCGCGAGCAGTTCCGGCGCTTCATGTTCGACAATCCGGCTCGCTTCTATCTCGACTCCAACCCTTCGTTCTTCAGCGGGACCGTTGTCGCTGACGAAGTGGCATCGGTCGCCGCCGCCATTCGTTGAAGATCACCGTGGCGGGAATGAGCTGCTTCTTGCCGAAGATCCACGTCTCGCTGTCGAGGATTGCGGTCTGGGACATCGGGCACCTCTCGTTCTCTCGTTGACGCTCACCGATCAGTACCCGGCTGCCGGCGCGATAGACCTGCGGCTCTGTCAAATGCGTCACTAATGTGCGCCGGCCGACGAAGGGGGAGCGATGAAGATCACCGAGGTCGAGACGATCCTCGTGCGGTTGCCCTCTGACGGCGGCGCGCCGCCCGACGAGTGCCCCGGCCCGCGGTGGACGGTCTTCGATGTGCTGCTGGTGCGCGTCGCCACCGACGAGGGCCTGGTCGGCTGGGGCGAGGCGTTCGGCCACAGCATCGCGCCGGCCACCAAGGTCACGATCGACGAACTAGTGGCGCCGATGGTGATTGGGGCGGATGCAACCGACATCGCCGGTGTGTCGCACCGATTGAGTCGTGCGCTGCACATGTTCGGGCGCAACGGCAGCTTCGTCTACGCGTTGTCGGGTCTCGATCTCGCACTGTGGGACCTTGCCGGCAAAGCGGCCGGGATGCCGGTGCACCGGCTGCTCGGGGGCGCCGCCCGCACCGAGGTCGACGCGTATGCCAGCCTCCTCGTGTACGGATTGCCGCACGTGGTTGCCGCCAAAGCGGCGGGCGCGGTGGCCGACGGCTTCCGTCACGTGAAGCTGCACGAGACGAAGGTCGCGCCGGTGCTTGCCGCACGCGACGCGGTGGGGGCCGACGTGGACTTGATGCTCGACCCCAACTGCGCATGGTCGACCGAAGAAGCGCTCCGTCTCGTCGATGCGCTCGCGCCCGCCAACCTGCGCTGGGTCGAGGATGCCATCTGGCCGCCCGAGGATCACGAGTCGATGCGGCGGCTACGGCGAGCGGGCCTACGCGTTGCGGCTGGGGAGAACACCGGCACGCTGTTCGACTTCGCCCGACTATTCGCTATCGATGCGGTGGATGTCGCGCAGCCCGACGTCACCAAGATCGGCGGCATCACCGAATGGCGCAAAGTTGCGGCGCTGGCCGAAGCAAACGGAGTGTTCGTGTCGCCGCACTCGGCGTGTTACGGGCCGGGTTTCCTCGCCACCGTGCATCTCCTCGCGGCGCAACCCGTACCGTCGGTGCTCGAACGCATGCACCTCACGCTTGGGGCCACGTTGTATCCGGGCCTCACCGATGCCGTCGACGGCCGCATCCCGGTGCCCACCGACCCGGGCCTCGGCCCCGAGCCGGATCAGTCCGTCGTGGCCCGCTATCGCGTGGCTTGACGATGGTTCGAGACGCAACGGTCGACGAGTTCTCGCTCTTGCGCGACAACGCGGAGGACGCGGGGTTGCCGTGGACCGCCGCGCCGGTGGTGCGCCGCGACGCGGTCGATGTGAACGGACGGCGCGTCAGCGCGATCGTGTGGGGCGACGCGCCGGCCGAGGCGGTGCTCTTGCACGGCGGCGCGCAAAACGCGCACACGTGGGACACGGTTGCGCTCGCGTTGGCGCGGCCCGTGGTGGCGATCGATCTGCCGGGACACGGTCGATCGGATTGGCGCGACGATGGGGACTACGGCGTGGCGGCGATGGCCGACGATGTGGCCGAGACCGTCCGCGTGCTCGCGCCATCGGCGAGCACCATCGTCGGTATCGGGCTCGGCGCGCCGGTGGCATTGCTCGTCGCAGATCGACTCGGTCCGGCGGTAGCCAGTTTGGTGTTGATCGACTCGGCATCGGGCGTACGCGCCGCCGCGTCACCGGACACGGCAACGCCGTCGCAGGCCGCCGCGCGCGTCGCCGCGTTCACGGCCCATCACCGTTTTGCCACCCTCGAAGAGATGGTCGACCGCACCCTTGCCTACAGCCCGAGCAGAGCCGGCCGCGCGGTGCGTCGGGGCGTGCACCACAACGCGCGGCAACAAGAAGATGGCTCGTGGAGCTGGCGGTGGGATCCTCGTCAACGGGGCGAGCGTGACTATGCGTTCGATGAGACTGCGGCGGCACTCGGCCGCTTCGCCGGCCCGATCTTGCTCGTGCGCGGCGAGCTGTCCGACATCGTCACCGACGAGCTCGCATCGGCGTTTGCCGCGGTGCATCCCGACACACAGCTGGTCACGATGAGCGGCGCGGGGCATGCGGTGCAAGGCGATCGACCGATTGAACTCGCGCGGACGGTGCTGACGGTGCTGCCTCGCCCAGTGTCCTAGCCAGGCGGCGCAAGCTAGGTGTCGTAGCCCATCATCGCGCCCAGCTCGTCCCATCGCGCGGCGACCTCGCTGCGCAGGTCGGGCTCGTCGAGCCACTCGGGGCCAGACAGCAGCTGATTGGTGCGACTGATCTTCTCGTAGACCGCAAGGTCGTCGCGGCTGAGCGCGACGACGCGGTCGTAGTACGCCAGCGCCTCGAGGTAGCCCTCGGGAGGAGCCGCGCCTTCGACCCCGGGCACGCGATAGTCGGCCCGGCACGCAGCGTCCCACGCATAGGTGATCGTGTGCGCGAGGCGCGCGGCGTATCGCGCCGCGATGCCATCCATGCCTCCATCCGGGGCGATGACCCGTTGTGCTTCCAATTCGGTTTGCAGATCGAGCGCTCCGACCGACGCGATGCTCATGCCTTGCCCGTAGATCGGGTTGAACGCGCAGGCGGCGTCGCTGATGACAACCAGACCTTCGGGCCGATGAGACAGCCGTTCGAAATGACGGCGCCGGTTGATCGTGTTGCGCCATGTGCGAATCGGCGACAGCGGCTGGGCGTGCGGGATCACGGCGCCGATCTGCGGGAAGGCCAACGTACGCGCGAACTCGAGGAAGCCCGCGTCGTCGCCCGGCGGAAAGTCCTTGGCGCAGCCGGACAACGTGACGAGGTATGTGTCGTTTTCCTGGAGCAACAGAAAGCCACCCCGTGTCGCCGGTGGACCTGATCCGGCCCGACCGAGCGGGAATCCACCGACCACCGGGCCGATCAGCCCGTCGGGGATCCGGTAGAACCGGCTGGCGTAGCCCCAATGCGCGTTGACCGTTGTCGTGTCGGGCTCGGGAAAGCCGAGGGCGGGCAGCCAATGCGCGGCGAGCGCCGCCCTGCCGCTCGCATCGACCACGAGATCGGCGCGCTGTTCGATCACCGCGTCGTCGTCGACCGCGCGGATCTGCACACCACAAACTCGTTGGCCGTCGTCGGACAGCACCAAACCCATGGCTTCGGTGCCGGTGCGCACGTCGACATTGGCGATCGCGGTAGCGCGTTCGCGTACGGCCAACTCGATCAGCAGGCGCGAGGCCGCGACCATCGTGACCCCTGGAGCGCGTACCGGTCCCCATCCGTAGGGCTCGTAGACGCGGGTCTGCGACGCGTCGAACGTCGGTGCGCCTCGAGCGACGAGCTCGTCGGTGAACCCAGGGAACAGGGTTTCGGCGACGATGCGGCCTTTGGCCAATAGCGCGTGGAAGTGGACCCCTTGCATCGCGCCCTTGCGGGCGACCGGCTCTCGGGGGAGCTCGTCACGGTCGACGACGATGACCCGATCGAAGAAATCGCTGAGTACCCGCGCCGCGAACGAACCCGCAATGCTGCCGCCCATGACGATCGCGGTCGACGAGCCGTCCTGTGCCACGGCGACAATCTAGTTACGAGGTGGGCGTCCTGCGGCGGCGAAACCCGGGTTGCGCGCCAAGCGCCATCAAGCCGGCGAGCGCAATGACGCTGATGCCCGCGATCACGCTGTAGGTGCCGTTGTGTTCGCCGCCATCGCGCGCGAGCAACCGCAGCATTGCTCCGACCGCCACCGACGAAGATCCGATCACCGCCAGCATCGCAAGTCGATCGCGGCGTAGCCCGATCTCTTCGGTGAGGCGGAATCGATCGTCGGCCGACCACAGCGCGGTCTCGGCGGTGACGAACAATCCGAGCGCGTAGAGAGGGGCCGCGGGTGCACCGGCGATCATGCCGGCGAGTCCCAGTGCGGCCGCGGTCAGGCACACTGCAGCCGGTGAGGCGAACACGATGCCGCCCGCAAGGACCGCCAGCGACGCCGCGCCGAGCCACGCAACGCCGGCGCGATGATCACCGGTGCCCGCGACTGCGACGGCGGCGAGCGTGAACGCGACGACCAGGCTCACGGCACCCTCGATGACTGCTGGCGTGCTCCACGCGCTGCCCAAGCGTCCCATAAGGCCTCCATTGTCGTGTTCAAGGGTTCTCCCTCGCGCCATTCGGCGACGGGGATCCCGAATTGGCGGAATCGCTCGCGGTTGTGGGCTCGTTGCAGTAACCACAATTGGCGCGCCACGCTGTCGAGCTCTGAGCCTGCAGGGATACTCGCAGAAGGTGCCGCGAGCTCGATCACCGCAACCTCGAAGCCGCGTGCGCGCAGGTCGACCAGCGCGGCGGTGGTGCGTTCGTCCTCGAGCGGCGTGATGGCGATCACCAGCGCGCCCGGAGACAGCACGCGCGGCGGGATGATGCTGACGTCCTTCCACGCGTAGCTGAAGAACGATCGTGCGTCGATGAGGGTGTCGAGCAACCGGTAGAGCTGGCGAACGCCGTGACCCGCTCGGACCCACTGCAACAGGCCACCGAAGCCGACGAGTGCAACGCGGTCACGTGTCGCGAGATACGAGTCCGCGAGCGCCCCGGCGGCGCGTATCGCGGGCACGAGCATCGAGTCGGCGAACATGTCGACGAACAGCACGACATCGGTACTGCGTTCGGGATGGCGCTGCGTGATCCACAGTTCGTTACGGCGCGCGCTCGCTCGCCAGTTGATGTCGCGAGGCCGATCGCCGGGCAGGAACATGCGAAGGTCCGCGAGTTCGATGCCTTCGCCCGCGGCGCGTCGAGCGACCCGGTCGCCGGCGACGAGTTGCGTGCGCGACGGATGGGCGGCGGCGCGGATGCGATGCTGGTGCGGATACACGCGCACCGTGACCGGCGCCGGAACGACGAGCTCATAGCGATACAACGACGCGCGGTCGTACGCTCGGATGGCGACGGCGCCGATCGAATGAGAGCCCCACCGGTCGGCAACCACGGACACCACAATGGTGCGCGGCTCATCGGCAACGAGATCGACAGCCCGCACGTCGGCACCGTCGAGGATGCGTACCCCGTGCGGCAGCGGCACGGCCAACTCGACGCGACGGACCGCGGTCGGCGAGCGCAGCGTGACGAGTATCTCGATGGGGTCGCCCTCCAACGAACGCGTGGTGTCCACACTCGTGTCCACCTCGATATCGAGGTCTTCGCGAAACGCCAGAGCCACGAGTAGAAACATGAGAAACGGCGCCGTGAAGACAAACAGGTCGACGCGACGCGACGTGAGCCCGGCGATGAGGCCGAGCGCGACGAGTGTTGCGTAGACGAACAGCCGCGGCGATGCCGTCTTGGTCACGACTTCGGGCGTTCGCTGTGCTCGGGTGCCGGCGCCGGCACCGAATCGAGGCATTCCTGCACGACCTGCTCGGGGCGCGTGCCGCGCATCCAGAGCTCGGGCCGCAATGTCACGCGATGGGAGAGCGCGGCTACTGCGACTGACTTGACGTCGTCGGGCGTCACGAAATCTCGCTCGCGCAATACGGCGACCGAACGCGCGGCGAGCGTCACCGACAGCGAACCGCGGGGGCTGGCGCCGACGCTGACGGTGCCCCGGTTGCGAGTGGCGCGCACGATGCCGACGATGTATCGACCGATGCTGTCCGACACGTAGACGTCCTCGAGCGACGCCTGCATCGCGAGGAACGTGGCCCGGTCGACGATGGGGTTCAGCTCGATTCTCTCCTGACGACGCTCGAGTCGTCGCTGCACGACATCCCACTCACCGTCCTCTGTCGGATAGCCGACGCTCAAGCGCAGCATGAACCGGTCGAGCTGTGCCTCGGGCAGGGGATAGGTCCCCTCGAGTTCGATGGGGTTCTGAGTGGCGAGTACGAGGAACGGCCGCTCGAGCAAGTGCGTCGCGCCGTCGACGGTGATCTGTCGTTCTTGCATCGCCTCGAGCAACGCCGACTGTGCCTTCGGTGTGGCGCGGTTGATCTCGTCGGCGAGCAACAAATTCGTGAACACGGGCCCGGGCCGGAACTCGAATTGCGTCGTGCGGGCGTCATAGATCGAGGAGCCGGTGACATCGCCAGGGAGTAAGTCGGGGGTGAATTGGATGCGGGTGAACGACACGCCGATCGCCTCGCTGAACGAGCGCGCGATGAGCGTCTTGGCCACGCCGGGGTAGTCCTCGAGCAGGATGTGACCGTCGGCGAGCATGCCCGCCAACAGGAGTTCGAGGGTCGGTCGCTTGCCGACGACCGCTCGTTCGACCTCGTCGAGAATGGCCGAGGCGAAGCGGCGGGTTTGTGCGAGCGTGATCGTCTCGGTCACAGCAGTTCCATTCGATCGAGGACGACGCGCAGCATCGACGGCGAAAGGCCGGGAGCCATGCGATCATCCGGTGGCCGTGCGTCGGGGCGCACGATGGTCCACAGCGAGTCACCGACGACTGCCGGTGCGCCGGGATGGTGCAAGTGCATGCCGTGGTTCGCGCGCAAGCGAGCGTCGGTGAGTTCCACCAGAATCGGACGCACCCTGAAATGCAATCCGCCGGCGGTCGCCGCGTTCACGACGAGCCATCGTGCCGACTTGAAGCTGGCGGGCTCGTCGGGGGGTGGTGCCGCCGGGGTACGCACGATCGCGTCGAACGTGGGCGGAGCGTCGTCGTCACCGCGGCCGGCGAGCAACGTGAGCAGTACGACGAAGGCCGCCGCGCTGAGTGCGACCACAGCGACACTCATGCGAGCACCGCGTCGTCGCGCGCCCGTGCTGCCTCACCGGCGATGGCCCGGTAGGCGGCGATCGCCTCGGCCTTCATCGCGGGAGTCACGGGATGGTGCGAGAACCGTGCGACCTCGAAGAGCCGTGTGAGCGTGGCAACGGATCGCTCGACGACGGGCGCACTCTCACGCACTCGGTCCAGGTATTGATAGGGCGTCTCGGGTGGCCGCAACTCGACACCGAGCAGCACCAGTTCGTCGCGCGCCGCGGCATACGCGGCGCGCACGCCGTCGGCGGGATCGAGCGGGTCGAAGTCGACTGGCTGTCGCGGCGCGGCGAGCGGACGATGGTGGTCGAGGTCGGGCGCAGGCCCGCGCCCGCGGCCGCGTCGGCTCCACACCAAAACTGCCGTGCCCACTGCGATCGCTCCGGCAGCGGCGAGCGCGGCCGCGCTCCAACCGTGCGCTCCCGAGCGGGTCTCTTGTTGGGAACGAACTTCTTCGGGCGGCGGCGCCTCTTGGGGCAGCGGCTCGATCTGATCGGGCCGGTTGCGTGCCGCCAACATGATCACCAACACGACCGCGAAGATCACGAGCACACCGCCGAGGACGCGCAGCCATAACTGTGATCCGCCCGTCTCGACCTCGTTGCGATATCCCGGCGGCCGTCGACCCTGACGGATCAACGCCGGGGCGACGAAGATGACTACCGCGGCCGCGATCGCTCCGGCGACGACGAGCAGTGCGTCGTTGAGCGCGGCTTCACTGCCGCGCACGTTGGAGGGCAGGTTTGCGGATGCGTTGCCCGTCTTTGCCCGGGACGCGCTCCAGGCGGCAACGCCGAGTAGGAGGACGCCGAATGCGACGAGCGCGAAACTCTCGCGGGCGCTGCGGGCCCCGCGGCGACCGGGGGCGTCACGACCGGCGGAGGGATCGAAACGCGCCATGAGGCGGCACCGTACCAGCGTGACCGGCGGCGGCCCCTCCAGATTTCCACCAGTCGGCGCTCAAAGGGCCGGTGCGTTGTCGCGCTTGCGATGCTGAATCGTCTGACCGACGACCAACGCCATGGCGCCGAAGACCGCAGTCGTGAGGTACGCCATCGCGAAGCCGTGCTTGCCGGCGGTGTTGCCCACGAAGGCCAGCAGCATGGTCGTGCCGATCGATGAGCCGATCTGTCCCGCCATGTTGTTCACCCCGTTGGCGAGGCCCACGTCCCGCGAGTCGACCGAGTTGTTGATCGCGGTGACGATGCCGGGCCGGGCATAGCCAACCCCGAATCCCGACGCGACTGTGCTGATGACCACGAGGCTCAGCGAGTGGTGCCAGACGCCGAACGCACCGACGACACCGGCGAGGCCGAGGACGGCGTTGCCGACGAACTGCACGGCTCTGCCCCCGACGCGGGCGGCCGACCGATCCGCGAGCCACGACGCGACAGCGAATCCCGCCGGCCGACCCGCGCTCACGAGGCCGATGGCGATCGTGTCGTAGCCGAAGCGTTGACCGAGCAGGAACGCCGTCAGTGGAGCCGAGCCCACGAAACCGGCCTGGGTCACACCCATCGTGACGACGGGCGCGAGGAAGTTGCGTTGCCGAAGCAACTGGAACGGGATCAACGGTTCGCTGGCGCGGCGTTCGACCATGATCAAGCGCACGAGCCCGATCAATCCGCACGCCGCAGCCGCGATGACGATCGGGTTGGTCGCGCCCCATTCTTCGAGTCGATTGATGGCGATCAGAGATCCGCTCAAGCAGGCAGTGAGCGCGACTGCCCCCGCGACATCGAAACGTACGTCCGGCCGGCGCGGGGTCTCGGGCAAACGTCGCCGCGCGACCAGTACGGTGATCGCCGCCGGTATCGCCTGAGCGACGAAGACGAGGCGCCACCCCATCGCTTCGACCAAGGGCGCGCCGAAGACGATGGCGACGACCGGCGACACCGCGAGCACGGCCGAGAGTTGCCCGAACACGCGCGGTCGTTCGCTGGGCGGATAGATGAGTGCCAGCATGGCGAAGCTGCACGGAATGGTCGACGTGCCGCAGAGTTGCGCGGCGGTGCGCAGGACGATGAGCACATAGACGTTCGGCGCCAGACTGGTGGCAAATGCGAGGATCGTCGCCAACGAAAAGCCGGTGATGAAAACGCGACGATGGCCATAGAGGTCGCCGAGCTTGCCGAACATCGGCATCGAGATGGAGAACACGATGGCGGGCGCGATGCTGACCCAGGCCAAGACGCTCGTACGCGCGTGAAGGTCCTTCCCGATCAGCGGTAGCGCGGCGGTGATCAGCGAGTTGGGGAAGCTCACCGCGGCGACACCGACCATTGCCGTGCGCAGTACGTATCGACGTTGTGCCGCGTCGACCGTCTGCATGTGTTCCCCCACGAGTGGTGCACACTAAAGGAATGGAAGTGTCGGCATCGACACGGCCATCGGTGGAAGACTCACCCCGGTGACCGATGCGCCGCGTCTCATACCGAGGTTCTTCCGCCATGCCGTCGACGACGCGCCGACGAAGGTTTGGCTGCTCGCCGATGATCGCACGTGGACATACGCCGAGGCGTTGCAACAGATCGAGTGTGCGGCGAGTTGGTTCCGTGCTCACCGAATAGTGGCGGGCGATCGCGTGCTCGTAACCGCGCGCAACACCGCGGACTATCTCCTGACGTGGCTGGCGCTGATGGAGGTCGGTGCCATCCAGGTCCCGATCAATCCCGCCAGTTCCAACGCGGAGATCGCGGGCTTCGTTGTACAAGTCGATCCAAAACTGGTGGTCACCGACGCGGTTCTCGAGTCGATGTTCACCACGGGCACCGCGATGGTCTCGGTCGGTGATCTGTTCACGGCTGCTCGCGATGGGCGGGGACCGGTCGATGTCGACCCTGACGATGTCGCGGTGATGATCCCGACCTCGGGTACCACCGGGCGCTCCAAACTCGTGATGCAGACGCATCGCGCCTACGTCATGGCCGGCGAAGGGTTCCCGTATTGGATGCAGTTGACCTCCGACGACCGTCTCATGACGTCGCTGCCGCTGTTCCACATCAACGCACCCGCGTATTCCACTCTTGGCTCGGTCGCGGCGCGTGCGAGTTTGGTGCTCTTGCCTGGTTTCTCGGCGAGCACCATCATCGATTCGTCCCGGCGTTACGGTGCGACCGAATTCAATTCGATCGGCGCGATGCTCGAGATCCTCATGCGCCAACCCGCGCGTCCCGACGACGCCGACAACCCGTTGCGACTCTGCTACACCGGCCCGTCGCCTGATCGCGAGCGACAGCAAGAGATCGAGCGTCGCTTCGGTATCGAACTCGTGTGTGGCTACGCGCTCTCCGAGTCGCCGTACGGGTTGATATGGCGCCACGGTACGCGCCCGTTCGGCACGCTCGGCTCGGTTCGCCAACACCCGACGCTCGGGCACGTCAACGATGCGCGACTTCATGAAGTGGACCCAGAAGGCGTGGGCGAACTCGAGCTGCGCAATCCGGTGATCATGCGCGGTTACTACGAGATGCCCGACGAAACCGCGGCGGTCGTGGTCGACGGCTGGTTGCGCACCGGCGACCTCGTCAGGGCGAACGATGACGATACGTTCACGTTCGTGGGCCGCCAGAAAGAAGTGATCCGCCGGCGCGGTGAAAATCTGTCGCCCACAGAAGTGCAGGCGGTGCTCGAGCAGCATCCCGACGTCGCCGAAGCAGCAGTGATCGGTGTGCCGTCCGACTTGTCCGAAGAGGACGTGAAGGCATTCGTGACACCGCTCAGTGGACACACGATCGACATCGCCGCCCTCGACGCGTTCGCCCGCGGCCGGTTGGCCCGTTTCAAGGTGCCGCGCTACTACGAAGTGGTCGCGGCACTGCCACACACACCCACCGGTCGACTGGCGAAGCATCAGTTGTCCGCCGAGCGGACCACCGCCGAGACCGATACCGCGAAAGTGACGCCTTCATGACCGAGCCCGCCGACTGGTTGCGCAGTTCCATCGGATCTTCGACTCCGGACAGCATCACGGTTGCCGGCCGGGATCTGCCCTCCGAGGTCATGGGCCGGCTCTCGCTCACCCAACTCGCGTTCCTGTTGCTCGCGCATCGTGAGCCGAGTGACGGCGAATGTCGCCTGCTCGATGCGGTGCTCGTTTCGCTAGCGGATCATGGATTGACGCCGAGCGCGCTCGCGGCTCGGTTGACCTATACCGGCGCACCCGAATCGATCCAAGGAGCGATCGCGGCGGGGCTACTCGGCGCCGGCAGCGTGTTCCTCGGCCCGACCGGTGACACCGCAGAGTTCTTGTTCGACACCATCCGCGACCACGGCGAGGGCCGCACCGACGACGCCACGCTGCAACGCATTGCCCGTGTTGCCGTCGAGGCATTGATCGGCGCCGGTGCGCGCGTGCCGGGCCTCGGGCACCCGGTTCATCGCGACGAGGACCCTCGCGTCCCGCGCCTCTATCAACTCGCGGGAGCCGAGGGACCGCTCGGGCCCCACATGCGGTTGCTTCGTTTCGTGGCCGACGCGCACACCGAGGTCCGGGGCCGACGACTCGTCATCAACGGTGCCGGTGCCGGTGGCGCGCTACTCCTCGATGTCGGCGTGCCTCCGGGCAGCGTTCGCGGCTTCGTTCTCATCGCGCGCACTGCGGGCCTCGTGGCGCATCTGGCCGAGGAAGCCGCCCATCCGATCGGGCGGCGCCTGTGGCTCGAAGTCGAGGACCGGGCAACGCCGCTTGATCAGGACAAGCTGGCGAGATAGTTGCGGATCACGGTGAGCCCGTCGATCAGCTCGGTGATCTGCCACTCGCGTTCTACGTCGGGCGAGGCGGCGAGCTTGGCTCGCAGTTCGTCTTCTGACTCGGCGTTGGCCACGATCATCCGTCCACCACCCTTCATCGAATACAGGCAGTCGAGGAAGCCGTTGGCGAGCTGCTCGGGTATCCAGGTGAGCGCGTCGTTCGCGGCGCTCGTCCCTGCGGCCGGATCAATCGGCCCGTGATGGCCGATGGCCAAGAACTTTTTCATGTTCCCCCTCTGTGTGACATCGATCGAGCAGCATCAGCGCAAGGGCACGCGGTAGCCGTCGCGCGTTTGCGGCAAGGTGGCGGTCGAGGCGAAGGGGTAGCGGGCCACCCGCTCGCGCAGGTGGACTACTACGGCCCCGTGGAGTTCGCTGGTCGACGCGTCGGCGGCAATGGCGGGAATCACCGCCGCGAGAATGCCGCGTAGCCGTTCGTTCTCGGCGTCGAGCGCGTCGACATCACCAGTTGCAATCGGCTCGATCGGATCGATCGGTTCCGTGACTGCGGCGCCGCTGGTCGCGATCATGCGCAGGAGCTCGCGGGTCTCGTTGTTGTCCCATACGAGGAACGGGCCGACCTCGCCGGCCCGTAGGGCGAGCATCTCCAACGCCCGGCTGACGCCGAGCAGAATGTCGGTTGCGTAAGCGCCTTGCACTTCGGGTGCGACCACATGGTCGAGGATGTGACGCAGGCCGCGGAGTTGTTCGGAGAGCGTGGGGCGCATGATCAGACCCCCATCAGGTCGTACATGATGCGGCACAACGACAACGGTGCGTTGTAAGGCCGGTCCATGTGGAGGTCGATGAATTCGGCGACGCCGGTGAGGCCGATCACGGCCAGCTTGAAGTTGGCGAGCACGTTCCACCACAGCAGTGCGGTCGGGTCCACGTCGTAGCCGGTGCGCTCGCTCCAGTGGGCGACGATCTGTGCTCGTTCCCACACTCCGGGGATCTGGTGCTCGCGTTGTCGCACAGGGTTGGTGATCCAGCCGAGATCTTCGAGCGGGTCACCGACGTGGGCCGTCTCCCAGTCGAGAACCAACGCGAGATGGTCACCGCGCACCAAGGCGTTGCCGGGTTTGAAATCCCCGTGCACGAGCACCGCGGCTTGCGCTTCGGGTGCACGGTTGCGGAGCCACGTGAGAACGACCTCCATCTCGGGAAGTGGCTCACGTTGCACGCGACGCAACTCGCCTTCCCAGTGGTCGAGCGCGGTGGTTGCGCCGTGCCCGCCGGGGTCGGGGAGTACCGCGTCGAGGCCGAGACCCCGCCAGTCGGTTGTGGCGATGGCGGCGAGCGTGTCGACGAACTCATGGGCGAGTGCGACGCGCACATCGAGCGGGCGTATGTCGTTGGTGAGGCAGAAGTATTCGCAATCGCCTTCCTCGCGGAACATCACCACCGATGGGCGGCCCAACGCCGTACCCTGCTCGTCGAACCAGCGCACGCGGGGTGCGGGGATCTGCGTGTGTTCGAGGGCGCGGAGCACCGCGACCTCGACGTGGCGTTCGGTCGACAGCACCGAGCCCTCTGGATCGCGCCGCAAGATGAGCCGTTCCTCGACGGGCATGCCGCTGTCGAGCCACACGGCGTCGAACACCCAGTTCTCGCGCGACAAGCCGACCGACATGCGCTGCACCGGGCTCAACTCGAGACCGCAGTCTGGCGGCAGCTGCGCGGCTACGAAGCGGTGGAGCCGTTCGGGCACCGAAGTCTGGGCCTCATCGGTCATCCCGCATCACCGGCGTCCCTTTCGTGGCTCTGCTGTTCTTGGTAGTCGACGTCCATGTTTAGTATGACCCTTGCCAGTACGGACGATTCGGGTGAGAGGACACCCCATGGGTGACGAGATGGACGCGAACGACGGTTTGTCATCCCGGTTGCCCGGCCTGCGCGAGCGCGCCGTCATCGATGCGTTACCTCGTGCCGTCATCGTGACGACCGCCGAAGGCCGCATCGTCTTGTGGAATCGGCCCGCCGAGGTGCTCTATGGCTGGGACGAGAACGAGGTCCTCGGTTGCCTGATCTCCGACATCTTGGTGCCGTTGCCCGACCGTTACCGCGCCCACGAGATCATGGCCGCGATGGCAGCCGGGGAGTCGTGGCGAGGCGATTTCCCGGTCCTTCGCCGCACCGGCGAGACCGTACGCGCCTTCGTCATCGACACTCCGATCGTGGATGCCAACGGCAACCTGCTGGCGGTCGTGGGCGCATCAGAAGACGTGACCGACCAGCGGCTGTTGGAACAGCAGGCGATCGCAATGGCCGATCACCTGGCGTTGGCGCTCGACGCCGGCGAGCTCGGTACGTGGCGGTGGGACATGTCGACGGGCGAGACGACCTGGGACACTCGCTTGGAAGCGCTCTATGGGTTGGCGCCCCACACGTTCGCCGGCACGTTCGACGCGTATGTCTCGCTCTTGCACCCCGACGAGGTCGATTCGGTACTCGAGACAGTGAGAGTCGCGGTCGAGGAGAAGTCCCGGTACACGGTCGAGCATCGTGCCGTGTGGCCCGACGGCACTGTGCATTGGTTACAGGGCAAGGGCAGCGTCGTGGTGGACGACTCCGGCGCGGTGATCGGGACGATGGGGTGCGTCGCTGACGTGACCGAGCGCGTCGGCGCGGCATTCGAACGTGAGCGTGCGCTCGAGGTGGCGCGCGAAGCGGCGGAGAACGAACGGCTGAGCGCACTGCGGCTTTCGTTCTTGGGCGAGATCAATGACGCGCTTGCAGCGTCCGCAACGCGTGCTGACGTGATGAGAAATGTCACGCGCGTTGCGGTCCCAAGGCTTGGCGATTGGTGCGCCATCTACGTGTTGACCGACGGTGGGTCGATCCCCGACGTCGAAGTGGCGCATGTCGATCCCGCTTCGGTCGAATATGTCAAAACGGTGCAGGAACGAGTGCCGTACGATCCCGAAGCGACCTCTGGCATTCCGCAGGTGATCCGCACCGGTCGCAGCGAGTTCCTGCCCGAGATCGACGAACGAGTGCTGGCCGCCGTCGATATTTCTGACGAAGCTCGCGGCATCGTTCGCTCGCTGGGTCTTCACAGTGCCATTGCGGTACCGCTCGTCAAGGCGGGACGGGTCATCGGAGCGTTGCAGTTCGTCAACACCGAGGCGAGCCGCGCCTATACCACCGATGACCTGGCGCTGGCCGAGGCCGTCGCGAGCCGAATCGCGTCGACGCTCGAAAATCGCCGTCTGAATGAACACCAGAGGATGATCGCGGCGACGCTGCAAGCCAGCTTGCTGCCCGACATCCTCCCGGCAATCCCTCGCCTCGATCTCGCGGTGCGGTATTGGGCGGCCGGGGAGCACACCACGGTCGGTGGCGACTTCTACGACGTGTTCGAGATCGACAGCGGTCGCTGGGCCGCGGTGATCGGTGACGTCTGTGGCACCGGTCCGGTCGCCGCGTCGTTCACCGGCCTTGCTCGTCACACGATCCGCGCGGTCGCGTGGAACGGCGCCCAACCCGAGGGCGTGTTGCGGCAACTGGACCACGCCATGGCGCAGTCGGGACGAGACACGTTCTGCACCGCCCTCTACTGCACGCTCGCCCCGACCACCGCGGGGTTTCGGCTCACCGTCGTTGCCGGGGGGCACCCGCTTCCGGTCCTCGTCCGCGCCGATGGCCGATGTGAGACGGTTGGGGTCTACGGGTCCGCACTCGGCGCCGTAGCGAATCCTCGATTCACTGCCGTCGACACCGAGTTGCAGTCAGGCGACGCAGTCGTGCTCTACACCGACGGCGTCACCGATGTGCGGCCGCCGCACGATCTCAGCCCCCAGCAATTGGCGAGCATGATCGAATTGGCGGCGCGAGGGGCCAAGACCGCGAAAGACGTCGCCGACAACCTCGGCCTACACATCGACGCGCGGTTGCCATTCGCCCAGCGCGACGACGACATCGCGTTGCTCATCCTCAAGGTCGACTGACCAGGAGACCGTTATGACGCGGGAGTCTCGGTGATGTCCGCGTTCGCGTCGAGGCCGAGATGGGCGCAGATGTTCTCGACGAGAATCTTGCGCTTGAGGTCGTCGTCGATGCTCTCGAACATGTCCTTCACCTGTTGGCTCGACGTCGGGAACGTACCTACCGAGTGCGGGAAGTCGCTGCCCCACACGAATCGCTCGAGCGGCACGAGGTGACCCATCTTGAGCACCGGAGCGTCGCGAACCATGCCGAAGAGCGTGTGCTCGAGGACGTACTCGGATGGCTCTTTTTCGAGCGAATGGTTGAACCAGTCGTTGAACTCGTGGTAATTGCGGTCCATGTAATAGAGCATGCCTGGGATGTACGCGCAGTTGAGTTCGGCGAAATAGAACTGGATCTCGGGGAAGCGATCGAACACGCCGTGGACGATCAACTGCGCCAATGTTGCCGCCGGCGCCATGGGCGTGTGTTGCGACATCGCGGCCTCGACCGACCATTGCGACGTGTCGGCGCGGGGATCGCCCCGCCACACCGCGCCGCCAAAGCTGAAGTGCGGTGACAATGCCATGCCCAATTCGAGCGACAAGGCCCAGAACTTGTCGTCCTCTGGCTTGGGGGCGCCGGAGCCGTTGGGGAATTGCAGCAACTGGATCGTGCGGAAACCCAACTCTTTGGCCCGCTTGAGTTCGGCCAACGCGTCGTCGATGCCGGAGATGGGCATCAGCGCGTTGGCGATCAGCCGGTCGGGCGCGACCGAGCAGTAGTCGGTCGCGAGCCACGTGTTGTAGGCCTGCACGATCGACAGGTAGACGGCCTTGTCGGAAATCGTTTCGATGAAGCGCGCCACGAACACCGGAGCGAACAGGACCTCGGCATCGATGCCGTCGATGTCTTGCTCGTGCAGTCGCTGCACCGCGTCGCCCGCACCCTCGCGCCGAGTGCCGTCGGCGTTGAAGTAGCTGGCGTTGGCGAACTTGACCGGCCCACGGCCTTTGATGTTTTGGCCGTTGTGCAACATCGGCTGGCCTTCGACCAACCAACCGTCCGCGCCACCGGGGAGATGGATGAGCCGGGGCGCTCGATCGCGGTTCTGCTCGGGGACATATTTCAGCCACCCGTCCGGCGGCGTCTCTACGTGCCCGTCACCCGAAACGATCTTGTACTTGCGTCCCATGTCGCTTGCTCCCTCTTGTCGCGCCCACCCCGGACCGGCAGCGACGTATCGCCGCAAATGTGGTGCCCACCTGTGCCGTCACGCTAGGGCATCGCACCGTCAAACCCCGGCTCGCGGCCGAATAATGGCTCAGCGGGTGAGGTCGTTGATCACAGCCCGGCCGAGGTATTGACCGGCCTGCAACTCGTCGAAGATCGTGTCGAGGTCGGAGAGCGCGCCGACGCGAGAGACATGGCTCTTCACGCGTCCGGCAGCGGCGAGATCGACGAGCTCGCGCATGTCCTGCACTGTGCCGACTGCGGAGTAGATGATCGTCGGGTCCTTCATGAAGAACTCGAACGGGTTGAGTTCGATATTGCCCTCGCTGGTCGCGGGCAGACCGACTGCAACGAAGAGTCCCTTGCGCCGCAGGAGCTTCATGCCGAGCCCGAATCCCGACATCTTCGCCGAGAAGACAAGGCTGGCGTCGACGCCACCGAGTTCTTGCTGGACGACCTCGACCGCTTCGTCGGCACCCACCGCGAGGTGTGCACCGAGCGAACGCACGAACTCGAGTCGCTCTTCGCCGATGTCGACACCAACCACCTTGTAGCCGAACGCAGTCGCGATCTGCACCGCATAGTGGCCGAGGCCGCCCGCGGCCCCGATGACCGCAATCGGGCGACCGGGCAACACCTGGTGCTTGAGCAACTTCTTCACCGCGCCGTATGCAGTGAGGCCGCCGCACGCGAGCGGTGCCTCGTTGTCGCCGACGCTGTCGGGGAGCTTGACGAGGCCTCGCGCGTACACGTTGAAGTATTCGGAGAAGGTGCCCATGACACCTTTGCCTTGCGCGCAGTGGCGGGGTTCGCCTTTGAGGCAGTACTCGCACGCGCCGCACCAGTAGCCGCCGCCCGTGCCCCCGAGACCGAGGATGACGCGGTCGCCGATGTCCACGAACCGTTCGGCACCCGGGCCGAGCGCGTGCACGACTCCGATGGCTTCGTGTCCGACGACGCCCGTGCGGGGTATGCCGGACCAATCGCCGCGCACGATGTGGAGATCGGAGTGGCACACACCGGACGCGCTGATGCGCACAAGGGCTTCGTCGTTGCCCGGTACGGGGACGTCGACGTCGCGGATGTGCAAGGTGCCGTCTTCGAGTCGGGCTGCTTTCATTGTCAGATCTCCATTGATCGGTGTGTGTGTAATTCTAGTTCGATTGGTGAGAATCGGTGATTCCGAGGATGTTGACGTGGCGCATCATGCGGGCGTCGTTCTCGGAGAACGCTTCTCTACCGTGCAGTAGCTGAAGGTTGTGCCACAAGCAGGCGTCGCCCAGTTGCCATTGGTGGCGGAAACGAAAGCGATCTTGTGTGCAGTAGTCGAACAACTCCGTCAGCAGTGCGTGACTCTCGTCAGGGTCCATCCCGACGACCTGGGCAGTGTGGTTCGACTGGGGTCCGGTGTTGGGCCAGACACTCTTGCGACCGGTGCGACCGTTGGCTTGCACGAGTGCAACCTCGGTGCTCTGCTTGCGGTTGGCCAACGCGGTTGCCGACGCTTTGAAGTACGTATCGAAATCGAGATCGTTGCGCAGTGCGTACCGCACCGACAGTGGGTCGATGAGATCCTTGCGCTCTTGGCTCAGCGTGTCGTACGCGGCCCGCAAGTCGACCCACACGGTGGCGCCGCCCTCATCTGGTACGCACAACGCGTCGAGGTAGATGAACTCGATCAGCGGAGGCTCGTGGTGCAGGTCGCTGTGATAATGAAGCGCACCTGATCCACCACTGCCTTGCACCGTACCGAGATGGCGATTGCCGACGAGGTTGATCGCGGGATGATCGGTCATGCGTGACTTGTCGGCGAGACTGGGTCGCAGCGGCCCGAACGCCGAGCAGAACGCCACGAGTTGCGTGTCGGTGGGCATCGTCGGGCCGTTGCGAAAGATGAGCAACAAGTGCGCGTCGAGCGCGGCCTGCAGCGCGGCGTGTGTTGCCTCGTCCGGCGCGACGCACAGATCGACGCCTTCGACGTACGCCGCGAACCCTTCGCCGGTCCCCCTGATCGACACCATGTCTGGATTGTCGCGTACTTCGGGCATGCCGGCTGTGCTACAGCAGTCTCCACGAAGTTTGCCGGAGGTGAACGGTGAGGACAGGTCGTCGCATGGTGTTCGTCGGGCCGCGGCGCCCGCTCGAGTGTTGGGACGGTGAGGTGGCCGACCCCGTGCCCGGTGGGCTGGTGGTGCGGACCACGATCGCGGGTGTCTGCGGCACCGATGCGCACCGACTGGACGGTGACCTGCCCGACCCGGGCCAACCGGTCACGTTCGGCCACGAAGGGGTGGGCATCATCGAAGCACTCGGCGAAGGTGTCACGACCGATCGAGCAGGCGTGGCGGTGCACCCCGGCGATGTCGTGTACTGGACGCCGTCGAGTGATCGGCCGGGCATCGCGTCGTCGCTCGGCTGGCCTCCGCCCGCCGGCGTGCCCAACCCCGCGGCGTATCAGGACTACGCGACGTTGCCGCCTTCGAACGTGTTCTACCGGATACCCGACGACACGTCGCCCGAGGCCGTGATCGCGTTCGGGTGTGCCATGCCGACTGCACTCGGCGGCATCGCGCGACTCGGTGGTATCGGCCCCGGGCACACCGTCGTGGTGCAAGGGTGTGGGCCGGTCGGTCTGGCATCCACGCTGCTGGCATCGTTGAGCGCGGCTCGTCAGGTGATCGTGATCGGCGCGCCCGATAGCCGATTGCGAGCAGCAGAGGTCTTCGGCGCGTCGACGACGATCGCGCTCGAGTCGACCACTGTCGCAGAGCGCAAGCAGATGGTGTGGGACCTCACCGAGGGCCGCGGCGCCGAGATCGTGATCGAAGCCGCCGGTCGCATGCCGGCGTTCGACGAAGGTATGGATCTATTGGCGGACAACGGCCGCTATCTGATTCTCGGTCTCTATTCGGGGCACGGCACCGTGGCGCTCGATCCGATCCGGTTGAACAATCGCAGCCTCGCCATCATCGGCAGCATGGGGCCGACGCAACTGTCGGACTATCGCACGACGATCCACCTCGCGCAGCGCCACGGCGAGCGCCTCGCGTTCGCGAATCTGATCACGCATCGTTTCCCGTTGTCGCGCACCGAGGACGCCATCGCCACGGCGCGCACGGGCGAAGCGATCAAGGCCATCGTGCTTCCCGGTCTCGACCTGGAGTGAACCAGTGGTTCGTGCGAGGGCGCGCTACGCCCTGCTCACGGATCGAGCGAAATGGCCGCGATCTTCCACCTCGGTCATATCGCGTGGTGGCACGAGAACTACGAGCTCATGGCGCGGCTGCTGGATCGGGGCACCGAGTTGGCGGCAGCGGGGTCGGCGCTGGCGGCATCGATCGTTACGGTGGGTCCACTCGTCATTGCCGAAGTGATGTAGGACAGCGCCGGCGTGATCGATGCGGTACGTACGTCGTCGCGCGACCACCAGGATCCTGAGATCGTGCCCATCACCGACTATCTCGAGACTCGCGCGCATCTCACCATCGGTGATCCCGCCAGCGCGCTTGCGCCGGCGCGCCTATCGCGGTGACTACTCGGCGTCGGCGCCGGACGCCGAATGGGCATACGTTCCACGCGAACGCCTGCGCCTGCGCTTTGTGCAAGCGGCCGTTCGTGCCGGTGAATTGGCGCTGGTGAGTGGTGAGGTCGCGACGGCGACCGAATTGGCGTTGCGTGCGATCGACAGTGATCCGTGGTCGGAGCCGGCGCGCCGCCTGCTCGCCGAAGCGCGTCTGGCGGGCGCCGACCGCTCAGGCGCGTTGCGGGCGCTCGATGATTGTGCCGTGATGCTGCGCGATCTGGGGGTGGGCCCAGAGGCGGCGACACGCATGCTCGCGCGCCGAATGGGTTTCGCCCGCTTCGATTGACAATGCGCCGACTCAGATGACGTGCGTAAGACTCACTTTGACGCGAGGCCACTGCGCAGTTGCATGACCCGCGTGTAGGCGGCCTCGGCGTCGGCGCGGGGAATGCGACCCTCGGTTATGGCGTTGGCCAGCGCCGCTTGAATCTGCGTGCACGGTGGGGCTTGACGGGAGATGAAGAGGTCGACACCGGCGTTGGCCGCCGCAACCGCGGTAGCGGCGATCGGCCCGACCGCTGCTACCGCATCGGTGTCGAAGGCGTCGGAGATGATCACGCCGTTGAAGCCGAGTTGCCCGCGCAGCACGTCGCGGACGATCGCGCGCGAGACGACCGCCGGTACCGAATCGAGTGCGGGGTACTTCGCGCTCGACACCATGACGATGTCGGTTCGCGCGCCGATACCGGCAGCGAACGGCGCGAGGTCGATCGAACGCAAGATGTCGGCCGGGATATCGACGACGCTCGACGCGAGGTCGGTATTCGTCACTGCCGCGCCGAGCCCAGGAAAATGCTTGAGGGTGGCGGCCACCCCGCCGTCTTGTAGACCGGCCACGAACGCAACGACATCGGCACCGACGGTCACCGGGTTGGTGCCGAAGGATCGCTCTTGCGCCATCAAGAATGAACCGGTTCGCCCGACATCGGCCACCGGTGCGAGGTTCACGTTGATGCCCCATTGGCGCAGCGCCACCGCAGCCGCTCTGGCTTGATCGCGGATGGCGGCTGTTCCCTGCGTCGCGAGCGCTTGGGCCGACGCTTCGGGAGGTCCGGGGATGCGCCGCACGCCACCGCCTTCTTGGTCGGTGGCGACGATGGCAGGGGCGGCATTCGCCGCGCCACCGGCGGCCTGTTGGATAGCCGCTGCGTTGCGGGCGGCGGTCGCGGCATCGGGGAGGTTTTCGCCGTACCAGAGCACGCCGGCGGCCTTACCCTGGCGCAGCCGCGCGAGGAGCTCGACGGGCACGTCGACCTCGGGGTAGCTGCACAGCACTCGGGCACCGGCGAGTTCGTCCGCCGACCGCAACGAGGCGGCGGTGGTCGTCGTTGGCGCGAGGGTCGTGGTCGGTAAGGGCAAGGTGGTGGGCGAGACGATGGTGGGCGAGACGGTGGTAGACGAGACCGTGGTTGCCGGCACGGTGCTCGTCGCGGTCGACGTCGTCGACGTCGAGTCCGATCCCGAGCAGGCGGCCACCGCGACGAGCGCAACCGTCGCGGCAATGCGACGAGCGCGGACGGAGCGCTGCCGAGTCGACTTACGCAACGGCCGGTTGCTCGATGCCGAGGATCCTGCGGGCATTGCCGCCGAGGACGAGCGCCTTTTCGTGGTCGCTGAGATTCTTGGCGTCGATGATCTCCTGGCGGATCGCCGCGCACCGGCGTTCGTGCGCGCGTTCCTCGCCGGCCCGATGAATCTGTGAGTAGTACTGGCTGCCATAGACGAGTCGGTCAGTCCCGAACTGCCGCGCCAGTTCCAACATCAGGTCCGTGTCGAAGCACGATGCCGACTCGAACACGACGTTCGGCGCAATGTCAGCGATGAAGAAGCACTCTTGCATCCCGTCGTAGGTGAAGAACGGCTCGATGGCAACGATGGTCAGATCGGGTAACGCTCGAGCGATCTTGCCCAAACGCCAGATCGCCTCGTGGAGCACCACGTTGGAGGTGTGCACGAGCGGCACCATTGCCAGCTCGCCCATGCGCTCGAGGTAGCGCATCATCCACGGGCTGTCGATGGTGACGCCTTGGAACTCGGTATGGAAGCTGACCGCTTTCAGTCCGAGCTCATTCGCCATACGGTCGATCTCGAGCAGTCCCGCGGCTTCGTCGAGTGGCTCGACCACGCCTGCGGCAACCGGAAAGCGGTCGGCAAGTCGATCGCGGTAGCTCGCAATCGCATCGTTCTCGCGCCGCGTGGCTGCGATGCCGTCGGCCCGATTGTAGTTGTGCCCAGGGATGGCGATCGCTTGGCGGATGCCGCCCTCGTCCATGAAGCGAAGCCTTGTCGTGACTTCGTCGTCGACGATGGCCGCGCCGCGTACCGATCCGGGCACCACGATGCCGTGCGCGTCTCCGGTGCTACCCATGTGTTGATGGCAGTCGAAGATGTCGAAGGTCGTCGGATCCGTGAGCGTCTGATGCATGGCGATCGTCAATCTAGAGAGTTGACGAATGCTCAGCGGCGCATGCGAGCCACGAGCTGTACGAGCCGGTCGTGAAGGTCGTCGTGGTCACTCACATGACGGGCGCCGTGACCCGGCAATACGGCGGCGAAGCGGTGGTGTTCGGCCAGGTCGGCGGGCGAGTCGGCTTGCTTTTTCCACGAGAACCAACAGGCGCTGCGAAACGCGATGAGGTCGTCGTGTTCGTTGCTCCATGCGAGCGAGTCGCCGGTGAACAGCCACCGGTCGTCGAGCAGGAACACGACGGACCCTTTGGTGTGCCCCGGGACCGGTATCGCGACGAAGCCCGGTTGCAGGTCCTGCTCGCCGGTCAAGATGCCCGAGGCCCATGGTGCGGCCGAGCGATCGCCGGCGTGGATCCATGTCGTTGCGCCGAAGCGATCGGCCCATCGACGAGCGTCGGCCACGTCGTCGCGGTGGGTCAGCGCGATGTGGCGTACCCCGCCCAGTGCGGCGATCGGGCCGACAAGCGCTTCGGTGAAGCGGGGGGAGTCGACGAGCACGTTGCCGTGTGGGCGCACGACGAGCCACGCCGACGCACCGAAGCTGTCTTCCGAGCAGTAGCCCAGGTCGAAAACACCGGATCCCGGTTCGAACTCGCGCGGGTAGAGGCGCCCTGGACGAGGGCGACGCGACGCGGTGCCGATCGACGATGTGGGACACGCCTGAGCCGCCAGCCACGCGTCTATTTCCTCGCCCGCGGCGGGCTGGCGCTGCACGATCGAGGCGTCGATGTGGGCCGCGAACAGTGCCGGTGCGATTTCGCGGCACGTGCCGCAGTCGATACAACGCGTGTCGACGAACCAGTCGCCGGTTGCATTGGCGTCGTTGCGCAGGTCGACTCTCGCCATTGCCGACGACGGTAGCCACACGGAGTGGTTTCTGCACGCCAGTCCCCGTGGACCAGAGACGCTACGGTCGCGCGATGACCTTCGCAGATCCATCGGCAGAGTCGCTCGCGACCCTCGTGTCACTCGCCGGGCGCGGCGTCATCGTCACCGGGGCCGGCCAAGGCCTTGGGCTCGCCATTGCGCAGCGCGTGGTCGAGGCGGGCGGTTCGGTGCTGGTCGTCGACCACGACCCGGAGCGAGCGCAACGCGCCGCCGCGGCGCTCGACGCCGAATCTTTCGTCTGCGACGTGACCGACAGCGCCCAAGTCGACGCCATGATGGCGGCCGCGTGCCGGGTCTTGCCGAATGTGTACGGTCTGGTCAACAACGTCGGAGTGTTTTCGCCGGCTGTCTCGGCCGCCGACATGTCCGACGACGTGTGGCGCCTCATCGTCGAGACCGGGCTCACGTCGGCCTTCTATTGCTCTCGGGCGTTTGCCGGCGCCGTCGATCCGGCGATCGGTGGATCGATCGTGATGAACGGCTCGATCGAGTCGGTTCGCGGTCGCCCGAGGCTGGCGCACTACACCGCGACGAAGTTCGGCATGGTTGGATTGGCGCAGACGTTGGCGATCGACTTCGGTGCTCGCAACATCCGGGTCAATGTGATCGGCCCCGGCTTGGTCGCGACCGAGAGCACGGCCGCGAGCGCGTTCGTCAGCGATCCGCAAGAACGAGCTGCGTGGGGCGCCGCGCTGCCGGCGGGGCGCATGGCGGTGCCCGACGACGTGGCGCGCGTCGCGCTGTTCTTTCTCTCTGATCTCTCGACGTTCGTGACCGGTACGACGCTGCTCGTCGACGGCGGCGAACGAGTTGGTTAGCGGTACGCGCCATTCACCAGGCTTGGCCTTTGGCCAGGCGCATGAGCTCGACTCGGGTGCCGTCGGGGTCGGCGAGGAAGATGATTTGCACCTTGTCGGGGTCGTCCTGCCCGCTTCGCGTGCCGTCGATGATGGTGCCCCCGAACCCTTCGAGCTCGCGCGCCGCGGCATCGATGTCGTCGACGATGAACGACAGGTGCGTCAATCCGAGGTGATTGCGCCGGGTCGAGGGGCTGCCGATCACGCCGGGAGATCGGTAGTCGAGTAGTTCGATGCGCAGACCGTCCTTCTGGATGAAGAACGACGTGAAGTCGCAAGGAGGGTCGACCTCGGCGATGGGTCGGGTGATCTCGAAGCGGGCGAACTCCTCGAACCTGAGCCCGTCGACGTAGAAGCGGCGCGATCGTTCGAGGTCGCGCACGCACAGACCGATGTGCGACGTTGCGTACGTGAAACGCTCTGCCACGAATCCTCCAGAGTGCGGTGAGTCGGACGCCGACTCTACGGCCATGCCGCAAGTCAGTGCGCGATCGTGGCCAGGTGATCGTGCACCGAGCGAACCGCGCTCGACCCTTCACCGACGGCGGCGGCGACCCTCTTCATCGAACCGCTGCGCACATCGCCGACCGCGAATACTCCCGGTACCGAAGTCTCGAACGGCAACGGATCGCGCGTTGCGAACAGCGGCCCGCTCGTGATCTCCGCGGGTAGCGAGCGATCAGTGAGGATGAATCGCTTGGCGTCGAGTTCCAACACCTCGTCCAGCCACGCGGTCGCCGGGTCGGCGCCGATGAAGCAAAACAGCCCCGCACAGCCAGTGGTGAACCGCTCGCCGGTGGCCCGATGCTCGAGGGTGACGCGACTGAGATGGTTCTCGCCTTCGAGCCCGCACACATCGGTATTCGTGATCAACTCGATACGCGCGTCGGCTTCGATCCGCTCGATGAGGTAGTGCGACATGCTGTGTGTGAGGTCGCTGCTGCGGATCACGATCGATACGCGACTGCCTTGTTGCGCGAGGTAGATGGCCGCTTGCCCGGCGGAGTTACCACCGCCGACCACCACGACGGGATGACCGCTGCAGATACGAGCCTCGAGATCGGTGGCCGCGTAGTAGACGCCGGCGCCTTCGAATCGTTCGAGATCGTCAACGGCCAGCCGTTGATAGCGCGCGCCGGAGGCGATGATCACAGAGCGGCACGCGATCTGGCTGCCGTCGGCGAGCATGATGATCTGGAACCCGTTCTCCACGCGCAGACCCGCCACCTCGCACGGCGAGTTGAGCCGGGCGCCGAGTCGCTGCGCTTGTATCGCGGCACGCGAAGCGAGTTCTTCGCCCGAGATGCCGTTCGGGAATCCGACATAGTTCTCGATGCGCGAACTGGAACCGGCCTGGCCGCCGGTGCTCACGGCATCGAGGTCGAACATGTAGTCGGGTGGTCGTTGGAACGTGAGCCCTAAATGCTGCGCGAACTCGCCCGGTGTCGGTCGGCGCAACACGCCCGACGATGTGATCACCACCGGCGTGTCCCGCGGCCGGAACCCCATACCGGCGAGTAGCACCTCGACGTCGCTCTCGCCTTCAGTATCGATCCACTCGTGGGGAAGTCGGGAGCGCGCCGCGAACGCGCGCAGTGCCATCGCTTCGCGCGAGTAGCGAGAGCCGATGATGCGCACCGCTCGACGACCCTCGCCGGCGCGCAAGATGTCTCGGCGCGCGACGAAGGCCGAAAAGATCGTGTCCGCGAGATCGGGTTTGGTGCTCATGACCCGGCGGAACTCCGCGGCGGGAATCGCGAGAACGCGGCCACGCTCGCTTACGCGGGCGGTGAGGTACAGGTGTTGCCCCGTCACCATGTTCAATTCGCCGAGGAACCGGCCGGCGTAGTGGGTCGTGATCAACGTCTCGCACTCGATGTCGGGGCGGATGATGTCGACCGCGCCGTCGAGCACGACGACGAACTCATACGTCGCGTCACCGGCACGAAACAAGACGTCGCCCACTTCGACCGCGCGCTCTTCGCCGAACGGCGCCAGTTCGGCCAACGCCGCCGCATCGAGAATAGGGGCGGCGTTGGCGGGCAGTTGGGCCGCGAACTCGGTGTTGAGGGTGGAGCCGTACCGATGCTCTGGGTGGGTCACCTGCGACAACTTATCGAACGCCGTAGCGTGGGACGACTGAACCGCCAAACCCGTTCGGGCGAGGTTTGGTCCGGCGCAGTTCGGGTTAACGAGCCACTATGCGAATGTTGCTACGAAGATTGATGCGATCGAGTTTTCTGGGGTTCGCGGCGGCGTACTTCATGCACCCCAAACGTGGTGCGGCGCGGCGTGCCCGCGCGCAGCGGCAATTGCGCACGCTGAAAGCACGTGTAGTTGAACAGATCAACGCCCGGCGCGCGGTTCCGGCGCGCTAGCCATGACCCTGCAGGACGTCCGGTCCCGTACTCAGCACAGCCACGAGATCGACATGATCGTCGAGAGGCTCGAACTCGAGTTTCGTAACATCGATCCGTCCGAGATTTCAGAGGTCGTGCACCGGTGCGCGGCTTATTTCGAGAACGCCCCAGTGCAGACCTTCGTGCCGTTGCTGGCCGAAAAGCGGGCGCGCGAAGTGCTGCGTCCGCGTCAGCTCAAGGCGTCTCGAACCTCGTCGTTCGTGCGTGAGGTCTTGACCGAACGAGGGTAATCCTCGGGATCCCATCCCACCACCGCCGCCTCGTCGCGTTTGTGCATGAGAAACCACTGATCACGCGAGCCCGAGCGTCCGCGGCGCACGAGCACGAATCGCCCGCCGAGCTTTTGTCCGAAGAGATCGAAGTGAAGGTTCCCGGCCTCGAGGGCTGCGAGCGCGTCGGTCCCGTTGCCGAGTTGCCACGTACCCCAGTCCCACACGATGACGTCGCTGCCACCGTGCTCGTTGTTGCGGATCGTCGCGTTGTGGGGGATCATGCCTTCGTAGTCGAAGTAGTCGAGGGAATGGTCGTCGACACGCACCGCCAATCGCTTCTTGTCAGGGTCGAGTGTCGGCCCCTTCGGCACTGCCCAACTCAGCAGTACGCCCGCGGCTTCGAGGCGAAGGTCGTAGTGCAATCGTGTGGCTCGATGCCGCTGCACGACAAAGCGATGTCCCTCCGCGGACGGCGCTGGGCTCAACGACGGCAGTGCCGGCCGTTGCAGCCGCCCCCGGTCGATAACACGATGATCACGGTCGGCAGTATGTCACCGTGGCGAATCTCGCTCACCCTTTGTCGAAACGTGTGGACCGCGGGTTGCGTCACGGTTAGCGGGTTGACCAAGCCAGGTCGGGGGCTGAACGGTCCAGAAGAATTCAATGACGCCCTGCTCGAGCTGTCCACGCTTCTGCTGGGCGAAGAGAGGATGCACAGCGTCCTGGCGCGCGTTGTCGAGTTGACCGACGCGGCAGTGCCTGGCTGCACCAACTGCCGCGTGTCGCTGCTCAAAGGCGAGACCGTCATCACTGCGGCGGCCCACCGACGGAACGACGCTGCAACTCGATGGTGCCCAATACACCACCGGTGAAGGCCCGTGTCTGCACGCGGCTCGTACCGGCGAGATCGTGCGGGTCGACGACATGGCCGCCGACGAGCGATTCCCCCGATTCGCCGCCGAAGCGATCCGGCTCGGTATCAACAGTTCCTTTTTCGTACCCATTGGTTGTGCGCAACGCGACGATCGGCGCGATGAACATCTACGGGCGTCAGCTCAACGAAGCGCTGACTTCGCGCAGCGTCATAGATCAAGCACGAGGCATCCTCATTGCGCCCACGGGATGCACCGCAGAAGAAGCCAACGCGACGCTCAAGCAGAGATCACAACGAGACAACCGCAAGCTCCGCGAAATCGCCACCGACATCGTCGATGACGCCATCGGGCACCGCGCGCAGTGTTAGCCATCAACCTTGCGGGCGGTCGTCGCGAATTCGCCGCAGTTTGCCCACGACGCCTTTGCCGGTCGCGGAGTCGGTCGTGCCAGGAGCAACCAGATCGACGTGGATCTTGATCTCGAGTTGCGATCGCAAACGATCTTCGAGTTGACCGCGCAGCGTGTCGTATTCGGTCGTAGGTGCCTTGGTCTCGACTTGAACGATCATCTCGTCGCGGTTGCCTCGCCGTTCGACGACCACGAACCAATCCGGTTGCACGCGTGGGTCCTCGCACACGACTCGGCCGACATCTTCGGGCCATATGTTGAGCCCTCGCAGCTTGACCATCGTGTCGCTGCGGCCACGGAAGTAGTCCATCTTGCGCAGCCAGCTTCCGCAGGCACACTGGGTGCGCGGATACAAAGCTGATAAGTCTTGCGTGTCGAAACGCACCTGAGGACTGCCGGTCTTGTACAGGCAGGTGTAGACGATGTTGCCGCGTTGGCCGTCGGGCAGGAGTTCTTTCGTCTCCGGGTCGACGATCTCCACGATGAACGCGTCTTCGTTGATGTGCAGCCCGCCGCGCGCCGGGCATTCCATCGACACGTACTGCACTTCGTGCGTGCCATAGCTGTCCCACGTCGGTACGCCCCACACTTCCGAGACCTTCGGGTTCTGTCCCGGTGTCGGCAATGTGCGGATGGAGAAGTCTGCCTTCGGATCGAGCCCCATCTCGACCGCGGTGGCGGCGAGGTGTAAGAGGTAGTCGGGCGTCGTGAGGATCGTGGCCGCCTCGTATTCGCGCGCCAGTTCAATCTGCATCCTCGACGGCGTGACATTGCCGGTGCCGGCGGTGATCGCGACGCAGTTGAGCCAATTGTGCAGGCCTTCGTCGAATGCGAATGCACCGGTATGAGTGCTGAACGCCCAGGCGTTG
>JBDSMH010000008.1:0-22685 GCA_039915945.1 Acidimicrobiales bacterium | reverse complement strand
CGGACGTCGTCAACGACTACGCCGCGACCGGCGTGCGCGGGCCGGCCGACATCGTCGCCCAGTTCACCTCGGCCTATGCCTTCGGCTGCGAAGCCGACGATCCGCTCACCTCACTCGCGTTCGACTCGTCTCGGATGCCCGGCGGCGCGCAGCTCAACGCACTGTTCAGTTCCGACATCGGGCACTGGGACGTCGCGGAGATGGCCCACGTGCTCCCCGAGGTCTACGAGCACATCGAACACGGATGGCTCGACCTCGACCAGCTGCGCGCGTTCACCTGCGACAACGCGATGCGCTTCTACACCGCCTCCAACCCGAACTTCTTCACCGGCACGATTCTCGAGCACCACGTCCACTCGGCGCCGAACGCCACCGGATAAACGACCGGAGCATCACCGCTTCTGTCGGCGGCTTCCGCCGTGCCAATCCTCCTGGATCCCCACGTCTCCCTCGCCAACGCCGAAAGCCAACAGTTGGGGGCGCTCGCGGAGGCTCCGCTTCATCTCGGTGAACCCGGGGAAGCAGGCCAAACCGATGACGTGATCCCAGAGGCGAAGCGCGTCGGCATCACTCGGTAGCCGGCTGATCACTGGTCCGAAAAAGGCGACGCCGGTCGGCGGCTCGAAGTGAATGATGGGTGTTCCGACGTCTTTGCCGGTGAGGGCCAGTGCCTCGGCTGTTTCCACGCCGATCTCCTGATCCCAATTCGCCTCGTCGAGCGCGTCGATCAACGTGATCGGGAGCCCGGCCTGCGCCAGGATGGGTTCCAGGAAGGCCTTCGTGTCGCCGGCGAGGAGACCGGCGGTGTCGGTGTCCTTGGGTGCGACATCGAAGATGTGCGCCCCGAACGCGGCGTAGAGGGGCCCGACAACGGTCCGGCCGTACTCGGCCCGCGCCTTTGCGGCAACGCGAAGCAGCTTGAGCCCGGCCGTGTGCCCGGCTTCGTACTCGGGAGGGAACTGGGCGCCATAGTCGACGTTGGCATTGATGAGCCGCAGCGAGATGAACCGCCAGTCCACGGTGTAGTCCCGTTGCGCACAGACCCGCCGCAGCCATTTGCTCGTCATCCACGCGAAGGGGCACACCGGATCGAAGTAGAAGTTGATGTCGGGGGCGCTCATCCGTCCAAGGTAGCCGGGTCGTTCTCGGTCATACGCTCGCCGCGATGGCCTCGGTGGAGCGGAATCAGGTGCAGGTGGTCGTTGCTCGTGCTGTTTCGATGACGGCGGTGACGCTACGGGTGAGCGCGTGCACGAAGTCCGCGTCGCCGGAGCGTGCACGACGACTCTGGTCGGCGAGTCCGTGGAGCACGAGGGTCAACAGCAGGTTGATGGTGTTCGGGTAGTCGGTGACGTCGGCCTGCTGTAGGAGCTGTGAGAGTCGTTGTGCGGCGGGGCGGGCGGCGCGTGTCGTGCGACGGTCGCCTCGGGTGAGGAGCTGTGCTTGGATCTGAAGGAACTCGGCTCCGCCGTTCGCGTCCTTGAGCTTTTCGGCCAACGGGAGCACCAGCGCTTCGGCGATGACGTGGGTGGTGAAGGCGTCGCCGGTGTCGAGCAGTTCGAGGAGCTCGTCGCGTCGTCGGTCGATCGCGGGTTGGTGCTTGTCGAGCACTGCTTGGAGCAGCAGCTCCTTCGATCCGAAGTGGTAGGCGATGGCCGAGTTGTTGCGTTGTTTCGCAGCTCGCCGGATGTCGGTGAGGGTGACTGCGTCGATGCCGTGATGCGCGAAGAGCCGTGATGCGGCGGTGACGAGGCTCTGCTGGGTGGGCGCGGCGTCGGGTGCCATCAGCGCTCGCGAAATTCTGCTTGCTCGTACGAGAGAAGACGGGCGTGGATGTCTCGGAGCTCATCACGTCGCGAACGGTCGTGCGCGAGGTTGACGAGTTCGTCGGTGTCGGTGACGTGGTCGTACCACTCGTGGTCCTGGTCATCGAACGCCGAGTCGGGGCCGAAGAGCTTGGTCCCGGTCTCGTTTCCTTCGGTGCCGGTGCGCGGGATGCCGCCGCCGATGCCGTAGTACCTCGCGTATTTCGTGGTGCCGTCGAAGTAGCCTCGCACCGCGTAGCGGCTGTTGCGAAGCAACGTCGATTGCGCCGAGTCCTGGGCGAATAGGACGTAATCCCGCACGGTCGCGTCCGGCTGCGCCAGGACTGGCGTCAGGTCTTTGCCTTGCATCTTCGGTCGGTCGGCCACTTCGTTGCGGGTGCCGAGGGACGCAATCGTGGTGGCCAGATCGACATGGGTGGCGAGTGCGTTTGTTGACGTCCGTGGGCGCGTGAGGCCGGGTGCTTTCACGATGAGGGGCACGCCCATTACTTCTTCGTACACGCACGGCAGTTTGGCGCGCAGCCCATGGGAGCCGCAGGCGTCGCCGTGGTCGGACGTGAGGATGATGACGGTGTCGTCGTAGGCGCCGATGGAGTCGAGGCCGTTCAGCACAATCGCCAGGCTCTCATCGAGCCGTTCGTGAAGCCATGCGTAGTAGTCGAGTTGACGTAGCCACATGTTGGTTTCGCCGTGATCCATGGCGCCGACGAGATGCTCGCGGTTGCGTACCCACCGCCACGCGCGTTGGATCTCGGGTTTGGTGTGCAGGTCGTCGTCGAAGTTCGCGGGCAGGTTGTGGAAGCGCCGGGGGTAGTCGACGTCGAGGGGCGCGGGCGCGAAATCGCCCATCCACATCGCCATCATCTGGCGGAGCGCGTCAGCCTCTTTGGGGTGCTCGTCGCGATACCACGGTTGGTCAATCGGGTACCACATCACGTCGTGCGGGTTCACCAACGCCACGGTCAAGAACCAGGGCGTCGTTGACCGCACGGCCTGGGTTTGCATCCACTCGACTGCCTGCCCGGCGATCTCCGGGTCGAAGTGCCGGCCGGTCCACGGGCTGCCGGTGAAGTGTCGATCGTTGCCCTGCCACCCCTCATAGCCGTACGCGCCCATGTCTGGGTGCTCGCCGTGGGAGAGGTGCCACTTGCCGACGTACGCCGATCGATAGCCGCTCTCGCGAAGCATCGAGCCGATGGTGGGTATCGCCGGATCGAGGGCGACGTGTTCGGGGAAGCTGACGTTGTCGACCACGCCGTGGGCGGGCAGGTAACGGCCTGTGTAGAGGCTCGCCCGCGACGGCGAACACGGCGACGTGTGCGTGTAGTACCGCTCGAACGAGAGGCCGTCGCGAGTGAGCCGATCGTGCGCCGGGAGGCTGACAGCCCCCTTGAGCCAGTCGGTGCGCCGTTCTTCGTCGGACACGATCAGCAGAATGTTCGGCTGATTCGTCATGTCGGGCAATCTAAGTGATCACCCTTACTTGATCAAGTGGTAGGCGGTAGGGTTCGGTCAACACACGTTCAACGCGTGCAGTCGGAGGGGGGAGTTCTCATGAGCAACGAGTCGGTGGACCAGTCGCGGTTCGAGCGCGGGCGAGACGGCACAGCATGGCGCGACTTTTGCGACACGCTGCGCGCCGCGGGCGACATCATCGTTCGCTATTGCGACGACGATCTCGAGCGCGCCGAGGGATTCCGCTACCTGTCGCGCCTTACCCGCAACTCGCTGGAACGCTTCGTGGAGAATAGCGAGCCCTACCGTCCGCGCGTGCGCGACACACCGTGGCGGAGCTGGATTGGGATTCAGAGCCCCGACCAAGACCATCCGCTCATCGAGATCGACGGCGCGCACGAGTACCGCATCATCGGCCGCCGCGGCACCGTCAACTACGGCTCGTTCCTCGCGCTCGCGTCGAGGGTTCCCGATGACGTCGGTGCCGTCGCTGCGCCAGCATCGCCCGAGGACGCGCTGGCCGAGTTCGACCCGACCGCGTACCGGCCAACGGGGTTTCTCAATGTTCACGATCTCACCGTCGAGCCCGATGGCTCCTTCGAGATCATCATCAGCCCGACCGAACAAAAGTCGAACTGGTTGCGTAGCGAGGCTGACACCAGCTTCATCATGATCCGCCAGACGTTCCTCGACCGATCGACCGAGCACCCGATGGAACTGCGGGTCGAACGCCTCGACGCCGAACCCGCCAGGCCCATCAAGCCTGGCGACGTGGCCAAGAACCTTGCCATCGCCGGCCAAAACGTGGTCGGAACAACCGTTCGGTTTCTCAGCTGGGCGAAGGAACTGGAAAGGCTCCCGAACGCGCTGACTCGCATCGATGAGCACTACCGCGACTCGGGCGGATCACCCGACCACCTGATGTACTTCGGATACTGGGAAGTCGAACCGGACGAAGCGCTCGTGGTGACCGCACGCCTGCCAGCAAACGATCACTGGAACTTCCAAGCCTGCAACTGGTGGCTCGAGAACTTCGACAACTACGAAGAAGGTCAGGGATACACCACCAAGCAACGCGCCCGTAACGACGCCGACGGAACGGTCACCCTCGTACTGGCCCACCGACCGGTCGACGTCGGCAACTGGATAGACATCGACGGCCACCGCCGCGGCACCATGAACCTCCGCATGGTCCACCCCCAAGGTGACGCCGACATCGCCACCCGAAAGGTGCCGTTCGCCGAGCTCGCGAGCTGAGGGGATCGATCGTGCGGGCCCCTTGAACCTGGATTACCGCTTGGTGGTGTCGTCGCGGCACTCGGTCATGGTGCGGTACTCGTCGACGGCGAGGAAGGGGTCTTCGGCGTTTCGCCAGTGGCCGAGCGCAGGCCCGCTTCGCTGATAGCCGATGAAGCGGATGAGGTCGTCGTCCCAGTCGGCGACGACCGCCGGTGGGTACTCGAGCAACATCAGCTCGGTTTGGCTTAGCCAACCCACAGCATGCTGCGCGTTGATCGCGAGGCGAACGACGCCGCCGATGTTCGCGCCGCCGCCGTGGAACAGGTTGCCGGTGTAGAGCAGCACCGATCCTTTCGGTGCGATCACGACAACGTCCTCACCAGGCTCGGGGCGGCGCTGGTCATCCCAACGGTGGCTCCCGGGGACCACACGGGTCGCCCCGTTCGATTCGGTGAAGTCCGTCACCGCCCAGACCGCGTTGACGTCCACGTCGAACGGCAAGGGCGGGGCGCCGTACCGCCAGGTGTCGCGATGGAGCACCTGGGCCGGCTCGCCGGGGAACAGCTCGAAGAAGTGGGCGAACGAAAGGTTCCACACCGCCCCATGGCACAGCACGTGGTCGCCTGCCGTGAGCACCGCCCGGTGACGTGCCAAATGCTCGCGAAACGTCGGCGAGCGACCCACGACCAGCCCTGTGCGTCGCGTGCCGGCACCGGCGAAGTCGGTGTCGCCGAACGCTGTGCCCTCGACGAACGGTGCCATCTCGGCCGCCACTGCGTCCATGACCTCGTCGGACGCGGCGTTCTCGATCACGCAGCAACCTGCGGCCGTCAACGCACGGCGGATGTCGTCGTCGCTGCCCGCGCTGTCGAGTCGCGGGATCGATGGTGTGTCGGTCGTGGACATCGGCCGATCCTGCGTCGATGGAAGACTTGATCTTACGCGAAGCTGGCGTGCTCGAGGATCGGACCGACGCGATATCGGTGCTGGCGGACAGCTGCTCCTGGTCTCGATCTCACACAGAACTCGCGACAGGCCCACGGCTGGCATCGAAGTGAACGCGATCAAGTGGCGGCGTCTGTCGAGCCGGTCCCGGTACGCGGCCTCCCTTCACCGAATTTACCGGTACCGGCACTTTGGCGACCACAGAACATGCAAAAGCATTTGACAGTTAACAGGTGTTCGGTACACGGTCTCGCCCGGCGGCGATGCCGATCGACGCCTACCGGCGCGGCGAGGAGTTCGTGGTCCACTTCGAATTGCCGGGCGTCGACGCCGAGTCGATCGACTTGACCGTCGAGCGAAACGTGTTGACGGTGCATGCGCAACGCGACCGGTACGCAGACGACGACGACCGCGGTCGGCATCAACGCGCTGCTCGACCGGCCGGCGTTGGCAGAGTGATGCATTGTGTCGCGGGGAGCGTGAACGCCGTCGACTGATCGGCAACGTGGACTCACAGGCTGGTAGAGAGCGACCCGGCCTAGATCAGGGCATTCTGAGCGGATGTCCGTGAGCGGAGTGGCGTGGCGACGGCGACTGCGACGAAAGCCAGGGCGTCGAATGGTGGGCGTGCTGCTGATGTGTCTCGCGGTCATCGTGTTCGTTTGGATCGCTCCGATGTTCCCTCAGCGCGGCCAACCAAGGGACCTCCCGGGCGACACGTTTGGCGTTGTAGTGCATGTATCGCCGTCGGATGCGTACCTCTGCCAGCAACGCGCTGTCGAAGGCGAGAATCCTCGATGTGAGGCCGCCCGCAGCTTGCGCGATGGCAGGTTCAACGTGTGGCGCGCCGGGCTCCTCGCCGCGGTCGGATGCGCGTTCGTCGGTTTCGTGTTGGCGATCTGGTCGCGCCGACGAAGGTTGTTCGATACCGAGGAGTACCGAGCACAACGCAGCTCGTCTGGCAACGAATGGGTGCCCGACGACGACGCATGGGATCGCCACACGGTGCGGCCCAAACGCGACGCAAGCCCGTAGCTGCCATTCGGCTCGGCCGATCGCGCGGGCAAATTACCCCTGCCGGTCCGCGCCAGCAGCGTTCGATGAAGACGCGATCGTCGGCGTGCAATGCGAGCCGACGGCACGCGCACAGGTCGGGCGAGGCGCCGCGATGATGGCAACCTTCCGCATCGCGTTGTGGATGGCCGGACCTCACGCTGCGAGCTTGAACTCGCCGACGGTTGCGGCGCGTGGGGTTACCGTCTGTGTCGTTCCTCCGACACCATCGTCCCCCACACGCGGTCGGGACTCCAGGAGTGCCCGGCCGTCTGGGTGGTAGGTGACGGTGATGCCGAGCTCCGCGTAGGCCGCGGCCTTGATGTCGGGGTCGGCCTGGGCGAGCGAGCGGGTGATGCTGCGCAGTGAGGCGAGCATGGCTTTGATGTCGTCGGCGGTGAGCTTGGTGGTGGGTTGGACGCCGAGGAGGTTCTCGAGCCGGCGTTTGTCCTGGACGGTTTCGGCCATCCACTTGCCGACCTCGCTGGCGGTGTCGGGCTGCTCGCGCAGGATCGTGCGGTAGGCCTCGATCTCTGCGTTGAGCTTGGTGATGCGTTCCCGTATCTACTTGCGCCGGGCGATCTCGTCGGAGTCGGGTTCGCTGGCTGCGGCGAGGAGCTCGGCGGTGTGGTCGAGGGGGTCGTCGTCGAACAGTTCGGTGACCCAGCTGTCGACGTGCGGCAAGATCGTCGCTTCTTTGAGGTAGATGGTGCGGGGATGAAGGCCACGGTCGACTGGGTCGTCGCGGCGCACTTGGCAGCGGTAGTGGGCTTTGCCGTTGTTCCAGTTGCCTTCCATGCGGCGGCCGCAGGCGCCGCAGCGTACGAGGCCCATGAGTATGTACTTGCGGCCTTCGAGGGTCGGGCGTACGCCGGTGCGGCGTTTGTTCGACGTAAATATCGCTTGCACGGCGTCCCACTGTCGCGCGGTGATGAGCGGCTCGTGGGTCAGCTCATTGGAGCGGACCCAGTTGCTGGATTCGTTCCAGCGCATGCGGGTCTCGTGGCCGCCGGGTCTTCGGATGCCCGCGGCACTGCGAACGCTTCGGCGACGAGCATTGCGGCGATCAGTGGGATTGAGCGGATGTGGAGGCTGTTGACCGAGGCTTGTTGCTCATCGAGTGCGCGCACGCTTCGAGGTAAGCCAGCTCCGGACCTGACCATCGTTCCCCCGTGGGCAGCGTTGTGGGGCATCTGTGGGGCACCGTTCCGCGCAAGTGGTAGACGAGGTGCGATGACCTGCACAGATGACGGGTTGTGTTTGGTGGAGCTGGAGGGAATCGAACCCTCGTCCGCTGAAGGGTCACCGCCCGCGATACGACCGTTCCCGATTTTTCCACTTGCGGCCATGGCGGTGACGGGTCACCTGCGCTCTAGGTGTGAGAAACCCACACCCTCGGCGCTACCGGCGGGTCTTTCCCCGCTGCCAGCGTTCTTTCCCGCCGTCAGCCGTCTTTCCGGCTGTCACCCTTCGCTTCTGTTACCGGGCTGCGATGAGTTGGCCCTGCGTGCCATTACTGGTCGCTATTGACTCGTGTACCTGATCAGATCAGGCAGCGAGTGCCAAGTTATCGTTGGCGTTTATTTTGGTGCCCTGTTTAACGAGTCTGAGCAACTCGGGTCGCACGTATCGGCTCCCGGCTTCACCGTCGAAACCGATCAGCCCCATGTGTGAACACCCAGCATAGCGATGGCGGTCCGTGCATCGTCGCTTGATTTCAGCCCTGGGTGGCCGACGGTGGAATCGTGACTGCGACGGCCGCCTCCTCGCGCGCCGCGACCTCACGAGTGGACGCACACCCCGGGTCGCCCCCCATACGCCGCGCGCCGCAGCCGCTGCGCCGGGCCAGCCGCTGGATCGAACGGACCAACACGCCCGCGCGGATCACGATCGTCGGCACGTTCGCGTGGATCGCGTGGCTGTATCTCGACGTGTGGCGCCGTCACGACCGCTTTGGCAGCTTCGACTACGACCTCGGCCTGCACACGCAATACCTCTGGCTCCTCAGCCACGGACGCTCGTTCTCGTCGATCACCGGCATGCCGGCGTTCGGCCACAACGTCACGCTCGGTTACCTGTTGTTCATTCCGTTCGGATGGCTGGGCGCGGGCGCGCAGTTCCTCGACTTCGTGCAGACGGCCGCATTGGGCGCCGCGGTCATCCCCATCTACCGACTGGCGCGGCGGCGCTTCGCATCGGATTGGACGGCGACGTTGCTCGCGGCCGTCTTCCTCTTGAACCCTGTCGTGCTCAACCTCGTCTTCGAAACGTTCCATCCCGAGGTGATGGCCGTTGCCCCGTTGCTCGGTGCGGTCGATGCTGCGGAGGACAAGCGATGGGGCCGGTTTGCTTGGCTCATCGGGTTCGCGTTGTTGTGGAAAGTCGACGTCGCGCTGTTCGTGTTCATGCTCGGCTTTCGCGTGTGGCGCCGGCACAGCCGCCGCGCGGGCATTGCCACCGTCGTCACCGGCTTCACATGGTTCGTGCTGTGTACGTCGGTCATCATCCCGCACTTCAGCAACGGCCATTCGGTGTTCGGTCCGCTCTACGGAGATCTCGGCGAAACACCGTTGGAAGTGGCGAAGACGAGCGTGACCGATCCCGGTCGCGTGGTCGATCGCCTCGAGACATCCGAACCGGACCGCTACGCCCGCGATCTGTTGACGCCGTACGGGTTCGTGCCGCTGCTCGCGCCAGGCAGCCTGGTGCTCGCCGCGCCTCAGGTCGCGGTCGACCTGTTGTCGTACGCCGACTTCACCCGCGACTTCCGCATCGGTGCGCACTATCAAGCGCTGCCGACCGTTGCGCTGATGCTCGGATTGCTCGACGGGTTGGCGCGCCTGCGTCGGCGCCGACCGCAGAATTGGCAGCCGGTGATCACCGCGTTGTGCGCGTGCACGCTCGCGACATCAGTTGCGTGGAGTGCGCTGCCCGCGGGGGTGCAGCGTCCATTGGCTTGGAGTGCCAAAGGCGAAATCAAGTACGCGCTGCGGCAAGCCATGCTCGATGCCATCGACGACGACGCCGGCGCGTCAGCGCCCTACTACTTGGTGCCCCATCTCGCCGACCGCGAATTCGTCTACACCTTCCCCAACCCTTGGCGGCCGTCGAACTACGGCGTCCCGGGCACGCCGCCCGCGCGTCCCACCGACGTGCGTTTCCTCGTCATCGACCAGGCGACCCTCAACGCCGATTCGACGTCGGTCGCTCAATGCGTGACCGCGTCCGGCGCCTTCGAAAGGATCATCGACGGCGGCGCGCTGGGGATCGAACTCTGGTGGCGCGTCGACGGCCATGATGAAGACATCGTTTGTGCCGAGGTCCGATGACCGCCACCACCGAGACAGCCGCGCCCACCCCGCGGCCGGCCGCCCGTATCCGGGCCATCGACGCGCCCGCGATCACGGTGCTCGCCGGGATCGTGGTGTGGATCGCGTGGATGTACCTGAACGTGTGGCGTCGCCACGACCGCTACGGCACGTTCGACAACGACTTGGGCTTCCATTCGCAATACGTATGGCTGTTGAGCCACGGCAAGTCGTTCTCGTCGATCCTCGGGCTGCCCGTGTTCGGGCACAACGCGACCTTCGGCTATTTCCTGTTCATTCCGTTCGCGCGGCTCGGCGCCGGCCCGCAATTCCTCGACTTCGCACAGACAGTGGCGGTCGCGCTGGGCGCGTGGCCCGTGTTCCGTCTAGCGCATCGGCGCCTCGACTCGCGCTGGGCGTGCGCCACGCTCGCCGGCGTCTACCTGTTGCATCCGGTCGTGGTGGGCAACGTGTGGGAGACGTTCCACCCCGAGGCGATGGCGATGGCGCCACTGCTGGCCGCCGTGCTCGCGGCCGAAGAAGGCAAATGGCGCCGCTATGCCGTACTCATACTGTTCGCGATGCTGTGGAAGACCGACGTCGCGCTCTTCGTGATGATGCTCGGCCTACGGGTGCGCCGCCGCCACGATCTGCGCAAGGGGGTGTATACGTTTGCCGCCGGTGCGCTGTGGTTCACCGTGTGCGTTTCGTTGTTGATCCCGCACTACTCCGGCGGCGGCACCGTGTTCGGCCCGCTCTACGGCGACCTCGGCGACACGCCCTTCGAAGTAGCGCAAACAGGCCTTTCGCATCCGACAGAAGTGACCGAACGCATCGTCGACAATCGACCACATCAGTACTTCCGCGATCTGTTGGTGCCGTATGGATTCGTACCCGTACTCGCGCCCGGCACGCTGGCGCTCGGCGCGCCGCAGTTCGCCATCAACATGCTGGCGTTGCCCACATTCACCCGTGATCCCTTCGACAACCCGCACTACCAAGCGTTGCCAGTGGTGGCGCTCACGTTGGCCTTGCTCGACGCGGTGGCCCGCATCCGCAAGCGATGGCCGGCCTATCTCGACGTGGTGATCGGTGCGGTGGCCGTATTGGCGATCACGTTCGCGATCGCGTGGAGTGCGTTATCGAATGGCGTGCGCCGCGTGCACTTCTGGAACGAAGACGGCGACGTACTGCGACCCGACAAGGACGCGGCCATGGCGCTTGTCGGTCCCGGCGATCCCGTATCGGCCACGTACCTCTTCGTGCCCCATCTCACGCGTCGCGACTACGTCTATTCGTTCCCCAACCCGTGGATGAAAGTGTTCTACGGCGTGGAGAAAACCGAGCTGCTCGACCCGGCCCGCGTGCAATGGCTGGCGGTCGACACCACATTGTTGAACGACGACTTCAACGCGGTGTACGACTGCATCATCGAGTCGGGTGCGTTCGAGTTCCGCCAGCGGAGCGACGACCGCACCATCGAGGTGTGGGAGCGCCGACCCGGTCGTACCGACGACCGCGCCTGCCAGCGCGACTGATGCGATCAGATCACTATTCGCCGCGCCCCGCGCGTGCAACTTCGCGACGCGTTTCGAGCTCGGACTCGCGCTTGGCGAGCGCCTGGCGTTTGTCGTAGTTCTTGCGCGCCTTGCCCACGGCGATCTCAACCTTTGCCCGCCCGTCTTTGAAGTACAGCGACAGTGGCACCAACGACAGACGTTCTAGGTCGACCCGCGCCCGCAGGTGCAAGATGTCGCTGCGATGCACGAGCAGCTTGCGATCACGGTCGACCTCGTGGCTGAACGCTCCGGTGCCGTGCGAGTAGGGGGCGATGTGCATGCCGGTGAGCCACAGTTCGCCGTTGCGCACACGTGCATACGCGTCGTTGAGTTGCACCTTGGCCTCGCGTAGCGCCTTGACCTCGCTGCCCATGAGCACGAGCCCGCATTCGAGGATCTCGAGGATCTCGTAGTCGCGGCGCGCCATGCGATTGGTCGCGACCGGTTTGGTCCCTCGCTTGTCGGCGCTCTTCGCAGTCATAGAGAGGCGAGGGTAGCGGGCGCTAACGTGACGCCGTGCTCGAGATACCCCGCGACTGTTATTTCGCTCTCGTCGCGCACGCCCTCGATGGCCTCCCGGACGAGGCCTGTGGGCTGATCGTGGGTCGATTCGGCGGCGACCTCGTCGAGCAGTTCGTGCCGCTGCGCAATGCGGCGGCGTCGAGCAAGATCTACGAGATCGACCCGGCAGACTGGGCCGCCGCCGAAGACGCGGCCGACCGCGAAAAGCGGGCCATCCTGGGCGTCGTGCACTCGCACACCCACTCGTCGGCGTACCCGTCGCCGACCGACGTGCGCCAGGCCTCGATGACCGACCCCTTCGGGGTGCTGCGCTATCTCATCGTGTCGCTCAAGCATCCCGAGCCGTCGCTGCGCAGTTTCCGCATCGTCGACGACGCCATCACGGAAGAGCCGGTCAGCCTGCGGGCGTGACTCCTGGGCGTGAACCTTGGGCGTGAACCTTGGGCGTGAACCTGGGCCAGAATCCCGATACGATCAGTCGGGATTATGGCCGTCTACTCCTCCGTCATCGACCTCATCGGCAACACCCCGGTCGTCGATGTGTCCAACCTCAGCCCGAATCCCGCGGTGCGCATCTACGCCAAGCTCGAGGGCCAAAACCCGGCGGGCTCGGTCAAGGACCGCATCGCGTGGTCCATGATCCGCGAGGCCGAAGAAGAAGGGTCGCTCACCCCCGGACGCACGATCATCGAGCCGTCGTCGGGCAATACCGGCATCGCGCTGGCGATGATCGCGCAACTGCGCGGCTATCCGATCAAGATCGTGCTGCCCGAGAACGTCTCGATCGAACGCCGGCAGCTACTGCAGATCTTCGGCGCCGAGATCATTCTGTCGCCCGGTGAAGAAGGCTCCAATGGGGCAGTGCGGCGCGCGCAGATACTCGCCGACGAACACCCCGAGTGGCTGTTCCTCTACCAGTACGGCAACGAAGCCAACCCGCGCGCTCACTACGAAACCACCGGCCCCGAGATCCTTCGCGACGTGCCCGACATAACGCACTTCGTCGCGGGCCTCGGCACCTCGGGCACGCTCATGGGTGTCGGCACCTACCTCAAGGAACACAAACCCGACGTCAAGATCTACGCCGTCGAACCACCCGCGGGTGAAAGAGTCGAGGGACTGCGGTCACTCGACGACGGGTACATCCCGCCCGTCTTCGAAAAGTGGGGCGGTGTCGACTTGCTCGACGGCAAGCGCCTCGTGCGTCCGCGCGAGTCGATCGAATGCACCCGTCGCCTTGTCACCGAGTGTGGCATTTTCGCTGGTCTATCTTCCGGAGCGGCGCTTGCAGGGGCACTGCGACTGGCGGAACGCATCGAGGGTGGCGTGATTCTTTTCATCGTCTGTGACGGTGGTTGGAAGTACTTGTCGACCGGCGCATACACCGACGACCTCGACGAGGCGAGCGAGCGCGCCGAGAAGATCATCTACTTCTGAATCCGAACCATTCGAAGACGGCCCTAGCATTGCCAATGTGACCGCGATGCGAGTGACGGTGTTGGGCTGCTCGGGTAGCTATGCCGCGCCCGATACGTCGTGCACCGGCTACCTCGTCCAGTCCGCCGGTAAGAACGTATTGCTCGACTGTGGGCCAGGGGTGCTCGCCAACCTGCAGACCCACATCGCGCTCGAGCGTCTCGACGCAGTCGTGTTGACCCATTGCCATCCCGACCATTGGGTCGAGCTACCGATCTTGTGCACGGTGTGCACGTGGTTCATCGGACGCAGCCAACTGCCGGTGTTCGGTACCGCCGAAACTCAGTCCATGAATCGTGCGTTGTGCGGGGGCACCGACCTCGGGGCCTTCGACTGGCAAGTCATCGACGAGCACTCGACGATCGAGATCGGTGACCAGCGTTGGACGTTCTCGCGTACAGATCATCCGGTCGAGACGCTGGCGGTGCGGGTCGACTCCGACGGTCGCTCCTTCGCATTCAGTGCCGACACCGGCCCGGCGTGGGCGGTCGACGGGTTCCTCGACGATGTCGATCTGCTCATCTGCGAAGCGTCGTACACGCAGGTGCGCGAGCCCGAAGGCATCCAGCACCTGAGCGCCCGCCAAGCCGGCGAGCTCGCTCGGGGGGCCCGCGTCGGTCAGCTCGTGTTGACGCATCAGCTGCCGGGGGCCGATGTCGACGCCCATGCCATCGAAGGCGCTGACGCTTTTGGCCGGCCGGTGTCGGTGGCGCACGAGCACGTGGTGTACACAGTCTGACCACCGCACCAACCTGGAGGATCCATGCGTGCTGACGGTCGCGCGGCCGACGAGCTGCGCCCGGTCACCTTCGAACGTGACTTCACCGAGATGACCTTGGGCTCGACGCTCGTCACGTTCGGGCGCACACGCGTGCTGTGCACGGCATCGGTCAAAGACGACGTGCCGCGCTGGATGAAAGGTCGCGGCACCGGCTGGGTGACGGCCGAGTATTCGATGCTGCCGGGCTCGAGCCCCGAGCGCGTCGATCGCAAGGTGTCGGGCCGCACGCAAGAGATCCAACGACTCATCGGCCGATCGTTGCGTTCGGTGTGCGACATGGCCGCGCTCGGTGAGCGCGTCGTCACCGTCGACTGCGATGTGCTGCAAGCCGACGGGGGCACGCGCACCGCGTCGATCTGCGGTGGCTATCTCGCGTTGCACGACGCGTTGAGCCGCTTGATGCAAGAACCGGGTGGTCCCAAAGCGCATCCGTTGCGCGAGCCGTGCGCGGCGATATCGGTCGGCATCGTCGGCGGGGTGCCGATGCTCGACCTGCCCTACATCGAAGACTCGCGGGCCGAGGTCGACATGAACGTGGTGATGACCGGCTCTGGTCGCTTCATCGAAGTGCAGGGCACTGCCGAGGGCATGGCGTTCACCCGCAGCGAACTCGACGACTTGCTCACGCTGGCCCACAAAGGCATCACCGAAATCGTCGAGCTACAGCAGGAGTTGACGGCCGAGCCGCCCGAGCGGCGGGTCGCCCCGCGAGGCTGACCGTGCGCATCGTGCTGGCCAGTGCCAACCCCGACAAGGCGCAGGAAATACGGGCGATCATGGGTGACGCCATCGAGCTGGAACCGCGCCCCGCGCACGTGCCCGACGTGGTCGAAGACGGTGCCACCCTCACCGACAACGCGCGGCTCAAGGCCGTCGCATTGTGTGACGCCACCGGGTTACCCGCACTGGCCGACGACACCGGGCTCGAGGTCGATGCGCTCGGCGGCGCGCCGGGCGTGTGGTCCGCCCGTTACGCCGGGGAGCACGCGAGCTACCGCGACAACGTGGTCAAGCTGCTCGCCGCGCTCGATGGTGTTGCCGACGGCGCCCGCACCGCGCGGTTTCGCACCGTTGCGTTGTTGCGGTTTCCCGACGGCCGTGAGCTCATCGCCGACGGTGTAGTCGAAGGTCGCATCGCGCGCGAGGTGCGCGGCGCCAACGGCTTCGGATACGACCCACTATTCGTGCCGACCGAGGGCGACGGTCGTTCGTTCGCCGAGATGGATGGCGACGAGAAACATGCGATTTCACACCGCGGACGCGCAGTGCGCGCGCTGGCCGCTCAGATCAACGCGACAGACATTCGATGAACGCGTCGGACGGCACGGGTCGGCCCAGTAGGTAGCCCTGCACCGTGTCGCAACCGAGTTCGTGGAGCAACTCGAGCTGTAGTTCGGTCTCGACACCCTCGGCGACGACACGTATGCCGAGGCTGTGCGCCAGCGCGATGGTGGCTTTGACGATGGCCGTGTCGTTATCGTCGAGACCGAGACCATCGGTAAAGGTGCGATCGATCTTGAGCACGTCGATGGGGAATCGCTTGAGATACGCGAGTGACGAAAAACCGGTACCGAAATCGTCGATGGCAAGGCCGATGCCCGCGTCGTGTAGTTGACGCAACGTGCGGCCGGTCTGCGGCCGGTTGTCGACCAACGACCCTTCGGTGAGCTCGAGGTAGATGCGGGACGGCCCGAGGCCAGTGGCGCCGAGTTCGTCGAGGATGAACTGGGCGAAGCCGGTGTCGCTCAGCTGACGAGCCGAGACGTTGACGCCGATCGAGAGCCCCGCGGCCGCGGGGTGGGTCCAGCCGGCGAGGTCGCGGCACACCATCGAGAACACGGTGGCACCGAGTTGCGTCATGAGGCCCGCGTCTTCAGCGATCTCGATGAACTGACCGGGCATGATGAGCCCATCGGGGGTCGGCATGCGCAACAGTGCTTCGCCACCGATGATGCGTCGATCGACGACGCGCACGACCGGCTGGTAGTGCACTTCGAAGTCGCCTTTGTCGAGCGCGCGGCGCAACTGCTGCTCGACCGACAGGCGGCGCACGGCGCGATCACGCAAGCGGTCGTCGAAGACGTGGGCGCGATCCCGGCCGCGTTCTTTGGCCCGGTAGAGCGCGGTGTCGCTGTCGCGCAAGAGATCTTCGGGAGTCTCGGGGCCTTCGGCGACGGTGATGCCCACACTGGTGGTGACCACTGCCGTGTCGCGACCGAGGCGGATCGGTTCGCTGATGGCTTTGCGGAGGCGACGCGCCGCCAGTGATGCGTCGGTACGGCGCACCATGTCGTTCATGATGACGACGAACTCGTCGCCACCGAGGCGGGCGACGGTGTCGTCAGGACGCACGGTCTCGCGAATGCGGCGGGCCACTTCGCGCAGCAGGTCATCACCGGCGGCGTGGCCGAGTGAGTCGTTGACGATCTTGAAGCGATCGAGATCGAGGAACAACACACCGACCAGTCGTCCACGGCCCGACGCGCGTCGCAGCGAGTCGCGGAGCCGCTCGAGCATCAGCGCCCGGTTGGGTAGGCCGGTGAGTTCGTCGTGGAACGCGCGCTCGCGAAGGCGCGCCGCGACATGCACGCGGTCGGTGACATCGCGCGCGTTGAGTACAACCCCGTTGACGGCGGTGTTCTCGACGAGGTTGGTGGCCACGACCTCGAGATGGCGCCACGATCCGTCGGCGTGTTGCACGCGGAGATCGAGCGACTTGACGAGACCGGCGCTGTCGAGGACATCGCGCACCGCCTCGCGGGCAATGAGGGCGTCGTCGATGTGCACGAGGTTGAGCACGGACGTGCCTTCGATGGCCTCGGGGGAGTAGCCGAGCACCGGCAGGAACGCCGGGCTGGCATAGCGCACGCGGCCGTCCTTGTGGATCACGCACATGATGTCGGATGCGTGTTCGACGAGCGCAGCGAGCTTGATCTCGCTGGCTTCGAGACGCTGCTCGGCGTCGAGCAAGGCGGAGACATCGCGGGCGACGATCGAGATGGCGGTCATGGCCCCGTCGACGTTGCGATGACCGACGAGAACAGTGGATACGGGAAGGGTCTGTTCGGTGCGCGACTCGGCGTGGTCGCGCGAGTGGAACACGAGATCGCCCTGCCACGCCGACTGGTGCGCGAGGGCGGGGCGGGCGATGTCGGCGAAGATCTGCGAGGACGATTCGTCGAGGATGTCGACGAGTGGCGTGCCGGTCGCGACGCCGAGTCCGAGGAAACGGATCAACGCGTCGTTGGCCCATCGCAGACGGAACTCGCCGGGGTCGACGATCATCACGAGGTCGCTCGATGCGTCGAGAACGCGCGTGAGCTCTTCGGCGCGGTGATGCGCCTCGACTTCGGCGGTCACGTCGCGGAACAACGAGAGCATGATCGGTTCGACGACCAGGCCGATGCCTTCGTCGAGCGCGGGCGGTGAGCCGACGAACTCGAGCCACCGCAATGACCCGTCGCGTTGACGCAATCGCAGTTGCCCGTGCACGCCTTGATTGGTGGCGAACGCGGCGCGCAGCGCATCGAGGAAGTCGAGCCGCGCGCTCGTGTCGATCACATCGATCCATCCGTGACCGTGCGCGTCGGCCACCGGTTGACCAGTGATGGCGAACCAGCGCGCGTCGACATCACGCGCGTGAAGCGTGGCATCAAGGCGTAGCCATCCACCGGCGAGGCGGTCGACGACCCAATGCAACTGGTCGCCGCTGCGGAGAAAACTCGCGCGCGTCTCGTCGGTCTGGTCGGGGGGCTGATTCGTCTCTGCGCTCATCGCAGGGTGCACCTTAGGCAATCGACCGGGGACGACCGTTGATGGGCTGCTCGCTGGCCCGATTTCCTCACTCGGGCGGCGCCGGCCGTTCGGTCGTGGGCGGCGGCCGCGTCGTTGTGGAGGTGGTGGTCGTCGTCGGCGGTTCGGTCGTCGGCGGTGGGAGCGTTGTCGTGGTTGTCGTGGTTGTCGTGGTTGTCGTGGTTGTTGTGGTCGTAGTGGTGGTTGTTGTCGTGGTGGTGGGCGGCCGCGTGGTCGTGGTGGTCGTCGTTGTGGTGGGCCTGGTGGTCGTGGTCGTCGAGCGGGTGGTCGTCGACGCGCTCGTCGTGGTCGATCCACTGGTCGAACCGCCGCCCGTCGTCGTGGTGGCCGAGCCGCCGGTCGTCGTCGAGCCCGTCGATGACGATCGAGTCGTGGTGGTGCAGATCGCGCAGGGATTGGCGGTGGTCGAGGTCGTGTTCGACGTCGAGTTCGACCCACTACTACCGGGCGCACCGGTGGTCCCTTGCGGGTTCGCCGAGGTCGTCGACCCGTCTGCGGTGGTCGAGCCCGGGGATTGTTCGATGGTGACACCGCCCACTGCGATGGACACGGTGGCGGCTGATCCTCCGGCGGCAGCGCCCGCGCCGCTGGCCGCCGCGCTGGTCTCGAGCCCGCCGTTCTCCGTGCCGCCGGACAGGGCGATGACGGTGACGACGGCGACGACCAGGGCCAGTGCCCACCCCGCGACGGTGAGTCGCTGCCGGCTGACCCGGTTTGTCTCGCCGACGGACAGGTACAGCCTGGACGTGCGCTGTTGCTTGTTGGTCCTCACCCGGCACTCCTGCGTGGAGAATACGTCGCTTCGATCGCTGCCGTCAGAACGACGAAGTGATTCGCTCGTGAAATGAGCCGTACGGACGAGGGAAGTAGGCCGTGCGGACGGGGGGACTTGAACCCCCACACCTTGCGGTACCAGATCCTAAGTCTGGCGCGTCTGCCATTCCGCCACGTCCGCTGGCAACCGACGACTGTACCGGAGCAGAACGAGAGTGGCCGGTCGTGTTTGGGCCCGTTCTCAACGGGTATGGGGACGACGGAAATGGGCTGAGATGCGCGAACGCGCCCGAGCCCGGAGGCCGTGCCCATGATGACCAAGGAATGGATGTCCACTGAAGCCGCGTCGGCGTATATCGGGGTGACCCCGCGCACGCTGTATCGCTTCATCGACGAGGGCCAGTTGCAGGCCTATCGCTTCGGCCGCGTGATCCGACTCAAGACCGCGGATGTCGAGGTCTACATCGAGCGCTGCCGGATCAAGCCGGGCGAATTGGCCCACCTCACGCACTGGCCCGAGTCGGCCTAGACCACCGGCCTCCACCGCGGGCCTAGACCACTGCCCCGGGGCCGAGTGATGCGCCGATTCACGGGCCATCGCCGCTACCCTGACCCCGCCTCACTACTCGTCAAAGGCCGGGGAGCATCCGATGAAAAATGACACACCGGCGATTCACAATCTCGTTGGCGGCGACGGCCAAGGTGACATCTTCAACCGTTTGTTGAAGAACCGCATCGTTTTTCTCGGCAGCGATGTCAATGACGATGTCGCCAACCAGATCACCGCGCAATTGCTGTTCCTCGAGGGCGAAGACCCCGAAAAGGACATCTGGCTGTACATCAACTCGCCGGGTGGCTCGGTGACCGCCGGCATGGCGATCTACGACACGATGCAGTTCGTCCAGCCTGATGTCGGCACGATCTGTATGGGCCTCGGCGCGTCGATGGGCCAGTTCTTGTTGTGTGCGGGTGCGCCGGGCAAGCGCTATGCGCTGACCCACACGCGCATCATGATGCACCAACCGTCGGGCGGCGTCCGTGGCCAGGCGAGCGACATCGCGATCCAGGCCGAGCAGATGGCCTACATCAAGCGATTGATGGCCGAGCGCATCGCATTCCACACGGGCAAGCCGGTCGAGCAGGTCATCGCCGATTCCGAGCGCGATCGCTGGTTCACGGCCGAGCAAGCCCGCGAGTACGGCATCATCGACAAGGTGATCCGGCGGCGCGGCGAGATCGAAGTCGAGTAGTCGAGGCGACGCCGCGCGGTGCTCACCCGAGCGCTGCGTGCGCTTGAGCCCGCAACTCGGTGACTGCGTGTTCGAGGCCTTCGGGATCTTTGAACAGCGCCGTGCCGGCCACGAGCACGTTGGCACCGGCGCGCACCGCACCCGCAACGGTGCCGAGGCCGATGCCTCCGTCGACCTCGATGTCGAAGTCGAAGCCGCGCTCGTCGCGCATGCCCACGATCTCGTCGATCTTGGCTTCCATCGTGGCGATGTACTTCTGACCCCCGAAGCCGGGGTTGACCGTCATCACGAGCAACAGATCGATCATGTCCATCACGTGCAACGCATCGCATGCGGGCGTTGCGGGATTGAGCGCCACCGCCGGCGACGCGCCGAGCTCACGAATGTGCGCCAACGTGCGGTGCAGATGGGTGCACGCCTCGGCGTGCACGATGATCAACTCGCAGCCCGCCTCGACGTAACGCGACAGCAGGTCGTCGGGCCGCTCGACCATGAGGTGCGCTTCGAACGGCACCGTGACATGCGGACGGATCGACGCGATGAGATCGGGGCCGAACGTGAGGTTGGGCACGAAGTGACCATCCATCACGTCCCACTGGATCCGGTCGACGCCCGCCTTTTGCAACGCGACGCAGGCGTCGCCGAGGCGAGAGAAATCAGCGGGCAAGACCGAGGGGACGATCGCGAGAGAGCGCGGCATGACGTCGGATCCTACCGACCGCCGGCGCGGTGCATTGCGAGAATCCTGTGCTTCCCGAGAACAAGGTGCACTGCGAGAATGGGGTGATGGATCGGCCGCAACTGCACACGACCGGCGTCGCCAAGGGTGGCGCGGCCATCGCCCGTGACGCCGACGGCCGGGTGGTGTTCGTGCGGGGAGCCCTGCCCGACGAGGTGGTCATCGCCGAGATCGTCGAAGCCAAGCGCGACTACGCGACCGCCGAGGTGCGCGAGGTGATCGAGCCGTCACCGTGGCGCATCGAGCCTCCGTGCCCCGCCGTGGCCGCGGGCTGCGGCGGTTGCGATCTGCAGCACGCGTCGCTCGATGGGCAACGAGCGCTCAAGGTGCGCATCGTCGACGACGCGCTCAAACGCGTGGCTCGCTTGCCCGACCACCCCGCGATCGACGTGGTGGCACTGCCGGGCGTCGCGTATCGCAGCACGGTGCGCGGCGTCGTGCGCGATCGACGCTTCGCATTTCGCCGGCGCGCATCGCACGACGCGGTGACCGTCGCGACCTGTCTCGTGGCGCACCCACTGCTCGATTCGCTGATTCGCGAAGGTGACTTCGGCACGTGCGAAGAGGTGACGCTGCGCTGTGGCGTCAATACCGGTGAGCGCCTCGTGATCGCGTCGCCGCGGGCAAAGGGCGTCGCCGTCGCGGGGGGCGTGGCGGTGGTCGGCCGCGACGCACTGCGCCGTGGGGCGGTCAGCTTCTTCCACGAAGAGGTGGGCGGCGTCCGGTTTCGGGTGTCGGCCCGATCGTTCTTCCAAGGGCGCGCTGATGGCGCGCAGGCGCTCGTCGATGCGGTCGGGCACTACGTCGAAGACCTGCCGAGCGATGGCGTGGCTGTCGACCTCTACGCGGGTGTCGGGCTATTCGCCGCAACCGCGCTCGCGCGCTGGCCCGATGTCGTCGCCGTCGAGCACAGCGACAGTTCCGTCGTGGATTGCCGCCTCAACGCACCGGAGACTCGCGTCGTACGGGCCAATGTCGACGAGTGGGAACCGCAGCCGGCGTCGGTCGTCGTCGCCGATCCGTCGCGCCAGGGGCTCGGTGCGGCGGCCGCCGATCGGGTGGCGGCGACCGGTGCGCCCCGGTTGGTGCTCGTCAGTTGCGACCCCGCCGCGTTCGGCCGTGACGTGGCCCTGCTCGAGGCCCGGGGCTACGGCCTGCAGGCACTGCGAGTGGTCGATTTGTTCCCTCAAACCTCCCACGTCGAGGTGGTGAGCCGGTTCGATCGGCGTTGATCGCGATCACCTCGACAGACGCCCGGAACGCAACGGCCCGGGCTGGTGTATTGATGGTGACAGGACAACACCGTGTCGGACGAAACCCACGACGAAACCTTGCTGGTCGAACGCGCACGCGGCGGCGACGCCGATGCCTATGGCGCGCTCGTGAAGCGGTACTCGCGTGACGCAGTCCGAGTCGCAACCGCGATCACGGGTTCGGTGGGTGATGCAGAAGATGCCGCGCAGACTGCGTTCGTCAAGGCCTATTTGGCGCTCGACCGCTTTCGGGCCGGCGCGCCGGTACGCCCATGGCTGATGCGGATCGTGGCGAACGAGGCGAAGAACTCGCGTCGTTCCTCGCAACGACGCGAACGGCTGGCCGAGCGATCGCACGAGCGCTACTGCGTAATCGCTCCGTCCGCCGAAGAGGGAGCCATCGCCGGCGTGACGACGACCGAGTTGCTCCGGGCCGTCGGACGTCTCGATCATCGCGACCGCGCGGTGATCGCCTTTCGCTTCTTCGCCGAGATGAGCGAAGCCGAGACCGCCCTCGCGCTCGACTGCGCGGTCGGCACGGTGAAGTCCCGTCTGTCGCGAGCCATGGCGCGGCTGCGCGCCGAGCTCGCGGTCGAGTTGCCGGCAGCAGGAGGGGAGGGCTGAGATGACCGTCGATTCGCCGATTGATCCCCTCGAGAGCGCCCTCGCCGACCTCGCGTCGCGCATCGACA
>JBDSMH010000214.1:0-33415 GCA_039915945.1 Acidimicrobiales bacterium | reverse complement strand
AAGTGATCTCGTGTTGCCAGGACACCGCGTAGGGAATCCACAGGCAGGCGCCGAGAATCACGAAGAAGACCGAGCTGCCGTTGAGCGACCCGCAACTCGTCACGATGAGCGCGAAGGTGGCGGGCCAGCGCCATCCGCCTTCGTCGAGAGTGCGCATTGCACACCAGACGAGCCATGGCAACGCGCTGAATGGCAACAACAGCGCGGACTGTCCCGTGATGTGCCCCAACACGAACGGGCTCAACCCGTACGCGAGCGCTCCGACGAGTTGCGCTCGATGGCGTGGCATCAACGTGCGGAACAACACGAGGGCACCGAGACCGGCGAGCAACTGTATGAGCCCGACCCAAAGGCGCTGCGCGGCCCAGTCGGGAAGGCCGATGGCGTCCATCAGCCAGTAGAACGGGCCCATCGGCCACAGGTAGCCGACCTGTTGATGCGACACGGTGCCGCCCGCGACGGCGGGATCCCACAAGGTGCGCGCGCGGTGCAACAGGCCGCCGGGATCGAGATAGAGGTACTGCTTGGTGTCGGCGTTGAGGCGCCCGTCGGCGCCGAGGAGCAACGGGAAGATCGACGTCGCAGTGAGCACGACGACATCGACGAACGAGACCCGATGGGTCGGTTTCGTCGTCGCGGTGGTCATCGCTGGCGGCGATTTCCTTGACCGTGGAGGCGGTCGGCTTCGTCGCAGAGTGCGCCGAAGAGCGCGGCGGTCGATGCCTCCCAGGTGAACTTCGCGGCGTGCTCGAGCGCGCCGGCGCGCAGCGCGTCTCGGCGGTCCGCATCGTTGAGCAGTGCGACGACCGCGTCGGCGAATTCGGCGAGGTTGTCGACGAGCAGCCCGCTGCGCCCATCGTCGACGGCGTCGAGATGGCCGGGGATGCGTGTCGCCACGACGGGCGTGCCGCAGGCGGCGGCCTCGGTGAGCGTCAGCCCGAAGCCCTCGCGTTTGGACGCGCTGGCGACGACCCATGCGCGCTGGTACCACGAGACGAGTTCGTCGTCGGAGACCTTGCCGACGAAGCGCAACCAATCACCGGCGCCGAGCGCAATCGCCTTTGCTTCGAGCCGCTCGCGGTGCGGGCCGTCACCGACGATGACCGCCTCGGCATCGGGCACGCGCGACCTCACGTCGATGAGCGCCGGCAGCAGATCGTCGAGTCCCTTTTGCGGCATCATGCGAGCCACCGTGACGACCAGCGGTCGCGGTGAGCGCGCGCCGCCCGTCGTGAACCGCGGATCGACGCCGTGATACGCGATGGCGATGCGTTCGGGGGCGGCGCGGTAGTGCTCGACTATTTCGTCGCGCGCCGAGAGCGCCGCGGTGACGAGCGCGCGCTTGCGGTAGACGATCGGCACTGCGTGACGCTCGAAGAATTCGCCGACGCGGCCGAGCGGGCCCGGCAGCAACATGTCCCACGTGCCGAGGTGTACGTGGTGCACGAGACCGATCTGGGGTTTGCGCGACCACAGAGGGGCGAAGAACGGCACTCCGTGAAAGACCTCGATGAGGCCGTCGCACGGGCCCATCCGCCCGGTGATCTCGTCGAAGGGCGACATCGCGAACACCCCGAGACGGCCACCCCGGCGCAGCACGCGGTACCCGTCGCGCCGCACGTCTCGGGGCGCACCCTTGACCCGTCCGGTGTGCATCGTGACGTCGATCCCGGCGAGCGCCAGATGGGCGCAGACCTGGGCGGCGTGCTCCTCGGCGCCGCCGCCCTCGGGGTCGTCGAGGTCGCGGAACGCGAAGAGGTGCACATGCTTGATGCCGGCCTCGGCGGCGCGGGCGCGCATGGATTCGTGAAAAAGGGAGGGAACGAGAACTGACGGCGGCACAGGCAGGCGGTTGTTGCGTCAACTGAAGGGACCCCTATCGTAAGCTCAGCCGGAGCCGTGGACCAGCACCGAGGGAGACACGTGACGAGGGCACAGGACTCAGCACCCGTGGTCCCGGCGCGTTCGCTGGTCATCCCCATGTACAACGAGGCGGGCCGCATCGGTACGACTTTGGCGACCCTCGCCCGCTCCCCGCTCAACCGGCCCGAGCTCGAGATCGTGCTGGTCGACGACGGCTCCACCGATCGCACCGCCGAGGCCGCCGAAAAGGTGCTGGCCGAGGTCGGCCTGGTCCACGCCGCAGTGCTGAGCCTCGGGCGCAATCGCGGCAAGGGGGCGGCCGTGCGCCACGGCATGTTGCAGGCGACAGGGTTGACGCGCGTCTATGTCGACGCCGATCTCTCGGTGACCGTCGACGACATCGAACGGTGCTTCGCGCTGATCGAGCAAGGCAGCGCAGAGGTCGTCTACGCCACACGCGCGCATTCGGGTAGCGATATGCGCCACAGCCAACCCGCGCATCGCGTGATCTCGGGGCGCACCTTCAACATGTTGCTACGGCTGCTCGGTCTCACTGCCGAGCGCGACACACAGTGCGGGCTCAAGGGTTTTTCGGCCGCGTCGGCGACAGCGTTGTTCGGCGCCTTGCACACCGAAGGGTTCGCGTTCGATGTCGAGTTGCTGGCGCGTGCGCGCCACGACGGCATCTCGACCGAGCCGATGCCCGTCACGTGGAACCACAGCGACGGCAGCCGGGTGCGACCGCTGAAGGACGGGTTCGATATGGCGCGATCGGCGATTGCGATCCGCCGCGCCATCGGCCGCGGGGACCGCGGCAGCCGCTGACCGGTCAGTCGGTGAACGCGTAGGCGAGCAGGCCGTCGACTTCGGTGACCGTTGCTTCGCCCAGCAGGCGAAGGTGCTCGAGGTGGGCGAATGTCTCGCTCTCGGCCATGTCGCCCCACGCCCGCTCGCGGAAGAGATAGCGCATGAACTCGGCAACGGTGCCGAGGTGCAACTCGCCCCGACCGACGTTGCGCAAGATGTCGAGGCGCTCGTCGTGATGGCGCGCGATGTCGTCGGCGCGCCCGGCGAGATCGTGGAACGGATGACCGTGCGCGGGGAGCACCGTGGTCACTTCGAAGTCGTGCATCCGCTGCAACGAAGCGAAGAACGCGGCCAGCGGATCGGCTGAAGTGGCGACACCGGCGATGTGCGGCGTGATCGTGGGCAACACGTGATCGCCGGAGACGAACAGGCCGTGTTCGGGATCGAACAGGCAGAGATGGTCGCCGGTGTGTCCGGGTGTGTGCACCGCGATCCACTCGCGGCCGGCGAGGCGCACCACCTGTGCGTCGATCACGCGGATCGACGGCTCGGGCAACAGTTGCATGGCACCGCGACCGTATTTGAGCATGCGCTTGAGATCGCCGTCGGTGGGCGGCGTCCAGTGCGTGCCCCACGGCGTCTTGCGCGTGAACCGTTCGCGGAACCGGGCGAGGTCTTCTTCGTCGTTGATGTCGAACTCGGTGTCGGGGTTCTCGCCCAGCTCTTTCATGTCGAAGGCGAATCGAAACGACTCGTGGGTCAAGATGTCGCAGCCCGCTTCGTCGCGCAGCTGGTTGGCGCCGCCGAAGTGATCGAAGTGCGAGTGCGTGATGACCGCGGTGTGTACGTTGCGCACCTCGTAACCCGCGGCACCGAGCCGAGAGACGAGGGCGTTCCACGAATCGGGACCGGGCAGGCCGGGGTCGATGACGGCGATACCGCGTTCGTCCTCGAGCAGATAGCAGTTGACGTGGCCGAGACCGGGTAGTTGCACGGGTAGCTGCGTGCGCAGAACCCGCGGTGCCACTTCGGTGATCTCGTCGGTCGCCGGCTCTTGTTCTTGTTTGGCGTAGCGATGGGTGCCCGCGGGGTCACCCTCGCGTGTGGTTTGGCTCACCTAACCACGCTAGCGGCGGATTATCGCCGCCAATGTATTAGAGCGCGGGGCCGGAGAAACTCGGGCTCAGGCCTGTGACGTCAGCTGCGAAAGAGCTGAGTGCGGTAGTAACGCAACTCGTCGATGCTCTCGCGAATGTCGTCTAGCGCGCGATGGCCGCGTGCTTTCTTGGGTGCATTGGTGAGCGCTTCGGGATACCAACGCCGGGCCAATTCTTTGAGCGTCGACACGTCGACCGACCGGTAGTGCAGGTGGTCTTCGATCTCCGGAAACCAACGAGCGAGGAACCGCCGATCGGTACCGATCGAGTTGCCGCACAACGGCACCGTGCGCGGTTCGGGGATGTGCTCTTTGAGGAACGCGAGCGTGCGTTCGGCCGCCTCTTGGGCGGTGGTCGTCGATGCCTCGATGAGCGGGAGCAACCCGGAGCGGGTGTGCATTTCGCGCACGTAGTCGTCCATCTGTGCCATCGCCTCGATCGGCTGGTGGATTACGAGGTCGGGGCCCTCGGCGATGACGTCGAGGTTGTCGTCGGTGATCAATGTCGCGATCTCGACGATCACGTGTCGATCGGGCTCGAGCCCGGTCATTTCGAGGTCCATCCACGCCAGCACGTGCGCATGGTATCGGTGGCCTAACGTCTCGCCGTGCTCGACATCCCATTGCTTCGCCTCGATCCCGACCTACCGCTCCCGTCCTACGCTCGCCCCGGTGACGCCGGCGCCGACCTCGTCGCCCGCGACGAGGTGCTGCTGCCTAAGGGAGGCGGCCGCGCGCTCGTTCCCACGGGTGCCGCGATCGCGATACCCGAGGGGTACGCCGGCTTCGTGCAGCCCCGCAGCGGGTTGGCGCTCAAGCACGGCGTGACGTGTCTCAATACGCCCGGGCTCATCGATGCCGGCTACCGCGGCGAGCTCAAGGTGCTGTTGATCAACACCGATCCCGATACCGACTTCCTCGTCAAGCGGGGCGAGCGCATCGCGCAACTCGTGATCCAACGCGTCGAATACGTGTCCTTCCACGAAGTCGACGAATTGCCATCCACCGAACGCGGCACTGGCGGCTTCGGCTCCACCGGCTAGAGGCCGAGGTCGGGCAGCGACACGGCGTGGGGGTCCGCACCGGGCACGCGCTTTTGGTATGCGGGATGGCGCACGCGCCCTTCGTTGGTCCACTCGGCGAAGGCCACGGAGATGACGAGCTGTGGTTCGACCCAGCGGGCCACGCGGGCTTCGGTGCGCGGCACGGATCCGGGAGCGAACGGGCTGGCGTCGCGGCGAAGATCGGCGAACGTGCGCGACAGCACACCGATCTCGTCATCGCGCAGCCCCGAACCGACGCGCCCCGCGTAGACCAGTGCGCCGTCGCGGTACCCGCCGATGAAGAGACCGCCGATGCGACCCTTGCGCCCGCCCTCGCCCTCGGCCCAGCCGCCGACGACGAAATTCTGCTCGATGCGCCGCTTCACCTTGCGCCACGACGTCGTGCGCTTGCCCGGCAAGTACACGCTGTCGAGTCGTTTCGCCATCAAGCCTTCGAGTTGCAACTCGTGCACGGCGTCGTTGAGTGCATGGCCGTCGTCGTGCAGCTCGGACAGTTGCCAGTGCGGCCCGGGTTCGAACACCTCGTCTAATGCGCCGCGGCGAGCCGACAACGGCAGCGCAGTGAGATCGTGGCTGTCGAGAAGCAAGAGGTCGAAAACCATGTACGACACGGAGACCTCGGCCGCGCGCTGTCGCGCATCGGCGGCGCGATCGATGTGCATACGCGACTGCATGCGAGAAAAGCTGGGCCGGCCGTCGTCGGCCAACGCCACGAGCTCACCGTCGATGACCGCTCTCGCGCCACCCATCGACTGCCCGAGTAGCTCGAGCTCGGGGAATCGATGCGTGATGTCGATCTCGTTGCCCGACCACATGCGCAACCCGACCGGGTCGGAGGGATCGATGCAAGTGATCGCCCGCATGCCGTCCCACTTGATCTCGAAGGTCCAGCCGGTGGCGACCGGCAGTTCGCCGAGCGCGGCTTTCATCGGCGCGATATAGCGAGGGACGACCACGAGCCCAACTATCGCGCGTGGACGTCTCGTAGCCTGGCGTCGTGGCCATCTTGGTGGACGAGGCGACCTGGCCGTTTCGCGGCGACCGGTGGGCGCATCTCGTCAGCGACGAGAGCTTCGATGAGCTGCACCGGTTCGCGCAGCGACTCGGTCTGCGGCGGTTGTCGTTCCAAGGCGATCACTACGACGTTCCCGCGGCGTTGCGACTCGACGCCATACGCAACGGTGCGCTCTCGGTGACGGGCCGGGAGTTGGTCAGGCGCCTGCGCGCCGCGGGGCTGCGGCGCCCCGGCAGCGGTCAGCCATGGACGCGGGTGCTCGAGATCGCGGCCGGCGCGCGCTTGGATGATGCCGCCCGCGCTCGGATCGATGTCGTGCTCGCGGCGAATGTCGGTGCCGATCGCCGGCGATCGGTGGCTGAGGCCTTGTCCCTCGCCGCCCCGCACGATCCGCGTCTCGTGGGATGGGGCGCGTGGTGCCTGACGCGGTCCGGCGAGTTGGCCATCGCCGCCGATCTCCACCCCGAGGATGCGCTGCCTCCGGCCGACATCGCCGCCATGCTCACGCAGAGTGGTGTGTTCGACGCCGTCTACTGCTGGTCGCGCGACGATGCCACGACGATCGAGATGATGGTGCCGTTGAGTTAACACCGAGGACGGCGCGTGCCGATCGGTGAAAGGAATGCCGCCTACCGACCCGTTCCCTGACCGCGCCCCCGGAGGCGACGGGCGCGCACCGAACGATCCGGCGGCCGACCCCGAGATGTTGCGCAACGCCATCGATCGGCACGCTGCGTACATCTACCGATTGGCGCTGTCGATCGTCCATGACCGGTCGCTCGCCGACGATGTCGTGCAAGAGACGATGATCCGGGCCTGGCGCTGGGCGCCGATCGAGCCCGACGGCGACATCCCTCGCGCCTGGTTGGCGCGCGTCGCGCGCAACGCCGCGATCGGCATTCTGCGGCGCCGGCGCGAAGAGCTCTACGGCTCCGACGCGATCCCCGAGAAAGAGAGCAGCGTCACCCCGGCGCGCACGGTCGAGGGCCGCGCCGCGCTGGATCAGCTGCGCGGCGCGCTCGGCGCGCTCGACGAAGCCGATCGCGCGCTGATCGTGCTGCGCGAAATCGAAGGCCTCACCTACGAAGAGATCGCCGAGACGATGGAGCTGCCGTTGTCCACTGTAAAGACCCGACTGTTCCGTGCTCGTCAACAGCTCAAGCGAGCACTGGAGGCATGGCGATGAGGCGACATCCTTCGCAACAACAACTGCAAGCGTGGCTCGAGACCGGTGAGCCCTCCCGCGTCGGCAAACACGTCGACACTTGCGAGCGGTGCATGGCGCTATTGGAAGAACTGTCCGACCTCGGCGACTCGTTGGTGGCGGAGCTCACCGACGCGCTTGCTGCACCGACCGACGTCGAAGACCGTACGGCGCGTCAAGTCGAGAGCCGGCTGCGTAACGAAGCCGCGTTCACCGCGTTCTTGGATCTATTCACTGTGGGATGGTCGGCGACGAAGACCATCCTCGATATCGAGGAGGACTCCGATGAGTGAGTTACTCACGTTCCCATTGCCCGCGCTGATCCTGGCATCAGAGCTCAACCCGTGGTTGTTCGCAACGGGTGCCGTGATCATCGGGCTGCTGTCGGGTCTCATCGGCGCTGCGCTCGCGCGCGGGATCATTCTCAAGGGTCGTGAGGACCGCACCGAGATCGCGGACGCGGCTCGCGCGGCATCGATCTTCGTGTTCGTGTTCTTCGCGGCGATCGGCGTCATCGTCGCGGTCGGCGTGACCAGTCGTGATTCGCTGCGTCCGTTCCCGGCGAAGTTGCTGTCGTATTCGCCGCACGTGCTCGCGGCCGGTTTGATCCTCATCTTCGGTCGGGCGCTCGGCCACGCGTTGCACGCGTACACGTTGCGGTCGTTCTCGCGCACTTCGTCGCGGTTGCGGCATCAACTCGCCGAGGCGTTGCGTTTCGTCGTAACCGTGACATCGGCGGTGTTGTCGTTGCGTCAGCTCGGCGTGGACACCGCAGTGCTGAACATCATGATCGGCGCGGTGTTGTTCGCGTTGGCGTTGGCGTTCGCGTTGTTGGTCGGATTCGGTGGGCGCGATCTCGGCCGGGAGCTCGCGTTCGGCCGGTATCTGCACCGTTTCCTGCAGGTGGGCGATCAGCTCGAAGTCGGCGACGTGGCCGGCCAGATCGTCGCTCTGCACCCCGCATCGGTCGAAGTGCGCCTCGACGACGGGTCCTCGGTGCACATCACCAACTCGGCGGTCTTCACCGAGCTGCCTCGAACGCGATTCAGTAGGCCAGACGGCCCAAATCGGGGCTGATCCCAGAAACTTCGCGACTTCTGGTCGTGCGGCGCGTTGTTCAGTTACAGGCGGCACGCCACGGATACCGAGGAACGTGCAACCAGACAAGTCGATCGGACTGGACTCCCGAATCGATTCCGAGCATCGTGGTCGTAGCTGGGACGACCACGATGCTTGCTTTTTACCGCCGATACTCGCTTCTCCTTTTGCCGCTGGCACTTAGTGCTGCTGCATGTTCGGGAGGAGCGCGCGCCAGCCTCGATGCCGGCAGTGCGGTCGATTCGACGGCGACGTTGATTGTGGGCGACGTCACCTATGCGCTCGACGTGGCGTGTTATGCCGCGGGCGATGATCTGACTGCGGTTGGCGTCGGCACCGATGCCGCCAGTGGCAAGGCAATCAAGGGCCTGATCCGCGGACCCGCGAGTGCATACGTCGGGTTGATGTTCGGCGACGATGAGTACATCTACGAAGCCGACGCCAAGGTTCCGCTCACGATCCAACGCGATGGTGAGCGGCTCGTCGGCGACGCCATCTCGTTCGTGCGCGACATCGATCTCGGTTCGGCCGATGGCGCATCGGTCGGCGTCGGTTCGGTTCTCGTCGAATGTTCGTCAACGAGCGACGAAGTCGCGCCGACGCTCAGCCGTTGACTACGCGCAGCCGACGGCGTTGGTGACTTCGGGAACCTTGCCGGAGCGATAGCTGGTGACCGTCGTGCCGTCGGTTTCGAAGATCACGCGGTAGTTGGCATCGTTGGCCGATGTCGGTACGAATACTGCAGTGTTGCCGTTGATCTGCAGCTGCTCTTTGAGCGCCGTCTTCAGTTGATCGAGGGTGGTGCCGACGCCGAGCCCCGACCGCGTCTTGACGTTGCCCGACTTGATGTCGATGCGTTCGATGGTGCTCTTCGAAACCATCATGAACAGACCCGCCGGGCCCCGCTCGGGCTTGACGTAGTAGCACTCGCCCGAAGGGGCACGGCCGCTCTCCGTGAGCAGGCGCGTGCCGATCGCGGGTTGGGCCAACGCAACGGTCATCCCGAACGTGAGCGGACCGATGCCCGCCGTCGTGACCGCTGAGGTATCCGTGAGCTTGGGCATGTCGAGCTCGGGTGGGGCGGCACCGAGGCTCGTCGTGGGGCCCGAGGGGGACGCGGTGGTCGCCGGCGAAAGCGTGGTCGTGACCGCCGCCGTGGTGGCGGTGCTGACGATGCTCGCCGCTGAACTGGCGGGCGTCAGCGTCGGCCGATCGTCACCACAGGCACCGGCGAATACGAGCCCGGCCGCCGCCACCCAGTGCGCCTTGCGGCACCGGCGAGCAGAGCGGGTGTGGGGGCACCCCCTGGTAGTCACCCCCCTCACGCTAGCGGCGGCAGGCGGGCAGGGGTGTTCGGGCCGTCTAGCCGGTACAACTGTGCGTTTCGCCGACCGGTCAGGAAAGATCTTCAGAGGGGCGTCGATGAGCCAATCCGATGAGCGGGAAGCGAGGCCCGAGCGGCCTTTTGAGCGGGCAAGCACGGTCCGCGCGTTGGTGCTCGAGGCACCGAGAGAGCTGGTGGTCAGGACTTTCCCTCGTCCCGTAGTGGGCGAAGACGATGCGCTGTTGCGCATCGAGGCCTGCGGTCTGTGCGGTACCGACCACGAGATGTGGTCGGGTGAGATGAAGAAGTTCCTCCCGCTCGTCCCGGGCCACGAGGCGGTCGGCATCATCGAAGAGATCGGGCCCGTGGCCGCCGCCCGGTGGGGCGTCGCCGCGGGCGATCGCGTTGGGGTGGCACCCCGCCAGGCCTGCGGAGCGTGCGTGACCTGCCGGTCGGGTGACCCTCGCGGCTGCGAGCGCCATCGAGGCGACACCTACGGATCGATCTCGGTGCATACGGCGCCGTCGCTCTGGGGCGGGTACGGCGAGTACCAATACCTCTCGCCGGACAGTCAGATCGTGCGCATCCCGGCGCATCTCGACCCGGTGGTCGCGGCCATGTTCAACGCGGTGGCCAACGGCATCCGGTGGGGAGCGGTCGTGCCCAAGACCAAGCCGGGCGATGTCGTCGCGGTGCTCGGTCCGGGCATCCGGGGGTTGTCGGCGGCGGTCGCGGCGCGCGACGCGGGCGCGAAGTTCGTGATGTTGACCGGACGGGGCGAGCGTGACGCGCCGCGCCTCGAGTTGGCCCGTCGCTTCGGCATCGACCTCGTGGTCGACATCGCGGTCGACGATCCGGTCGCGGCGTTGCTCGACCGGGCCGGTTCGCTGGCCGATGTCGTCGTCGACGTCACGGCGATGGCGCCCGCCGCGTTCGTGCAGGCACTCGATCTCGCCCGCGATGGCGGCACGGTCTGTGTGGCCGGCATCCACGGCGATGCCGACGTGCCCGGCTTTCGCCCCGACATGATCGTGTTGAAAGAACTGCGCGTCATCGGCGCGCGGGGTACTGATATGGCCGAGTTCAACGCCGCGGTCGAGTTGTTGGCGTCGGGTCGCTACCCCTTCGCCACGGTGCCCGCGCGCACGGCCCCGCTCGAAGGGATGTCCGAGTTGTTGGCAGTGCTCGCCGGTGAGCGTGACGAGCCGGCGCCGCCATTTGCCGCGCTTCGGTTGTAGGCGACTGACCCAACAGGACGAGAAGAACAACGCGAGAAAGGCGAGCGATCATGGAGTTCAGCATCTTCATCCAGGGCTACATGCCGGGGCCCGATGCGCACAATCCGGTGAAGGAACACGAGTTCCTGATGAAGGAAATGGAGCTGGTCAAGGCGGCCGACAAGCACAACTGGAAGTACGTGTGGTTGTCCGAGCACCACGCCCTCCCGGAGTACTCGCACTTGTCGGCCAACGAAGCCGTCGCCGGCTATCTCGCGGCGTCCACCGAACGCATCCACATCGGATCGGGCATCTTCAACCTGTCGCCGCGCGTCAATCATCCGGTGCGAACCGCCGAGAAGGTCGCGATGCTCGACCATCTCAGCAACCGCCGCTTCGAGTTCGGCACCGGTCGCGGCGCGGGCAGCCACGAGGTCGCCACGTTCAACATCCACGATCCGTCCTCGACCAAGAGCGAGTACTACGAGGTGCTCCCCGAGATCGTGCGCATGTGGGAGCAAAAGGACTACACATTCCAAGGCAAGCATTTCCAGATGGACACGCCGCACGACGTCTTGCCGAAGCCCAACGGTCAAGGTCATCCGGCGATCTGGCGGGCGGTCGGTAGCCCGGGCACCTGGAAAGACGCCGGCGAGTTGGGCATCGGCGCGCTGGGCTTCACGTTCTCGTCGATCAAGGACATGGGACCTCTGCTCGACAGCTACAAACAAGCGGCTGCCGACTGCACCGATCCGGTGGGTCAGTTCAAGAACGACAACGTGATGATCACGTCGGGTGTGCGGTGCTCGCTCGATCGCGACAAGGCGCGTAAGCAGGCGTCCAACCCGAGCTACATCATCACGTTGGTGACGCTCTATCACGACACGTTCCCCCGCAACCCGCTCGCGGCGCGCTGGCCCAACCCACCAATCGGCGTTCCGGCCGAGGGCATCGACGAAATGCTGCAACTCGGCTACGGGCTCGTCGGCACCCCCGAAGAGATCTGCGAACAGCTGCAGCCCTACGTCAAGGCCGGCATCGATCAACTCGGTTTCGGTGTGCCCAATGACGTGAGCCACGAAGAAGCGCTAGAGATGATCGAGACCTTCGGCAAGTATGTGATCCCCGAGTTCGACAAGGACCCCGTGCATCTCACCGACAAGTACCGCGCTACGGCCAAGCCGAAATACCAGATGTGGGAAAAAGAGCCGCCGCCGCTCACGACAATGTGGACCGAGCGTGCCCATGGATGAGTGGGGGCTGGTTCCCGAAGACGACATGTTCCACACACCCGAGTCCGACGACCCGTGGTGGACCGAGACGGTGTGGTTCTCGTGGATGGTGCCCGAGCGCAACTTGCTCGGCTACTGGTACACGGTCTTTCGCCCGAACATCGGCGTCAACTTCGGCGGTGTGCTCGTCTTCGACCACACTGCAGTGCTGCCGTGGGAGATCCCGGTGTTCGATTGGCACTGGCATCAACCGATGCCCGAGCACGTCGATCTGCGTGATCTCGACGTGCTCGGAGGCATGACGTTGCGCTGCGAAGAACACGGGCGCAAGTTTCGCTTCGGCTACAAGAACGACGACGTCGAATTCGATCTCACCTACGACGCGTTGATGCAGCCGATGCTCTCGCGCAAGACGCCGCCGTTCAACCACGGCAATCACATCGACCAGCCGGGCCGCGTCGCGGGGCGGTTCGTGTTGCACGGCGAATCGATCGACGTCGACTGCATCGCCATGCGCGATCGGTCGTGGGGTATCCGCGCGCCGCGCCGCCAACCCAAGCTCGGCTATTGCCACGCGACACTCGGTCCGGATAGCTCGTTCCTGGCGATCTCGATCGACCGCAAGGGACACGACGGCATCATCGGCGGCTATCTCATGCGCGACGGACAGTGGTCCCGGCTCGCCGCGGGGACGCGCGCGGTGACACGCGATGCCGGCGGCCGACCGGCAGAGGTGCGCATCGAGGCGGTCGACGACCGAGGGCGCCCGCTCGAGGCGCTCGGTACGACGGTGAGCCGCCAAGTGTTCACGGCGTATCCCGACATGTTCTGCTGGAACAGTCTCGCCCGTTGGGACTTCGACGGTGCGACTGCGTGGGGCGAAGATCAAGACATCTGGCATCCCCGCAAATGGCGGGCCTACGCCAGCGAGATCGGTGCACTGATCCGGTGACCACGGCCGACGACGCCGGACTCGATCCGGGCATGCTCGATTGGATCCGCGACGTCACCGGCGCGTCGACGTTGCGGATCGAGCGCCGCAGCGCGGGCGCGTCACGGGCCGGCTTCTTCGTCGACGCGGTGCAAGCCGATGGGACGAACCGTGCGTTGTGGTTGCGCATGGACACCGGATTCGGCCCGCAATCACAAGGCATCTACACGCTGCGCCGCGAGGCCGCTGTCTATCGCGTGCTCGCGGAAACACCGGTCAAGGTGGCCAAGCTCGTTGCGATGCATCCGACCGAAGAAGCGTTCCTGTTGGAGCGCCTCGAAGGTCAGAACTGGTTTGCCGAAGTCACCGATCCGGTCGAGCAAGTGACGTTGGCGTCGGCGTTCATGCAGCAGCTGGCCGAGTTGCACCGGCTCGATCCGCGCGACCTTGCGTTGCCCGAGCTCGGCGTGCCCGATCGCGTCAGCCGCCACGTGATCGACGAGCTCGACATCTGGGACGAGCAGTATCGCCATCAGGGTGAACCCGAGCCGGTACTCGTGCTCGCGCTGTCGTGGTTGCGCCGTCACCTTCCCCCCGACGACGACTGGCCGATCGTGATCGTGCAGGGCGACACCGGGCCGGGCAACTTCATGTACCGCAATGGTGAGATCGTCGCCGTCACCGATTGGGAGATGGCGCACCTGGGCGATCTGCACGACGACCTCGGCTGGGTCTACGTGCGCGACCTTCAAGAGCGCTTCACGCACATGCCCGATCGTCTGCGCGATTACGAGCAGGCGAGTGGCCGTCGTATCGACCTCGATCGGCTGCGTTACTTCCGCGTGCTCGCACAAACGCGTTGTGCGATCGGCACCCGCAACGGTGTTCTCGTCCGCGACCGCCGCGGCGAGGTCGCGAACAATTTGATCTATTACGCGCTGCACATCCGGCTCGTCGTCGAGGCGCTCATTGCCGCGGCCGGCCTCGAGTTCGCGACCGAGCCACTACCCGACACCGGCGATACCACCGACACGTGGGTTTACGACGTCGCGCTCGACGAGCTCCGTGATCTGATCGTGCCCAACATCGTCGATGGGTTCGCGTCTCGCCGGGCCAAGGGCATGGCCCGTCTCGTCAAGTACCTGCGCGAGGTCGACCGGCTCGGTGCCGCGGCGCGCCACGCCGAGCTCGCTGATCTGAGCGAACTGCTGGGCTACGGGTGTGGCGATTTGTCGGCGGCGCGAGCCGAGCTGTGTGTGAGCATCGACGCCGCAACGATCGACGAAGAACGGGTGCTCGAATACTGTCTGCGGCAGTCGGCCCGGGAGACGCAGCTGATGCGCCCCGCGATGGGCTCACTCGCCGATCGTCACTACGCGCCGATCGAGTAGGGCGCCGATCGAGTAGGGCGCCGATCGAGCGACGCTACGTCCGGTCGCGTAACAGGTTGGTGCAGGCTTCGACGTCGGCGTGCAGTTGCGCGACGAGCTCGGCAACGGAGTCGAAGCGGGTTTGCCGGCGCATGCGGGCGACGAGGCTGACGACGATGCAGGTGTCGTAGATGTCGTCGTCGAAGTCGATGAGATGGGCTTCGCAGAGCCGCACGCCTTCGGGATAGAAGGTCGGGCGCCGTCCGATCGACACTGCCGAATCCACGCACCGACCGTCGTCGAGGCGCACCGTCGCGGCGTAGACACCGTCTTCGATGTGCGCGTGGTCGAGATCGAGGCGCAGGTTGGCGGTGGGGAAGCCGATGGTGCGACCGCGCTGGTCGCCCTGCTCGACGATGCCGATGATCGTGACGAGGTCGGTCGACCGCTCGGTGCCCGTCTGGGGGCGGCGTGCGTTCATACGGCGGCTCCTTGATCGAACAGCGCTTTGTAGTCGACGCGGTGGCCGCGCCGTTCGAGCTCGGGGATGACCTGCGTGCCGAGGAGCTCGAGGTTTCGCAGCACCTTCTCGTGGGGCAGCATGCCGAACTGCACGTAACACAGCAGTTGGTCGACGCCCGCTTCTTCGTAGCGAAGGATTTTCTCGAGACACATCTCGGGCGTGCCGACGATGATCATGTCCTGGTCGGTGTAGCTCTGCACGTCGATGTTGCCCTCGATCGACGGCTTGAGCAACGGGAAGATCGCTTCTTGCTCTTCGGGCGACAGGTGCTTGAGCTCCCACGCGAGCGTGAACTCCGCGAGGTTTTGGTACCACCACCGCACCGAATCCCACAGCCCGTATGACGCCGCATCGTCGAGATCGTCGACACAGTGCACGAGTGTGTAGGCGCCCACGCGATCGTTGATGACCTTGGCGATGGGCTGGTCGCATTCGGCTTGGCCCTGCCGATACACGCTGATGTGCTTGGCCATGTTCTCGACCGGTTGCAGCAATGCGAACGACAACAATCCGAGGCCGAGTTTGCCCGCGTTGTAGGCCGACGTTTCGCCCGCGGCCGCCAACCACGCCGGCGGGTGCGGATCTTGAAATGGCTTGGGGCAGATGAAGCGTTCGGGGAAGTCGATGTTTTCGCTCTTCCACGTCATGCGTTCGTTTTCCCACGCCGCCATGACGAACTCGAAGCCTTCACGCCACATCGCACGCGATCGGTCGTCGGCGGGCACATGGAAGGCGAGTTGCTCGTTCGGCGTCGAGCGACCCGTGCCCCATTCGACGCGGCCGTGGCTCAACACGTCGACGGTCGCGACCTTCTCCGCGATGCGTACCGGATGTTGGAAGCCGGGCGGCGTGAGCACCACGCCGAAGCCGAGTCGGAGGTTCTTCGTCGACTGTGACAGCGCGCCGAGGATCACCTCGTTGGACGGCGACGCCGAGCGGCCTTCGCGGAAGTGGTGCTCGACCACCCACACGGTCTGGAAGCCCAGCGTGTCGGCCAGCTTGATCTCGGCCATGGCTTCGTCGTAGGTCGACTGCTCCGCCTGTTTTTGGCCGTAGGGGAAGGGCCGGTCATAGGGGCCGACCTTCGGCTGGAACTCGTAGAGCAGGTCGAGTTTCATGGCGTGGGCCCCTCTCGGCCACCGTCGCAACGGCGAGCGCAAGATTTGCAATGATAAATAACTTTTTGTAATATGTCTCGATCAGACCACGAGCCTCTGGCTTTGTCAAGAAGGCAGGAGTACTCGATGCCTCGCCCCGCCCTGTCCGCTGATCGCGCGCTCCAGGTGATCGACGTGCTGGTCGCCCACCCGACGCAGCGCTTCACGCTGACCGAGCTCAGCCGGCGCACCTCGATCAACCCCGCGTCGGCGCACGCGTTGCTGGCGGTCATGTTGCGGGCGGGCTACGTGCAGCGCCACCCCGAACACAAGACGTACACCCTCGGCCCCGCCCTCGTGGCCGCCGGTGAGACGGCCCTCGAGCAATTGCCCGCGCTGCGCATGGCGCGTGACCGCCTCGGCTCGCTCAGCGACGAGTTGCAACTCGAGGTCGTGCTCACGTCGCCCACCGAAGAGGAGATCATCTTCGTTGCCCGCGCCGGGCGTCCGTCCGCGTTCGGCCTCGTATTGCACGTCGGTCAGCGGGTGCCGCTGCATCCGCCGATCGGTTCGGTCTTCCTCGCGTGGTCGTCCGAGGACAAGGTCGGCCGTTGGTTGGCTCGCGCGGAGCCCGCGTTGACACCCGCCGACGTCGAGCACCAACTCCACACGTTGCAAGCGGTCCGCGAGCGCGGGTTCTCGATCGGCCTCGAGTCCTCGGCCCGGCAGGGGTTCGGCCAGGCGATGCTCGAGGAGCGAGGGTCGATCACCGACCTCCTCGCCGCCCTCGGGCAAGTGCCGTACCAACTCGATGTCGTCGAAGAACAGGCGACCTACGACGTCACCATGATCGCCGCCCCGATCTTCGATGCGAACCGGGAGATCGTCGCCGCGCTCACCGTCGTCGGGTTCGCCCCTGGCCTGGCGGCGCCCGACATCATGAACGTCGGCCTCACGGTGCGCAACGCGGCGGTCGTCATCACCAAGCGCTCGCAGGGCAAGCTTCCCGCTGCGTGGGCTGTCGATCCGGCCGTCCTACGTTCGTCGTAGTAACAACGACACTGACGAGGAGACGTGATGCGCTACCTGTTGTTGATCTGTACCGAAGAGTCCGCAGACCTGGCAATGACCCCCGACGAGGCGTCGGCGCGAATGGCGAAATACGGCGACTTCGGGGAAGAGATGGGTCGGCGAGGTCTGCTGCAGGGCGGCGCGCGCCTGCGTCCAACCAGCGATGCCACCACCGTGAGGGTGCGCGACGGCGAAGTGGTGACCTTCGACGGCCCGTTTGCCGAGACGAAAGAACAGATGGGCGGCTACTACGTCGTCGACTGCAAAGATCTCGACGAGGCCATCGAGGTCGCGGCGAAGCTCCCGGGCGCGGCCGAAGGCTGCATCGAGGTGCGACCGATCTGGGACATGTAGACGACGTCGAAGCCGTCGCCGGCCGCGTCTTTCGCGACGAGTGGGGCCGCATCGTCGCGACGCTGATCCGGACGACGGGCGACTGGGACCTTGCGGAGGAATGCGTACAAGACGCGTTCACCCTCGCCCTCGATCGGTGGCGCCGCGACGGCCTACCCCGCAACCCCGGCGCCTGGCTCACCACGACCGCGCGTAATCGCGCCGTCGATCGCCTGCGCCGGGCTGCCGTCGGCGAGACCAAGTTGCAGGAGGTGGCAGTGCGGTCGGACACACACGACACGGGTCACCGCGATGACGACGATGACGATGTCGGCGACGACCGATTGCGGTTGATCTTCACGTGTTGTCACCCGGCGCTCGCCGTCGAGGCACAGGTGGCGTTGACGTTGCGCACGCTGGCCGGTCTGACGACGGCCGAGATCGCTCGTGCGTTCCTCGTGCCTGAGCCGACGATGGCGCAACGGTTGGTGCGCGCGAAACGCAAGATCCGCAATGCTGCGATCCCGTACAGGGTGCCGCCAGCGCACTTGCTGCCCGAGCGCACCGACTCGGTGCTCGCGGTGTTGTACCTACTCTTCAACGAGGGATACGCGGCGACCGCCGGTGCCGATCTGATGCGCCGTTCGTTGTGCGCCGAAGCCATTCGCCTCGCGCGCGTGCTCGCGGATTTGATGCCCGACGAGCCCGAGGCACTCGGTTTGCTGGCGCTGATGTTGCTGCACGACGCGCGCCGTGAAGGCCGCGTCGACGACGCGGGCGACCTCGTGCCCCTCGAACTGCAAGACCGCACGCGCTGGGATCGCGCGGCGATCGACGAAGGGCTGCGATTGCTCGACACGGCCATCCGGCGCGCGCAAGCGGGCCCCTACCAAGTGCAGGCGGCCATCGTCGCCTGTCACGCAACGGCGGTGCGGCCGGCGGACACCGACTGGGTCGAGATCGCCGGCCTCTACGGCGAGTTGGAACGCATGGTGCCGTCGCCGGTCGTCGGGTTGAACCGGGCGGTCGCGGTGGCGATGGCCGACGGTCCCGAGGCGGGGCTGGCCTTGGTCGATGCGCTCGCCGCCTCGGGCGCCCTCGCCGGCTACTACCTATTACCGGCGACTCGGGCCGACTTGCTGCGCCGCCTCGGCCGTACCCACGAAGCGGCCGCCGCCTACCGAGACGCGCTCGCGCTTTCGTCGACCGATGCCGAGAGCCGGTACCTCGCGCGCCGCCTCGACGAGGTCACCGGGTGACCGAGTTCGAACGACGGGTGCTCGCCGTCATCGACGAACTGCAACCCGGTCAACTTGTCTCCTACGGCTGGGTGGCGAGCGAGGCGGGCAAGCCCCGTGCCGCGCGCGCGGTGGGCAACATCCTGGGCGAAATGGCCGACGACACCCGACCGTGGTGGCGCGTCGTGCAGGCCAACGGCCGCATCGTTTCGCCGCACCGGGCCGAGCAGCGGGCCCGTCTGCTCGAAGACGGCGTGGTCCTCGACGGCGACCGCGTCCTCGAACCCCCCGTCCAGCGCCCCTGACCTCCCAACCCCGGGTTTATAGCGTCACGGGGAGCGCCTGCTTCGAGGCCGGACGGGTTGTGACGGCGAAGGTCTGCCTAGAGTGCGGGCGTGCAAGCACCGGGGGCAGACAAGAGCAAGAGACCACTCGCGGCGTTCGTGTGCACGATCACTCCGTTCGACGCCAGCGGCGCGCTCGACGAGAACGGCGTGATCGATCTGTGCCGACGCCTCGGCGACGCCGGCGTCGGCGCCTACTTGGGCACCGCATCGCCGGGCGAGGGCTACGCTCTCAGCCTGGCGGAGACGGCGCGCTTCTACGAACTGGCGCTCGAGGCTGCGGCCGGCCGCATCTCGGTGCGGGCCATGGGCGTCGAGCCGCACACACCCGGTGAGCTGCGCCCGTTGATCGAAATCGCGCAGTCGGTCGGCCTCGATGCGATGCAGCTCTACGCCCTCGATGCGGGCCACGCCAACAAGCTCAATGCGGTCGAGATCGAGCGTTACTACCGCGACCTTCTCGAAAACATGCGTATCGACGCGGTGCTCTCGAGTCACGTGTTCAACGGGCTGCTGCCGCTCGATCTCGTCAGTGCACTGCTCGACGACTATCCGCATATCGTCGCCATCAATGCCACGAGCCCCGAGCTCGGGTACCTGTCCAACCTCATCGAGCTGGTCGACGGTCGCGTCGACGTGCATGTCGGCGGACCGATGCAGGCCCTCACCGCGGTCGCGCTCGGCGCGCAGGGGTTCCTCTGCACCGAAGGCAATCTCGCGCCAAAGCTCTGCCGGGCCGTCATCGATGCGATGGAACAGCAGGATCTCGCCGCGGCGTTCACGCACTATCGCCAGATCATCCGGTTGAGCGCCGTCAACCGGTGGCCCGGGGGCAGCATGCGGTTCCTCAAGACGGGAATGAAAGTCCTCGGCCTTCCCGGTTGGCATCTGCGGGAGCCGTTCGTCGCGCTCGACGCCGATGCCGAGGAGATCGTTGCTCGCGGGTTGCGCGAACTCGGTCTCGCCGAATGGAGCTTTGTTGACTGACCTATCGGGTCGGGTCGCCGTTGTCACCGGTGGTAACGGTGGTATCGGTCTGGGGATCGCGTCATCGCTCACCGCTGCCGGCGCGGCGGTCGCGATCTGGGCGCGCAACGACGACAAGAGCCGCGGCGCCGTCGACGGCATCGCCGAACGCGGGGGCAAAGCGTTTGCCGTGCGCTGCGATGTCACCGACGAAGGTGACGTGACCGCGGCCATGCAACAGACGATCGACCACTTCGGCAAGGTCGACATCCTCTTCGCGAACGCCGGCATCAATCGCAAGACGCCGTTCCTCGACATGACCCTCGCCGAATGGCGCGAAGTCATGGCCATCAATCTCGACGGGGCGTTCTTGTGCACCCGCGCGGCGGCGCGGCACATGGTGGCGCGCGGTGAAGGTGGAGCGCTCGTCATCGTGTCGTCGATCAGCGCCCGCTTCGGTGCGCCGACGATGCAGCACTACGCCGCGACCAAGGCGGGTCTCGTGTCGCTGGCATGCAGCCTGGCGGTCGAGTTGGCACCGCATCGCATCCGCTCGAACGCGCTGTTGCCCGGCTGGACCGAGACCGAGATGGCCGACGAATGGCTCGACGATAAGCGCTTCGTCGATGTGATCGCGCGGCGCACGCCCGCACGCCGTTGGGGTGTACCCGCCGATTACGCGGCGATCGCGGCGTATCTCGCCGACCCGACCGTGACGTTTCACACCGGCGACGTCATCACCGTCGACGGCGGCTACACCGTCCAATAGCGACACCGAGTGCAAGGAGAGCGTCCGTGCCCGAGTTGCGGTTCACCCATACCGACGACCTCGAATGGCAAGAAGTTCGCGCGCTGGAAGATCGGCACGGCAACCGTGTGTCGGCGCGCGAGAAGTTCCTCGAGTTCACCGAGAATCGGCTGACGCAATACGCCGAGTGGGACCCTGGCATGGTCGTGCACCGGCACGGCCACAACAGTGAGCAGATCGTCTTCGTCATCGCGGGCGAGATCACCATCGACGGTCGGTTGTGCACGCCCGGCACGTTCATGGTGCTCGAGCAAGGTGCGTCGATGGGTCCGATGATCGCCGGGCCCCACGGCGTGACCCTTTTCGAATCGTATTCGGGCGATCCTCGTTCGTGGCCCGCCGATCCCGACGAGTACGACCGCATTCTCGCGGAGCGCGGCCTCAAGAAACTGCCGAATCCGGTCATACAGATGATCGATCAGTTCCCCGACACTCGTAGCGAATAGGGGCTCAGCCGCGGTCGTAGTGGCAGACCGCTTCGAGCATGATGCCGAACGGATCGAGCCAGAACGTCGCGTAGTACGGCGGCGGGTACTGCGGGAACTCTTGCGGCGGATGCACCACGTCGTTGCCGAGTGTGAGCACGAGGTCGTGGATCGCCCGCACAGCGGCGCGCGACGGCACCATGAACGCGAGGTGTTGCAGCCCGGGACGAAACCGCGAGAACTCGCCCGGCTGTTGCGCGGGGTAGACGAAGAGATAGGTGCCCCGTTTGCCGGCCGCCGGCTTGTAGGCGAACTCGTCGTCATGGACCACGAACGGTTCGAAGTCGAGCAGCGGCATGATCAGGTCGTAGTACGACTTGGCCGCCGCCAGGTCGGGGACGTTGATGCCGATGTGACCGAGCATGTCAGTGGCGCTTCACTCCGCCGTACTTCATCCGCGTGTCGCTCATCGATGCCGGGCGGGCCGCGTCGTCTCTGATCGCCGCATCGACGATCTCGCCTACGAAGAGTGTGTGTGTGCCGAGGTCGAGGCGATGGCGCACTGCGCAGTCGATCCACGCCAACGCCTCGTCGAACACCGGCGCGCCGGTCGTCGCGGCTCGCACCGGCCGGCCGTTGAGCGACGCGCCGTCGTCGGTCGCCGGCTTGGAGAACTTGACGAACACGCGCGTGTCGGTGGCATCCCACAGGTTGACGGTGAACGAGCCGCCCTCGGAGATCAACCGGTGCGTTACTGCGTCGTTGTCGACGCCGACACCGATGAGCACGGGTTCCATCGACAGCTGCGTGATCCAACTCGTCGTCATCGCGTTGCGTTCATCGCCGGAGCGCGAACCGACCAGCGCGAGTGCGTTGGGAATCTTCCAAGTGATCTTGTTGACCAATTCGTCGTCGAGCGCCATGTAGTGGAGGTTAACTCCCCGCCTCGGCAGTGGATGCGCCGAAGAGACCGCCCGTCACGTGCGCGACGGCGACGAGGCGATCGTTGTTGCCGACATCGACGACGCGCACATCGGCCAGCGCGCTGTTCTTCGACGCCCGCAGCATCGTCGCCGTGGCGCGCAGCGGTCCGATCTTCGCCGCCGCGAGGCAGTGCACCGAGACGCTCGCCGTGGCGCCGACGCGCTCGGTGCGTACGGCGATCGCCGTCGAACCCGCGACGTCGGCCAAGAGCAACGTGATGCCCGCGTGCACCGCACCGGTCGGTCCGCGGAGGTCGTCGGTGATGTCGATCTCGACGATTGCGTCGGCGTCACCGTCGACGAATCGGTAGGAGAGCTGGTTGAAGTAGGCGTTGCCGAGGCTGGGTTGAAATCTGTCCACGGCGCAGTCTTGCGCGGACCAGCAGACTTCGGGTCAGAATGGCACATGCTCGATCATCTTGGGATTCAGTGCGTCGATGTCCCGACGGCCGCCGCTTTCTACGACGCCGTGTTCGTGCCGCTCGGTTTTCGACGCGTGATGGATTTCGGTGAGTTCATCGGCTACGGCGACCAGAAGCCCGACTTCTGGGTCGGCCCCAACACCGGCAGCGGGTTTCGCGAGTCGCACATCGCGTTTCAAGCCGCCGATCGGGCAGCCGTGCGGGCCTTCTTCGACGCGGCGGTGAAGGTCGGCGCCGAGGTGCTGCACGAGCCGAGGGTCTGGCCGGAATACCACTCCGATTACTACGGGGCCTTCGTGCGTGATCCTGACGGCAACAACGTCGAAGCGGTCTGTCACGCGCCGGAGTAGGCCACCTAGGCTGCGCCGAGCGAACTGGGGGAGGTAGTGCTGTTGGACCTCGTGGTGCGCGGTGGCCTTGTCGTCGACGGCACTGGTTTGCCGCCATTTCAGGCGGACATCGGCGTGCACGACGGACGCATCGTCCGCCTCGGACGCGTCGATGCCGACGCCGATCGAGTGATCGACGCCACGGGTCGCGTCGTCGCGCCGGGGTTCATCGACATCCACACGCACTTCGACGCGCAACTCAGCTGGGACGCCTTTGCGACGCCGATCGTCGAGCACGGCGTCACCACGGTCGTCACTGGCAACTGTTCGTTGTCGCTGGCGCCGTTGCGCATCGATCAGCGGGCGCGCATGTCCCGCATGTTCGGCCAGATCGAACAACTCCCGCAGGCCCTCTTCGATGTCGGCGTCGAGTGGAGTTGGGAGACGTTCGCGGAATGGGTCGACACACGCCGCCGCAGCCTCGGCGTCAACCTCGCCCCGCTCGTCGGCCACAGCGCGCTGCGCATGTTCGTCATGGGCGACGATGCGCACGAGCGCGCCGCGACCGATGCCGAGATCATGGCGATGCAACGCGAACTCGAGCAGGCCCTCTTGGCCGGCGCGGTCGGCCTCAGCGTGAGCTGTGTCGATGTCGACGAACGGGGCAAGCCGGTGCCGAGCCGCCTGGCCGAGCGCACTGAGCTCCAGCGGCTGTGTGAAACGCTCGGCGATGCCGGCGCGATGCTGCAGATCGTGCCCGAGTTCTGGGATGCCGACCTCATGTGTCAGCGCATCGACGAGCTCGCCGACCTGTCGATTCGGTGCAAGATCCCGACGACGTTCTCCCCACTGATCGATCAGGCGCCCGGCCTCGTCGAGCAGGTGCTGGCGCATCTCGACACCGTCCTGGCGCGCGGCGCGCGTGTGTTTCCGCAAGTGCAGCCGCGGGGCCTCGACGTCAACTTTCGACTGTGCGAATGGAACTTCGCGCTCTATCGCCGGTCGGGTTGGTCACGCATCCTGCGCATGACGGATCGCGACGAACAACTCGCCTGCTATCGCGACGACGAAACGCGGTGCCGGCTCGTCGCTACCGCGTATCCCGACGACGATGATGCCGGTCGGGCGCAACTCGATTCGGCCTACGTGAGCGCGGTCGACAACCCGATCTTCTCGGGGCTCGTCGGCCGTTCGCTCGCCGATTTGGCGCGCGAACGAAAGTGCAATGCCGCGGAAGTGATGATCGAGATCGCGGTCGCCGACGGGCTCGAGACTCGGTTCACGAAGCCACCCACGTCGAACCAGGACCGCACCCGCCTCACGCAGATGCTGCGCCACCCGAGCGCGCTCATCGGCGCGTCCGATGCGGGCGCGCACGTGCGCGGGTTCTCGACGTACGGCGACACCGCGGTGGTATTCGCCAACTTCGTGCGGGACGATCACGTGTTCACGATCGAGCAAGCGGTCAAACGGCTGACGAGCGATCTCGCCGTCGCGTGGAATCTGTCCAACCGCGGCCTGTTGCGTCCCGGCTACGCGGCGGACATCGCGGTGTTCGATCCGGCGACCATCGCACGCGGACCCGAGCGCGATGTTGCCGACATGCCGACCGGCTGCGCGCGCTATCTGCGCGGTTCGGTCGGTGTCGATGCCACGGTCATCAATGGCGCCGTGGCGTGGACGAAGCGCGACGGCTACTCCTCGACGCTGTCAGGCGCCATCGCTACTCGCTAGCGGCGGTCGGGCAGCGACAGCAGGCGGGCGGCGTCGACCGGCGTCGCCAGTGGCCGGCCACTCGCGCGCACGAAGTCGACCGCGCGCTCGACGAGCTCACGGTTGGTGGGCGTGGCGGCGCCGGCGTAGTCCTCGAGGCCGACCCGCAGATGGCCGCCGAGCTCGAGCGCGTGTTGCGCTACCCCGTTTTCGAAGACATCGCCGGACACCACGCTCACGGCCCATGGGATCGGCGCGTCGCCGAGGAGGTGCATGTACGCATCGAGTGACGTCGGCGCGTTGGGTAGGCCGAACAGCAGGTCGACGTGTTGAGGACCGCGGTAGCTCGCACCGCCGCACAGCGTGAGGCGCATGAACGCGCCCTGCGGCAAACGGCCGGCGGCGTGGTAGGCCAGCGTGTGGCGTAGGAATCCCGGTTCGAAGATGACCATGCTCGGCCCGAGGCCCCAGTCGCGACACCGGTCGGCCATGTAGCGCACGTCGAACGGCGTGTTGATGTACGTGCGGGTCGTCGCCGCAGGCAACCCTTCGTCGTCGGTTGCCGTCAGGTTGGCCGAGCCCGGCTCCATCAGGCCGATGCGCAGCCCCGTGCTGTGCACGAGCAATTCCAAATGGCCGATGCGTTCCTCGATCGGCGAGTTGAAGACGATGGTCGGGTACAGCAACGCATCAGGCCGCGCCGCGAGCACCGGCAAGAAGTGCTCCGCGTACAACTCGGCCGCGCGTTTTGCGTCGGCCGTCGAGTCGTTGGCGTGCGTGTGGATCACCGCCGCTCCCGCGTCGAGACAGGCGAGCGCGTCGGTGATGAGTTCGTCGGTGCTGCGCGGCACGTGCGGGTTGTCAGCCTTGGTACGACCGCCGTTGAGCGCGGCCTCGACGATCACCGGGACGTCGGCCACTGATGCCTGCATGCGAACCCCCTACACGAGCAAACGCTTCGCTAGCACGTCACAGTTTCACAAGCGAACCTGCGCGAAGATCTCGACATGACTACGGCGGAATCGGCTCCGGGGATGGGATGCCATAACCGAGGCGATGGCGCGTAATTACGGCAACCAAGAACCGCTGCATTGGGCCGACCCGACCGCGGGGATGATCGAGCCCGGTCTGGCTGGTGTCTCCGCCTACGACGCCGGTCGGCATTGGCACCTCGTCTCGCTTGGCCTCAGCGAAATCTGGTTCAAGGAAAACGACGCGACGTTCGACGGCAGTCGGTTCGGGCGCGATCTGGACATCCCATGGCCGTGTGGAGTTCCTGCAAGTCGTGGGCATCACGACACGCGAACTCGATCACATCAAATCCGGGAGGCTCGAGATCGAGCAACTCGCCGGGCGCGACGGTCTGTACCTCACCGACCCCCGCCGGTGAACACGTAAGAGTCGAGCGCCCGTCGATATCAGGCCTTTTCTTCGACCTCGACGACCTTGGCGTCCGCGGCGTCCTTCTTGACGGCGTCTATGCCGTTCTGCGCGCCGGACTTTGTCGTGAAGCCTTCGCCCGCGGACGCGATGGTCTGCCCGTTGCCGGACTTGAGCCGCCAGCTGAACTCGCCGTCTTTGCGGGTGTAGATCTCGAAGGTGGCCATGTTGGATCTCTCGTTTCTGGAGGAGGTCTCTGAGCGCCGCGATCATCGCACCTCTCGGCGCGTCGCTCCACTGCGGTCACGCCCCCGTTCGCGACGCTGTGGATTCCTGCGCGGCTGAATGATCCTGCGCAAAAGATCCACTGGGCGACAACCATTCGACGTGCGAGAAAGGGACGGCCGGCGGCTGGATGTGCGCAGTGGTGCGTCACTGGAATTTCGATCGCCCCGACCCCCGCTGAATCCAACTATCCGGGCTCAAGTCGAGGCGTGTCCCGGTCGATACGCGTCTCGTGGAGCACCAAACCGAGCGGCGTACCCCTGAAGCAGTGCTCTATACGCCGGCGCAGCTACAGGGTCGTTCGCGCATCTACTTCCGGCGGCGCACGGACAAGATCCGCTTCGCCGCTCACGTCGGTGGCGCGTGTGGTCTGGTGGCGCTGTCGTTGTGGTGGGTGATCCCGCTGCATTCGTTCGCCGGGCCCGTGCTGCTCAAGCTCACGCCGGCCCATGGCGTACATGCCGGCGACCTGCCGACGGTGCCGTTCCTTTTCGTGGCCGCGTGGTCGGCCGTCGCCGCGATTCGCATGCTCGACGTCCGCGCACCGCTTCTGCACCGTTCACGCTGACCGCCTCGCGTCGCCATCGCGTCGGCCCGAAAAGGTTTCGCCACGGGTGGCTACGGGCACACCCAGGGTGAGCCCGAGAGCGAGGGACATAATGCGATTGCCCACTGAGGCACAGACATGCCCGTGATCTCGCGCGTGCTCGACGAGCAGTCGTGCGAAGACCTCGCGGCCTACATCGCAATCGGTGGCGGTGAGGCACTGTCCGCAGCCCGTCGTGTCGAGCCCGCCAATGTTGTCGACGCGCTCGAGCGCAGTGGTCTTCGTGGCCGCGGTGGCGCGGGATTTCCCACCGCGACAAAGTGGTCGAGCGTCATCGCGAACGCGTCACCGACCGAGGCCACTCCCGTTGTCATCAACGGAGCCGAAGGAGAGCCGTCGACGTTCAAGGACCGAGCGATCCTCCGCAACAATCCCTTCCGCGTGATCGAGGGTGCACTCGTGGCGTGCACGGTGCTCGGCTCAAAAGAATTGATCGTCTGTCTCAAGCGCTCGTTCCGCCAGGAATGGCAACGGGTCACCGCGGCGGTCGACGCCATGCGCGACGCCGGCTGGCTCGAGGACATCAAGGTTCGCTTCGTCGCCGGCCCGAGCGCCTACCTCTTCGGTGAGGAGACGGCGTTGCTCGAAGTCGTCGACAATCGACAACCACTTCCGCGGGTCACTCCACCGTGGCGGCGCGGTGTCGATGACGGCGACACTGATGGTGCGCCCGCCGATGCTGTGCTGGCTACCCCCGAGGGGTCATCTGCGGCGCCGGTACTCGTCAACAACGTCGAGACCTTTGCCAACGTTGCGCTCATCGTGCGTAACGGTCCCGATTGGTTCCGCGAAATCGGCACTGCCGAGTCGCCCGGCTCGTTGGTGTGCACGATCGTCGGCGACGCGGCGCGCAGCGGTGTCGCCGAGTTCGCCATGGGGACGACGTTGCGCGAGGCGATCGAGGTGATCGGCGGGGGCGCGCTGCCGGAACGGCGCATCGTCGCGGTACTCCCCGGTGCGTCAGGCGCGGTGGTTGCCGAGCGACTCTTCGACACGCCGATGACGCACGAAGCGTTTCGCCGCGTGGGCACGTCACTCGGCTCGGCGGGCTTCTTCTGCATCGATGACTCGTTCGATCCGCTCTTGGCCGCCTACGGTGCGGCGCGTTTTCTGGCGATCGAGTCGTGCGGGCAGTGCACGCCGTGCAAAGACGATGGACTGGCGTTGACCGCCCTCCTCGGCAGTCTCATCGACGGCACCGCGCCCGACGATGCCGTCGCCGAGATCGGCAGTCGCTTGGAGACCGTGACCAACGAGGCCCGCTGCAACTTGGCCCTGCAGCAACAAGTCGTCGTCGGCTCACTCATCGCGCGCTGCGGTGACCTCTCGCGCAAGGTCGAGGTCCCGCCGATTCCCACCGAGGTCGTCGACGCGGCTCGGGCGCGCTTCCTCGTGCCGCTGCTCGACATCGTCGAAGGCACTGCGGTCTTCGACGAGCGTGAAGCGCAACGTCAGCCTGATTGGACCTTCGAGGCTGTCGACTCGGGGGTCTATCCGGCGCAGCGGCTTCAAGACGTTCCGGTTTCGACCTCGCTCGATGATGCCGATGACGAAGGGGCCGAGCCGAAACCCGCCGTCGAAGTCTGATCGTTTGTTTGCACGGCGTTCAGCGCCGATCGATAGTCCGTCTCATCGTGGCCACCGACTGAGCCGACGCCGCGTTGGCGGCGACGTCGCTTCACGACGGTCCATAGGTAGACCGCAGAAAGTGTCGACGTGAAGGCCGCCACGAGTAACAGCACGCCCCGGATCGGCGAGGGACGGCCCCTGATCGCCGCGCTCTCGGGCCAGTCGGGATGCAGTCCCCGGTAGTCGCAGTACGACCCTGGCGGCCAACGAGACCAGAGCGCTTTGCCGAAGACCGAATCACTCGACGCCGCGGGATCTGCACACGAGAGGTCGCTGTACAGATTCCACTCGATGAAGACCTCGCCGAGAACTGCGAGCAAGGTGAGCGTCGACACGACGAGTATCACCGTGCGCAATGGCGCGACGTCGGGCTTGAGGAACAGCAACACGAAATCGATGCCGACGCGATCCTGACTGCTGCCGCCAGCAGCACGCCAGTGTGGCCGCGCGAGACGACGCCCGCCGAAGAACCTGCCCCCGATGATCTCGAGGCCGCGTTGCTGAGCGCATTGACGCATCAGCTGGCCGGGTTGGAGGGTGTGCGGATTCGCGGCGTGCTCTTCGACGGGCACCATCCGAACACGACGGTGTTGATCACCTGCGACAAGCTTTCCCCGCAACCGGTCAGCCAAGAGGTGCGCGTGTCGCTGTGGGGTGATGACAAGGAAGCGAGCCTTGCGAAGCGATCACCGATGGAGTCGGCGCCGCGATCGTTGCTCGGCTTCGCGACGCCGTCGCCTAGCGGCGAGGCCATCCTCGCAAACCCATCGAGCGCGTGCTCGTGCCGGGTTGCGATGTGCGCGGCAATTGCCACGTTCGGGATTGAAACGCTCGTGGTCTCCGTCCAATGCGTATGCGAATCGTTGTGTTGGTGACATGCGTGATCGTTCTGTGCGGCTGTCGCCCACAAGCAGACCCCGCGACCATCTATGCATTGGGCGCGCCACCGTCCGCCACCACGAAGACACGACCGCTGAGAGCGCGAGGAAGTGCACGGGTCTCGGATCCATTGCCCTGAGAGTTCAGACGATGATCAGTTCGAGGGAGGGGTCGAGTTGTGCGAGGTCCCCGGGGTCGGAGGTAACGACACGCTGAGCAGCGCGGCGGGCACAGACCACAACGTGCGCGTCGGCAATATCGACGGTACCGCTCGCTGCGAGCAGCCGACCGACATTCACCGCGTCGACACGGTCGAGCGGCACCACATCACTGGTCGGTTGGCGTATCAGTCGGGCAAGACGAGCTTGACGCTCGGGGTGACGGATCGCCTGCGCCAGCACTGGCGCGGGAATGGTGACTCGGCTGTTCGTTTCGACGGCGCGGGCCAGAAGCACGATGACTCGCCGGTCGTTGCGATCCAATGCGATGAGCCCACCGGCGTCGACGGTGACGCCGGCCATCACGCCGCCGATCGTCGACGGCCACGCTTGGGTACTCCGAGCGCGGCGTCGGCCCAAGCCCGCTCCTCCGCCGACATTGTTCCCCCGGTCTCGGTGAGGGCCTGGGCGAGCATCGCACCCCATCCCGCCACATCGTCGAGCGCAACACTGACGGCGTGTTGCACGAAGCCCGACACGCTTGCTGCCTTCCCGGCAGTCACCATGTTGCGGATCTGCTGGAGTTGCTCATCGTCGATCGTGATCGTGATCTTCTTCGTTGCCATACCATTCACCATACCGACACGGGTGCTGTCGCGCAACGCATGGGACCGCGCGAGATCTCGAATCGCCACGGGACAGACTCGGTCGCGTTGACCCGAGCGAATGAAGTGGGCCGCCTGGGGCTCGAACCCAGCACCTGAGGATTAAAAGTCCCCTGCTCTACCCGATGAGCTAGCGACCCGGCGCACCGACGGTAGCCGCTCGCACGGGCCGGGCCGCAACCGTTTGTGGACGTTGCCACTAGGACCGGCACTGCCAGACTGGAGTAGATGCGTCGAATGCTGCGCCACGGCCTGCTCGTGCTCGTCATGGTGGTGGCCTTCGCCGGCTGCTCGGGCGGGGGGAGCGATGCGAAGTCGCCCACTCAATCGGGCCCGCTGCGGCTCGGCGCCATACCCGCGCCGCCCCGGCCGATCACGCCGGCCGCGGTCGTCGACAACGCCGACACCGTCCTTGCGCTCGCCGGCGGGCGCCTGCTCCGTTACGACCCATGGGCGACCGGCGCGACGTGGGTCGAGCGCGGACGCGACCTTCCCAGTACGAAGTCGCGGCTCGTGTCGTGGAACGACCGCGCATGGTACCTCACGACGGATCGCGGCAGCCTCGAACTGGCCTCGGTGGCGCTCAGCGACGAGCAGCGGGCGGATACACGCGTGCTCAGTGGCGCCACCGATGCCAGCTTGGCGATCTTCGCCGCGCGCGATGCCGTCTACGTCTTCGGTGCGGACGGCGGCTCGCGTCTCGATCGTGACGGGAAGTTTTCCGAGTTCCCCGGCCCGCCCGATCGTCGTGCGGTGTCCGACTGGTCGACCGCGCAACTGGCCGAGTTGAGCGATGGCGCGATCGTGGTCGTCGATGGCAATCGCCTTCGCTGGATCTACGAACCCGACCTCACTCGCTGGCGCGAACCGGCGAGTGATCTCGGCCAGCGTCAGATCCGATCGATGGCGCCGTCCGATGACGGCACGTACCTACTCGCCGGTTCGCCATCGCAGATCCTGCGACTCGTCGCGGCGAACCGCGTCGAGCCGGTGACTTCGCAACTCGATACCGACTGCAACACCGCCGCGTTGTACGCGACGGACTTCGGGCTGGCGTTGGCCGGCTGCGGCACGATCACGCTCGCCGACGGCAAGAAAAAGCACGCGATCGACGTCCCTGCGGGGACGTCGATTGCACGCGGACCACGGGGCCGACCGCTGGCGATTCGCACCGATGCGGCCGAGGTCTACTTACTGGAGTTCACGCCGTAGCCGGCTCCGCGAGTGGCGGATTCCGCGGCAACGGCTCGCCTGTCTCGAGCAGCGTCTTGAGGTCGGACAGCACATGCGGCCAACCTTCGCTGACCATCAGCGCCGCGGTGCTGCCGGGATCGAAATCGTCGTGCACGACCGTCAATTTGACCACCGGCCCGTCTTGTTCGATCTCGAATGTCGCCTTCGACCGCCGTTCGCCGGCCAGCTTTTGCTGCAGTTCATCGCTGAACCCGAAACGTTTGGCCAGCTCGGGTGTGAACGTGTGCCACGAATACGACAGCCGGCGAAACGGGTCGTACTCGAGCACGACCTGCGCGGGATCTTCGATGCGCACACCGTGGTTGTCCCATGTGATCGTCGAACCCACCTTCCAATCAGACTCGAGTGTCGTGTCCCAGTAGCGCTTTGTGAACGCGGGTTCGGTCAAGGCTTGCCAGAGCCGTTCGGGCGTGGTGTTGATGTACGTCGTGTAGACGAACGTTGGCTTTTCCATCGGGGTCTCCTCTAGTACGAATTTCAGGTCCGACAGCGCATCGACGCGCGCTTGGTCGTATCGGTTGATCCAACGCTGCGCGATGTCGTTGATCGGCGCGACGTTGAGGTAGTGCAACTTCTCTCGGCCGTGTCGCACAGTGGCGACGAGGTTGGCCGCTTCCAACACCGCGAGGTGTTTGCTGACCGACTGCCGGGCCATGTTCAGCCCGGCGCACAACTCGCGTAGGTTCTGCCCGCCGCGGTCCTTCAAGCTGTCGAGCAGTTGACGGCGACTCGGGTCGGCCAGTGCTTTGAAGACATCGTCCATCCGGGGCGACGCTAGGCGCGGGTCAGTCCCAGCTACTGATGTGCATGTCGGTCGGATAGGGAGTGGCCTTGCCGCCCTCGAACGACGCCTTCAGGCCGAGGATGTAATACGCCCACTTGGTGGTGCAGTGGTGGATGAACTCGACCGGTTCGCGCCAGCCGGCATGGGTGAACAACAACACGGTCTCGTTGGCGGCGGCAACGAGATCGAAGGTGAACGACGTGTCGAGCCACTCGTCCGGACCGACGACGCAGCGCCACCCGACCCGCCGGGCCGGCACCAGCTCGACGATCTGCATTACGGCGATCCGGTGGCCCCCACCGAAAGAGAACTCGACCGTCCCGCCCACACGCCCGTCGCCGGTGATGTCGCGGGTCCACCAAGAGGCCAGGCCCTCGATCGTCGCCAACTTCTCGTAGATCTCTTCGGGCGGGGCGGCAATGCCCACTCGATGACGAATATCAGCCATGTTCCTGCTCCTTGTTTATATGCAGCTATCTGGCTGCCAATATAGGCAGCCAAAAGGCTGCATGTCAAGGAGCAGCTTGCGAGCGGTCGTAGAATCATCCGATGGACAGCGAGCAAAGCGCCGATCGATTCCCCGCGACCTCAACCGCCACGTTCGATCGCGACCGATTGCTCGACCTGGTGGGAGACCTCGAGCGAGATATCGCGATCGTCGAGACCGCCATGGAAGACATCGAGCACGACAACTACGACTCGGTCGACGCGGGCCTCGCCGCGCTGGCCGGTCACCCCATCGCACCGAGCCCGTGAGACGTCGTCGCGCTGCGGCAATCGGTGCCTCCACCGTCGGTGGATTGGGCTATGTCGCGGCTCGCCTGACGCTGCGTGACGCCGGACGGCGCGATCGCATCGTGCGCACCGCCCGCATCTGGCGGCTCACCGTGCGTCGTGCCGCGCACTTCGGGTTCACCAAGGCACGCGGCGCGGCTGCCACTGCCGAGCGTCGCCGCGAACTCGACGAGCACTTCAAGATCAAGACCGCCGAAGATGTCGCCCGCGAGCTCGGCAACATGAAGGGCGTCATCATGAAGGCGGGCCAGATGCTCTCCTTCATCCTCGACGGCCTGCCCGAAGCGGCGCGCGAGTCCTTGGCCAGTCTGCAGGGCGATGTGCCGCCGATGTCGCCCGGTGCGGCGGCCAAGGTGGTGCGCGAGGAGTTGGGTGACGAACCGCAGCGCATCTTCCTCGACTGGAACGAGCTACCGGCCGCCGCTGCGTCGATCGGCCAGGTGCAC
>JBDSMH010000121.1:0-11647 GCA_039915945.1 Acidimicrobiales bacterium | reverse complement strand
TCGCCTATGCCACTGGCCCCGCCCGTGAGTACCGCCACCTTTCCGGTCATGTCGTACGCGGCGAACGGATCGGTCATGGCAAGGCCCCCTGGAAGATGAACCGTCATTCTGTCACGCACGTCCGAATAGCCGCCCGTTCTGCACCCACCAACGCACCTCGGTACTGTTGCGCGGTGCCGTCTCCCCGTATTCTTTCTCGAGTCGCGCTTACGGTCGCGTGCGCGCTCACGTTCACGGCGTGCGGCGGCGGCAAGCCCCAGGTGACGCCCGACAACGAGACCGACGTGTCGACGACGGCACTGCGACAAGGCGACACGTCGGCGAGCACCGTCGCGCCGGCCACCACACGCGCCGGTACTGCGACGACTGCGCCGATCGGGACCGTCGCCGGAGCCTCGACGACAACCGCGCCACCAACCGGCGCGCCGGCGTTGCAGATGCGCAAAGGAACCAACGGCCGCAAGGTCGTTGCGCTCACTCTCGACGCGGGCTCCGACGTAGGGTTCACGGGGCAGATTCTCGACACCCTCAAAGCCGAACAGATCAAGGTCAGCTTCGGCATGACCGGCAAGTGGGCCGAACAAAACCCCGACATGTTCCGGCGCATCGTGGCTGACGGTCATCACCTCGTGAATCACACGTACAGCCACAAGTCGTGGACAGGGTTCTCGTCATCGACCGCACTGCTCAATCGCGAAGCTCGCATCGCCGAGCTCGACAAAGCCGAGCAGGTCTTCAAGAGCCTCGCCGGTGCCAACGTCACCTCCAAGCCGTGGTTCCGCCCGCCCTTCGGTGATGTCGACAACGAGACCGACAAGCTGCTCGGGCAGATGGGCTACAAGTACGACGCGCTCTGGACCGTCGACTCACTCGGATGGATGGGCAAGACCGCGGCGCAGATCGTCGAGATCTGCCGCAAGGGTTTCGTCCCGGGCGGCATCTTGTTGTTCCACGTCGGCGAGCAATCGCAAGACGGCAACGCGCTGGTGCAGATCATCAAAGAGGTCCGCGCGGCGGGTCTGCAGCCAGGCTCACTGCTCGACGTGGTTTGAGGAAAGGCCTGCAGCTCAGATCAATGGCATCGTCAATTCCGCGGCGAAGCCGCCAGTACGTTGCGGCGGAGCCGCACAAGGAGGCTTAGTTGTAGGGCTGCGAACCAGTGTGCATGTGCCGGTCGAGGTCGGGCTGTGCCTGCATCAAGGTCGATGTCGATGACGACGTTCGTGTACATCTCACGCGTCGCCCGGCCTTTGCCCGGGTACACGATGTTCGTCCGTTCGTATTGGCCGCGGATCTCGTCGCGACCGGTGAAGGCGCGCCGTCCGATCATGTCGGCACCGAGGGTCGAGTGCTGCAACAGCTCGCCGACGAGTTCGACGTCGTCCAAGGAAAGGCCCGTAGCTCAGTTCAATGGCATAGGCACTTCCGCGGCGGAGCCGCCAGTCCGTTGCGGCGGAGCCGCAGTGAAGGCCTAGGACGTCAAGAGCTTGCGCACGAGCGGCGCTACATCAACGGCAATTTGCTTGGCCTCGTCGGCGGTCCACACGGCCGTCGGGATGTGGGGGTAGCCGACGGTGACGAAGTCATAGTCCTCGTGACCGCTGATGCGGGCGATGGCCTTGGCCGACCCGGTCATCTCGTAGTGGATGATGGCCACCGAGGGAATACCGGCCCACTCGAGTTCTACGGCGTCCCGCAAACTGCGGGCGCTACAGCTGCCTCAACCACCGAAGCCGGTGATGGCGACGGTGGCTCCTTCGGTCAGGCGCTTCCAATCGTCGGGATACGGCGCGATCGACACCGAACCCTTGATGACCTTGACCTTGCCCTGGAGATCATCGATCTTGTTCAACTCTTCGTACAGGGCCTCGAGGAACGCTTCACCTTGGCCGAGACCGTTGGCGACGAGGCCCACGACCTGCCCGGCGAGCGTCACGGGTCGCGGCGCGAGTTTTCTGTCGTGCCCGCCCCCGATGGGGCCACTCGTCGGATCGAGTCCGATCAATGCCATAGCAAGACCTCCAACTCCGATTCAGATGCTACCAGGCATCCCGATTGTGCCTCTGCCCTCAGAGATGGGCCGGTTCGATCTCGCGGATGATGGCGTGGGCGAGATGCGGCATCAGCATCCACGTCTCACCCATGCCGGGGCCGCCGGCGGCGACCAACAGGATGCCCTCGGGCTTGGCCACGTTGACCCGGCGGTCGGTAGGGCCGGTGGTGTCCGCGTAGAGCTTGGGCCACAGGTATTCCTGCATGCGTTCTTTCGAATAGTTCTCTTCGATGAAGAAGCGTTGATGCTCGGTGCCGAACACGAACATCACGTTGTGGTCGTCGCCGAGCCAGTGATCGCCGCCGACGCCGGAGTAACGCGCATTCTTGATCAGCGAATCCAAGATGTCTTCGGCGGTGCGACTCGTGAGATCGCTGGCCGGTGCGAACTTCATGATCGACATCACCGTTGCCGTGCTCTGATCGGGCCGGAACCCGCGCTGCACGTGCATCGGTGTCCAGTTGCTGGCTTCTTCGTTCTCGCCAAAGCAGAACGAGTAGCGCAGCGGCCACGAGAACGACGCTCGATCGAGGAAGCCGGGGATGGCGCGACACACGTTGCGAATGACGAGCCGCAGCGCCCGGCCGATGGTGGCGTTGGCGCGGAACCCTGGCCCGAAGCAACCGGAGTAGCTGTGCACGCCGATCTCGTTGCGGATGGGCCCGTTGATGATCACGGCTTGGGCCGCGCCCGAGAGTGTGCCGGTGGTCGAGTGGCAGTTGCCCATCGGATCGAGATGCGCGCGCACTGCCGCGACGACCGCGGGGAAGTACTCGGGCTTGCATCCCGCCATCACCGCGTTGATGGCTGCCTGCTCCGCGGTCACCACCACCTCGCGCGTCGGCACCGCACCGAGCACCGTGTCGGGCTCGAGACCGGCGATCCGTAGGAAGCGCTCGACCTTTTCGGGTGTAGGTGGCACGACCGGCAACCCATCGGTCCAACCCTTTTCGAAATAGTCCTCGAGCAGGGTGTCGTAGTCGTCGTACTGGTGGCGTTCCGCGGCGAGAGTCATGGAACCACGGTACTCATTTCGAATAGGTTCGTCCCATGACGGTGATCCCCGCAAAATCGACGGCGCTTTCGCACATCCGCATCTGCGACTTCACCGGCCAACTCGCGGGCGCAGGAGCGACGCGCTGGCTCGCCGCGCTCGGGGCGCAAGTGATTCGCATCGAAGACCCGGTGCGGCAAGGCAAATGGGACATCTTGCGGGGCAACGAGCCGTTCAAGGACGATCGCCGCGGCGTCGAGCTCGGCGGCGGCTTCCAGAACCACAACGTCGAAAAGCTCGGCATCACGCTGAACCTGCGCACCGATCGCGGCAAGGAGCTGCTGCGCCAACTCGTCGAGATCAGCGATGTCGTCAGCGAGAACTTCGCCGCGGGAGTGCTCGAGCGATGGGGCTTCGACTACCCCGCAATGCGCGCCATCAAAGACGACATCATCTACGTGTCGAATTGCGGGTTCGGACACACGGGGCCGTATCGCAGCTTTCGTACTTGGGGCCCGATCGTGCAAGCCGCGTGCGGGCTCACGTTCTCGTCGGGCTTGCCCGGACTGCCGCCCGCGGGTTGGGGCTACAGCTACATGGACCATCACGGCGGCAACATCATGGCGATCGCGATCCTTTGTGCGCTGGTGCACCACCAACGCACGGGCGAGGGACAGTGGGTCGACATGTCGTGCACCGAGGCGGGCGCGGCACTGCTCGGTCCGGTGGTGCTCGACTACACCGTCAACGGCCGCCCGCTGCGCCGTGCCGGCATGCCGAATTCGAACCGCAGCCAGTTTCCTCCGATGGCGCCCCACGGCATCTACGCGTGTGCCGGCGAAGACGACTGGGTCGCGGTGTCGTGTCGCGACGACCACGACTGGTCGCGCATGGGCGAGGTGTTTGCCGAACCGTGGTGTGGCGATGCGCGTTACGCCACGCTGGCGGGCCGGCTCGAACATGAAGACGAGCTCGACCTCGCCATCGACGCGACGACCCGCGCGTGGAACAAGTTCGATCTTGCGGCCCGGCTGCAAGCCGTCGGTGTTCCCGCGTCGGCGGTGCAAAAGCCGGCGGAGCGCATCGATGCCGATGCGAATACGTCCGAGTGGGGGCTCTGGCCCACCGTGCAGCACCGCGAGATGGGCGAGGTGCGAGTCGACGGCGAGCCGGCACACCTGAGCGAAACCGACTGGGTGATCGCACGCGGCGCGCCTTGTCTCGGCGAACACAACGAACTGGTCTTCGGCGAATTGCTCGGCCTGACCTCCGCGCAAATCGAGGACCTTCGCACCGACGGAGTCATCTGATGGAGGCGAACACGAAAGGGCCGCTCGGGCCACTGACATCCCGCTCTGAAGGGCCGCTCGGGCCACTGGCCGGGTTGCGGGTCGTCGAGTTGGCCTCGGCGCGTGCGTGCTTCGCAGGCAAGCTGCTGGCGATCTACGGCGCGGAGGTGATCGTGGTCGAACCACCGGGCGGTCACGAGACGCGCCGATGGGCCCCCTTCGCCGGTGACATCGAAGACCCCGAGCGCAGCTTGTGGTGGTGGCACTACAACACCAACAAGCTCGGCGTGACGCTCGATCTCGACGACCGAGACGGCGCGGATGCACTGCGTTCACTCATCGCGACGGCCGACATCGTGCTCGAATCCGAGATGCCGGGAGTGCTTGGCGCGAAGCAGCTCGACTATCCCGATCTCCGTCCGCACAACCCGGCGCTGATCTGGGTGTCGGTCACGCCGTTCGGGCGAACTGGACCGCGCGCATCGGAATTGTCGACGGATCTGACGGTGCTGGCGTCGGGTGGACCGGTGTGGAGCTGTGGGTACGACGACCACTCGATACCTCCGGTGCGCGGCGGCGGCAACCAGGGCTATCAAACCGGCTCGATCTTCGCGACGATGTCCGCGCTCACCGCGGTGTTGCACCGTGCTACGACCGGCATCGGCCAATTCATCGACGTGAGCCTGCACGCCGCGGTCAACGTCACCACCGAAGCGGCGACCTACGACTACCTCGTCGCGCAGCGCACGGTGCAGCGACAGACCGGTCGCCACGCGTCGGTGCGCATGACGACGAGCTCGTTCGCCGAGGCCGCGGACGGTCGCATGGTGCACAGCGGCGTGCCTCCGCGCAGCGCTGCGGAATATCAGCGCCTTGTCGATTGGCTGAACGACGAAGGTGTCCGCGAGCAGTATGGCGAAGCGTTCTTCTTGGACATGGGTGTGGCCCGCGGCGGGGTGCAACTCAGCGAGATCGTCAGCGATCCCGAGGCGCAGGCGATCTTCAACGCCGGCCGTGAAGCGATTCGATTCATGGCCGAGCGGGCCTCGGCGTATGACTTCTTCATGGGCGCACAAAACCATGGCATCGCGGCCACAGTTGTCTATTCACCGGAAGAGGTCCTGAGCGATCCTCATTTCGTGGCCCGCGGGTTTCCGGTCGAGGTCGAGCACGAGGATCTCGGTGCGTCCTACACGTACCTCGGCCTGCCGTTCATCTGCAATGGGTCAGCGAGCCAGCTCCGGCGGGCGCCCCGCATCGGCGAACACAACAGCCTTCTCGGTTGAGGCGCGGGGGCGTACCACCGACGTCGCGAGGAGCACGATCAAGAACAGTCCTGCTGCGGTGAGGGTGATCGCGGCGCCCGCAGCGACACGCCATTGTGCGGAGATCGTGAGCCCCACCACCCCGGCGAGTGCGCCGATCGCGGCCGAGGTGACCATCGCTGTCTCGACGCGCCGAGTGACGAGGCGAGCTGTCATCGCGGGGATCGTCAACAACGCGACCGACAAGATCGTGCCCACTGCGGGCACCGTCGTCACGACCGCGGCCGCGACGATCAACAGTGCGAGCAGGTCTACCGTGCGGGAGTGACCTTGCGCTTGCGCTTCGGTGCGGTCGAACGCCGAGAGCACGAGCTCCTTGTGCGTCGAGATCATGGTCGCGAGTACGAGCCCGCCGATGATGGCGGTGGCGATCAGGTCGCCGCGCTGCACGGCGATGATCTGTCCCACCAGGATCGACGCAAGGTCCTTCGTGAAACCGTTCTGCGTCGATTGCAACATGGCGCCGATACCGAACGAACCGGCGAGTGCGACCCCGACGACGGTCGACGTTGCCAATCGTTCTTCCACGCCGGTCAACCAAATGCCCACCACCAACAACAGGGCGAACACCACGGCGCCGCTGAGCACGCTGGCCCCGAGGATCACGGCCAGTACGACACCGGGGAATGTCGCGTGCGCCACGGTGATGGTGAAGAACGGCAGCCGGCGCAGCAGCACGTGGATACCGACCGCGCCGCACAACGCACCGACCAGTGCCGCTTCGATCAACGCGCGTTGCATGATCGTCGAGTCGTAGAGATCGATGAGGTGACTCACGAAACGACCGCCTGCCGGGCGCCGCGCCGGCGGACGAGTGCGAAGGCGAGCGCCACCGCGGCGAACAGCACCGTCAGCACCACCACGGTGGTGGCGCCCGCCGCCAATCGCACGTCGTGGTGGATCGAGGCGTCATAGCTGATGACCAGGCCGAGCCAGCCACCGACGGCGCCGATCACACACGACAGCACCATCATCGTTGTGATGCGCGACGTCACGATGCGGGCCGTGGCGGCGGGAGTCGTAAGCAGCGCTACGACCAGCGCGGTGCCCACGGCGCGCACCGCCGCCACGACAACGAGCGCGATCAACAGGTTGAGCGCCATATCGATGGCGACGGTGGGGTAGCCCAGTGCTGCGGCCCCGACCGGGTCGAACGAGCGCAGCCACAATTCTTTGCGCAACGCGTACAACGAGACGAAGGACGCGACGCACACGACGGCGATCTCGACGACGTCACGCGTCGAGATCGTGAGCACGCGACCGAAGAGTAGTTGGTTGAGGTCGGCTGTGAACGTGCGGTTGCGCGAGACGACGATGACGCCGACCGAGAAGAACGTCGCGAGCACGAACGCCACGAGCGCGTCTTCGTCGATGCGCGGGTGACGGGCGAGCAGAGTGAGCAGTACCGCCGAGGCGCCGGCGGCGATCAACGCGCCGACGAACAACGAGTCGCCCATGAAGAACGCGATCGCGACGCCGGGGAACACCGTATGGGTCATCGCGTCGGTCATGAACGCGAGCCGGCGCAGTTGTACGACGACTCCGACGACGCCCGCGAGGAGCGCCAGCAGCAACATGGCGATCAGAGCCCGGCGCATGTACGCGGGCTCGAAGGGTTCGGTGACGAACCGTAGGCCGGCGAGCACGTGAATCGAATCAGTGGGCATGGATCATCGCGGTGCCCTCGGCGAGGACAACTGCCTGATGACCGTAGGCCGCAACGAGTGCGTCGGACCCGAGCGTGGTGTCGATCGGGCCGAACGCGACCAGATGACGATTGAGCACGCAGGCGTGACCACATGCGAGATGCGCGACCGAGAGGTCGTGAGTTGCCATCACGACGGCCGCGCCGCCCGAACGCAGCGACGACAACACTTCGAGTAGGACATCTTGGGTGGTGCTGTCGACGCCGTTGAACGGCTCGTCGAGCAACAGTAGCTTGGCGTCTTGTGCGATCGCGCGGGCGATGAGGACGCGTTGGCGTTGCCCGCCCGAAAGGCTGCCGAACGAGTCGTCGGCGCGACCGGCGAGACCGACTTGTTGCAGTGCTTCGCGGGCCGCGTCGCGATCTTCGCGTTTGGGTCGGTGCAACCACCCTATGGTGCGATAGCGACCCATCATCACCACCTGCTGCACGGTGATGGGGAATTGCGGGTCGAGATGATCGTGTTGGGGCACGTACGCGATATGGCGCCGCATGTCGACCGACGGGCGACCGAGCACTTCGACGGTGCCGCTGTGAATTGGGACCAAGCCGAGGACCGACTTGATGAAGGTGGACTTGCCGGCACCGTTGGGACCGATCAACGCCACTGATTCGCCCGCCGAAACCTGCATGGTCATGTCGTGCACGACGATCTGACGGTCGTAGGCGACCGTCAGGTGGTCAACGTGAAGAAGGGGCTCGGCCATGGGATCAATTCACCCGAGGTTATCGACGATCGTGGTGGTGTTGTGCCGCATCATGGTGAGGTAGGTGGCCCCGGGTGACTTGGCGGTTCCGAGGCCGTCACCATAAAGCGAGCCCTCACCGTCGACCACTTCGACACCCGCTTCGTTGGCGATCGTCTTGGCCACTTTCGATGGCAGGGCGGATTCGGCGAAGACTGCCTTGACGCCCTGCGCCTTGATCTCGTCGACGAGGTCGGCGAGCTCTGATGCAGATACTTCGGCCGAGGTCTCGAAACTGGGGATGATCGACCCGACGAACTCCAACCCGTAACGGTCGACGTAATAGCCGAAGGCGTCGTGGTTCGTCACCAGTTTCTTGTTGGGGAGCTTGTCGATCTGTGCCGCGATCTCGACGTCGAGTGCGTCGAGATCGGCGGTGTAGCGAGCCGCGTTGGCCGCGTAGATCTGTGCTCCGGCCGGATCCGCGGCGACGAACGCGGCGAGCATCGTCGCGACCATTCGCTTGGCGTTGCGCGGATCGTGCCAGATGTGGGGATCGCCCTCGGGCTCCGCGTGATCGTCGGCCGAACGAACGTCGATCCCTTCGCTGGCGTCGACGATCGTGGCCTTCGTGCCGCTGGCTTTGGTGGCGTCGTCGAACCACGCCTCGAGGTGCACGCCGTTCTTGACAATCACGTGTGCCTGTCGCATCGAGTCGAGATCCTTGGCCGACGGCTCGTAGTCGTGCGGATCGACGTTGGGCTTCAGCACCCCGTACACGTGGACGCGATCTCCGCCGATCACATTGGCGAAGTCGGTCAGCACGGTGGTGGTGGTGACGACTTGCAGGGGAGCGGCCTCTGCGGAGGAGCCGGCGCTGTCGCCGCATGCGCCGGCCAACAGCGCGCCGGCCAGCAATAGGCACGCCAAGGGGCGGATGTGGCGGATGTGGCGGATGCGGTGAGTCGAAAGTGTGTGCATATGAGACCGATTCTCACTATAGTCATACTGAGAATGATTCTCCAAACGCCAAGCCCGAATTGGTCTGCACCCACTACTCTCGGTGCCGTGGCCGAACCCGACACTTCGCTGCTGCGTGACCCGCTGACCTTCCGTGACCCGTATCCCGCCTACGCCGCCTTGCGCGCTCACAGCCCATTGCAGATGAGCCGGTCCTCGTGGATCTTGTTGAGCTACGAGCACGTACGCGCCGCGTTGGCCGATCCCGAGCGTTTCTCGTCCAACGTGCGCGGGTCCGACAACCCGGTATTTCGCGACTCGCCGCTGATCTTCGACGATCCGCCGCGGCACACGCAGATACGCCGCATCATGACCAAGGCGTTCACGCCCAAGCGCGTCGCCGAAGCCGAGCCGTGGATCCGCGAGATCGCCGACGGTTTGCTCGACGACATCGGTCGCGGCGCGGTCGACTTCCAACTCGGGTATTGCGACCCGCTGCCGGTGTTCGTCATTGCCCGCATGATGGGCATACCCACCGACCGATTTCGCGACTTCAAGCAATGGTCAGAGGACCGCGCCTTCGTCGTGTACAACGCGCGCGGCGAACGCACTCCCGAGTTGATCTCAGCCGAACGGGGCGCGCAAGCGATCAACGACTGGTTCGGGGCTCTGGTGAGCGCGAGGGCGCAGCAACCCGGTGACGATTTGATCTCGGCACTCGTATCGGCCGAGGTCGACGGTGACCATCTCGAACCCGCCGAAGTGGTGGGTGCATGTTGTGTGTTGCTCTCCGCCGGCAATCTCACCACGACCCGCCTCATCGGCAACATGCTGCGGGTCTTTGCCGACGACCCTGCGTTGTGGGCAAGCGTGCGGGGCGATCGCTCGACGATCCCGTTGCTCGTCGAGGAGATCATGCGACTCGAAGCGCCGGTGCAGACGCCGATCCGCAAGACGACTCGTGACGTCGAGATGGGTGGCAAGGTGATCCCTGCCGGTTCGTTCGTCACGATCGGCATCGGCGCCGCCAACCACGACGCGACGGCCTTCGATCATCCCGACGACGTGGTGCCGCGACGCGACACGCCGCACCTCGCGTTCGGGCACGGCATTCATTTCTGCCTGGGTGCGGCGCTCGCCCGGCTCGAAGCGAGAGTGGCTTTCGAAGCGTTGGCTGATCGACTCGACCGTCTCTCGCTCGTCAGCGCGACGCGCGAGGACAGTGGCCTCGGTCACCGCGGCCACACGGAGATAGTTCTCGTCGTGTGATCTGGTTTCCGGCGGTTTCCGAATGGGGGGTGATCTCACCTGGAGGAAACGATGGCCGCAACCAACTCTCCGCTCAGCCGCGAGCCGCTCGGGCTCGATTTCGACCGCACCGCTTCGTGGATGGCGTACCTGTCGGCCGCGGTCGCTCTCGCGTATTCCGTGAGCTTCGGCTATTACGTCCGGGAGGGCGATCGGTGGGCGCAGTACACGTCGTCGGGTTTGCTCATCGCCGGCGGGTTGATCGGTTCGCCGTCATCGGTGTGCCGCTGTGGAACGTGCTCGTCGGTCGGGCGCTGCGCACGAATCACGCAGTTGCGCGTGTCGCTCAGCCGAAGGCGCCACCGGCGCGCAACGCGTCGATCTCGGTCGTCTCGTAGCCCAGCAGTTCCTGCAGAACGGACTCGGTACTCGCACCGAGTGGTTCGGCCGGTGTGGTCGAGGTGTCGGCACGAGAGAATCGGATCGGCAGCATCGTGCCGAGATAGCCCGTCGGCTCGGCGAGGTCGGGGTGACGCAGCCGTTCGAGTGATCCGCGGTGCGCGATATGAGGATCGTGGCGTCCCCACCACGGGGGGTTCACCGCCGACACGGGCACGCCCAGTGCCTCGACCTCACGGACGACTTGTTCGGAGCTGCGCACGCTCGTGAACGCGTTGACGATCTCGTTGAGCGTTGCTTGCTCGCGGGCGCGGGTGTGATGGTCGAGCCACTTGTCGTCGAGTGCGGCGGGACCGAGCAACGGCGCCAATTTGACCCACTGCGAGTTGGCCGGAGCGGCCAACGCGATCCAGCCGTCGTTGGTGCGAAATGTGTCGAACGGCGCGCCGCGCGGATCGCCGTTGCCGAATCGTTCGGGCATGCCCATGTCTTCGTACTGATCGATCGGCTCGTCCCACAGCAAAGCCAACATCGCGTCGATCATGGCGACGTCGACGACCTGACCGCGACCGTCGAGGTCGCGCTGGCGCAGCGCGGCCAGCACGCCGAGGGCGGCCCACATGCCCGGCAGTTGATCGCCGACTGTCGCACCGACACGCGTCGGCGGACCGTCGGTGAAGCCGGTCTTGGCCATTAGGCCCGACATGGCCTGCACGATGGGATCCATCGAGGGCTTGTCGCGGTAGGGGCCGTCGTGGCCGTAGCCGGTGATCGTCGCGTAGATGAGCCGAGGGTTGCGAGCCTCGAGCGCGGCAGCGTCGAAGCCGAGGCGGGCAAGAGTGCCGGGTTTGAAGTTCTCGATCAGCACGTCGCTGACGTCGATCAGCTTGGCGAGGACCTCACGGCCACCGGCGCTGCGGAGGTCGAGGACCATGCTGCGCTTGCCGCGGGCCTTGCGCAGCGGGCTCATGGCGATGTCGCGATCGGT
>JBDSMH010000198.1:0-10898 GCA_039915945.1 Acidimicrobiales bacterium | reverse complement strand
CGCGTTGAGCGCGGGGTTGATCGATATCCAGCCCCATTTCACCGCGTGCTTCAGGGCCCGACGCAGTACGGCGTGCACCTTGCGCACCGTCGATGACGACAGGCCCTTCTTGCGCTGCAGGGCTTTGTAGAACGTGTCGAGCTGTGGAGCAGTGAGGCGGCCGACGCGAACATGGCCCAGCCCGGGCTCGATATACCACCGGACAAGGTTGCGATAGCCGTCGATCGTCGTCGAAGCGAGGTCCGTCTCGACGAGGTCCAGCCAGCTCTCGATGAGCTCGGAGATCGTGACGCTGCTGCTGGCCGACAGCCGGCCTTCGTATGCTTCGTGGGACATGGCAGTGAGCGCGCGCTGCGCGTCGCGTTTCGTACCTCGCACCGTCTTGCTTCGATGTCGTTCGCGCCCAGTCAGCGGATCTCGGCCCGCGTAAACGACGATCTCCCACGATCCTTCTGATCGTTGCCGTAGGTGCCCGCGCATCTCGCAAGAGCGTAACGATCTGCCAACGGATCCGTTGGCAATCCGTTGGCAACGGGCTCAAATCTTGAGAACTTTGCGAACCGCAAGGCGCTGACCAGCGTTTTTTGGCGCCCCCGATAGGGTTCGAACCTACGACCTTGTCATTAGAAGTGACCTGCTCTATCCGCTGAGCTACGGGGGCAGCTAGAGCGTAATAGAGCGCCCAAAGCTTCGAATCCCGTTTCGGCTCGCCGGGCTGTCGCCTCTATGATGGCGCCTCGCACATGGTGGCCGTAGCTCAGCATGGCAGAGCGCCGGGTTGTGGTCCCGGATGTCGGGGGTTCAAATCCCCTCGGTCACCCCAAGTACATTGACTGGCTGGGTAGGGCGACGCCCTGCCCGGTCGGTAGCATCGCCAGTTCTTGCGCCTCTAGCTCAATCCGGCAGAGCAACGGACTCTTAATCCGCAGGTTGTGGGTTCAACTCCCACGGGGCGCACCAAACACGGCTGATCACACGGGGTGATCAACCGGCTGATGGTGATTGGCCGCTCCATCCAATCCGCATCCAATCCCTTTGTCAGACCCGTGTCGTACGTTCGCTGTCATGCAGGGTCACATGCGGGAGCGAAGGCCCGGCACTTGGGAGCTGATCGTCCCTCTCGAGCGTGATCAGTGCCGCGCGCAGCCACGTGCGTAGCGAGAACTCCTACCAACGGAGCGCGGCGTGCCACGGCGCCCACCGCGCAGCAGAGGTCCACTTTTGGATCGTCCAGAACGATACGGGCGCAACCTCGACGACCCGAGCAGTGCCGAGCGCTGAGACTCGAAGACAACGACAGCGTTGTACCGATCATCGGAAAGCACTGTCTTTCTGCGGGCATATCACGCCGACTGCGAGTCCTCCCTACCGACCCGCGCCATCACTGCCCATCACGTCCCGGTCGACATGGATTCGCGGCCCGACCGTGTACGGGCTCATGTCACGGTCGGCTCAACACGGCAGGCCAGCATCCAGAGAACCGCGAGGTGCCCGTCCAACGATCGAAGCGAGCCGCGAATCCGCAAAAGGTATGGTGCGCCGGTGAGTGATCGCCGACCGCGCATCCGTGCTGCCGACCTGCCCGATACGGCAGTTCTCGTCGTGCGCGGCGACGAGCTCGATCCCGAGCTGCTGGCAACGGACGCCACGAACTTCTTTGACCGCTTCGTCGACTTCGGGCGCTATGGCATCTCAGCCTTCTACGCGTCACAGTCCGCGGAAGTCGACGTGCTTTGCGAAACCAAACTCTCGCAGTTCGCGACGATCGCAATCTTCCAACGAGCCGACGTCGAGGACGCAGGTATCGAGATCATTCCGACGTTCCGGACACCCCACGTGACGCTGGCCCACACAGATCGTGCAGAGCTGATCCGCCGGCTGCTTGGCTGTAACGCGACCCAGATCGACAACCCCTATCATGAGACCTGAGCACGGACAGGAGGCGATCGTGACGAACTACGAAGTCGACCTACGCGTCGACCTCAACACCGAAGACGACACCGGCCTGCCGTGGGCACCAATCAGCGACGCCCGGGATCCCTCGCTCGTCAAAGAAGGCGCATGGATCATTGTCGGGTCGGGCTCCGCGAGGGCCGTCGCACAGGTCGCCGACATTGACGACGGCATTGTGCACGTACGGCCACTTCCCGGACCAGTGCGACGACACCTACACCTGCTTGGTCGTTCGGTCGCCTGAAGCGAGCGCAGCGGCAATTGGGACTCCCCTACGTAGAGGATCTCACTCGAGTAGCGAGAGCTGCGCCGCCTCGAGACGAGCGTCGACGCCGCGCCGCCCAACCTGCCCGGCGCGTCGGTGCGGCTCACCATCGCTGTCCAGTCAAGCGGCGGTAACGTCCTCGCCGTTCCTGTGAGCGCGCTGACGCTCACCGCCGGCGGCACCACACGGGTTCAGCGTCAACGCAACGGCGCCACCGAGTTCATCGACGTCGTACCCGGCCTCTCCGCCGACGGCTACGTCGCCGTCACCGGCCCCCTCTTCAAGGGCGACCTCGTCGTCATCGGCGTCGAACAAAAGCGTCAACCCGGTGCCTAAAGGTCAACCCATTCCGGTCATCGAACTCACCGACCTCGCGAAACGCTTCGGGTCAGACGCACCGGTCGACGCGCTCATCGACGTGAACCTGCGCGTGCAACGCGGCGACTGGCTCGCCATCGTCGGCCCCTCCGGTTCAGGCAAGTCAACACTGCTCCACATCGTCGGCTGCCTCGACGTCGCCACCTCAGGCACGTACCGATTCGACGGCATCGACGTCGCCGACCTCGACGATCGCCAGCGCGCCGCACTGCGCGGACACAGCATCGGGTTCGTCTTCCAGTCATTCCATCTCCTCAACTACCGCAGCGTCACCGACAATGTCATGCTCAGCGACATCTATCGCCGCGCCCCTCGCCGCGGCCGCCGCGACCGAGCACACGCCGTGCTCGACCGAGTCGGGCTGGCCCATCGCGCCGACTACTCGCCGAGCCGGCTATCCGGCGGAGAACGTCAACGTGTTGCGATCGCACGCGCGCTCATGGGAACACCGCAACTTCTGCTCTGCGACGAACCTACCGGCAACCTCGATTCGGCAACGACCGCCACCGTCCTCGAACTGCTCGACACGCTCAACGCGCAGGGCATGACAATCATGATGATCACCCACGACCTCGAGGTCGCGCAGCGCGCCAGCCGCAAGGTGCACATCGTCGACGGCCGACTCGGCGAGGCACAGTGAAGCCGCAAAGCGCACGATCGCCGAAGACCCCGTGCGCCGTCGCAGCGCCCGTCGCGCGATCACGCATGAGCGTGCGCGATCTCACCAACGAGGCAACCGCCGGGCTCTTCGCCCGACCCGGACGCACCGCACTCACCGTCGTCGGCACCGTCATCGGTCTTGCGTCCCTCGTCGCCACGTTGGGCCTCTCGCGCACCGCCGGCAACCGCATAGTGGGCCGCTTCGACGAACTCGCAGCAACCGAGCTCGTCGTCACGCCCCGCCCATCGGCGACCAGCCCCACGACCGTTGCCATCCCATGGGACGCGCCAACGCGAATTGCCCGTCTCAACGGCGTCGCCGCCACCGGCACGCTCAGCACCGTGAATGTCGCAGACCGTCTCGTGGGCGCCTCCACCGTCCGCGATCCGCAGCATCCGACAACCTTCAAGCTGACCGTGTCGGCCGCGTCGCCCGGACTGTTTCCGGCAGTCCGCGCCACCCTGCGCACCGGCCGTTTCTTCGACGAAGGCCACTCGACACGCGCCGAACGCGTGGCCGTGCTCGGCCCGAACGCCGCGGACCGACTCGGGATCACCCAAGTCGACCAAATGCCCGCCATCACCATCGGCGATGACATCTACCTCGTAGTCGGAATACTCGACGCAGTAGCCCGCCAACCAGACCTCCTCGGCGCGGTCGTCATCCCCGAAGGCACCGCGCAGCGCTATTACCGGCTCCCCTCCCCGTCGCTCGTCGTCGTCGAAACGAACATAGGTGCAACCACGCTGATCTCCCAGCAACTGCCACTCGCGCTGCGGCCCGACAACCCGCGCGCACTGCGCGTCGCGTCGCCGCCAGAGCCCCGCCGACTACGCGACGCCGTACAAAACGACCTCAACGTCCTCTTCCTCATCCTCGGTGCCGTGTCACTACTCGTCGGAGCGATCGGCATCGCGAACGTCACGCTCGTGTCCGTCATCGAACGCACCGGCGAGATCGGCATACGACGCGCCCTCGGCGCAACCCGCGGACACATCGCCCGCCAATTCCTCCTCGAGAGCAGCGCGCTGGGCTTGCTCGGCGGCATCATCGGCGCCAGCGTCGGCACCCTCGTCGTCGTGAGCGTGGCCGCCCACAACAACTGGACACCGCTCCTCGACCCAGTCACACCACTACTCGCACCGATCATCGGCGCCCTCACCGGCCTCGTATCAGGCACCTACCCCGCCCAGCGAGCCGCCCGTTTACAACCCGTGGACGCCCTGCGCGCTGGGAACTAGCCGGGCCGGCGCTGGCTCAGCCTGACGTTGGGTACCAACTGGCCGGCAATCGTGTTGCGAATGACGTGGGGCGCTCCGCCCGCGATGCGACACACCAACGAGTCACGGTGGATGCGCTGCGTCGGGTTCTCCATCGAGGTGCCTTCGCCGCCGAAGATCGTGACCGCCTTCGCCGAGACGTCGTACATGACCTGGTTCGCGAAGTACTTGGCGACAGTCACATCCAACGCCTGCGGGTACTTGCCTTGTCCCGACGATGTCGCGGCCTTGTACAGCAAGCCGCGTGCCGCTTCGAGTTGCACATACATGTCGGCGAACTCGTGGTAGATCGCCTGGAACTCGATGATTTCGCGACCGAACTGACGTCGTTGCTGCGCGTACTCGAGCGCCAGGTCGAACGCGGCCCAGGCGGACCCGAGCGACGACGCACCGTTGTGTAGCCGCTCCATGTTGAACGCGGTCATCAGCTGCGCGAACTCGCCCGGTCCGAACAGAAGATTCTCTGCCGGCACGCGACAGTCCTTGAATTCGAGTTCGCCGTGCGGCACACCACGAGCTCCCACGAAGTCGGGGCCGCGCGTCATGCCGAAACCCGGCATGCCCTTTTCGGTCATGACGGCACCGACTCCCCTTGCCCCGGGTATGCCGTCGAAGCGCACGAACGTCGCGTAGTACGAGTCCTCGATCGCACCGGTGATGAACTTCTTGTTGCCGTTGATGATCCACGAGCCACCCTCACCACGCACTGCACTGGTTTCGAGCGAGCTCATGTCGGAGCCGAAGTCGGGCTCGGTGATGCCGATCGTGCAGCCGGCGCGTCCTGAGGTGATCTCGGGGAGGAACTTCTCGCGCGCGGCGTCATTGCTCGACATGAGGCAGATGGTGGGACCTGCACCCGACGTACGAAACAGCGGCTCGGCCGCGACCCAAGTGGTCGACGTGCGCAGGATCGATTCGACCGCCAGCACATACTCGAGGTTGGACTTGCCTTGGCCGCCGTATTCGAGCGGCATCGTGATGCCGAGGAAACCGAGCTCGCCCATGCGCTCGGTGACCGCGCCGAGCGGCGCCTCGTTCTCGTGGTCCCACTTCTCGGCGAACGGGCGCCACTCGCGCCCCGCCGCAGCCCCGCGCTCGACGAGTTCAAGCTGCTCAGGGCTCAGGTCGAAGTCCATTCGTTCAATCTCCAATTGGATCGTCGCGTGCGGGTTGGCCTCACCATAATGGCCGCCCCTCGCGAGGGCTTACAGCAGAACATCAGGCAGAGATCAGCGGCGGCATTCATCTTGTGCGGCGCCGGGACAACCGTCCCGCTCCAGCAGAAACCCTCGCAAGGACTTCGTCATGATCGAGCGCATCGTTCTCTTCGTCATAGGTATCCCCCTCGCCGCGGCAGGGCTCGGGCTCAGTGCCGCATTCGGCATCTTCGCCTTCATCGGCATGCCGCTGTTCATGGTCGGCGTCAGCTGCATCAGCGGTGCCGTAAAACCCCCGGTGAGAACCGCCTGATGCCGACAGCGGCACACATCAGCGCGCGTTCAGCGCCGTATCAGCCCTCGCGCTGACGATGACCACAGGTTGCGACCGCAGTGGGCGCACGAACCGACACGAACAAGGGAGATAGTGATGTCAAGGTTCCTGTATCGAATAGGTCGCAGCGCGACATTGCATCCGCTGCGAACCCTCGCTCTCTGGGTGGTGCTCGCCGCCTTGGTGCTCGGTGCCAAGGGTTCCGTGGGCGGCGAGTTGAGCGACAAGTTCACGATTCCCGGGGCGGAGAGTCAGCACGCACTCGATCTCCTCAAGGATCGCTTTCCGTCGGAGTCCCACGCATCGGGAGACCTTGTCTTCCACGTCGCAGACGGTCGGGTCACCGACCCAGCCCCGGCGGCGACCATCGCGGCGGCGCTCGAGTCGCTGAGGTCCGCCCCGCACGTAACTGCGGTGTCGAACCCCTTCGATGAGGCCGAATCGACGGTCAGTGACGATGGGCGAACGGCCTTCGCGTCGATCACCTACGACGAAGATTTGATCACTGCAGACATGTACGCCCACACCGAGGCGATCGCGCACGAGGCCCGTAGCGCGGGCGTACAGGTGGAGCTCACCAGTTCACTCGTCGCGGAAGAAGGCGGTCCCGAAGGCAGTGAGCTCGTCGGCCTGGCGGTCGCCGTGCTCGTACTGCTCGTCGCGTTCGGTTCGGTCATCGCGATGGGAATACCGATCGGCACTGCGCTCTTCGGCCTCCTCATCGGCATGGCCGGCGTCAGCGTTCTCGCTGGCTTCACCGACGTACCGAGCGTGTCGCCGATGCTCGCGATGATGATCGGCCTCGGCGTCGGCATCGACTACGCGTTGTTCGTAGTGACCCGCCATCGCCAAAATCTGCGGGCCGGTATGTCGGTCGAGGATGCCGCCGGCTGGGCCAATGCCACCGCCGGACAAGCCGTCGTGTTCGCCGGTTTGACCGTCGTCGTCGCCATCCTCGGTTTGCAGTTGAGTGGCCTCCCGTCGGTTACCGCCATGGGCTACGCCTGCGCGATCGTCGTGCTCGTCTCGGTGCTCGTCGCAATCACACTGCTGCCTGCGTTCCTCGGCTTCGCCGGCCGCGGCATCGACCGGCTCAAGGTGCCCGGGATCCGCGAACGAGGACCCGAACACACAACCGCGTCGGGTCGATGGGCCAGCCATGTCGGGCACCACCCGTGGCGCTATCTGTTCGGCAGCCTGGCGCTGCTCGGGATCCTGGCCGTGCCGGTCACCAGCATGCGGTTGGGCTTCGCCGACGACTCCAACCTCCAGGAATCGTCCACCGAGCGCAAGGCCTACGACTTGCTTGCCGACGGCTTCGGTGCGGGATTCAACGGTCCGCTCGCCATCGTGGTCGATGGCGCGACACCCGAGGTCCTCGACACGGTTACCGCGACACTCGCTGCAGACGAACGCATCGCGTCGATTCAAGCACCCGTGATCAACGCTGACGGCGCTGTGGCAGTCGTGACGGCTTTCCCGACGACCTCGCCGCAAGATGAGTCGACGGAACAGTTGGTCAAGACGCTCCGCGAAAACTTGCCATCGGCAATCGCGGGCAGCAGCGCCGTCGTCCTCGTGGGCGGGAACACCGCAGCGGTGATCGACGTCTCCGATCGAATCTCGGATCGTCTCCCGATCTTCATCGGAGCCGTCGTGCTCTTGTCGTTCGTGCTTCTCGTCGTGATGTTCCACTCGATCGTCGTGCCACTGAAGGCCGCGGTCATGAATTTGCTGTCGATCGGAGCTGCCTACGGCGTGGTCGTCGCGGTCTTCCAATGGGGCTGGGGAAAGAACCTCGTCGGTATCCACGACACGATGCCGGTGAATCCGTTCGTCCCATTGATCATGTTCGCAATCCTGTTCGGCTTGTCGATGGACTACGAAGTGTTCCTGCTGAGCCGGGTGCGCGAGGAATTCCTCAAGCATGGCGACGGGCACCAGAGCGTGGTCGACGGGCTGAGCAGCACTGCCCGTGTCATCACGAGCGCCGCGCTCATCATGATCAGTGTGTTCGGTGCCTTCGTGCTCGGCAGCGATCCCATCTTGAAGATGTTCGGACTTGGGTTGGCGACCGCGGTGTTCGTTGATGCCACGCTCGTGCGCATGGTCCTGGTGCCGGCCACGATGTCGTTGCTCGGTACTGCCAACTGGTGGCTGCCGGCTTGGCTCGACCGCATCCTCCCGGTGCTCGACCTCGAGGGCGGCGCGATGGACTCTGCGCTCGCCGATCTCGATTTCGACATCGACGACGATGACGACGAGACCGAGCGCCGCGACGCGGCACGCGTACCGGTCGGAGTCTGAGGCCGAATTCGCCTGACGCCATTACCGTGCCCGCCATCGCAAACCGCGGTGGCGGGCGCTGGCGCGTTCGCGCTCAGCCAACCTTCCAGCGGTGTGACGCTGCCAGAAAGCGCGTCATGTCGGCAGCCGGCATCGGGCGGGCTAGATAGAACCCCTGCGCGCGCTCGCAGTGGAGTGCCTCGAGAATCGACAGCTGTTGCTGTGTCTCGACACCTTCCGCAGTGACTTCGAGTCCGAGAGCAACGGCCATCGCGATGATCGCGGCGACGAGCGCAGAGTCGTTTGGTTCGGTGCCCAACCCGTCGATGAACGATCGATCTACCTTCACTGCATCGACGGGGAACCGCTTGAGATAGCTGAGCGATGAATAACCCGTACCGAAGTCGTCGATGGCGAGGCGCACACCCAACGCCTTGAGACTGGCGAGTGTCCTTTCGAAGTATTCGACATCTTCCATGAAGACGCTCTCGGTCAACTCGAGGCAGAGATCCTTCGCACGCACACCCGTGCGCGACAACACACTCTCCACGAGTCGGACGATGTCGGGAGCGAGCATCTGACGGACAGAGAGATTCACGGACACCGTGAGCGCGGGCGCGGTGCGCTGCCACTCTGCCAGTTGGCGGCACGCTCGCTCGAGCACCCAGGCGCCGATCGGCACGATCAGACCCGTGTCCTCGGCGACAGGTATGAACTCACTTGGGCTCACGAGGCCGAGGTCGGGACGCTGCCAACGCAACAGCGCCTCTGCGCCGACCATCGCCCCGGTCGAGAGATCGACGACCGGTTGGTAGTGCAGCGTGAACTCATCGCGTTCGAGGGCGCGCCGCAACGCTGATTCCGTCGCCAATCGTCGCGCGGCCTTGGAACGCACCGCTTCGTCGAACACTTCGATTCGACCGCGTCCGCGTTCCTTTGCGCGGTACATCGCCGCATCAGAATCTCGCAACAAGCTCTCGGGCGTCGCCTGGTCGTCGGCCAGCGCGATGCCGAGGCTGGCAGTGACGTGCACGTCTTGACCACCGATCACGCACGGCTGACTCAATGCCTCGAGCACCCGTGCCGCGATCTGTTCTGTCTCGGCCAGATTGACGTCATCGCAGACGACGACGAACTCATCGCCACCAAAGCGGGCAACCGTGTCCCCCGGTCGAATCGCGCCCGCGATGCGGTCGGCCGCTTGACACAACAGATCGTCACCCGACGTATGGCCGAGCGAGTCGTTGACCACTTTGAAGTGATCGACGTCGAGAAAGATCACGCCCACCTGCGTGCCCCGCCGCCGTGAGCCCGCCAGGCCGTGAATCAGCCGGTCAGTGAGCAAGGCCCGGTTCGGAAGACCGGTGAGCGAATCGTGTAGTGCCTGTTGCACGAGTTCTTCCTCGACCACCTTGCGGACGGTGATGTCCTGCAACTGCGTGAAGAAGTACTGGGGCGCACCCATCTCGTCGCGCACGAGCGTGATGTTGCACAGCGCCCAGACGATGGATCCGTCCGGGCGCACATACCGCCGCTGGTCGGCATAGGAGTCGTGTCCGGGGCCCATTCGCATGAATGCCGCGTGCGAGAACGCCTCGTCGTCTGGGTGTGTGAACTCCGCCGAACGGTGTCCGACGAGTTCCTCGGCCGACCGACCGAGAAATGAGCACAAGGACGGGTTCACCCGGGTGGCGATACCGTCGAGATCAGCGATCGCCGCGCCGATGGCAGCCTGTTCGAACGCGATCTCGAAGCGCGTCTCGGCCACTCTTTGCTCTCGGTCGGCCTCGACTCGGTCGGTCTCATCCATCATCGTGCCGACGACTTTTAGAACGGTGCCATCCGCTGCGAGTTCGGGAACTGATTGCGTTCGGACCCAACGCACCTGTGAGTCGGCACGGATGATGCGAAAGTCGAGATCGAATGCGACACGCCGGTTGGCATCGGTCCTGACACTGGCGACCATCGCGGCATCGTCGGGATGCACCATGGAACTGAAGAGTTCATAGCTCGCCGGCACCGACGGGTCGAGCCCGAGTACCCGAGAGTATTCCGCCGACCACGTCAGCTCGCCGGTGAGCACGTCGAACTCGAAGCTACCCAGATGCGCATTGCGTTGTGCCGCGGCCAGCCGTCGCTGGCTCGTCTCGAGGGCCTGTTGCTCTGCTCGGCGCTGCGTGATGTCGTGGGCGATCACTGACAGCCCCACCACCTTGCCCGTCTCGTCGGTTGCAGTCGAGGCAATGACGAGCACGTCGACCACGCTGCCGTCCTTGTGGCGGCGCGTGGTCTCGTGACGCTCGTGCACCCCACCCGCGTTGAGGCGACCACGCATATCTTGCTGCATGCCGAGCGTGTCGGCGGTCGCAATGAGCGATGCCGGTTGGCCGATCGCTTCTTGGGCGGTCCACCCGAACAGGCGCTCGGCCGCGCCGTTCCAGCTGGTGATGATGCCCTCGATAGTCGTGCCAAAGATCGCGTCGCCGGAGCCCTCGACGATGGCCGCGAGTTGCTGGCGCGCCGCTTCGCCGGCCTTGCGTTCGGTGATGTCGACGACGACGACACCGATCCCGATGATCTCGTC
>JBDSMH010000146.1:0-5151 GCA_039915945.1 Acidimicrobiales bacterium | reverse complement strand
CATCGAGTGCTTGAGTGCACAGGCCTGGTCGAGACGTTGCTCACGCATGATCGCGCGACAGGCTCGACCGTTTTGAAATAACGCGAGAAGTCACGGCTCGCGCGGAGCGGCCCCTGAGCAGTGAGGGCCGCAAAAGTGAGAACCATTGTTCTCACTTTTCAGAATCGGACCCCGGGGTCCAGTCGGGGCCGGTCGCAGTCGACGCACCACAGATTGCTCACGAAGTGCTCACAGACTTGTGAGCACGGGCGAGGATTGGGCATAACGCGGCTCAGCGGGCGCGCTTCAGAAACCGCCCGGGAGCAGGGATTTCGGGACGAGGGACTACGGCTCATGACTAACCTCGTCGGGGCTCGAGTCCCCCCGCGGGCACCACAAAGACGCAGGCCAGGCCGGCCCGCCGCCCCTGCGGCTAGCGGCCGGCCGGCGCCGGCTAGCGCTTGATCTGATAATCCTCGGCGTCGGTCGAGCCCGCCCCGGGTGCGGAATGCTTCACCAGGCGCCCTTCGTTGACGAGCGTGTCGAGGGCTTCGAGGATGTCGGCCTCTTTGTTGGCCGGTGCCAGGTGCTTGTTGATGTTGTCGACGGTCGCCGGGACGCCCCGATCGATGAGCTCCTGGACGATGTCGAGGTAGAAGTTGATGGTCTCTCGGTCCACGTTGGCCCCTTGTTCACGACGGCACCCGTTGACCGGGCGTTGCACGGAGAAGGCCCGTGGGCCGTCTGTCCCGATACCCCGAGCCATCAAGGCGAAACAGTATTGGATTTGCCTGGCCTGGGCGGGATGGTCAGCGCGCCGAGCGCGACGGCACGTGCACCTGCGGCGCATCGATCACCCGTGACGGTGCATCGTGGCGTTCGCGATCGACGAACAGGTGGGGGGAGTCACGATCAACATCGCCGATCATGAATGCGACGAGCAGACCCGCCGCGCCGATCTGCATGAGCACCCAACCGAGGGTGCGCCCGTCGAAGCCCATAGCGGAAAGGCTCGTCGCGAAGGCGAGTATTGCGCCCACACCAGTGAGGGCGAGGCTGGTTGCTGTTCCGGTAGCTCGGCTCATGATCCACACCTTCTGAGTCCGGCTCAATACCTACCCCTCGAGGGCACCGTGAAAACATCCCAAATTGGGCGAGGGTCACTCGAATTGGTCGACTTCGATGACGTCGCTGATGAATTCGACGAAGTCGGTGAGGCGACCGACAACCATGTCGGCGACCGCGACCGAGACGCCCAGGAGTTGCGAAGCGAACACCAACAGCGTTGCCGCTTTGTCGAACTCGTCGCCCGGATTCAGCATCGTCTCGAGCACCGAACCGGCAGCCGGACCGTCGTCCGTCATCATCTCGGACAGCGCCGCGGTGAGCGTTGCCACCATCGCGTCGATGTCGTCCATGGCCCACCTCGTCTCGTTCGCCGAGAGCTTCGCGTAGCCGCGGTTGTTCGAGCCGGATGCTCAGAGCGCACGGTCGTCCTAAGCTCACGCCGCGGCCGGGTTCCAACCGGCGTGAGGAGGTCGCCATGAGTGAACATGGGTTGCAGGTCGGTACGGCGGACGTTCGGTCGTCGGGCCCGATCACATTCGGTCCGGCAGGGATTCTGTTCCTCGCCGACAACGCGTCGGCCAAGGTATTTGCGGTCGATGTGGCCGACCCTGGCGCCGCGGCCGGGTCCGAGCCATTCGATCTCGAGAACCTCGATGCGCGTCTGGCGTCGTTCCTCGGTTGCGACATCGACGATGTCGCGATTCGTGACATGGCGGTGCATCCGACGTCGCACAACGTCTATCTCTCGGTACAGCGCGGCCGCGGCGACGCCGGACAGAGCGTGTTGATGCGCATCGATCGCCTCGACGGTTCGATCACCGATGTGCCGCTGGTCGACGTGCCCGTCGCTTCGGTGTCGATCACCGATGCTCCTGCAGAGGACGACGAGCGTCTCGACCTCACACTCCCGCAAGGCACCGAAGGCGAAGTGCTCACGTTCGGCGACAAGTCGCTCCGCGTGTTGCGGCGCCCGATCCGCACGGCGACGGTCACCGACATGGCCTACATCGACGGTGCGCTGCTCGTCGCCGGCCTCTCGAACGAAGAGTTCGCGTCGAAGCTGCGGCGCATCCCGTTCCCCTTCCGCGACGAGGTCAGCGACAACAGCCTCGAGATCTTCCACGTGTCGCACGGCAAGTGGGAAACGGCCGCGCCGATTCGCACGTTCGTCCCGTACGAAGGCGGTCGCAGCATCCTGGCCAGCTACACCTGCACGCCGGTCGTGCATTTCCCGCTCGCCGATCTGACGCCCGGCACCAAGACGATCGGTCGCACCGTTGCCGAGCTCGGTGCGATGAACCAGCCGCTCGACATGGTCTCGTTCGAACAGGGCGGCGAGGAGCACCTGCTCGTGGCCAACTCGGCACACGGCCTCATCAAGATCGCGTGTCGGGACATCGATGCGCAAACGCCGCTCACCGAACCCAAAGAGCCGGTCGGCGTGCCGCGCGAGACCGAAGACCTACGCGGCATCACGCGTTTGGCCAACCTCAACGGCAGCCACGTGCTGGCCCTTCAAGCCGACGACGACGGGCATCAGCACTTGCGCTCGTTGAAGACCGCTTCGTTGTAGCCGAGCGGTCGCCGCAGTGGCCGACGTGTCGTGGTCGCGCTACGGCGAAGATGACTGCGTACGCCTCGGGGGTGTTGCCCCCGAGGCGATTGTGCGCGTACGCGCCGGTGCTGCGCCGGTTGTCGGCGAGTTGCCGCCGATGGCCGGGCGGCTGATCCGCGACGGCGACGACACGTGCTTCGTGCCGCGCTTCTCGTTCCTCGCCAGCACGACCTACACGGTGCTCATCGACGGCGCCACCGCGGCGGTTCTCATTCGACCGCGGCCCGATGCAGCCTCGACGACCGAGGTCATCGATATCCGTCCTACTGCGCTACACGTGCCGCGCAATCTGCTTCGCTTCTACGTGCGGTTTTCGTCTCGGATGAGTGAGGGTGAAGCGGCGCGTCACATTCGTCTCGTCGACGACGACGGCCAGACGATGGCCGGCGCGTTGTTGCCCACCGAGGACGAACTGTGGGATACCGACCGCCGGCGTCTCACCGTGTTGCTCGACCCGGCGCGCATCAAGCGGGGACTGATCGGCCATCGTGAGGTCGGCTACCCGTTGCACGACGGCAGCTCCTTCCGGCTCGTGATCGACGAGGGCTTTCGCGACGCCCTCGGCGCGCCGGTGCGGGCGTGCACCGAGCGGCGCTATGCAGTCGACGGGGACGAGCGGCGCATGGTCGATCCCGACCACTGGACGCTCACCGTGCCGCCGCACACGAGCCTGCTGCCGCTCGTCGTCGCCTTCGACCGTCCGCTCGACCACGGATTGCTCGGACGTTGTCTGCATATCGTCGGCCCCGACGATCGACGGGTCGACGGCACGCCCTCCATCGGTGACGCAGAACGATCGTGGCAGTTCGTGCCGCGCCTCGCTTGGGCGAACGGATCACACCGACTCGTCGTCGATTCGGTATTGGAGGATCTTGCCGGTAATTCGCTCAGCCGCGTGTTCGACCGGGACCTCGCCCGCCCCGAGGACGCGCCGCGGGCGACCGGTTCCGTGGCGGTTGCGTTCCGTCCGCGCTGACGGACGTGACCATCGATTCACGGCCTGCGACCCGCCTCATCCCGGCGAATACCGGCTATTCCTCGACGCGGCGTCGGGTCTGATCGGCGAGCACGGCTTGCTCTTCGGTGGGGATGCCGCGCGACGCGCGGACATGCACTCGAGCCACGCGCGCGTCGACGTCTTCGTGGGGAAGCACTTCGACGCGGTCGACGACGGCGATCGAGCTCGTCGGCCAGTCCTGGTAGAAGACCGATCGGGCCGCTGACGCAACATCAGCCGAACTGGCCCCGTCGGGTATCGGGACCTCGAACGACGCCGCGATGCCGCGCTGCGAGTAGTTGGCGATCTCGATCATCGTGCGGTTGGAGAGGTGCCACGTGACGTCGCCCGCCTCGAGTTGCGTGCTGAACGCGCCGAGTCGCGCGACCACACCGCGTACGCGCTGGCCCGACGGGGTCGTGGCCTCGATGTCGTCGCCCTCGCTATAGCGGTCTTCGAGCAGCACATGGATACCGGTGATGTAGTCCTGCACGCTTTGTTGTGCGCCCAGCGCGACGATGAGGCCGACGAAGCCGGCACTCGATACTGCGACCGCGATGTTGACGTCGAAGTAGTGAAGGACGATGACGAGCGCGCTCAGCCAGATGACGACGCCAGCGAGGCGCGCCAGCATGGTTGCTACGGCATCGATGCGATGACGTTGACGCATGTGCGTGAGATCGCGCGTCTCGTTGAGTTTGCGCGCAATGCGAGGGCGGCGCTGGCCGTTGTTCGAACGCATGGCGCCCTGCGCCACTCGTACCAGCAACACTCGAAAGAACACGCGTGTGAGGCGGGTGAGCGCCCACGAGCCTGCGACAACCGCGATGACGAAAATCGCGTCCGACGCGTGGTCTTGCCAAGTGTTGGATGGTGAATTGAGAAGTTGTGCGAAGGTAGCCAAGGGGATGCCCTTCGATCGAAGTAGTTCGTGATGGGCGCGCCGTGTCGCACAGATTTCGGCGGAGTCACGTAAGTGTACGGACACCACGCGCCGTATCAGTACGCCGAAGGCGCTGCGTGTCCCACCATGGTCGCACGCTCGATGCACTGAGTGGGCGCGGCAGGGGAGTCGTGCGTCACCCCACAGCCGCCATGCCATCTCGCGCCTACGAGTCTCCGATGCGGTGGAGCCAGTGAGGCGGGGCTAAGCAACGGCTATGGCGACGCCACTCGATTTGTCGGAGCGTGACCGGCGCGTGTTGTGGCATCCGTACGCGGCGATGCCCGGCCCGGCGATGTATCCGGTCGTGTCGGCCGAGGGTGTGCGGCTGCGTCTCGCGGATGGTCGTGACGTGATCGATGGCATGTCGTCGTGGTGGGCGGCCATTCACGGCTATCGCCATCCGATTCTCGACGAGGCCGTGCGCCGCCAACTCGACGAGGTCGCACACGTGATGTTCGGCGGTCTCACTCATCCTCGTGCGATCGAACTCGCGGAGCGTCTGATCGCACTAGCGCCACGGCCCCTCGAGCACGTGTTCTTCTCGGA
>JBDSMH010000133.1:0-30804 GCA_039915945.1 Acidimicrobiales bacterium | reverse complement strand
GAACGGGGGTGGTTGGGCGAATCCGTAGAGGCGGGCGGTGGTGTCGAAGGTGATGGCGCGTCGTTCGGCTTCGTCGACGCCTTCGAACAATGCGTCGACGATGTCGCGAGAGCGAGGGAACGTCGACTCCGTGTGGGGATAGTCGGACCCCCACGTGATCATCGGTGTCGCCATCTCGCCGCGGGCGAGCACGCCGGGGCGGTCCTCGATGAAGCTGACAAAGACGTTGCGCGCCACGAAGTCTGACGGCACCACACCATCTGCGAACGCATGCCACGGCGCTCGTGGTGTGCGCTGCGTGTAGGAGTAGTCGATTCGTTCGACGAAGTGGGGCAGCCACGCCATCTCGTGTTCGACCGAACCGACCAAGAGACCGGGATGGCGTTCGAAGACGCCGCCGAAGATCATCTGCGACAGCGAGTCACGGACGAACCGATCCGCGCCCTGGAACCCCCACTGTGTCCAAAGAATGCGCCATGCCTCGGGCGTGCGGTTCGTGGCGATGTGCAGACTCAGCGGCATCTGCAACGCTTCGGCCGCCGACCACAACGGCTCATAGCGCGGATCGTCGTAGGGCTCGTTGTCACGCGGCGATACCGGGATCAACGCACCGGCGAGTCCGCGATCACGAATGCGCTGCAACTCACGCGCCGCACTCATCGGGTCGTCGACGTTGAGGATGCCCACGCCCTTGAGGCGTTGTGGCGATGTCGCACACCACTCGGCTATCCAGTCGTTGTACATGGCGGCCAGAGCGTCGACCGCCGCGCTGTCCGCGACGTTGTAGAGCATCGTGGCCACGCTCGGATACAGCACCGAACCCCACACGCCATCGGCCTCGTTTTCGCGCAGGTGAGCGAGTGGATCGTGCGAGCCCCGACGCACCTCGTCGAAGCGATAGTCGACGAGTAGGCCCTGTTGATCGTCGAACCGCACACCGGCCTTGGTGGCGACGCTGAAGCTGAACATGCGTTGCCCCTCGATGATCCACCAGTCGGCATCGTCGCCGAACTCGACCCGGGGCGCGATCTCGGCGAATCGCCCGGGGGCGCCGCGCCAGAGGTCGGGCGGTTCCATCACGTGTGAATCCGACGACAGCATCCACATCACGGCACCACGGTAGGTCGTGGCGTGCGAGCGCCACAATAAACGCGCCAACCGACACCGCCCGCGTTGAAATCGTGCGCCCGCTGACCTGAATGTCGTTGGCCGTCGGATACTGTCGGCGGGGAAAGGACGTCGTCATGCTCGATCTTCTCTTGCGCAACGGAATCGTCGTCGATGGCACAGGCTCACCGAGTCGACGCGCCGATGTCGGGGTTCGCGACGGCCGCATCGTCACCGTCGGTGCGACTGACGAACGCGCGAGTCGCACGATCGACTGCGAAGGATTGGTCGTTGCTCCGGGGTTCGTCGACATCCACACGCACTACGACGCGCAGCTCCTGTGGGACCCGCTGGCGACGCCGTCACCGTTGCACGGCGTGACCACCGTGATGGGCGGCAACTGCGGGTTCACCATCGCCCCGTTGGGTGACGACGACGTTGACTACGTGATGGAGATGATGGCCCGCGTCGAGGGCATGCCGCTCGAATCATTGCGCGCCGGCCCCGCATGGGATTGGCGCAGCTTCGGTGAGTGGCTCGACCGACTCGACGGGCGCATCGGCATCAACGCCGGCTTCCTGGTCGGGCATTCGACGATCCGGCGAGTGGCCATGGGTTCGGCATCGGGCGAAGCCGCCCGCCCCGAAGACATCGCGGCGATGGTACGCATGGTGCACGAAGCGTGTGCCGCCGGCGCGCTGGGCTTCTCTTCGTCGTTGGGTGAAGCCCACACGGACGGTGACGGCAACCCGGTGCCGTCACGGGCGTCGACGCACCACGAACTCATCGAACTCGCACGCGCCGTGCGCGACCACGAAGGCACAACGCTCGAATTCATCGCGGCGATGGGCGAGATACCCCAGACCCGCATCGAGCTCATGACCGACATGTCGCTGGCCGCCAACCGCCCGCTCAACTGGAACCTGTTGGGCAGCCTGTCGCCGACACCCGTGTTCGATCAGCAATTGTCCTCGTGTGACCACGCCGCGGCGAGGGGAGCGCACGTCGCCGCGCTCGCATTGCCCGACCTCATGCGTCTGCGCGCGCATCGCATGCTCGAAGGCATGCCGGGCTGGCGTGACATCGTCGCGCTGTCTCCGGCCGAGCGACGGGTGGCGATCACCGACCCCGCAACGCGCCAACGACTGTTCGACGGCGCGACCGAGATGGCCTCGCGCGGCCTCGGCGCCATGTCCAACTTCGACCTGCTCGAGATCGCCGACGCGCCCGCCGGCAGCGAAGACTTGATCGGCCGCTCCGTCGCCGCGCTCGCCGCGGAACGTCACGTCGATCCCATCGACGTGCTGATCGACGTCGTCCTGCCCGACCGCTTGCCGCTGGCGATGGTGTTCCCTTCGCTCATCCCCGAGTTGGGCAATACGGCCGAAGGATGGAAGGTGCGTCAAGACGTCTGGAACGACGACCGCGTGGTCTTCGGCGGCTCTGATGCCGGCGCGCACGTCGACTTGATGTGCCACGCCAACTACCCGACGGTCGTACTCGGAGAGATGGTCCGCGAGCGGGGCCTGTTCACACTCGAGCGCGCGATCCACAAGATGACCGACGTGCCGGCGCGTCTCTACGGCCTGCGCGGTCGCGGTCGAGTGGCCGAGGGTTGGATCGCCGACCTCGTCGTGTTCGACCCCGATCGCATTGCCAGCGAACCCGCCCGCGCCCGCAATGACCTACCCGCCAACGGTGAGCGTCTCTACGCGGAGGCGCGTGGCGTCGAACACCTCTTCGTCAACGGCCGCGAGGTCGTTGCTAACGACCAATTCACCGGCGATCTCGGTGGCACCCTGTTGCGCTCGGGCCGCGACACCGAAACCGTGTCGGTGCCCGGGGGCTCGGCCAGCTAGCGACCCCCGGCTGAGGTCAGCCGACGGGGACGGGGTGGCCGATGGCCAACATGCGCCGCGCCTCGACGGCTACCGCCGGCATCACGTCGGCGACCGCGGCTTCGTCGAGTGACGCGACGAGATCGGACGCGCCTGCGTGCGCGAGCATGGGCGCGAGTCGAGTGCGCAACGCATCGAGCGCCCAGTCGACGATCGGGCCGTGGGCGATCGCGTCGTAGTCGTGGACGACATTGCGGGAGCCCGCCGGATCGAGATAGTGGTAGTGCGGCGCATCGTCGAAGCAGTCGAAGCGCAGGTATTCGTGACCGTCGGCGGTGCCGAACACGTGTAGTGAGAGGCCGTCCTCGTTAACCACCGCACCCATACCGGCAGGTGCACCATTGGGGAACTTCGCGCGAGCATCGGGGCCGTAGTAGTCGAGGATCATCGCCTCGTCGAGCTTGCGGTATTCGACACCGATCGTGACGCATCCGGCGGGGAACCGTGCCGTGTTCTCGAGAAAGGCCGGCACAGGAAACGTGTGATTGACGATGGGCATGGTTACTTCAACTCCACACTGATTTCGCGATACACCGTTGTACCGACGTTCGAGACCTGACGTAGTGGTGGTAGTGATGCGGATAGGCCTCGCCGGGCGCGACATCCATCATCCAGATCTTGACGTCGTCGTTCTCGAAGAGCAGGCGAGTGGCCGGAGGACCGATCACCACAGACATGCGGGCAGCGTAGCCGCGGACCGCTAAGGTCGGGACGTGACGGGATTGCTCGAAGGAAAGACCGCGATAGTCGCCGGCGGCGGACGCGGCATGGGCGAGTCGGTGTGCGTCCGTTTCGCCGACGAGGGTGCCAACGTTGTCGTGGTCGACAAGGTCGCCGACCGCGCCCATCGTGTGCGCGACCAGATCGTCGAGCGCGGTGGACGCGCCATCTCACTGGTGGTCAACCTGCGTGACGATGCCCAACTGCCGACGGTTGTCGATGAGACGCTTGCCGCATACGGCGCGATCGACGTGCTCGTCAACATCGCGGGCGGCATGCGACTCGAGACCGCGTGGCGGCCGTTGCGGGAGATGGATCCCCTCGATTGGGACTTCGTCTTTCGTCAAAATGTTCGTTGGGTGCAGTTGCTCAGCTGTGCCGTCGCCGACGTCATGGTTGCGCAGGGCACGGGCGGTTCGATCGTCGGCATCGGTTCGGTCAGCGGCATCTTCGGCGCGGCCAACCACGCGGCCTATGGCGCGGCCAAAGCGGGGCTCATCCACCTGATGAAGAGTCTGGCGCTCGAATACGGTCGTTACGGCGTGCGCTGCAACACCGTCAGCCCCGGCTCGATACGCACCCCCGGCGTCGAGGGCATGATCACTCCCGAACAGCAAGCCCGGGACGACATCACCACACCCCTCGGTCGGGCCGGTGTGCCCGACGACATCGCGAAGGCGGTGTTGTTCTTCGCCTCCGACCTCGGCAGTTTCGTCACCGGACAGATGCTCGTTGTCGATGGCGGTGCGACCGTGCGGTTCCCGCTGCCGTCGCCGGGCGCGCACCCGAGCGAGAGCCTCACCTGAGCGCGGTCGCTGCGTAGTCAGCGACCGCAGTAGCGCGCAACTACAACTCGTTGGGTAGGTTCGGCGGATGCAGTTCTCGATGGGATTCGAAGTCCAGCTGGCGCACCCGACACCAGAACGTGAGCACCAGCTGCTCTTCGATTGCGTCGAGCAAGCGGTGTACGCCGAGCAGATGGGCTTCGATCGCATCTGGGCACCGGAGCATCACTCGCTCAAGTGGTACGCGCACATGAGTGCGCCCGAGATCTTTCTGACATGGGTGGCGGCGCGGACCACGACGATCCGAGTAGGGCACGGTGTCGTCCTCATGCCGTTCAACTACAACCACCCGGTGCGCGTGGCCGAGCGCGCCGCCATGCTCGACGCGCTGTCGGGCGGCCGGCTCGACCTCGGCGCGGGGCGCGGGGCGACGCTGCAGGAGATGACGCTGTGCGGCGTCGACCCCGAGCGCACCTACCTCGAAGTCGAAGAGTCGCTTCGCATGATCAGCCGCATGTGGCTCGAGGATGAATTCTCGTGGAGTGGTGAGCTCGAGATCGCACCCCACCCGATTCTGCCCCGGCCCAAGCAGATGCCGCACCCTCCGCTGTTCATGGCCTGCAGCAAGCGCGACACGGTCAAGCTGGCCGCCGAATACGGGGTCGGCGCACTCGTGCTCGGTTTCGCCGGTATCGATGAGGTACGCGACTACCACGACCTCTATCGCGAGACCATCGCGAATCGCACCGGCGAGCGGCTGGTGTCGAGTGTCGTCAACGACCACTTCACTGCGTTGTTGCCCACCATCGTGCTCGATGACGGCGACGAGGCGTTCCGTATCGGTGCGCGCGGGCAGCGATTCTTCGCCGAAGCGATCGCCCACTGGTACGGCGGCGGTCCACCGCCGAGCGAGGACACCGAGGACGAGGACAACGTGGCCGCAGTGGCAGCATCACGCGAGCGCATGGTGGCCAAGCTGCACGAGGCCAACGTGCCGGTACGGCCGGCGTCGACCGCGACGTACAACATCGACCACGCGTACGGCACCGCCGACTACGCGGGGCAGTTCGTCGAGCGTCTCCGCGACCTCGGCGTCGACGAGGTGATGTGCATGATCCAGATGGGCACCGTCCCGCAGGATGTGTGCATGGAGACGATTCGCCAGTGGGGCGAATCGATCATCCCCAAGTTCCGGTAAGCGCTATTCGAGCACGAAGGGGTCGAGGCGGATCTCGCGGCGCACCATGGCTTCCCACAGGGCGCGGTAGCCGACACGGTTGATGCGCTGCGCCATGACGTCGGCGCTCTCACGCGGCATCGGCTCGGCCTTGCCGAGGGCCTCGACCATCCACGCGGTACGGCAACGCCATTCGAGCACCATGCACCGGATGTAGGCCTCGTTGATCGAACGGGCGGCCACGAACACGCCGTGATGCGCGAGCAACGCCGCCTGACCGTCGCCCATCGCGGCGGCGACCTTTTCGGCGCTGTCCCACTCGCCGACGAGCCCGCCCCATTCTTCGTAGATGGCGATGTCGTGATCGATCAGCGACGAGGTCTGGTCATACACCGGTGGCACGCGTTTGTGGTTGGCCCAGATGGTGGCGTATCGCGGATGGTTGTGGACCGAGACCGTGAGGTCATGGCGGCGCCGATGCAGCGCAAGGTGCATGCGCAACGCCCGGCTGGCAGACCACTTGCCCGACAACACGTTGCCGTCGCCGTCGATGCGCATGATGTCCGACGCGCGGACCTCGTCCCACGGCAACTCGAACGGGTTGGCGAGAAAGGTGCCATCGGGTTGCAGGTACGCGATGTGACCCGCGATGTGATCGTCGTACCCCTCGCGGCACAGTGCTCGCGCGAGAACCGCGACTTCGGCTTGTGGCGAGAGTTCGGGCATGAGGACGAGCCCGGTGACTTCGTCGGCGATGTTGACCATGCCGATAACTGTAACGACAAGCTATGGTCCGGCGGGGGTGGCGCGTGATGGGCACATACACGGCGATGGTCATGCGTACGGCCGGGTCGGCGCCCGAGCCCGAAGAGCGGCCCATCCCCGAGCCGGGGCAGGGGGAGGCACTGGTGCGCTTGCGCGCCACGAGCATGAACTACCACGACCTCGTCAATCTGCGGGGCGTGATCCGTGGGCCATGGCCTCGGGTGCCGATGTCGGACGGCACCGGCGAGGTCGTCGCGCTCGGCCCCGGTGTCGCTCACCTCGCGGTCGGGCAGCGCGTCAACCTGCCGTTCTCTCCGTTGTGGTTGAGTGGACCGCCGTCGTGGGACCGGCCCGTCGAAGTGTTGGGGGACACCAGCGATGGCTGCCTTCAGCAATACCGCTGTATGGCAGCAATCGCACTCGTGCCCGTGCCCGACTCGTTGTCATTCGCCGAAGCCGCGACGTTGCCGTGTGCCGGTGTCACCGCGTGGTCGTCGCTGCGAGCCGGCGCACTCGAACCCGGTGACGTCGTACTGGTGCAGGGCACTGGGGGAGTGTCGATGCTCGCACTGCAACTGGCCAAAGCGCACGGTGCAACGGTGATCGCGACGTCGTCATCGGACGACAAGCTGAAGGTTGCCACAGCACTCGGTGCGGACCACGTGGTCAACTACCGCACCACGCCGGACTGGCACGTCGCCACACGCGAGATGACCGGGGGGCGCGGCGCGGACATCGTCATCGACGTGGGCGGCGCAGGCACGATCGCCAAGTCGGTCAAGGCGACTACGGCGGGCGGCACGATCGCCATCGTGGGCGGCCTAGAGGGCTTCACCAATTGCGACGTCCCGCTGGCACAGGTCCTCATGCAACAGATCCGTCTCGTCGGCATCGCCGTCGGCTCGGTCGCGGACCATCGCGATCTCTGTCGCGCCGTCGAAGCCAACGGCATTCATCCGCACATCAGCCACACGTTTGCGTGGAATCGACTCGACGAAGCCGTACGAGTGCAACAAGCCAACGAGCACGTCGGCAAGATCACGGTGCTGATCCCTTGATGGTCACGAGGAACCGATCATGTCGATAGAGGGTCAGGTAGTACGCGACATCGATCAGATGTTGGTCGAGGTGGCCGCAACCGTCGGCCTCGATGATTTCGGCCATCCGTCATTTCGCGACGGCCTCGAACAACTCGTATCGTCGGCGCGGTCCGGCGCGCGGTTGACGCCACTCGGCACGATCGTCCTCGACTCGACGTGCCGCAAGGCGCTCACCAATCGGTTGCGGGTAACCGATTGGTGTCGCCGTCACCCTGACGTCGAACGTCAGACGGTCGAGGCGCCGTTGTTCATCCTCGGCTTGCCCCGCACGGGCACCACGGCGCTCAGCCACCTCCTTGCCGCCGATCGAACGAATCGATCGCTACTCGCGTGGGAGGCGAACGAATCGATTCCGCCACCCGAGCGTGCGACGTACTGGTCTGATCCGCGCTTCGAGCGAGCGCGGCACGAGCCCACGGGGGCCGAGCAGATCAATCCGGGCTTCAAGGCGATCCACTACGACCCACCCGACATGCCCATCGAATGTTCGGTGATCATGGCGCAGCACTTCCAGAGCCCCACGTTGTCGGTGCTGTTCAACGTAGAGGACTACGACGACTGGATGGTCGCCGCAGATGCGACACATACGTATCAGTATCACCGACAGGTTCTGCAGGTGCTGCAGTCGCACTGCCCGGGTCGCTGGCAACTGAAGACGCCCGCGCACTGCTGGTTCCTCGACGAGCTGGTGGCCGCGTATCCCGATGCCCGCTTCGTGATGACACATCGCGACCCGGTGCGGGTCACCGGCTCGGTGTGCAGCCTGGCCCGGTCGTTGTCCGGCTCTTTCACCGACGCGGACCACACGGCGGGAATCGCCGAGCATTGGCCCGAACTCATCGCCACCATGCTCGACCACGTCGACGCGTTTCGCGACCGCAACGGCGACAGCCGATTCTACGACATGGCCTATCGCGACCTCATCGGCGATCCGGTCGGTGCCGTGCGCTCGCTCTACGACCATTTCGACATGGCATGGACCGACGAAACCGAACGCTCGCTACGGGACCACGCGAGCGTGCACCGGCAGAACCGCTTCGGTGAACACACCTACACGCTCGAAGAATTCGGTCTCGAGGCTGACGCGATCCGCGACCGTTCGTCGCAGTATCTCGATCGTTTCGGCGACTATGTGTAGAGGGCAACGGGCAGCTTGTCGACCGAGACCCCCACGTTCGAACACGCACCGCCACCCGTCCACACGGGCTCGCCGACGATCTCGATGCGAGAGAACCGGTCGAGCAATGCCCGCATGATCACGCTGACTTCCTTCTTGGCCAGGTTCGCGCCGAGGCAATAGTGAGGGCCGCCGCCGCCGAAGGACACGTGCGGGTTGGGATTGCGCCGTAGGTCGAAACGGAACGGATCCGCGAACGCCGCATCGTCACGATTGCCGGACGGGTACCAGAGCACCACGCGGTCACCTCGGGGGATCAACTCACCGCCGATCTCGACATCGCGCGTCACGGTGCGACCGAAGTACAGCACGGGGCTCGCCCAGCGGATCATCTCGTCGGTGGCCGACCCCATCACCGATAAATCATCACGCAACAACTGCATCTGGTCGGGATGCGCAACCAGCGCCATCAACCCTTGCGAGATGGCGTTGCGCGTCGTCTCGCTGCCGGCCAAGGCCAAGATGATGAAGAACATGTCGAGCTCGAGCTCGGACAACGATGTCGGTTCATCATCGTCGGTGGCGACTTCGGCCGTTGTGAGTACGGTCCAGATGTCGTCACCGGGGTGGTCACGCTTTTCGGCGCCGAGCCGCTTTGCGTAGTCGAATAGATCGCGCTCGGCCGCCAAGCGCTCATTGGGATCGAGGCCCGATGTGGGATCGAGCGCGCGCAACATCATGTCGGTGCGGGCGAACACCCACTGCCGATCTTCGTCGGGGATGCCCATGATGTCGGCGATGACATGCATCGGCAGTTGGTACGCGACCTCGGACACGAACTCGACCGTGCCGCGTTCGGCGGCGGCGCGGACGATCTGATCGGCGCGCCGGCTGACGTGCGATTCGAGCTCGGCGATCATGCGCGGCGTGAAGCCGGCGCTGATCAGCCTGCGCAGTCGTGAATGCTCGGGGGGATCCATCGACACGATGGTGTGGCCGCGTCGGGCGGCCAGCGTCGGCGCGATGCCGGAGCCGTCGTGCGCGCTGAAGGTTTGCCAATCGCGATTCGCGCGAGCGATCTCTGCGTGCGCGATGATCGACCAGAACGACACCTCACCGTCGTGCGCGTTGGTCACCAGGTGAACGCTCGGGTGGCGATGCACCGCGCCGGCCGATCGCAGTTCGCGGAAGAGCTCGTGAGGGAACCCTTGCCGGTAGAGCGCCCCGTCGGTGAGGTCGAGCTCGGCGATCTGGCTGCTGCGCACCGCGCAAGAATACAGTCTCGGTCGCCCCCGCACTTCGAGGTTGCAGATGCTCGCCCGTAAAGCCTTTTTCTCGTTCACCGGGATCAACGATCCCGGCGAGCATCGGGCCTACAACGAGTGGCACCAACTCGACCACCGCCCCGAGAATTTGGCGCTACCGGGCGTCGTCTGGGGCGAGCGCTGGGTGCATTCGCCGGACTGTGCGGCACTGGCCACCCATTCGGGCACGTCAGTCGATGCCACGCAGTACATCAACCTCTATTGGTATCGCGAGCCCTACGCGCAGAGCATCAAAGAGTGGCAGGACCTCGCCGAGATCGCGTTTCAGTGGGGCCGCCGACCCGATGTCGAGTGGACGACGCGGCCGTTGATGGGCTTCTTCTCGGTCATCAAGGGCTACGTGCATCCGCGTGTGTTGGTGGGCGCCGACGTGTTGCCGTTTCGACCGACTCGCGGCGTCTACGTGACGTTGACCCAACTACTCGAACCACATCATCCGGATACTGACGCACTGCACGCGTGGTACGACCGCGAGCGCATCCCGCAGATCGTCCACTTGCCGGGTGTCGCGGGCGCGTGGACCTTTGCCAGTGACAGCACGACGCTCGATCCGCGCTGGCAATCGACACCGGGCAGCGTGACCTTCGACCCGATCGAAGGGCCTGACCGCGGCACGTTCCGGGTCCACGTGTACTTCCTCGACGGCGATCCGATCGACGTGGCGCAAGCGATCGCACACCTGCCCGAACATCACGAAACGCACAAAGAACGCACGTTGTTTGCCGGCGCGCTGCGCACGATCATCCCCTGGCAATGGGATTGGTTCGACTGACGACGTCGGTACGGCGCCCATCAGGGAACATCGAAAGACCCGTAGCGTTGACGCCCCCCGGGGTGTACAGTCCCTCGGTAACACGACGAAGCCCTACGTGTTGAGCCGTCGGACTTCCGCCGGTTGGGGCGCGATACTCCGGACCCTGGTAGCGCAGAGCATGCGAAAATGTCCAGGAGAACGCCCATGGCTCGTATCCAGGCTTCGTTGCCAGGAGCAATCCGTCCGCGCATCGTGACGGTATCCACGGTCGCTCACGGCGACACGCTCGTGGTGCAACTCCGCGGCGAACACGATTCGTCCAGCCTGTCCACGCTGGCCAAGACGCTCGCATCAGCAGTTGCGCTCGAGAACACCAACCTCGTCGTCGATCTGAGCGAGGTGCAGTTCATCAACGCGGCAACGATCCGTGTACTCACCGCTGCCGGCGAATTCATGTCGGGCGCGGGGCGCACCTTCGCGCTGCGCTCGCCGTCTCGTAGCGCCCGGCGAATTCTCGACCTCTGCGATTCGCGTGGTCTGTGCGAACCTGAGGGCACGTGAACCTTGACTGGCGAACGGCGAACCCGTTTGCTCGCCCGGCTCATGGAAGGGACCACCGATCTTTCGACAAAACGACTCTGCGAGGTGTGTGCTGAGGTCGTCGGGATGAATGGCGCCGGGATCATGCTCATGGCGGGGGACATCCCGCAGGGCTCGCTGTGCACCACGGACGATGTGAGCGCGTTCATCGAGGAATCACAGTTCGCCTTGGGCGAAGGGCCCTGCGTCGATGCGTACCATTTGGATCGGCCCGTGCTCGAGCCCGACCTTGCCCATCCTTCGACGCAGCGCTGGCTGGCATTCAGCGGCCCGGTGCTCGATGCCGGCGTGCGGGCCATCTTCGGGTTCCCGCTGCGCATGGGAAGCGTGCGCCTGGGCGCGCTGAACCTCTACCGCGACAAGCCCGGCGCACTCACCGCCGAGCAACACGCCGACGCTCTGGGCATGGCCGACATCGCCACTCGTGCGGTACTCGTCATGCAGTCGAATGCGCCGCTCGGACAAATTGCGGTCGAACTGTCATCCGGTGCCGACTTCGAATATGTGGTGCATCAGGCCACGGGCATGGTCGCCGCGCAACTCAACGTGAGCGTGGGTCAAGCCCTCATCCGACTACGGGGCTATGCCTTCGGCAACGGGCGATCGCTACGCGAGGTCGCCGAAGACGTCGTGGCCCGTCGCGTGCGCTTCGACGGCCCCAGCGGTGAACAGGATCCGACACCATGAGCCCGCTACCGCAGCCTGCGAGGGAGAACCAGATGTTGAGAGAACAGTCGATCGTCCGCACGTTCGTCGAGTTGACCGACACGCTCGTCGAAGACTTCGACGTGGTCGAATTGCTCACAGTGCTGGCCGCTCGTTGTGTCGAAGTGCTCGACATTTCTGCCGCCGGCCTCATGCTCGTGAATGCCGAAGGTGAACTGCGCGTCATCGCGTCTTCGAGCGAAGCGATGCGGATATTGGAGCTGTTCGAATTGCAGGCAGAGGAAGGCCCGTGCCCCGAATGTTTCGCAACCGGCACGGCGGTAGTCCATCCGCGTCTGACCGAAGGCGATCTTCGCTGGCCTCGGTTCTCGCCGCGGGCGCTGGACGCGGGCTTTCAGGCGGTCCACGCGCTGCCTATGCGCCTGCGCGGCCAAACCATCGGGGCCCTCAATCTGTTTCGCACGGAAATCGGCAGCCTGACCGAGGACGACGTGACCACGGCGCAGGCGTTCGCCGACGTCGCGACGATTGCGATACTGCAAAATCGCGCTGCATCAGAAGCACAGGCCGTCAACGACCAACTCAACCACGCGCTCAACAGCCGTGTCGTCATCGAACAGGCCAAGGGCATGGTGGCCGAGCGGGACGGTCTCGATATGGAGCAGTCGTTCCGACGGCTTCGTTCATACGCCCGTAGTCACAACCTTCGCCTCGTCGATGTGGCCTGCAGCGTCATCGACGGCTCGTTGGGCTCGGCCTCGCTCGACCCAAAGGTGACGCGCCGCGAGGCATGATCCGGCGCCACGACCTGAGTGGCGAAGTTCAACGGAGTTGCCCTGGACCAAGGTGACCCGCCTCCCCAAAGCGCGGAAGCGAGGTACGTGAATTGTCGAGCAACGGCAACACCACCGGCTGGACCGTCGGGCAACCGATCGGCGTCGGCGACCCTGTGAACGGAGCGCACTCTCCACTCGTCGCGGCGGCGACCGCAGTGGCCCGGGTGCAGACCGAGATCGACGACCTCTGGCGCAATTCGATGCGCGTAGAAAACGACCTGTTGTCGGAACGCCTCGTCGGCGTGAGCCGCGCGCTGCAACAAGCAGCCCGACTGTTGGAGGAGGACCGCGCAATCGGGTAGGAAGCGCCGTTGGAGGATTAGTCTCACTGCCGTCGCCGAGCCGTGGCGAACAGAGGGAACGTGATGCAGCTCGACGAAACGACCTTTGCGCAACGCTATGGGCCATGGGGCATCGTCGCGGGCGCATCCAACGGCATCGGCGCCGCGTACGCTCGGTCGATGGCCAAGCGTGGCCTCAACGTCGTGTTGATGGCGCGCCGTGGTGACGCGCTGGCGCAAACTGCCGACGAGATCGAGGCCTCGTACCGAGTGGAGACACGAGTCCTCGTGGCCGATCTGACCTCGGCCGATGTGCTCGATCGTGTCGGCGAAGCCACCGCCGACCTCGACATCGGGCTCATGGTGTACAACGCCGGTGCCGTGCACGGCGTGGCCCGCTACCTCGATCAGCAGGTACGCGATCCGCTCTATCTCGTCGACCTCAGCTGCCGCGGCCCCGTGCTGTGGACGCACCATTTCGGTCGCCGCCTGCGGGCACGACGCCGCGGCGGCATGGTGCTGATGTCATCGATGTCGGGTCTGGTGGGCAGTGCGCTCACGGTCACGTACAGCGCGACCAAGGCATTCGACATCAATCTCGCCGAAGGCCTGGCCATCGAGCTCGCACCGTACGGCGTCGACGTCATGGCCGTGGTCGCCGGGCTCACGCGCACGCCCACGATGGTCGACTCCGGGGCGCGCCTCGAGGGCTTTCCGATGATGGAACCCGACGAGGTATCCGAAGAAGCGTTCGACGCGTTGGGCTCGGGATCAGTCCTGGTGTCCGGGGACAACAAAGAGCGCTTCGACATGATTCGAGCGGCGCCACGCGCCGAGGCGGTCGAGTGGATGAGCCAGGGCGCGGCGTTCATGTATCACGTCGAGTGGCCCCTCGGCGAGTGAACTTCGGGCGCAACTCTGCACATTCAACTCTGCAGGTCGAGCGCCCGTTCCGCTATCGCGGTAGCGAGTAGGTGCGTGTTGGCGCGCGGCACCGCCGGCGCCACTGAGGCATCGATGATGCGCAATCCGTCGACCTGCCAAACACCGCACTGTTGATCGACGACGCTCGACGACGGATCAGTCCCCATACGACACGACCCGACGCCGTGGTAGAACGCGGTGTGGTCGCGAGCGATCAACTCGTTCAGGTCTTCGTCGGTCAGCGAGAGGTCGGCATCCACCCGAGCGTGATCGGTGACGAGGCCAGTGGCCTTCGCGATCTCGAGCGAGGTACGCCAACCCTCGCGCAAGCGGCGTACGTTGTCGGCGTCCGCTGCAAACGGCCACGAGATGAGCGGCGGCGCGGCAGGCTCGGCTGAGGTGGGCGTGATGCTGCCGGCACCATTCGGCAACTGCAACGCCACCGTCTGCACGAGCTCGGCTTGCCCGTGTTCGTTGCGTCGGCCGAACGGCGTCAGCTGTAGGTCATGTGCTCGATGACTGTCCGTAGAGCTCAACCGCAAGATGGTCTGGATCGAGTGGACGGTATTGGCGAGTGAATCACCGTCGATCGGCGCGTAGCTGGACACCACGAGGTGATCGGTGACGTTGAAACCAACGTGCGGAAGGTCGACGATCGACTCGACCCCGATGCTGCGCACGCGCGCCTCGGGGCCAATGCCCGAACGCCAGAGCAGCAGCGGATTTTGTACGACGCCCGCGCACAGCACGACATCTCGCGCCCGCAACTGCTCGCCGTCGATGAGCTCGACACCGGTAGCGCGCTGTTGTTCGATGATGATGCGGCGTACGTGCGCGTCGCCGCGTACGACCAAGTTGGGATAGGCGGCGCGGGCAGGTTCGAGGTAGACGAGCAGATTGGACTGCCGCAAGCGTTCGACCCGGTTCATCGGAATCGCACCGATACCACTGGTGTTGGGTTCGTTGTGATCCGCACACGCCGGGTAGCCGACCGCTACGCATGCATCGTGATACGCGCGTTGCATCGCTGACCACGTAGACCGCGGCCACCGCACCACCGGGATCGGCCCGTCGTCGCCATGCCAAGGGCGATCGCCGAAGTCGAGGTCGCGCTCGATGCGACAGAAGTACGCCAGCATGTCCGTCCACTGCCAGCCTCGCGGCCACGTGTCGAAGTCGGGCGGCTCGGCTCGCAACGCGACCGATCCGTTGGTGGCCGACGAGCCTCCCGTGACCCGGCCTCTCATGTACTTGAGCCCACGGTCGCGTATCGATGTCACCTGATCGCGCCAGTCGTGGGGCCACGTGACCGGGAGCGACAACGTACGCAGTTCGTCGGGGAGTTCGTCCGCCCGATAGTCGGGACCGGCCTCGAGCAACAGCACCTGCTTGCCGGTGGCGGCGGTGCGGGCGGCCACGACGCAACCGGACGACCCCGCGCCGATGACGATGGTGTCGAAGGCCAAGGTCATGGAAGCCAAGGTCATGAACGCCCGGTCATGGACGCCCGGCGCCGGCGACCGCGACTTCGATGGCGTCGATGCGTCCGCTACGCGCTTTCATGACCGCCTCACGCTTCCAGTCGGCCGCCACGCACACCAGCAACGTGCGCCGATCGGCTCCGCCCAGCACACACGCGACTGGGATCACGTCGTCGAAGGTGATCGCGTCGGTCACCTCACCGCCCTCGAGTACCCGGGTCACGACGGCATTGATCGGATCAGCCACCCACACCGCGCCCTGCTCGTCGAGGCAGACACCATCGGGAGGGGCAAAAGTAAGGCCCTCTTTGGTGGGCTTCAGTTCGGCAAAGGTGCGCTTGTCGCTCAACGAACCATCGGCCGCGACCGTGAAGGCGGTGAGGCACGAACCACCGCTCTCGGCGACGATCAAGGTGCGCCCGTCTTCGGTCAGGATGTGACCGTTCGGCGAGCGCAGGTCGTCGGCCGCGCACGACACGGTGCCGTCGGGGTCGACGCGAATGGTCTGGCCCGCGACGCGCGGACTCGACGCATCGTGAATGCGCGACCCCATGTCACCGACATACGCCGTGCCGTCGGCCGCCACGATCATGTCGTTGATCGAACCGCGCGCGAGATGCGAGAGATCAGCGTGCTCGACCACTGTGCCATCGGGTTCGACGCGTAGGAGCCGTTGGGTCTCCATGGCCACTACCAGAAGGCGCCCATCGGGCAACCAGCCGAGCCCCGACGGTTCGTCGTGGCTGATCGTGACCACCGTCGTTGCCTGACCATCGAGCGCGGTACACACCACACGGTGGTCGTGCATGTCACTGAACCACAGCGCACCATCGTGCCATCGCGGGCCTTCGCTGAAATACAGACCATCGAGAATCGTGCGTGCGCGGTGCGTGCCCATTCACCAGACCCTAATTGTCCGCTCAGGGCGCCGCTCGGGCGCATTGTCCGCTCAGGGCGCCGCTCGGGCGCGGGCACGAGGGGACCGGCCAGAGGGTGCTCCGTTAGGCTCCGAAACATGGCCGAAGGACTGCTCGACGACGTACTTCTTCACGCGTTTGCGATCGACGAAGACCAGCGACTCGTCATCCCCGAGCCTTTCGTGAAGCAGATGTTGCGCGCGGCCGGCGTCACGGTCCCCGCCGGCGCGATTGCCGACGATGCCGCTGCACTCGCGGCGGTCGCGACCCGTTTGCGGGCGCCGCTCGTGCTCAAGGCGTTCGGTCCCGGCATCGTCCACAAGTCCGACGTCGGCGCAGTGCGATTGGGTCTCGACCACGACGCGTTGCTCGCGGCCGCTGCCGCGATGACCGCCGACTTGGCACAGCACGGGTTGTCGTCTCCGTCCTTCTACGTCGAAGAGCAGGCCGATGCGGGGCTCGAGTTGATCGTCGGCGCCACCACCAACGAATTCGGCACGGCGGTCGTGGTCGGCGCGGGCGGGACCCTCACCGAACTGCTCGACGACGTGGCACTCGGGCTCGCACCGATCGACCACGATGATGCACTCGAAATGCTGCGGGGCTTTCGCGCCAATGTCCTCTTCGACGGGCACCGCGGACGGCCGCTGATCGATCGTGACGAGGTTGCCCGGCTGCTCGTCGCCATTGCCGGCGTCGAGGGGGTGCTGGCGGGTATCGGTTCGCAGCTTCTCGAGTTCGAGATCAACCCGCTGATCGTGACCCCACAGGGGGCGATCGCCGCCGATGCCCGTCTCGTCATCGCGCGGACTGTCGCCACCGACGCCCCGACGGCACCACTGCGGCCGATTCCTCTCGATGCGCTCTTGCGCCCGCGCCGAGTCGCCGTGCTCGGCGCATCGACCTCACGGCCCGGCTTCGGCAACCGCGCGCTGGCGGCGCTGCGCGATGTGGGCCGCACCGACGACGTGTGGGCGGTGCATCCCACTGCGACAGAGATCGACGGCGTGCCCGCGGTGGCTTCCGTGGCGATGGTGCCCGGCGGGGCCGACTACCTCCTCGTGGCATTGCCCGCGTCGACCTGCGCCGCAGTGATTCGCGAGGCGGCGCCGCACGTGGGCATCGTGCACGTCGTCAGTGGCGGCTTCGGTGAGGTCGGCCCCGACGGCTCTTCGCTCGAAGACGAACTGCGCGATGCCGCGCGCACATCCGGCGTCCGGATGTTGGGCCCCAACTGCATGGGCGTGTACGCCCCCGCGGGACGCCAGGCGTTTCAGCTCAACGTGAGTCACGAGGCCGGTGCCGTCACTGTCCTGTCGCAGAGTGGTGGGCTCGCCGGCGACGTGATCCAGTTGGGCGCGGCGATGGGGCTGCGCTTTCACGCAGTCGTTTCGATGGGCAATTGCGTCGACGTCACGCCGGGCGAACTCCTCGCCACGATCGGTCAGCAACCCGAGACAGGCGTCGTCGGGTTGTATCTCGAAGGCTCGCGCGACGGTGCCCGCATCGTGTCGGCGTTGCGTTCGGTGCGCGGACGCATTCCCGCGGTCGCACTGGTCGGCGGGCTCAGTGTGCAAGGACGCGGCGCCGTCGCTTCGCACACGGGATCACTGGCGGGCGATCGTCGTGTGTGGGACGCCATCTCGCGCGATACCGGCGTGACCGTCGTCGACGATCTCGAACGCTTTCTCGCGATCTTGTTGTGCTTCCAGCGCTATGCCCAGCACCCCGCCGGCGGCGACCCGGACACGCTCATCGTCGGCGTCGGAGGCGGCGCGTCGGTGCTGGCGACCGACGCCTGCGATGCCGCCGGGCTACGGGTTCGGCGGCTGAAGGACGACCTCATCACGCATATGCGCTCGCTTGGCTACGGCGTCGGCACGTCGGTGGTCAACCCGATCGAAATCGGAGTCGGGCCGGCGGCACCGACCGACGCGTACACGCGCGTGCTCGATCCGATTCTCGATCGCGATCACTTCCCCGATGTACTCCTACACGTGAACGTGCAGGCGTACTACAGCTACGGCACCGGCGGCATCGAACCGTTGCTGCAACTGCTGCGTGATACCGCCGCCAACGCGTCGCCGAGCGCCCGGCTCGTGATCGTCTTGCGCAATACCGATGTCGCGCCGTGCGCGGACCGCGACGCCGTATTCGCTACCGCGCACGAGGTGGGCCTGCCGGCCTACCGCACGTTCGGCGAAGCGGCGAACGCGCTCGCCGCCATCAAGCGATTCGCCCGCTCGCGCGACGCATAGCGACGCGCGACCGGCGGGGCAGATCGACGTCGAGCGCCAGCGTCAGGCAGCGGCACGCTCCGCCGGCTTTTTGGAACTCGCTCATCGGGCATTCGACGACAGAGAAGCCGCGCGCTTCGAGCGCGTGCCCGATCTCTCGAGGTACATGCGGCATGACGACGGCGCGGCCCACCACCACGGAGTTCGCCACGAAGTGCAGCGCATCACTGTGCTCCACGATGATCGGGTCGGGAATCGCCGCAATGAGAGCGCGGGCGTCGTCGCTCGCCATGCCGCTCGGCACCACCAGTGCGCTGCGATCGTCGAGGGGACAGAACACGATGTCGAGGTGATAGAGGCGCGGATCGACCAGACGCACGGGCTGTATCGCAAGGTCGTTGACGCGCGCGAGATAGTCATAGGCGGTGCGTCCCGAACGTTGTGCGTAACCGGCAACGAGTCGGTCGCGAAACGGCAGTGCGTCGCCCGCACCTTCTTGCACCAGCGGAGCGGGCAGCGCCTCCACGTCGAAGCCATGGTCGCCAAACCACTGCGCGGTAGCGATCCGTTCGGGCTGACGCTGTTCGTGGCGGAACGTGGCCACCGCGAAGCGATCTCCGTCGACGAGGCCGGCGTTGGCGGTGAACACGAGGTCGGGCACACCGGGCTGAGCGGGGAGCACTTCGACCGTCGCACCGGCGGCGATCAGCGTGTCGCGCAACGTCTGCCATTGGCGGTGAGCCCGCACGACATCGACGCCGTGATCGACATTCATCCACGGATTGATCGAGTACTCGATGCCGAATTCATCCGGCGGGCACATCAGGAGCCGTCGGCCCCACGAGAGCTCTGCGCCTTGGATCTGCTCCAACCCGTGTCGCTGCTCCAACCTGCCTCGCTCGATTCATTCAGGAACGCCGCGGTGTGCGGACGCGAACAGTTATAACCGTCCTGAGGCGTTCGCTGTTCCACCCACAGGTGTGACGCGCGACAGAGGTCAGTGATCGAGGATCACGGTGGCGGTGCCCGGCGTGGTGCGGGTACCGCTCGCGTTCTCCACGTAGATCTCGAGATCGACCAGCTTCTGGCCGTCTTGCTCACGCTTCGCCACGACCACGCCCTTGGCGGTCAGGGTCTTGCCCTGCAGGTCCATGCCGCGGTAGGAGCAGGCGATCGTCTTGATGCGACCAGTGTGGGCCAACCAGTTGGACACCAATTCACCGAGCACGGCGAACTTCATCCGGCCGTGCACGATGTTGTCGCCGAGGGCCTTCGCCTGCGGGAACTCGGTGTCATAGTGCAACGGATTGAAGTCACCGGAACCAGCGGCGTACTGAACCAATTCTCGGCGGCCGGGCGTCTTGGCCACCGGTGGGAGTTCGTCACCGACATTCACCTGCGCGAAGTTCGGCATCGTCAGTACGCGATCATCTGGGCGCGGGTGCGGAAGTAGCACTCGTTGGTGACTTCGTCGGCGTAGGTCGCTTCGGACGTCACGACGAGCATCTTGCCCAACGACTTCGACTCCTTCACCTCGACGTCGACGATCCGCGAGCGCGTGGTCAACGTCTGCCCTGCAACCGGCACCTTGTCGTAGAGAAACTCGGTGCCGCCGTCGAGGATGTTTGTCAACCCGTGGTTGAGCCGTGGAGTGTTGCTCTGCCTCGGCAATCCGTAGGTCGGGTCGCTCACGCCGGGGATGAATATCGGCACGCCCGCGTACGTCGGGGGAGCGGGCAAGTTGGCATAGCCCGCCGCCTGGGCGGCAGCAACGTCGTAGTAGACGGTGTCGGTGATGCCCACGCCGCGGGCAAACGCGCGAATACCGGTACTCGTGAATTCGACTGGCCACCCATCGCTTTCGACTCCGACTGCGGCTCGCATCGAGTCGTTGATCTCGAACTGTTCGGCCACGGCTGCTCCTCGGTCGTCGGCGAATCGGTGTCGGTCAGAGCGTTGGCGCGGGACGCCCCGCCCGTTGCCAGAACCCTGCCCATGTATCGAAGGCTTCGGGCAACTCGCCCTTGCCCCATTTGCCTCGTCGATAGTCGGCGGGCGTCAAGCCGAGCGGGCGCGTCAACACGTCGGCGCCGTACCACAGCCAGTGGATGCGGCGCACGAAGAACCACGCGCCGTCTCGACGTTCGTACGTGTCGCGATACTGGATCTGCTGAACGATCCACTCGCCGTCTTGTTCGGTCTGCGCGTAGCAGTACACGACACCGCGCGCGTGATCGTCGTCGTCGAAGTCGATGATGTGGTTGGTGACTTGCAGGATCGACACGCCGATCATCGACAGCGATCGTTCGAAGTCGGCCCGCAGCGCATCGCGTCCGTAGGTATCGCGTCCGACGCGCACATCGTCGACGAACAACGCCACCAGACTGTCGATGTTGCGCGAGTCGGTCGCGAGCGCGTAGCGATACGCGAGTTGGTGAATCGCCTCGTAGCTGAGGAGACGATCGACCTTGGCCGCGAGTTCACTGTCCACACGGCCGAAGTTAGCCCGCTACCATCGCCTCATGCTCGATCTGGTGCTCGCCGGGGGAACCCTCATCGACGGCACCGGCGCACCGGCCGTCGTCGCCGACGTCGGGCTGCGCGATGGCCGCGTGGTCGAGGTCGGCACCATCACCGAGCCCACACGCCGGCGTCTCGATGTCGCGGGTCGGGTAGTTGCGCCGGGCTTCATCGATCCGCACACCCACTATGACGCGCAGCTCATGTGGGATCCGGCGGCGACGCCGTCGTCGTTGCACGGTGTCACCACCGTCATCGGCGGCAACTGCGGGTTCACCCTCGCTCCGGTCGCGACGGCGGCCGCCTCTGTCGACGAGACCCGCGACAACACCACGTACCTCCAGCGCATGATGGCCCGCGTCGAGGGGATGCCACTCGCCGCGCTCGAGCAGGGGCTCGCCTGGGATTGGCGCAGCTTCGCCGAGTACCTCGACCGATTCGAAGGCGCCATCGGCGTCAACGCGGGTTTCCTCGTGGGCCACTCCGCGATCCGCCGAGCGGTGATGGGCCCGGCCGCCACGCAGCGCAACGCGACGGCCGAAGAGGTCAGCGCGATCGTCGCCGAGTTCCACGCCGCCTTGCGGGCGGGAGCGTTGGGCCTGTCTACGTCGTTGTCGACCACCCACAACGACGGCGAAAACGATCCCGTACCGTCGAGACTGTCCTCCGACGCCGAGCTCTTCGCGTTGACCGATGCCCTCCGCGGCTATCGCGGCACGACGCTCGAGTTCATCACCACCGGCTGCATCAATGGCTTCACCGACGACGAGATCGAGCTCATGATCGAACTGTCATCACGGGCCGACCGTCCGCTCAATTGGAACGTGCTCAGCATCGATCCGGCGCGCCCCCAGCTACACGAACACCAACTCTCGGCATCTGATCGCGCCAACGCGCGCGGCGCGCGCATCGTGGCACTCGCCATGCCCATTGTCGGCCCGTCGCGCGTCTGTTTTCACGACTACTTCGCTTTGTATTCGTTGCCAAAATGGAAAGACATCTTCCCGCTGCCCATCGAGCAGCGCACGAGGTTCTTCGCCGATGCCGACGAGCGACGCGAGCTCGACGCCATCGCGACAGGCCCCGGCGCCGGCGCGTTGCGCGGTCTGGCCAGCTGGGCCAACCTCGAGATCGGCGAGACATTCGCACCGGGCAACGCCGGTCTTGCGGGACGGTTGGTGCGAGATGTCGCCGCTGAACGCCGCCAAGACGCGTGGGATGTCGTCTGCGATCTGGCCGTCGCCGACGGACTACGCACCATCTTTTGGACCACCGGACGCATGGCCCCCGCATCGGCGCGCCAGCGCGTCGACACACTGCGTGACCCACGGGTGCTTATCGGTGGGTCGGACGCCGGCGCGCATCTCGATCGCATGTGCGGCGCGCGCTATCCAACCAAGTTCCTCGCGTCGTACGTGCGCGAGGCCGAGGCCATTGCACTGGAAGAAGCGGTGCACCTGTTGACCGAAGTGCCCGCCCGCTACTTCGGCTTGCGTGATCGAGGCACCATCGCGGTCGGCCACTTTGCCGACCTGGTCGTGTTCGACGCCGCGACCGTCGATGCGGACCGCATCGTCACCGTGGCCGACCTTCCCGGCGGTGCCGATCGCTTGACGTCGCAGGCCCTGGGAATCGACTACGTACTCGTCAACGGCGACGTGCTCGTCGACCACGGCGCCACCACCGACGCCCGATCGGGCACGCTGCTACGCGCCGGCCGCGACACCTGAACTCTTGCTCTTCGCTTATTGCTCTTCGCGCAAGCGCTCATCGCGCGGTTGTCAGCGCGGGGGTCAAGCGTCCGTCATCCGCGGGCCAGCCCACCAACGCGGGCCGGGAATGGGTGATGGCGGCCGCTGGCCGGTCAACATCAACGCGACGAGGCGCACAACCGGCACCGATTGGCCCCAGTGTGCGGGCCGCGGCTCGAACGCCGACTCGGCGCTCAGCCCGTCGACGGCCGCGATGAAATCATCCTGCGCGCGGTACAGCCACGCAAGCCCAGCGCTGACGTCACCCGGCACGTCGACGTCGTTGAGGTTTGGCCGCGTGTCGCCGAACGCAAACTGCCGGTAGATATCCGTCCAGGCGGCGAGATGAATGACACGCCACGCGATTGTCGTAGTCGGAAGGGGTCGGGCGGCGGCCACGCGTCTTCACAGACGAACTCGCCGGAACCCCAGCCCCGAACGGACGAGCCGCGCCTGCGAACCGACCAACACGGTGACACCGGTTCCCAGTGATACTCGTCCTGCGTCATGTCGTCGAGCAGCCCACGCGCATCGAGCCACGCGTGCCGCAACTGGATCTTGAGCACGTCGGCGGCAGACGGTAGTGACACAGGGCCGATAGTAGGTCGACTCCGAGCTACCCGAGACGAACGCTCAGCCGGCGATGACGAGCGAGTCGACCGCGACCGCACCCGCCGCATTGACGATGACCGGGTTGAGATCGAGCTCGGCGATGCGATCACCGCACGCAGTGGCAAGGCGGGCCACCGACATGATCACGTCGACCAACGCGTCGACGTCGGCGGGAGGACGCCCGCGGGCACCTTTCAGCAACGCATAGCCCCGCAACGAGGTGATCATCTCGTGCGCGTCGCCGGCATCGAGTGGTAGTGGACGCACGGCGACGTCGCGTAACACTTCGGCGAAGATGCCGCCCGTACCGACCATCACGGCCGCGCCGAGCTGGCTGTCACGGGTGATGCCGACGATCATTTCGACACCGTCGCTGGCCATCTGCTGGACGAGCACACCGTCGATGCGCGCCGCAGGGTCGACTTCCGCGGCCCGGTCGACGAACTCCGTGAACGTCGACCGCACCGTGTCAGCGTCGATGACGCCGACCTTGACGAGCCCGACGTCGCTCTTGTGGGGAAAGTCGGCCGAGGCGATCTTCATGACGACCGGATAGCCGAAGAGATCGGCGGCGGATACCGCCGCGTCGGCCGTATCGACGACCACCTCACCGGCGAGGGGCACGCCGAACGCAGTCAAGACGGTGCGAGCGCGATCCGCGTCGAGGGTGCCTCCCGCGGCAAGCGCGGCACGGACCGCGTTACTGACGGGCGCAACCAACGTGGGCCGGTTGCGCAGTGTCGGCCGGCGCGCTTGATAGTCGTAGAACGCCCGCAACGCGCTGAAGCAGTTGCGGAACGAGCGGAACGTGGGGACGCCCGACGCGATGACATCGCTGAACGCGGGCTCTTCGATCTTGTAGGAGTTCCACGTGACGATCGTAGGGATCGGCGCGGTGGGCGACCACTTCAACACGTCGTTCGCCAGCGCAGTGGTCATCGGCCCGAGCGGCGCGGTGAGCCCGACCACGAGCACGTCGACGTTGGGGTCGGCCGCGATGAGGTTGAGAATCTCGAGGCGAGTTTCTTGGGGGATCGACAGGACCAAGGTGCCGCCGTTGTCGACAGGGTTGGACACCGTCAGGTACGTGGGGATGATCTGGTGCAGCGCCTTTTGTGTCTCGGGGGTCAGCTCGGGCAACGAGATGCCGTGCTTTTCGGCTTGCTCCATCATCAAGGTGCCCGAGCCGCCGGAGATCGAATACATGCAGACGTTCGGCCCGGCATCGGCGGGGAACTTGGAAAAGAGTGCTGCCGTATCGAGCAACTCGTCGAGATCACCGACGCGAGTGACACCGTGCTGCGCGAACAACCCATTGACCACGGCGTCGGAGCCGGTGAGGTGACCGGTGTGCGAGCTCGCCATGCGTGAGCCGGCTTCGGTCTCGCCGATCTTCAACATCACGACGGGCTTGCCGTTGTCGTTGGCGGCCTGCAGCGCTTTGCGGAGTTGATGCGCCGACTTGAAACCCTCGACGTAGGCGCCGATGACCTGCGTGCCTTCGTCGTACGCGAAGTACTCGAGGAAATCGCCGAGCTCGAGATCGACCTCGTTGCCGGTGGGCACCCAACGCGAGAAGGCGACACCGAATTCGGAACCCTGCACCAAGGGTCGACCGTTGTGACCGCTCTGCGTCAACAACCCGATTTTGCCGTCGCGGCCTGTGGCGTGGGGCATCGGTTCGAATGCGTTGGTGTTGGTGTTCGGGCCGAAGACCCGGATGCCCCAACGCTTTGCTCGTTCACCGAGATCGCGCTCGATGGCCGCGCCTTCGACTCCGACCTCGCTGAAGCCCGACGTGAACACCAGTGCGTACTTGATTCCTTTGGCGCCGATCTCGTCGATCACACCGGGTACGATGGGTGGAGCGACATTGACGACGGCCAACTCGACATCGTCGGGAATGTCGGCCACCGATTTGTACACCGGGATGTCGCCGGCGACGGTGCCCCCGCGGGGGTTGACCAGATACCACCGCGAACCGAAGCGGTCATAGCGGTTGTGCAGATCAGCGGCGGTGACGGTGTCGGCACCGTCGATGCGGCCGATGATCGCAGTGCCGTTCGGATGAAAGAATGATTCGAGGTCAGCGCGGGGCTGCGCCATGAATGTCTCCCGTGTGGTGCGCAACTTCACCCCACCGTATTCGACTCCGTAGTGTGGCGCGGCATTCGCACAGGCCTCGTGCCCGAGCGGCCCTCTGAGCGGGAAGCAAGGTGACCATTGGAACGAAGAGTCGCCATCGTCGGGGCCGCGCTGTCCGATATCGGCAGGGTCGACGACAAGACGGCGTTCGAACTCGTGTACCAGGGCACGACACGCGCGCTGGCCGACGCCGGTCTGACGAAGGACGACGTCGGCGGCTTCATGTCCGGCGGGCTCGGGCAACTCGCGCCGGTGGAGATCTGCGAGTACCTCGGCATTCGCCCCTCGTGGGTCGAAGGCTCGATGGTCGGCGGGTCGGTGTGGCAATTCATGCTCCAGCACGCGACAGCGGCGATCAGCGCGGGGTTCGTCGACGTGGTGGTCCTCTCCTACGGGTCGACGACGCGCTCCGACCTCAAGCAGGGACGCCGCACGTCCGATCTCGTGATGTCGACGAGTGGACCCAGCCAGTTCGATTCGCCCTGGGGCATCACACTCATCAGCCGTTATGCGATGGCCGCGCGACGACATATGGCGCAGTACGGCACCACCATCGAACAACTCGCCGAGATCGCGGTCTCCGCGCGCTACAACGCCGGCCTCAATCCCGACGCCTACTACCGCGATCCGATCACCATCGATGACGTGCAGTCGTCGCGCATGATCGCGGACCCGTTGACCAAACTGCACTGCTGCATTCGCAGTGACGGCGGCGGCGCGGTGGTGCTGGCATCCGAAGATCGAGCCCGCGACTGCAAGTCCGAGCCGGTCTGGATTCTCGGCACCGGCGAGGCCATCTCACACGTGAACATGTCGCAGTGGCCCGACTTCACACAGACGTCGTGCGTGGAGAGTGGCAAGCAGGCGTTCGGTCGAGCCGGCGTGAAGCCGAGCGACATCGACCTGTGCTGTATCTACGACTCGTTCACCTCGACGGTGCTGTTGACGCTCGAAGGCCTCGGGTTCTGCAAGCCCGGCGAGGGTGGCGCGTTCGTCGAAGACGGCAAGCTGCGCGTCGGCGGCGAATTGCCGACGAATCCCGACGGGGGAGGATTGTCCGCCTGCCATCCGGGACAGCGGGGCATGTTCTTGTTGGTCGAGGCGGCCAAGCAGTTACGCAACGAATGCGGCGACCGCCAAGTACCGGGCGCGCAACTGGCGTGTGTCAACGGCACGGGCGGTCATCTGTCGTCCACCGGCACCGTCATCTTGGGAAGGGACTGACGCGATGAGCGACCGTCCACCGATCAAAGCACCGCAGATCGACGCGTCGACCCAAGAATTCTGGGATGGGGCGCGCCGCGGCGTGTTGCGCATCAAACACTGCGCCGATTGCGGCGCCAACCATTACTACCCGCGTCCGTTCTGCCCGAAATGTTGGAGCACCAATGTCGATTGGTTCGACGCGGCGGGCACGGGCACGCTCTACACGTACTCCGTCGTGCACTCCAATGACCTGCCGGCGTTTCGCGATCGCGTGCCCTACGTCGTCGCGATGGTCGACCTCGACGAGGGCCCGCGCATGGAGACCAACATCGTCGACTGCCCCCTCGACGAATTGCACGTGGGCATGCGCGTCACCGTCACCTTCCAAGACGAGGGCGAGATCGTCCTCCCACGCTTCCGCCCAGCCTGACCCGTTAGCGGCCGACGACGGTGCCGCCATCGACGGGGAGGGCGACGCCGGTGACGAAGGAGGAGGCGTCCGAACAGAGCCAGACCGCGGCCGCCGCGATCTCGGCGGTCGAACCGAGGCGCTTCATCGGTGCCATCGCCGCCATCGCCTCGATGTTGTAGAAACCCTGCTCCGCCTTTTCGGCAACGAGGGGCGTGAGCACCGTGCCCGGGCAGATGGCATTGACGCGGATGCCTTGGGTCGCGTAGTCGAGCGCGGCCACTTTGGTAATGCCGATGACACCGTGCTTGCTCGCGACATAGGGCGGCATCGCGGCCATCGCGATGAGGCCGACGCCCGACGAGGTGTTGACGATCGCACCGCCGCCCGTTTGCAACATGGCCGGAATCTCGAACTTCATGCACTGCCAGACGCCGGTCAGATTGACCGCGATGATGGCGTCCCAAGTAGAGCGCCGGCAGTCGACCGTGTTGCCGCTGACCGGCGAGATACCCGCGTTGTTGTGGGCGGCATCGAGGCGGCCGTAGTGGCTCAGCGTGGTCGCGACCATCGCCGCGACCGAATCCTCGTCGGTGACGTCGACCGTCACCGACAGTGCATCACCACCGGCGTCACGAATCAATCGCGCGGTCTCTTCGCCGCCCGCGCCGTCGATGTCGGCCACCACCACTTGCGCACCCGCCGCGGCGAACGCCTGCGCCGACGCCTTCCCGATGCCGCTCGCCGAGCCCGTGACGATGGCGACCTTTCCCTGCAATACCGAACCTTCGAATACCGGCATGCTCATCCCAGTCCGTAGAAATCCATTGCGTTGCCACACACCATCGCGTGCTTCTCGTCTTCGGGCACGCCGATGAACGACTCTTCGATCACGCGCCGAGAGTAGGGCCAGTCGTGACGATGATGGGGGTAGTCGGTCGACCACATGAGGTTCTTGACGCCGATCCAATGGCGCGATTGCACGGCGAACGGCTCGCGGATGAACGTCACCTTCCAGTTGCGGCGGAAGTATTCGCTGGGCAGCGTGCGCAGCGTCGACTTCGTCCACACGCGGTTGCGCCACCAGTGGTCGTCCATGTGCTCGAGGAAGTGGGGGACCCACCCGGCACCGCACTCGACCGCTGCCATCTGCAGACCGGGGAAGCGGTCGAACATGCCGCTGTAGATGAACCGGGACAGCCACTCCGACGCGCCCGCGACCGCGCCACCCATCTGCTGCAACCCGGGCAACACCCCGAACGACGTCTGGGCGCTCTGCAGCGCGCTGCCCGCGCCGGCCTTGCGTTTGCCGGCGTGCGAAAGGCCGGAGTGGATGTGCACCGGCATCTGTTCTTGTTCGGCGGCCTCCCAGAACGGATCGTCGTCGGCGCTGAGCTCCGCGCCGCCGGAGGGATACGCCGAGAGGATCACACCGCGAAAGCCCGCCGTCTTGGCGTCGCGCAACCACTTGACCGCGGTCGCAGCATCGGTGGCGGGCATCTGCGCCAACCCCAGTAGGCGCGCGGGGTCGACGGCGTTGAACTCGGTAGCCAGCCAGGTGTTGTAGGCCTCGAGCCCGGCGAGGTGGTAGTCGTCGTCCTCTTGCGCCATGAACGTGCCCATGGTGCGTTGCGACGGGTAGATGACCTCCGCGTCGACGCCATCGATGTCCTGCTCGATCAGTCGTTCTTTGCCGTCGAACGCGCCGGCGCGGATGTTGTCGTAGGTCCAGCCGTACCATGCGTTGTCTTCGTAGCGCTTGCCCCATTCGCCCGCATTGGTCACGAGACCGATGGGCATCGCCGGCGCACCGCGTACGAGCTCCCACGCGTCGCCGCCGAGCGGATCCTTGACGAGCCGCGGCATGCGTGAATGGAACCGCGACGGCAGATGCTTTTGCCACAGGTCGGGCGGCTCGATGACGTGCCCGTCGGCCGAGATGGTGCGGTACATGTATTTCCTCCCCGCTCAAAGGGCCGCTCGGGCCCCAGCCCTACAAGAGGGAACGTAAACGGAACTTCTCGACTTTGCCACTGGCGGTGCGGGGCAGGTCCTCGACGATCACCAACGCATCGGGCCGCTTGTAGTGCGCGAGATCGACCTCGGCGAAGCTGCGCAGCATCTCGAGCGTGGGCTCCTCGCCGCCGGCACAGACGACGAACGCCACGATGCGTTCACCCAGCATGGCATCGGGCACCGCGACGATGGCCACGTCGGCGACCAACTCGTGCGCCCGCAACACGGTCTCGACCTCGATGCTCGAGATGTTGACGCCGCCGCGGCGCACGATGTCCTTCTTGCGGTCGACGAAAAAGAAGTAGCCGTCCGCGTCGAAGTAGCCGAGGTCGCCCGTCATGAACCATCCGTCGCGCACCGCGGCCTCGTTGGCTTCGTCGTCGTCGATGTAGCCACCGAAGTGGATGTCCTCGAGCCGGAAGCCGACTTCGCCCACTTCGTCGGGGCCCGCTTCGGACCCGTCCTCGCGCAGCACGCGCATCGTCGAACCGGGAAACCGGCGACCTGCGGAGCCCGGCCGGCGTTCGTCGCCCAGGCGGGTATACGTGCCGCTGCCGGCCTCGGTCATGCCGTACCAGTCGATGATCGGTGCGCCGAAGCGCTGTTCGATCGCGGGAGCGTTGGGCCCTGATCCCAACACGATCATCACGCGGAACCGGTTGGTGCGCTCCATCGGTGTGGCCGCTCGTCCCATGAGGATGTTCACGATGGGAGCCAGCGTGAACAACACCGACGGCCGGTAGTGGTCGACGACCGACCAGAAATTCGTGGCGGAGAACTTGCGTTGAAAGACCGCGCTCGCGCCATAGCCCAATGCGCACTGCCATGCCCCCATCGCATTCGCGTGGAACAGCGGCGTGACGAACATGATGCGGTCGGTGGCGTCGACGCCGAACATCTCGACGTAGTCGACTTGGCGGCCTTGCACGTCGCTGTTGTGCGCGACGGCCTTGGGCCGCCCCGTTGTTGTGCCCGACGTGTACATCAGGCCGGCAACGAACAGTTCGGGTGTCGCGCGCAGTCGACCTCGGGCATCGGCGGGCGCAGCGGCGAGCAGCGCACCGAAGGAGTGCATACCGTCCGGCACGGCATCGTCGCCCACGACGAGTACATGAGCGAGATCGGGGAGTAGCGCAGCGAGCCGGATTGCCCGCTCGATGTGCGTCGGCTCGCAGACGAGCGCGCGCGAGCGCGAGTGGCGCAATACGAACTCCATCTCTTTGTCGGACCACGCCGGGTTGGCCTGCACGGTCGCGACACCGACGGCGCTCGCACCGATGTACGCGTCGAACCAGTCGAACCGGTTCGACAACCAGATACACAACCGGTCGCCGACCTCGAGACCGAGCCGGTGTTGCGCGGCATAGCCGAACCGTTCGGCGCCGGTAACAACTACGCCGTAGCTGCGGGCGCCTTCGGTGTCAGAGATGAGTGCGATGCGCTCGGGCGACTCGT
>JBDSMH010000106.1:0-130875 GCA_039915945.1 Acidimicrobiales bacterium | reverse complement strand
ATCGACAAGCGCGCCCGACACGCCACAGGCGAACACCGACACGACCGCTGCCACCAACGTGAACGGAGCACACCCGCCCACACCGACCACCAGCGACCTCAACACCCACTATTTCCGGGGCAAGTAGTTTAGGCACGACACCCCAACAGCGCTACAGGCATTCCCATCCACTAGCCGGGGCACGATCTAACCCCAGGAATCAAGTTCCAGGCGACGGAAGTGCTCACCGGCCAGCGGCTCGGAACCAGCCTCCCCGAAACATCGGATCAACTGGTTGATGCCCATTAGGCGTGATCGTCAGCCCTGGACGCTGAAATATCACGATTTGAACATTAACCTTCGGCGCGATGGCGGGGGGCGAGAAGCAGAACGTCCGATATCGGGTCTGGTTCGAAGGCGAGCCGGCCCCTCGGTCGCGTTACTTCGATAGTGGGTCGCACGCGAGTCAGTGGGCTATGGCGAATCAGCCGAACCGGCCGTTCGAAGTGACTGAGGAACGGCAAGGCGTAGTTCGCCGACTGTCGAACATGCTACGGAAAAGGTAAGCGACAACGAGTCAGTTCATGAGGGCGAGCGGCAGCGGCGGGTATGCGTCCCAGCCGAGTTGCTCGCGCATCAACAGGCCGACGTTCACCCAGTCGACGCCTTCCTTGCTAACGGCACCTGTCTGCACCGCCCGATCCAGGACTCCGGCGAATGACGCTCCGCCGTCACGGCGAGCGAGAATCGCCATGACCAGCGGCGCGATCCACGCTTCGGTTTCGAAGGTCATAGCGGCTCCAGGAGCTATGTACGCACACCCGGCGGCAGGGTCGCGACCACCTACAACCAAGTATATGTCAACGGTCACAGTGCCGAAAGAGCCATCGACGGCCGAGCGCGTAGCGGCCCCCACCGCCTAAACAGTGAGGGCCGCAGAACTCAAGGGATTCCGGACGAGTCTTGACTTGGGCTATTTGGTCAACTGCCCCCGCACCGCGCCGCCAGGGTACGTGGTCGTGTGGACGTTCACGTAATATGCGTCGGGGTTCTGCCGGATTTGTTGGATCAGTCCCTGGTCAGCCGACACGCACCCCGACAGAGGGGGCAGCGGCACGACAACCGGGCCGTTCACACCCGCCACACCGAAGTGAATGTGTGCAGCGACGACGGTCCCGATGATGTTGGACACGGTGATGTCGTAACAGACTTCGCTCTGCCCCTGGTTCAGCGTGATGACGGCGCTGCCGGTCTGGGTACCGGGTCTTGGTGGTACTTCGTTGGCTCCTGACAATGCCGCTGTCAGCGGCCGGCCACCGTGATCGGCGCCGTCGAGGCGCGCTGCGCTAGCTGGCGATGCCAACGCGAAGACCGAGGTAACGGCGATGAGGCTCCCCAACACACGCAATCTCAATTTCATCAACTTCTCCGTTCGTGCCCACCGACGGGGGTCTGTCATATCAGACCATTTCCCTAAGTTCCACGCCAATCCTGGCGTGGGCGCTCGAACGCGAGCCCGGCGCGTGTTGCCGCATTGTGGATGGCAGGAGCTCGAATATCGTCACTCTGGTCAGAACCTCTTTTTAGGTTCCGACCGGGCCCCCGGCAGTTGTTGGCTGCGCGGGGCCACTGTATTGGAACGGTAATTCGACGTCGCGCGTGACACAAGAGGGCGTAAACCGACGTAAGTCTGAGATAGTCAGCGTTAGGAATTGTGGCAGGTCAGACCTCTTTGCAGTGGCATAGCTGCACGTCGGCGAGTCGCCGCCGCCGTACCCCGGTTACTGTTCCCGGCGGCCAGGGCCCCAACGGCTCTCGGTCGAGCGGGAAACTCGCGCCCAACGGAGGGATCTCATGGAGTTCGGCATCTTCACGAACATGTACCACCCCAAGCACTGGCGCGACGGCAAGGTCCGCAGCGAGCACCAGACCCTGAAGAACGAGCTCGAGTACATCCAGCTCGCCGACCGGTCCGGCTTCAAGTATTCATGGTCCGCCGAGCACCATTTCTTGGACGAGTACTCACACCTGTCCGACAGCGAGACCTTCATGGCCTACGCGTTGGCCAAGACACAGCGCATCCACGTCGGCTCGGCCATCTTCAACATCACGCGCCCGGTCAATCACCCGGCACGCATCGCCGAGCGCGTCGCCATGCTCGATCACCTGGGCGAGGGCCGCTTCGAGTTCGGCACCGGTCGCGGATCGTCATCGATGGAAGTCTTCGGGTTCGGCATCGACAAGATGGAGCGCACCCGCGAGCTGTACGACGAGGCCCTACCGCAGATCGTGCGCATGTGGGCCGAGGACGAGTATTCCTACGAGGGCACCGCGTTCTCGATGCCGACGCGCCGCGTGCTGCCAAAGCCGTACACCGATCCGCATCCGCCCATCTGGGTTGCGGCTGGCTCGCCCGGTACCTTCGAGAAGGCGGCCCGACTCGGCATCGGCGTCTTGTGCTTCACGCTCGGCACGCCGGACACGTTGGCACCGTTGATCGAGATCTACAAGAAGAACATCGAGAAGGCCGAGCCTGTCGGCGGGTACGTGAACAACAACATCATGGTCACCGGTGACATGATGTGCCTCCAAGATGGCGACAAGGCGCGGCGACTGTTTGCCGCCAACCGCAGCAGTTATCACACCGGTCTCGTGTTTCGATATCTCGACTCGTTCCCGCGCCCGGATGGGTTCCCGGTTTGGCCCGATCTGCCGCCCGATCCGACCGTCGAGGAGCTCAAGGCCGGGTCCAATGCCGCCGCGAGTTGTGTCGGCGATCCGGACGAGATCTCGCGTACGATTCAGAAGTTCATCGATGTCGGCGCCGATCAGCTGACGTTCTCGTCAACGGTTTGCGACTACGACATGGACGCGTTGCAAGAGTCGTACGAGACGTTCGGCAAGTACGTCATCCCGAAGTTCGATACCGATCCGGTCCACTCCACGACGCGCCAGCGCGAAGCGCAGTGCGGCGCTTCGTACGGCACGCGTTGATACGCGGCCGCTCGCGACTCAAGGAGCACTGATGCCAGTTCGCCCTGTGCCTACCGATGGTCCGATCAACCTCGGCATCCTGTACCCCACTGTGTGGTTCGGCGATCCTGACGCGTTCGCCCAAGAGATCGAAACGGTGCAGTCGATCGATCCCCGCCTCGTCGTCACCGTCGAGATGTACGACGAGCCCCATGAGCTGCGCACCGAACGAGGACGCATCGGGGGTGCCGAGGCCGCGCGCGGGCTCGCCCCCGCGCTCACTCACGCGCAGCGCGCCATGTTCGAGCGGGTCGACGCGGTGGTCACGCTCGATCTCCCCTTCGACGTCGGCACCGTCGCGCCCAAGCTGGCATGGGTGCAGGGCGTCGGCGCCGGCTCGGCACAGCTGCAATCCGCAGGGTTGGCCGACGCCGGCATCCGGCTCACGACGAGTGCCGGCAGCAACGCAGTCGCGATCGCCGAGTTCGTCATCGGTCGGCTGTTGCAAGAACGCAAACGCTTTCGCGAAATCGACGCCCTGCAACAAGTCCACAACTGGGACCCGCTCTACGGCAGCGAGCTCGCCGGCGCCACCGTGGGACTGATCGGCCTGGGCGCAATCAACGCGGCAGTCGCGGCGCGGCTCGCGCCGTTCGGCGTGAACGTGCTCGCCTCGCGCCGGTCGGCTCGCCCGGGCGCAACCGCGCCCGATGTCGCCGAGCTCTTTCCCACCGATCAGCTGCACGAGATGCTCGGTCGCTGCGACACCATCGTCTCTGCCGTACCCGAGACGCCCGAAACGATCGGGTTGATCGACGCCGCGGCGATCGCCGCCATGAAGCCGGGTGCGTTCTTCTGCAACGTCGGTCGAGGCACACTGCTCGACGAAGACGCGTTGATCGATGCGCTGCGCCGAGGCCACCTTCGCGGCGCCGCACTCGACGTGGCGAGCATCGAGCCATTGCCGTCCGACCATCCGCTATGGGACGCACCGAACCTCTATCTGTCGTTCCACTGCTCGAGCTCGCCGGCAGCGTTGTTCATCAACCTGCATCGGCTGTGGCGCGACAACATCACGCGTTGGCTCTCGGGTGAACCTCTGCGCAACGAAGTCGACCTCGACCGCGGCTATTGATAGTCGCACTCGGTTCAACCGTCCTTCACTACTCGCGCGCGCAGCCCCCGCGTTGCGGCGCAGCCGCACCAGGTAGCACCTGGGGCCTTTGCCTTGGTGTTCTCGCCTCCACGCCGATATCGAATGCGGTAGCTGATCATCGTGACAACAGCCGTGTCACTTACCTGCTGGTCGCGGCCCTCTTCCTCGTACCCGCGATCGCGCTCACTGTCGGCCTGCTCTGGCTTCACGAGAAAACGTCGACGACGTGTGCCGTGAGCGCACTTTTACTCGCGGTGGTGCCATTGCCCTCTCGGGGACTTGTCGGCGGCTGTGCTCGGGTCGCAGGCATCGTCTTGTTCCTTGTTGTCTCCGCTGGCATCGCAGGCGGCAGACTGCAACATGACCGTGCGCCGTGTAGTTCCTGACATCACGACTCGACAGCCCGAGGCGACGCGGAGCTTCTATGTCGACTTGATCGGCCTCGAAGTCGCGATGGATCTCGGTTGGGTGGTCACCTATGCCTCTCCGTCGAATTCGACAGCGCAGGTGACCGTGACCCAGACCGAGGCACCGGAGCCACAGCCCGACATGTCGATCGAAGTCACCGATGTCGATGCTGTGTATGCACAGGCGGTTCGGCGCGGCGATGACATCGTGTACGCGCTGACCGATGAGCCGTGGGGAGTGCGCAGGTTCTTCGTGCGTGATCCCAACGGCGTGGTCGTGAACGTCCTCGAACACCGCGAGACCAGATAGCGTGCACCGGCAGGTGACGTCACCCCGCGAGCAGGTGCAACCCGTCGAGCGTTTGGACGGCCACGCCCAACTCGTCGAGCAACGGCTGATCGACGCAGATGCGACCAGTGAGGTCGGGCCCGCACCCGGCCAATACCACCGCCGCTTGCACGATCACTTCGACGGGGTTGAAGAGGTCGGCCGCGATGCGATCGCCGAGGTGGGCGATGGCACCCTCTGTTGCAACCGGCTTGTCGGGCTCCAACGTGTTGATGCGGATACCGGTGCCGTGAAGCTCGACTGCCAACGCGTTGGTATAGCGATTGAGCGCAGCCTTGGTCGCACCGTAGGCCGCGTTCGTCGTTCCCATCGCCGTCTGCGCGAACGGCGGACCGTCGGTCAGGCGCGCCCCGCCTGACGAGAGATTGATGATCCATCCTTCGCCGCGCTCACGCATCGAAGGAATCACCGCTTGCGCGAGATCGATCGGCGCATGAAAGTTGACCTCGAACATGATGCGCCGGTGCTTCAGCGACATGACGGCACTCAACTGATGAATGCCGGCGGCCGCGTTGTTGACGAGGATGTCGATCGGCCCGCCGAGCGCAGCTTCGCTCTCGGGAACGACACGAGTGCGGTCGTCACCGCTCGCGAGATCGGCGACCAGCGGAACGACCGTCGAGCCGTGCCGGGCACAGCGTTGCGCGGTTTCGCGAAGGCTGCCGGCGAGATGGTCGTGCTGATCGAGCGTTCGGGCCGTGATGACGACGTTGGCCCCCTCTGCGGCGAATCGCTCGGCGATCGACGCACCGATCCCTCGGCTCGCACCGGTCACCACGACATTGCGTCCGTTGAAGCGTCCCATGGCGTCCCCCTTTGGCCGCATAGTAACGATCGTCAGGGAAAGGGGCCGTCGTCAGCCGGCGCGGGGACGGCTAGCCGCGGAAGGAATGCGCCAGGAGATGATCGCGGCGAGGGCGAGCACCACCATCGCGACGAGGAACGTGCTGTTGTACGCGGATTGCTCGGCGTCGATCGATTTGGCCGACGCGAGGCGAGCATTGACCAGTGCGAACAACCCGGCTACAGAGAGCGCCGCCGAAACCTGATTGGTGAGCGAGCGAATCGTCGTGGCGTGCGCCATCGAATGATCGGCGATGGCGTTCAGGCCGACAACGGTCAGGGGGATCATCACCAAGCCGACTCCCATGCCCTGGATCGCCAGTGCGGTCGCAATCCACACGACCGACGTATTCGGCGTATTGAACGCGTTGCCGGCCGCGCCGACCATCATCAGCAGACAGCCGGTGACCGCAGGGACTCGCGCCCCCCTGCGATCGACGAGGCGCCCTCCTACCGACATGCTGAGCGCGGTCATCACTGCCGATGGTGTGAGGATCACGCCGACCTTCAACGCGCTATAGCCGCGGAGCCGCTCGAGTTGCAGCGGCGTGAACACCGCTCGCGTGTACTGAGGCAACGTCACCAACCCGATGACGACGAGCGACGACAGGTACACCGGCGTCCGGATCAGACGCAGCTCGAGCAACGGTTCGGCCGCGCGCAGCGCGTGGAAGGTGAACGTCACCAGCAGCGCAAGGCCACCCAACAGGCAACCGATCGTTGCCGGATCACCCCAACCCCAATTGCGACTCTGCGCGAGGCCGAAGATGAACAGCGCCAGCCCCGACCCGCCGAGCGCCAACCCCACGATGTCGAGTTTGCCCTGCGCGCGGCGCGCCGTGTCCACCAACAGTCGACGGCCCGCGATGGCGCCGATGATGCCGATGGGAACGTTGGGGAGGAATAGCCAATGCCAACTCACTGCGGTCACGAGATAGCCACCGAAGGTCGGACCGACCGCGGGGGCGCTCATCGAGACGAGCCCCCAAACGCCCATCGCCCGACCGCGCTCGTCGGGTGCGAACAGGTCGAGCACGATCGTCATGCTCACGGGGTTGAAGATGCCCGCACACATGCCCTGTCCGGCGCGCGCCGCGATCAGAAATCCCAGGTTCGGTGCGAGTGCGGCGCACAGCGAGGCCACGCTGAACGCGGCCAGCGACACGAGAAACACCTGTTTGGCGCCGAGACGATTGGCGACCCATCCGGCGGCCGGCATCGTGACCGCAAGCGCGAGCAGGTTGGCGGTGACGACCCATTGGATGTTGCTGCCGGCGTGCAGCGACTCACCGATTTGCGGAAGCGCGATGCCGACGATCGTCGAGTCGAGACTGACGATCAGCGTGCCGATCAGAACGATGCCGAGGGCAGCCCACCGCTCGTCGGCGGGCTTCTTCAGCGCAGTCAGTCCTTCAACTCCACGACGATCTCGTAGAACTCCTGCTTGCCGACATTGACTGCCGTCTCGATGCCCCCGCGTTGGGCGTAGAGCACATTGCCCGGCTGGATCTCGCCCTCGACATAGTCGAGGCCGACCCACTCGCCGCCCGAATCGGGTTCGAAGCGGGCGGCCATCTTGTCGCCGGAGACCTGAATCATGATGTAGTCGAGATCGTGGCGGTGCAGATCAGACTCTTCGCCCGGCGCAAGGCGCATCTCCCAGATGCGCACGCGATCGTTTTCCATGAGCACCTTCGAAGCGATGCCTCCGAATACCCGCTCGTCAGCCATGGTGACCTCCCCTTGCTGCCAGAATAGCCGCTGCGTCGCAGCGCGAGGGGCCCGGCACTACGTGAAGGGCGAACCAACCGTGCCCGGGCGGGCGCCGGTACCCACGCCGTCGAGCCACGTCGGGGTACCCCGCACGATGGTCGCGCGGAAGCCGGCCGGGGGCCGGGTGAAGCGCCACGAACCGAAGGGCACGTCGTGCACCCGCGTCTCTTGGCGTAACTCGATCTCGTCGAGCGCGAAGACCGCGAGGTCACCGATCCTGCCCGGCGCGACCAGCCCGCGATCGGTCAGTCCCAGGAACGAAGCCGATCGGCCGGTCAGGGAATGCACGGCCTCTTCGATCGACAACTGACCGGTGTCTCGCACGTAGTGAGTGAACAGGTGCACGTTCTGTCCGGCACCGCAGAACAACTGTAGGTGCGCGCCGCTGTCGTTGATGTTCGTCAGCGTCTGTGGATCGCGCAGCAATGCGACCACATCGACCTCGTTCAATTCGTCGGGGGTGCCGACGAGCGACGACTCGATGCCGTTGCGCACCAGCCAATCAGCCAGCGCATCGGATACGTGCAAATGCGTCTGTGCGGCATAGTCGGCGAGTGAGATGCCGAGCGGACCCGCGCCGTTCTCAGAGATCGCGAAGATGAGCGAATGTGGCCGGTCGACCCGTGACGTCGCGACGTGCGGCCGGTTGTCCCATTCGTACCGCGCCCGGGCGCGCCACGTCGGGTCGGACAGCAGCGTCAGCTTCATGTCGTGCGCACCATTGACCATGTCGTTCCACGCGGGCACGCGCTGGAACACGATCGACCGTTCGAAGCCGAAGAACGGTTCGAGCGGCTTGAAGACGACATTGGGCCAGAAGTCGACACCTTCGGCACGCAAGCGGTGGTGCAGGCTCCACGCGGCTTCGCGCTTGTCGCTCTCGAGCACATCGGTCGGCACTCCGGGCCACTGACCACGCACGCCGGCGCGGTGGCACAGCCGTGCGAAGCGTTCGACGTCGGTCAGCCAGTGATCGGGGTCGTTGAAGCGGGTGATCACCTGCACGGTGCGACCGGGATAGCGCGCGACGACATCGAAGAGTGCGGCGTATTCGGCGTCGTCGGCGAAGTAGCCGGGGACGAGACGAAGCGTGCGGTCCTTGTCGAAATGGTTGATCGAAAGGCCCGCGGCACCGTGGCGCAGTGCTTCGTCGAGCAACGCACACATCGCGCGCACTTCATCATCGGTCGCAACGCGCTCCCACGCGGCGCCGCCCATGACGAAGGTGCGCAGCGCGACGTGACCGAAGAAGCCGACCAGATTGAGCGATGTCGGGCGGCCCGCCATGGCGGTCATGTATTCGGGCCACCGCTCCCAACTCCACGGGATCTCGCGGCGAAAGGCCTCGACGGGCAGGTCCTCGAGAAAGCACAACAGATCCACGACATCGTCGCGTTGGCTTCCCGCGAGCGGTGCAATCGAATTGCCGCAGTAGCCGAAGACCGCGGTCGTGTTGCCGTAGGCGGGCAGCGGATCGAGGTCGGGGTTCCACCACATCGCGCCGTCGAGGTGGGTGTGCGTCTCGATGATGCCGGGGATGACGAACGCACCCGAGGCGTCTATCAGGAGTTCACCGTCGGGCCGTAGATCGGGGGCAACTTCGACGATGAGCCCATCGCGAACCCGAACATCGGCCGGTCGCGCCGGCGCCCCGGAGCCGTCGACCACTGATCCACCCCGTACGAGCACATCATCCATCTGTGTTTCCTTTCGAAGACGTGCGGGTGCCGCGCACGACGAGATCGGCGACCGCGTCGGCAAATTCGAGATCGACGAGTCCGCGCACGATCACGCGCTGAATCAGCGCGCCGTACAACGCATCGAATAGCGCGTCGGCATCGATGTCGCCGCGCACTTCGCCCCGCTTCACGGCCGCGTCGACGAGGTGCGCGAGGTGCGCCCGCACCGGTTGCTCGAGCCCGTCGAGCACACTCGATCGCAGGGTTGGATCCGAGTGAAGGTCGACGATGAGGCCCGGCAACGCGGCGCGCACTTCGGGGCGGGCGTAGGACGCGAACGATCGCCGCAACATCGAACGCACGTCGGCGGCGAAGTCGCCGGTGTCCGGCAGCGAGGACAACCCGGATCTGCTGTAGATCGACTCGTGCACGAGGTGGGCCTTGGACGGCCAGCGCCGGTAGATCGTCGGGCGGGACACGCCGGCGCGACGCGCCACGAGATCGAACGTCAACTTGCTGTAGCCCAATTCGATCAACACTGCGCGCGTCGCCGCTAGCACGGCGTCGTCGATCGCCGGATCGCGCGGGCGACCGAGCGGGATCACCTTCGGCCCGTCCCGCGAATCGATGTCGTCCCGCTCGCTACGGTTGCGCTCGACCAGTGGCACCGCTCGACTATAACATTACGTGACGGAATGTAAAGGAAATCAGATGCCTGCGCCCGCGATCGCCCCACCACCCACACGATTCGGCGCATTTATCGCCCCGCATCACGATCCCCGCCTCGACGCAACCCTGCAGATCAGGCGCGATGTCGAGTTCATCGAGTTCCTGGAGGGCCTCGGCTACGACGAAGCCTGGGTCGGCGAACACCATTCGTCCGGGCACGAGACGATCGCCTGCCCGAGATGGTTCTCGCCGCGGCGGGTGAACGGACCAGCCGCATCCGGCTCGGCACCGGCGTCAACTCGATGCCGTATCACAACCCGCTGATGTTGATCGACCGACTGGTGCTGCTCGATCACCTGACGCGCGGTCGGGCGATCCTCGGGATGGGGCCGGGACAACTCGCGTCCGACGCGTTCATGCTGGGCATCGATCCCGCGCAACAGCGCGACATGATGATCGAAGCAGCCGAGGTGATCGTCGAATTGCTCGCCGGCAACAAGGTCGGGCTCGGCATGTTGTCGCTCGCCGCCACCGACCCTCGCGGGTTCTCCGCGCTCGACGTCAATTGGGGCCATCTCGAACGCGCCGCCGAGCGCGCTGGTCGCGGCGCCGACCGTTCGAAGTGGCGCGTGCTCGTCGCCATGCACCTCGCCGAAACGCGCGAACAGGCCCGCAAAGAAGCCGAGTCGGGCATCCTCGGTTCGCTGGTCGGCTACATCGAAAGTTTGACGGGCAAACCGTTGGCCTACGGCAGCGACCCCGCGCTTGCCGTCGAGCAGTGGTCGACCCGCGGCTTCCCCGGCTTTGGCATCGCGACCGTCGGCACTCCCGATGACGCCATCGAGACCATCGCGCAGCTCAGCGAACGAACCGGTGGATTCGGCACCATGCTGTTGCTCTCGCACGATTGCGCGTCGTGGGAGGCGAAGAAGCGAAGCTTCACGCTCTTTGCGGAGGAAGTAGTCCCTGCGCTGCGCGGTAGCTCCGCGCCGCGCTTCGCCAGCAAGGCCTGGACGGGCGCCAACTCCGAAGTGCTGCTCGGCGGAATGTCCGCGGCCATCACCGCCGCGGTCGCGCGCTATGCGGGCGACGGCGACACCACGAACCAACCATCGGTCGACGCCTGGCTGCCCAAGGTGGAGTGACCGCGGCGATGGCGTTACCTCGTCCTGTTGTACCGCGGCGAAGCCGCCCATCCGTTGCGGCGGAGCCGCACTATAAGAACTCGCCAACGGTTCCGGTCACGTAGTCGAGCGTGTCGTCATCGAGCGCGTGGCTCAGTGGCAACAGCACGCCCCGCGCCATCACGTCGTCGGCAATCGGTAGGCCGTCGGCGGGAACGCGCACCTCGACGCCCTTGAGCATCGGCTGCCGCGTGACGTTGCCCGTCCATATGGTGCGGGTATCGATGCCGTGGTTGTCGAGGAACCGCTGCAGATCGCCGCGCCCGAAACCGGCCGCGGGATCGATCATCAACGGATACCCCAACCACGCGGTCTCGAGTTGGTCGAGTTGGCGCGGAAGCGAGAAGCGATCGACATGCTGCGCGAAGTATTCGGTATAGCGATCGAAGTTGCGCCGCCGCCGGGCAAGATTCTGCGGCAACTTCTTCAGTTGCTCGAGACCGAACGCCGCGCCCATCTCCGATGGCTCGAAGTTCCACGCCACCTCGTCGAAGATGAACTGGTTGTCGTAGTTGATGCCGTCGAGGTCTTCCCAAAAGTCGCGGTCGCGCTTCTTCGAACCGTAGAAATGCAACTCGGAACGACGCCCCCAGCGCCGCAACATCAATGCCCGATCGCGCAGATCATCGTCGTCGGTCATCACCATGCCGCCGTTGCCCGCACACGTGATGATGTGTGAATTGGCGAAGCTCGTCACGCTCAGCGTGGAACGCTCGCCGGTAGGCGTGCCCCGCAGCCGTGCACCGAGCGTGTCGCACGAGTCTTCGATCACCGGCAGTCCGTGACGTTGTGCGATCTCTCGGATGCGATCCCAGTCGGGGGTATTGCCGATGAGGTTCGGGATGAGAATGGCACCGGTGAGCGGCGTGATCATCTCCTCGATGCGGTCGATATTCACGCAATAGGTATCGGGTTCGGCGTCGACGAGCGCCGGCACCCAACCACCCCGCACGATCGGCGCGATGTCGGTGGAGAACGTGAGCGCGCAGGTGACGACCTCCGCACCCCGCGGCAGATCGAGCAACTCGAGCGCGAGATACAACGCCGACGATCCCGAGTTGCACATCACGCCGCGCGACTTGCCGAAGAGCGCCGCTACTTGACGCTCCATCGCAGTGACGCGACGGCCCGGCCACAACCCTTGTGGCCCGGACCGGAGTACCTCGACGACAGCTTCGATCTCGCGTTCGTCGTGAACGCTGCTCGAATAGAAGATGCGTTCCATCAGTGCGCGGCGAGGAAGTCGGCCATTTGTTCGCAGACGTAGCCGACCGCGTCGTCGTCGAGCGCGTGGCTCATCGGCAAGATCATGCCGCCGGTCATCACGAGGTCGGCGTGGGGCATGCCGTCGCCCGGCGCGCGGAAGGTCACGTTCTTCATCATCGGCTGGCGCACGGCGTTACCCGTCCACACGGTGCGAGTGTCGACCTCACGCTCTTCGAGGAAGAGCTGCACATCGCTGCGGGTGAAGCCGGCATCGGGGCGAACGATGATCGGGTAACACAGCCAGGCGGTATCGAGCCCTTCGGTTTGGCGGGGCAACACGATGCGATCGATGTGCTTCGCGAAGAACTCGTTGTAGAGCGCGAAGTTGCGTTGACGTCGCTCGTAGTTGCGCGGCAGCTTCTTGAGCTGCTGTAACCCGAACGCCGCACCCATCTCCGATGGCTCGAAGTTCCAGCCAAGCTCGTCGAAGATGAACATGTTGTCGTAGCGGATGCCGTCGACTTCTTCCCAGAAGTCGCGCTCGCCGGTGCGCGTGCCGTAGAGCTGTACCTCGGAACGGCGTCCCCAACGGCGCAGCAGCAAACCGCGATCGCGCAGGTTGTCGTCGTCGAGGAGCACCATGCCGCCGTTGCCGGCGCAGGTGATGATGTGCGAGTTGGCAAAGCTGGTGAGGCTGATGTCCGCCCGCGTGCCGGTGGGCGTGCCCCGCAGCGTGTGGCCCAACGCGTCACACGAATCTTCGACCACCAACAGCTCGTGGCGATCGGCGATGGCCCGCACGGCATCCCAGTCGGGGGCATTGCCGATGAGGTTCGGTAGCAGAATGGCCCGCGTCTTGGGCGAGACGAGCTCTTCGATGCGCGAGACGTCGGCGTTGAACGTGTCGGCCTCGATGTCGACGAACACCGGCACCAAACCGGCGCGGACCAGCGACGAGATGTCGGTCGAGAACGTGCACGTCGACGTGATGACCTCGGACCCCGGCGGGAGGTTCAACAACTCGACCGCCAGATAGAGCGCCGACGAACCGGAGTTGACCATGATGCCCGAAGACTTGCCGAACAGGGCGGCCACGCCACGTTCCATGCCGGCGACGTTCTCGCCGAGGGCGAAACTCGAGACCCCGCCGTCGAGCACGGCCATCACTGCGTCCTTTTCGTCCTGATCATGGACACTGCCCGAATACAGAATGCGTTTCACAGATGACTCCCCTTCGTCCGACCTATGCCTACTACAACGCGCCCTCGTGACCGCCCTGACGAGGCAGGGGTGATTGACGAAGGGCCGACTCGGTGTTTGACTTGTAGCGAAGTTCATGCATTCGCCTGAACTCTTGCGCTTGTCGGGGGAACGATGACAACTGCGACGAAAGCACCCGGGACTCCTGCCGGTTTCGGTCCGGTCGACTGGAATCCGCCGGGTCTACCGACCGACCCCGACGAGATCATGATGCGCCTGGTCGATCCGGTGCAGCGCGGCGAGCTGTATCCCCTGTACCACCAGTTGCGCCGCGTGGCGCCCGTGTACAAGAACCGGCCCGAGATCTTCCACGGTGCGTGGATGTTCACTCGCTTCGCCGAAACGGACACGATCTTTCGCAACCAGCGCGTGGTCAACGATCCTCAGGTCGTCGAAGAAGCGTTCAACAACGGCGACGGTTCGTTCAAGAACGTCATGGCCAACGTGATGATCTGGCAAGAGCCCGAGCCACACCAGCGGGTGCGCAACTTGGTCAAGTCGGCCTTCACGCCCAAGGCCATCGCCCGATGGCGCCCCATCGCCGAACGCGTCACCAACGAGTTGTGCGATCGCATGGAGGCCAACGGGCACGCCGAGCTCGTCGATCAGTACAACTACGAGCTGCCGTTCAATGTGATCGCCCACATTCTCGGCATTCCCGAAGAAGACTTTCCGCGGATCAAGCAGCTCGCCTGGAACTTCGCACGGGCCGGCGAAAAGACGGTCGCTCCAGAGGTCGCCCGGCTTGGCGACCAAGCCGCGCGCGATTTCGTGGAGTACTTCGGTGCACTCGCCGAAAGGCGGCGCAGCGAGCCCGGCGAAGATCTACTGACCTCATTGCTCGAGGCCGAAGCCGACGGCGAAAAGCTGTCCCACACCGAGCTCGTCGCCAATTGCATCCTGTTGTTGCAGGCGGGCCACGAGACCACCCAAGACCTGCTCGGCAACGCACAGGTCGCGTTGTTCCGCAACCCCGATCAACTGGCGTTGCTGCGTGATCACCCCGAGCTGACGAAGAACGCTGTCGAAGAGTTCCTCCGTTTTGACGGCTCGGTGCAGATCAACCACCGCGTCGCGCTCGACGGCATGACGGTGGGCGATGTCGATATTCCCGAGCGCGGCATGATCTACGTGTTCCTCGGCGCGGTCAATCGCGATCCTGCGCGCTACCCCGAACCTGACCGGCTCGACATCCAGCGCGATCTCACGCACCACCTGGCGTTCTCGTTCGGCGCCTACTACTGCATCGGCGCGGCACTGGCCCGCACCGAGATCTCGGTGGGCATGCGCACGTTGCTCGACCGGTTGCCCGGCCTTCGTCCGGCCAGCGATACCTTCGAATGGCGCAACACGCTGCAACTGCGGGGACCGCAACGCCTCGACGTCAGTTGGTAGCTGGCCGGGCCGAGCGGAGGTCCGCGGGGCCGTTATGCGGCGAACATCGCCACGACCATGTCGGTAACCGCTGCGACGACCGCTTCGTCGACCTCATAGTTAGTCGATTCGTCGGGCAACGTGATCCATCGCTGCAACGCGCCATCGCGTTGGCCGACCACCCGGTTGACGATGTCACGAGCCACGCCATAACGCAGGCGGCGGGTGCTGTCGTCGAGTTGCGGCGTCACCCGGGCGAGGGCCGCGAGGTAGCGGTTGGTGTATTGATCGAACACACGCCGCACCACCGGCATCAACTCACGCTTGTTGGTGACCGCCACGATGAAGCCTGCGTGATAGCGACCCGCGGGATCGCGGGCCAGCTCTGCCGTAGGACGCACGAGTACGTCGACCATCGACCGCAAAGTGATCTCGCCCGATGCCTCGAGCTCGTCGAGATAGCGATTGCGCTGCACGCCCAGATAACCGGCGCGCCGCTCGACGAGCGCCACGATGAGCTGTTCGCGCGTGCCGAAGTGATAGTGGATCGAGCCACCGTTGACGCCGGCGGCGTCGATGATGTCGCGTGTCGAGACGGCATCGATGCCGTGCTCGGCGAACAGTTGCTCGGCCGCGTTGAAGATGCGCTCTTGTGTCTCCCGCCCGTTTTCGTTGAGCCGGTTGGGTTGCCGATCGCGACGTGAGGTACCACCGGTTGACGGTCGCGCGCTCCTGACGGCATCCTGTCGCATACGTCAAAGTCTAGGATGCATGGGCGAGGCGGAGGGAGCCACATGGTGAGCGACGGGATGGCCCGTTTCACAGTGCGTTTCGAAGCCGATACGGCCGACGAGGCCGAAGCGCTGGAGCAAACCGAGTCGCTCACGCGTTAATTCCGCCGCGATCTGAACGATCTCGACGAATCGAGGTCGCCGCGCTCACCGGTGCCCCGGCACCCGACGGCGCCAAGGGTGATCCGCTCACCAACGCGCTGCTCGTGAGCGCATTCTCCTCAGGAATCACGGTGTTCGTGAACTACGCGGACGAATGGGTCCGGTCCCGGCACTCGCGGTGCACGGTCGTCATCGAGCACGACCACGGCCGCGTCGAGTTTCCCGGAGCGCGGCCCGAAGATGTCGACGCGCTGTTGCAGCGCTTCAATTCGTCGCCCAAGACCGACTAGCCCGGACTGGCCCGAGAGCGATGACCGGAGTACGTGACGCGCTGCTGATCGCCACCACTCGCTACGCCGACGAAGGGCTCACCGCGTTGAGGGCCCGTTCGCCGACACGTCCGACCTGGAGCAGGTGCTCAACGATCCGCAACTCGGTGATTTCCGCGTGCTCAAGATGGTCGACCAACCCGCTGCGGTCGTGCGCCGGCAACTCGAGGTGTTCTTCCGTGATCGGGCAACGACCGACCTGCTCGTCGTCTAACTGAGTGGCCACGCCTGAAGGACGACGACGGCAACCTGCATTTTGCCATGACCGACACCGACCGTCGACACCGAGTCGCCCTCGGTGGGTCGTCCCCGCGGCTGCGGCCGCGGCCGTCGCGCTGCTCGCCGTCGTCGTGCTGGCGCTCAGCGGAGGCGGCGGCGACGGCGACAAGGGGCAAGTGCTCCTGACGACACCGAGCAGCGCCGCGGTCGCGGCAACCACCGTGCCGACGACAGTGGCTACCGTCGCGACGGCGCCGACGACCGCGGCAGCCGCGCCGACTGCTACCCCGCCGACAGTACGTATCGCCGGTGCCACCACCGCGCGGGTCAATACGCAGACGTGCTGGACCGTCGAATGGGCCGCCGTCGTCAACGGCACATGGTCGATGCCGGGCTTCAACATGGCCAACCCCAACTGGGCACCGGGCGACGGCTTTTGCACGACCGTCACTGCACCCGGCAGTTACACCCTGACGTTGCGAGGCAACGCGGCCGATGGGCGCGTTGCGACCAACAGCCTCACGTTCACTGCATCGTGAACGCCGGCATCACGTCGCGACCGAATCTCGTGATCATGTCGCGCGTGTCTTCGTAGCTCTCGATCGACGACGCTGCTTCGGGCCGCCCACTGAGGCCCCCACCGAAACCGACGCTGATATGCGTACAGCCCGTCAAATCGCGACAGTGTTCGATGCCCTCGATCACGTCATCGGGTGAACCACCGAAGAACCGACCGCGTGCGACCTCGGTCGGCGGCACGTCTTCGCCGGCGTCGATGCGCGCGAACAGTCGCCGTTCGGCTTCGCCTTCGGTCGACACCCGCCAGTACGCGAGCTGTTTGTTGACGAAGTTGGGCAAGAAGTCGCGCTCCATGCTGGCGCGGTCGCGGCCGAGCCACACGTAGCGTCGCAACACCGTCGACGGCGCGGTGCCGGCAGCAACACAGGCTTGCCGATACTGCGCGTGGAGCTCGGCCACCCTGTCGACCGTCTGCACCGGATCGCACAGCCAGTCGGTGCCGAGACGAGCCGCCCGATCGATCGCTGCGGCAGCGTTACCCGCGACCCACAGCGGCGGATGGGGCGACTGGACCGGCCGCGGATAGACGGTCACCGGTGGAAACTTCCAAAAGCGTCCGGTGCCGGCGACGTCGCGTTCGGTCCAGAGTCGCCGCAACAACGACAACGACTCTTCGATGCGGGCGCCCCGCTCGCTGAGCGACGATCCGAACGCGGCATACTCCGCTGGATTCCAGCCGACACCAACGCCGAGCGAGACCCGCCCGGCCGAGATCTGGTCGAGCGTCGCGACACGTTCGGCGACCTGCAACGGATGATGCAGCGGCAGCAAGAAGATGGCGGTCGCGACCCGCAGGGTCGTGGTGTGCACTGCGATGCCGGACAGCAGTGTGAACGGATCGCTAATTTGACCTTCGAGGAAATGATGATGCCCGACCATGACCGTGTCGAAGCCGACCGACTCGGCCAGTTGGCAGAGCTCGAAGGTGCGGCGGTAGGGCTGCGCACTCTGCGGATCGCAGAACGGCAAGATGCTCAACGAGAAACGCACGGCGCCTTCCTTGGACGGGTGCGGTAACCCTAGGGTTCAGCCGACCGCGGCGAGTGATCGTGCAATCGCCTCGACGGAGCGATCGACATCGGCCTCGGTCGTCGACCAATTCGACACGGAGACGCGCATGTAGCGTCGCCCGCGCCATGTCGTGCCGCCCATCCAACATGTGCCGTCGTGTTGTACTGCGGCGATCACCTGGTCGGTGCGATCGTCATCGCCGAAGCTGACCAACACCTGATTGAGTACGACATCGTTGCCGATGTTCACTCCCTCGAGCGCGCCCAATGTCGCAGCGAATCGACGAGCGAGCGCGCAACAGCGCGAGACCAGATCGGCAACGCCGTCACTGCCCAACTCGCGCAACGCGGCCCACGTGGCAAAGCCCCGTGCCCGCCGAGAGGACTCGGGCACGTAGTCCGACGGCGCGCGCACCGGACCTGTGCCGTGGCCGACGAGATACGCAGCCGTGAACGACATCGAGGCGACGTGGGCATCGGGATGCGCACAGAAGACGTAGCCCGAGTCGTAGGGAACATTGAGCCACTTGTGTCCGTCGGTAGCCCACGAGTCGGCGAGCTCGATACCCGCCACGAGATGGCGCGTCGCCGGGCTGGCGGCAGCCCACAGCCCGAACGCGCCGTCGACATGAACCCATGCGCCGTGGCGGTGCGCGACCTCGCATGCACCAGCGAGATCGTCACAGGCACCGGTGTTCACATTGCCTGCTTGCAAACACACGATCGTCGGCCCGTCACCACCGTCTTGCAGCGCGCGGGTCAACGCGGCGACGTCGGTCGCACCGTTGGCGTCGGCCGCGACCGGTTGTACCGACCGCGTGCCCAAACCGAGCAAGCGCAACGAGCGATCGATCGTGGCGTGACGTTCTTCGCTGGCAAGCACGCGAATGAGTGGCGCGCCCGCGATGCCGCTCTCTTCGACATCCCAGCCGGCCTTGGCGAGCACGTGGTGGCGGGCGGCCGCCAAACCCACGGTGTTCGCACCCTGGCCACCGGTGACGAAACCGAACGACGCGCTCTCCGGCAGACCGAGTACTTCTTTCAACCAACCACCGGCGACCTCTTCGGCGATCGCCGCGGCAGGTGCGGTCACCGCGTTGAAGGCGGGCTGGTCCCATCCGGTCGCGAGGAGATCGGCACAGGTGGCGGAGTCGATGGCGCCCCCGACGACGAAGCCGAAATAGCGCGGACCCGCGCTAGCGACGAGCGCCGGCACGGTGGCGGCGATGAGCTCTTCGACAACTACCGCAGGATCCGCCCCAGCGGTGGGCATCGGACCCCCCAGGGCGACGCGCAGTCGACCGGGCTGGACGGCTGGAGCAACCGGAAGTTCCCCCAGGGTCTCGCGATAGTCGGCAATGTGCTCCGCCGTTCGCCGCAACAGATCTCGCAAATCGGACATGGGGCTATCATCGCCGGTCGGTGCCGCTGCCGCTCGCAGAATTATCGGGCGCCGATGCAAACCAACAGATCGCGGAGCACGCAATGGCCGAAGGTGACCCTCGCTATGTTCGGCCCGGCTGGTTCACCAAGAACATCTTCAATCGCGTCGTTGCGGGCCTGACCCGCGCGGGCATCAGCGTGTGGGGCTCGCGCGAGTTGCGGGTGCGCGGTCGCTCGAGCGGTGAGTGGCGCAGCACGCCGGTCAACCTCCTCACCGTCGATCGAACCCGCTATCTCGTGGCTCCTCGAGGCGAGACGCAATGGGTGCGCAATCTGCGGGCAGCCGGGCAAGGCGAACTGCGGGTCGGTCGGCGCACCGAGGGCTTCAGCGCGGTCGAGATAGTCGACGACGAGAAGCCCACGATCTTGCGCGCGTACCTCAAACGCTGGAAAGCCGAGGTTGGAGTCTTCTTCGACGGAGTGAGTGCAAAGTCGCCCGATGAAGAACTGCGCCGCATCGCGCCGAACCATCCGATCTTCTGCATCGAAGAGCTGCCGCCGAGCATTGCCGGGGGTACGGTCGCGTCGTGACGATCACCTTCGACCCGCACGACCCACAGCACCTCTACGACGGCGTCCCGTTCGACCACCTCGCGCGAGTCCGCCTCGAGCGACCGGTATGCCCGACCCCCAAGGGCGCGTGGTATCTCTCGCGCTTCGATCTCGTCGAGGCCGCGCTCAAGGACATCGAGACGTTCCGCGCCGATCTGTCCGCATACTCCGGCCTGAACAGCGTCGACGACGTGCCCAACGAAGAACTCTTCCTTTCTGAACTGCAAGAGCCGACCCACGGCGAGGTGCGCCGGCTCTACAACGCGACGTTCGGCTCGCATCGCGTCAACAAACTCGAGCCGCTCATTCGTCAGATCTGCGACGAGTTGGTCGACGCCATGGTGCAGGCCGACGTGGCCGACTTGCACCGCGACTATGCGATGGTGATTCCCGGCCTCGTCATGACGCACATCATGGGTTTGCCCGACGACACGCCGGCGAAGTTCAACGAGTGGTCGGAAGACGGCACGATCCTCAAGCGGCCGTGCTCCCCTGACGTCGGCCCCGGTAACCACGGCCTGCAAAATCTCTTCACCGAGCAACTAGCGCAACGACGAGCGCTGCCGGAGATGCCCAACGACGTGTTTCGCACGTTGTCCGAGGCCCGCATCGACGGCAAGCCGCTCACCGATCAGCAGATCGTGACTCAGTTGCACTTCATGGTGCAGGCCGGCGTGCACACGACCCGCGGCTTGTTGACTCACCTCGTCGAACGATTGCTGTTGGACCGCGCGGTCTTCGACCAATTGCGAGCCCACCGCCACCTCATACCCAACTTCATCGAAGAATCGCTACGGCACGACTCACCGGTGCAACGCACCACTCGACGCTGCACCGGTGAGGTCGAAGTCGGCGGTGTTCCTTTGACGCCGGGTGACCGGGTCGAGATGGGCATCGCCTCGGCCAACCGCGACGAAGACAAATACGACGACCCCGAGACCTTCCGCCTCGACCGTCCTCAGCCGCGCGCGCATCTCACATTCGGCGCGGGTTCACACGTGTGCCCCGGCGCGACGTTGGCCCGCCTCGAAGCGGTGATCGCCGTCGAGACCTTGCTCGATCGTGTCGATCGCATGGAGACGATCGACTCCGTGCACTACCCGCCGCTCCCCGGCAACCTCGGCCACGACCCGATTCCCGCACGCGTCATCGCCCTGAAGTAGCACCGATGAAACTGGTTCTGCTACATGCGCTGCCGTTCGACGGGCGAATGTGGGCCGACCAGAGGGATTTGCTGCCGGGTTCGACCATTGCACCGGACCTCTACGGGCTCGGCGAGTCGATCGAAGAGTGGGCGCCGGCAATCGTCGATCGAACCGACGGCGAGGAACTGATCGTGGTCGGCGCCTCGATGGGTGGCTCGTGTGCACTCGAGGTTGCCGCGCTTGCGCCCGATCGAGTCGCAGCAGTGGTGCTGGCGGGGGCGAAAGCGGGACATCGTCCCGAGCCAGAGTTCCGCAACGAAGTCGTCCGGGGAGTGCGGGCATTTCATAACCGGCGCGACCTGAGCGAGTTCGCGCGCGTGTGGGCCAAGCCGCTTGTCGTGATCAGTGGCGATCAAAACCGACCCGAGAGGGCGGCACAGTTGGCGCGCGACGCGCGTGACGGAGAGTTCCACTGCGTGCCCGACTGCGGCCACTACGTGAATCTCGAACAACCGTCGCATTTCGACGCCATCGTGCGCAGTGTCATCGAGAGAGTCACTGCATGACCCTGTCGGTTGGCGCAGAATGAAGCCCATGCAGATCACGCGCATCGACCATGTGCAGCTCGCCATGCCGTCCGGACGTGAGCCCGACGCCGTCGGCTTCTACGAAGGCGTGCTCGGGATTCCGCAAGTGCCCAAGCCGGAACACCTCGCGCGACGGGGCGGTTGCTGGTTCGAGCGCGGCGATCTGAAGATCCACCTCGGCGTCGAAGCCGATTTCGCCGCGGCCAAGAAGGCACACCCCGCGCTGCAAGTGCGCGGACTGGCCGAACTCTTGGAGCGATTGCGCGCGCACTCGGTGGTGGTTCGCGACGGCGAGCCACTCGAGGGCTACGACCACGCCTACGTCGATGACCCTTTCGGCAATCGCATCGAGCTCATCGAGCCCCACTGACCCGCTTCGTTGGTCAGAAGATGGCGACCGGGTTGAGCGGCGAGCCGGTGGCGCCGGCGAGTCGCAGTGGCGACAGGTGCATGAAGAACGTCCAGCGCTGACGCGATTCGCAGGCGGCCGCGAGCGGTTCGAGGTCGAGGTTGTCGATCAGCCACAGGCCCATTGCCACGATACCGATCGCGTGAATCGGCATACCCAGACCCTGCTGGTGATAACCGGACGGCATCGCATCCTGTCCCCCGTCGTTGCCGATGACCGCGACCTCGCGTTCGTGTAGCCAAGGCAGCGCGGCGGCGTGCCACCCCGCCTGACCGAGTTGCACCGGGCGCGGTCCTTGCTCGCGCTTGCGCCGTGAGTAGCCGACACGCAGGACCACGATGTCGCCGGAACGCACCGTCACTCCCTGCCGGGCCGCGGCGGCGTCCAGGTGCTCGGGCGTCACGCCGAAGCCCGGCTCGAGCCAATCGCCACCGACGACCGGAGGGATGTCGAGCAGCACGCCGCGCGACGTAACGCCACCGGGCGCATCGGTGATCGCCAACGACACTGCGCCGGCGTGCGAAGTGACATGTTCGGCGGGCACGCCGTTGTACATGCGACGATCCCAGAAGATGTGCGACAGCGCATCGATGTGCGTGATGTTCATGCCGTGGAACGCAAAGCCGACATACTCGGCCGCCCCCGAGCTTCGATCAGCCGCGCGTCGATGACGCGGCAACACACGGTGCTCGTCGTCCAGCCCTTGTCCGTGGTTGATCATGTAGCGCTGCGGTGGGCCGTAGATATCGCCCTCCTGTACGCGGTTGTCGATGTCCCACGCGCAAGAGACCGAGGCACCTTCACGAATCTCCGCCGCGGCGGCCCGGGTGACATCGGGCGTCACGTAGTTGAGCGTGCCGAGACGATCGGCCTCGCCCCAACGGCCCCAGTTCGACAAGGCGTCGAAGTAGCCGAGCACTTCGTCTATATCGGGCAGCGTCATCGTTGTCGCCCCTCGCACCATTCTCGTGGTGTTCTATCCGTGTAGACACGTATAGAACACCACGAGAAGCGGGGGAACAAATGAACGACCGCACGACACCGACCTATCCGCCCGGACACGATGGTCGCTGGACCGGCCCCCTGCTGCGCGATCGCATCGCCGTCGTGACCGGTGGTGCGGGCGCGATCGCCGGCGCAACCTGCGCGCTGTTCGCCGATCACGGCGCCGACATCGTGGTCGTCGACAACGACGCCGATCGCACCGCAGCAGTGGTCGCCGATGTCGAGCAGCGAGGTCGGCGAGCCCTCGGCGTGGTGTGCGATCTCATGGCCGACGGATCGATCGAGACGATGTCGGCGACCGCACTCGAGACGTTCGGACGGGTCGACATCCTCGTCAATGCCATGGGCCACGCACTCGCACCCGCCGCGTCGTTCGAAGACACGTCGCCCGAACTGTGGGATCGCCTGTACCGGGCCAACCTCCTCCACGTGTTCCGGGCCACGCACGCGTTCCTCCCGGGCATGCGCGAGCGCGGCTGGGGTCGCATCGTGAACTTCTCGTCGGTCGAGGGCATGCGGGCGGCGCCCGGCCTCGCGGTCTACACGGCCTTCAAGGCGGGGGTCGATGCATTCACCCGCAGCGTGGCTATCGACGTCGGCGGCAGTGGCGTCACCGTAAACTCTGTTGCGGTCGACAAAACGTTGTCATACCAAACCGGCTACGGCCGCTTTCCCGAGGAATACGACCGCCACGTCCCGGTCTGGGTACCCGCCGGCCGCTACGGCCAAGGCTCCGACATCGCCGCGGTGGTGTTGTTCCTCGCCAGCGAACTCGGCTCGTTCGTCGTCGGCCAATCGATCGTCGCCGACGGCGGCACGCTCGCCGCCGGCGGGTGGTATCGCACCCCCGCGCGCTGGGTGAACTCGCCGCTGTTGCTGCAGTACTTCGAAGACGATCCCGCGGCCGCGGCCGCGGCGCGACCGGCGACTTTGCGCTAGGTGCAAACGGGCCGCCAGTGGAGCCCGAAGATCAAGGCGTGGTGAGGCCGACCATCTGGCCGGAGCGGGCAGTGGTGGACTTGCCGTCGAGATAGGTGGGCGCGCCGTTGGCAATGGTGGCGCGATAGCCAGCGTCGGGTCGCGTGTAGCGCCAACTGCCACCGGGCACGTCGTCGACGCGCACATCGGGACCGACCTCGATCTCGTCGAGCGCGAACACGACGATGTCTGCGGCCTTGCCTTCTTGCAGCACACCGCGATCGTTGAGGCCGAAGAACGCTGCGTGCTTGCCCGTGACCGCATGCACTGCTTCTTCGATCGACAACAACCCGGCATCGCGCACGTAGCGAGTGAAGAGATAGGTGGAGTTACCGGCGCCGCTGAACATCTGGATATGCGCGCCCGCATCGCTCGCTCCGGTGACCGTCAGCGGATCTCGGATCAGTTCGCAAACCGCGGCCTCGTCGAGCGGCCACTCTGCCGTGCGCATGGACGAGGCAATGCCGTTGTCGAGGAGCCAAGTGGCCAATGCATCTGAATGATGGAGATTGCGCTGTTGCGCGTATTCGACGAGCGTCATGCCGGTTTGGCCCGGCAACTCGCGCTCGGAGTGATCGAGAATGAAGCGCTCTGGAGTGCGAATCGGTGCGAGCGTGTATGTGCACGCGTCCCATTCGGCGCGCGCCCGCGCCCGCCACGCAGGGTCGGCCAGTAGGCGCTCTTTGTCCGCCAGCGGGCCATTGGCCAGCTCGTGCCACGCGAGCACGCCGTGCCACATGATCGACCGATCGAAGTGCAAATTCACGTGCGTGCGTGCATGCGAGAACAGCGGGGCGATCTGTGCGCCTGACGCGTTGACTTCTTTGTTGTGCGAGTAGCGGGTCGAGAGCTCGTCGGCGCGTTGTTCCTCGCACCGCAACGCACCCCAGTTGGCCTTGACGCCGCGCGGCGCGCACAACGCCGCCATGCGATCGAAGTCGTCCTGCCAATACTCCGACTGCAAGAAGCGTGGTACGAACTGCAACGTTGCGCCGGGATGGCGGGCTACGACATCGAGCAGCCGGCCGAACTCGATGTCGTCGGCCTTGCGCGACGGCACCTCGCGGTTGTTGCGGTCGGTATCCATGAACGTCGTCGACAAACCGATGCCGCCGTGACGTAACGCATCGTCGAGAAGCACGCACATCGCATCGACCTCGAACGACGTAGCCGCGCGCTCCCACGCTTGTTCACCCATCACATGCGTACGCAGTGCCTGATGACCGACGAACACCGCAGTGTTGATCGCCGCTGGGTTCGCGTTGATGGCGCGTTGGTACTCGGGCCAGCTCTCCCAGTTCCAAGGGACTGCGTGAGTGAAGGCGTGCAACGGGAGGTCTTCGATGAAACAGAACAGTTCGAGCATCGATGCCCGGGCGCTCTTGCTCAGCGGTGCCACCGTCAAGCCGCAGTTGCCGATGACCGCGGTCGTCGTGCCGTGCGCAGGCATCGGATCACACGACGGGTCCCACCACATCGAGCCGTCGAAATGGGTGTGCGACTCGATCCACCCGGGTGTGACATACGCTCCCGACGCATCGATCAGCGACTCGCCATCGCGGACGAGATCGGAACCGATCTCTGCGATGTGTCCACCGTTCACGCGGACATCAGCGCGTCGCGCAGGAGCGCCCGTGCCGTCGACAACCGTCCCACCCTTGATCAAGATCCCCTGCGTATCTGGCACCGCAGTCCCTCCCCGGAGTAACTCACTAGCTGCGTGACGTCAGCCAGCGCCCCCTCGACGATACCGGTGCTGCGTCGTGGTGCGTCGTGGTCACGCCGACTCACCGACCCACCTCGCTCACACCGGTACGATTCCACCGGTCGAGCAGGGGGAATCGAGATGGCGTCTCTTTCGGAATACGGTCAGCGCTACGAGCACATTGCGCTGCAACGAGACGACGACGGCGTGCTCGAGGTCAAGCTGCACACCGACGGAGCGTCGCTGCGATGGGGTCCCCAGCCCCATGCGGAGTTGTGCCGGGCATTTCATGACATCAGCGACGACCGCGAGAACCGCGTCGTCATCCTGACGGGTACCGGCGACGAATTCACCGGACCGATCTGTTCCCCGGGCGAGAGGCCGCTCGCCATGCGACCCACGCCGCAAGAGTGGGACCACTTCTACTTCGACGGCAAGCACCTGCAGGCAAATCTGTTGAACATCGAAGTCCCCATGATCGCGGCGATCAACGGGCCCGCCTACCGGCACCTCGAGTTGGCGTTGTTGTGCGACATCACCATCGCGGCGGATACGGCAGTATTCGTCGACTCGGGTCACTTCGAGCACGGCAACTTGGTGCCCGGCGACGGTGTCAATGTCGTCATGACGATGCTCGTCGGCATCAACCGCGCTCGCTACTTCCATCTCACCGGGCAGACGATCGATGCGCGTGAGGCCCTCGAGTTGGGGATGGTCAATGAGGTGCTGCCGTCGACAGAGGTGATGCCGCGCGCTCGCGCTATTGCGCGACAACTCGCCCGAAAGTCGAACCTACAACTTCGCTACAGCCGCGTGATCCTCACCGAACCGATCAAGCAACAGATGCACCGACTCGTCGGCTACGGCATGGCCCTCGAGGGATTGGCGATCAGCGATCCGTCGTCTGGGTTCCCTACGAACTGAGGCCGTATTAAGGTTGGCGTTTCGGCCTACGACCCGGAGGTAGTGATGGCGCGCATTCAGCCCGTCCCCCGAGAACAACTCCCCGAGTTCGAGGAATACTTCCAGGAGATCGAACAACTCGCCGGCTATCTGCCCAACGCCTTCCTCACCGTCGCGCACCAACCGGCGCTGCTGCGGGGTCTGCAGGCACTCTCGGCTGCGTTGCGCTCGCTCAATAGCGTCGACACCGGCTTGAAAGTGTTGATGAGCCATCTCGCATCCAGTGCGGTGGGTTGCCGGTTCTGCGAGGCGCACACGTCCAAGACCGCCACCACGAACGGTGTCGCGGCAGCAAAGATCACGGCTATCTGGGAATTCGAGACCAGCGATCTCTTCTCCGACGAAGAGCGCGTGGCCTTGCGGTTGGCGTTGGCAATGGGCCAATCACCCAATGCGGTCACCGATCAACACATCGCCGACTTGCGCGAGTACTACGACGAGGCGCAGATCGTCGAGATGATCGCGGCTGTCTGCAACTTCGGTTTCTGGAATCGTTGGAACGACACGGTTGCGACCGACCTCGAGCAGCCCGTCTACGAACTCGCTAGCGCGTTGCTGTCACCGCGCGGTTGGAGCGCGGCCAAACATCTGCCGCACGCGACCGAGCCTCTCGCCGCTCGCGGCTGAAGATCACACGTGCGCGAGTAGCGGCTCGAGCTCGGGGACCATCATCGCCTTGAGGTAGTCAGCCACGTCGCTGTGTGCCTTTTCGTCGAGCGAGAGGTACGGCGCACGCAGCGTCGAACCCGGCAGGCCGAGCACGCGGAGCGCGGCTTTGCAAACACGCACCGACCCGGTGCCGCTGCGGTGTGTTTGCACACGCGAGATGCCGGACAGGCGCGTGATCTGGTGATAGGCCGTTGCCATCTCGTCGAGCCGGCCCGCCTTGTAGTGCTCGATCACCGACGCGTTGAGGCGCGGCGCCAGCAGGCAGCCGGTGCTATCGAGATAGCCCTGCGCACCGAACGACAGGCCGGGCAACAGATGCTGCGCACCGCCGAGCAAGATGTCGGCGCGCCCGTCGACGACGTCCACGAGCGTGCGCATGTACTCGATGTCGGTCGTGCAGTGAATGCCCTCGATGTGCGGGTAGTCGTGCAGCAGTCGATCGATGAGATCGATCGGGGTCGTGTAGCCGTTCTGCTGATGCGTTGACAGTCGCGCCGGGATGGTCATGCCTTCGAGCAGCGTGCGGAAGTAGCGCTCGAGCTCGTCGACACCTGGCTTGGACGCGTGCATGAGCTCCATCTGATAGAGCTGCACGGAGTCGACGCCGACCTGCTCGGCGATGCGGATGTATGGCGCGAACTCCGCGGCCGATCGCTGTTCGCAGCCCATCGCAATGACGGGGACACGTCCCGCCGCAACTCGTTTGCCTGCGGCGTAGAGACGTTCGGTTTCGGCCGGCGTGAGCGAATGGCCCTCGCCGGGCGAGGCGGTGCCCAGCGCCAAGCCGACACCGGCCTCGACGATGCGTTCGCCCAATTGTTCGACGGCGGACTCGTCGAGCGCGCCATCGGGATCGAACGGCGTGATCATGCAACAGAACACTTGCAACGGACGACTCGTCATATGCGCGACCACCTCGTGCGTGAGCTTCTTTGAGCGCTGATCGGCGAATGATAGCGTCCTGCCCCGACGGCAATCACAGGCGGGGATGGGCTCATGAGGGCGGCGCCGGGCACCAGGGTCGCCCGCATCGAAGACGATCCGCTGCTGCGCGGTGACTCGCGCTATCTCAACGATCTCGACCTCGGCCAAGCGCATGTCCTGTTCGTGCGTTCTTCCTCGGCGAGCGCGCGATTGGTGCGCACCGACACCGCTGCGGCCGCTCGTGCACCCGGTGTGATCGCTGTCGCGACTGCGGGGCAGCTCGGCCTGCCACTCATCGCGCCCGGAAACTCGTTCATAACCGGCGTCAGCCGGCCCCTTCTCGCCCACGACGTGGTGCGTTACGTGGGCGAGCCGATCGTCGTGGTGGTTGCCGAGACGATGGCGGCGGCCACCGACGCTGCCGAACTCGTCGAGATCGAGTACGAACCGCTGCCGGTGTCGGCCTCGACTCGACAGAGCCTCGCCCCCGACGCGTTCGTCATTCATCCGGCGATGTCGACCAACGTGTATCGAATTGGCTCGCATCCGTCGGCGCACGACGTGCTGCACGACGCCGACGTCGTCGTCACCGGCGACTTCGTCAACCAGCGAGTGGCGGCATCGCCGATGGAACCCAACGGTGCGCTCGCGATACCGGATGATCCGCCGGGCGGAGTGACCGTGTGGGCGTCGTCGCAATTCGTGCACGGCGTGCGCCGAGAGATCGCGGAGGCGCTCCACCTACCGGTCGAGATGGTTCGCGTCATCCACCCACAGGTCGGCGGCGGCTTCGGGCCCAAGTTCGAGACTGCGCCGGAGTATCTCGTCATCGCTGCGCTGGCCCGCTCGCTCGGCCGCGCGTTGCAGTGGCACGAGACGAGATCGGAGAGTCTCGTCGCCATGCCCCACGGGCGCGCGCAGTCGCAACACGCGGAGCTCGGTCTTCGATCCGACGGTACGTGCGTCGGGTTGCGCGTGCGCGTTGTCGGCGATGCCGGTGCATACCCGGGTGCGGGTGCGGTATCGCCCACCGGCACCGGCGTCTTGATGGTGCCGGGCCCCTACGACATCGCGAACGTCGATATCGAGGTGCGCACCGTCGCCACCAACACCACCCCGGTGGGCGTATACCGCGGCCCCGGTCGCGCCGAGCCCAACGCCTTGCGCGAACGCTTGATGGACCTCGCGGCCCACGAACTCGGAATCGATCCGGTCGAGTTGCGCCGGCGCAATCTCATTCGGGCCGATGCGATGCCCTTCACGACCGCGACCGGCTTGACCTACGACAGCGGCGACTATCGCAACTGCCTCGATCTCGCGGTCGCGCAGGTCGACTATCCGTTGCTACGACAGCAGCAGAGCGAGCGCCGAGCGCGGCGCAACCCGCTCGCGCTCGGCATCGGTGTCGCGCTCTGGTTGGATGTGACCCCGCGCAATCGCACCGGCGAGTACGCCGCGCTCGATATCGAGCCCGGGCCGGGTGACTCGATACGCATCAACGTGCGCGCCGGCACGTGCGATCACGGTCAGGGCCACGCCACGACGTGGGGCCTGATCCTGTCCGGCATCCTCGGCCTGCCGGTGGAGTCGGTGCGGCTTGTACCGACCGACACCGCGCTCGTCCCGCGCGGCGACGGCACTGGCTCAGCACGGTCGCTGCAAGTCACCGGCAGCTCGTTGACGGTGGCCGGCCGCGAAGTACTGGTGCAAGCGTGTGCCGTTGCCGCCCATCTGCTCGAGGCGCATCCGCGCGACATCGTCGTCACCGACAGCGGTCATCTTGCAGTCGTCGGCACGCCCACTCGGCGCGTTTCCTGGCTCGAGGTGCTGCGGGCCGCCGCGGAGCCGGCGTCGTTGCCGTCATCCGTCGCCGCGTTGGTGCCCTCGGGTCGACTGGGCGCGAGTGCCGACATCGACCAGGACGGCCCGACCTTCCCTTACGGCGTTCACGTTGCAGTGGTCGAGGTCGACACAGAGACCGGTGCCGTCGATCTCGTGCGCTTCGTCGCCGTCGATGATTGTGGCCGCGTCATCAACCCCGTCGTGGTCGAAGGGCAACAGCACGGGGGCATTGCGCAAGGCGTGGCGCAGGCGCTATACGAACACATCAGCTACGACGAACACGCCAACCCACTGGCCAACAACTTCGTGAACTACCTCGTCCCGTCAGCCGCGGATCTGCCCGGGTTCGAAGTGAGCACGAGCGAGACACCGACCACGATCAACATTCTCGGGTCGAAGGGCATCGGTCAAGGGGGCGCCATCGGCGCCGCACCGGCGGTGCAGAACGCGGTGATCGATGCGCTCATTCCGTTCGGCGTACGCCACATCGACATGCCACTGTCACCGCAACGCGTCTATGACGCCATCACCGAGGCGCGCTAGTCAAAGACCCGATCGCGCACAGTCGTGGCCCGCACCATCTGCGCATCTTCGTCCTCGGTCGGAGGATGGATGTGCGCGTGGAGGAGGTGAGCTCGCGCAGCCGCGGCCGCGCCGGCAACGTCGCCGGCCTCTATGCGTGCCTGAATCTCTTCATGCTCTTCGTAGACCTTGCGGCTGAGCTCAGGCGAGAGGGCCACCCCGCGCTGCGCGTACTCGAGCGACTTGTTGGTGATATGCGATGTCCAGACGGCTTCCAACGCGCCCAGCAAGACGACGGTGGTTTCGTTGCCGCAGCGCGCGACGAGCGTCTCGTGCCAGGCGCGCGCGGCGCGTGACGCGCCCTCGCCGTCGCCCCGGTCGATGCATGCGGCGAGTTCACGCTGTGCCGCGACGAGCTCGGGGATCACCGCGGTGACCCGGTCTTTTCGCTCCGCGCACAACTCGGCGCAGATCGGTTCGAAGCGGCGAACGGCCCCCGCAACATCGCGCATCACGACCTCGCGTGCTTGCAACACGAGGCCAACCGTGTACGCGGCATGCACCGGTTGGGGCACGTGTACGAGCGCTCCGCCGACGTTGCCTCGCAGCACGCTGAGCAGGCCCTCGGTTTCGAGGATGCGACATGCTTCACGCAATGAAGCCTTGCTCACACGGAACTCTTCGGTGAGGTCTTCGAGCTTGGGCAACATCCCACCGTCGGCGACCTCGCCGGACAGTATGCGGTCGCGCAATCTGTCGGCGACCGCCTCGGCAGGGCTGTAGCGACGGCGCGGTCGATTCTGTCGTCGATTCGTGGGTGGGTTGATTGCTTCGCTCATTCGGAGATCACGCCTTGCCCACACGGTGAGCGCTCGCGGTCGTTTGTTCAGTGGCCAGCTTCTTGGCGATCTGTTCGCGAAGCACGAACTTTTGCACTTTTCCGCTCGCAGTCTTGGGCAGCTCGGTGACGATCTCGACGCGTTCCGGGTACTTCTGGCGTGCCAAATGGTGCTCGTCGAGAAACGCGGTCAGCGTAACGAGCGAGACCGTGGCTCCGGCTTTGGGCACGACGAACGCACACGAACGCTCGACCATGACGGGATCGGGCATGGCGACAACGGCGACTTCGCTCACCGCAGGGTGCTCGAACAAGACGTCTTCGACCTCTTTGGCGCTGATGTTCTCGCCGCCGCGCACGATGATGTCCTTGTGCCGGCCCCGGATCGTCACCGCGCCCGAGGCCGCAATCGAGGCCAGATCGCCAGTGCGGAAGAAGCCGTCGTCGGTGAACGCCTCGACGTTGAGCGCGGCGTCGAGGTACCCGAGAAACAGATCAGGTCCGCGGAGCAAGAGCTCGCCGACGCCGTCGGTGCCGACGTTGTCGAGCCGGCAATCCACCGGACCGATCGGCACGCCGTCGGTATCCGCGGTGATCTCGAACGGGTCATCGAGTCGGCCGCACGTCGCAGTCGGGAACTCGGACGAGCCGTAGACGCGGGTCACGTGCGCATCGAATTGCACGCTCGCGCCGCGCACGAGCGGCCGCGGCACATCGGCGCCGCCGCAGAGGAATGTCTGCAGCGCGGACGGACCGCCCCTTCGCTCGTACTCTTCGACGAGGCCGTGCAGAAACGGTGTGGCCCCGACCGAGAAGCGACACGCCCAGGCCTCGATCAGGTCCGCGGCGCGGTGCGGGTCCCACACGTCTTGCAGGATTGCGGCGGCGCCGGTCACCGCCGGCATCACCAAGCCGTACAGATAGCCAGTGATGTGCGTGACGGGCGACGCCATGAAGATGTGATCATCGAGGCCGAGCCGGCACAGCTCAACGATGGAGTCGACTTCGTAGGCGATCGTACGGTGCGTGTGCAACACACCCTTCGGATCTGCAGTGGTGCCCGAGGTGTAGAGCAACAAGCAGATGTCGTCGGGGCCCACATCCGTCGGCAACGCCTCGGAAGATCCGTGGAGGTCGTCGAATGCAATCGCACCATCGGGCACGTCGTCACCGTCAGGCCGGACGACGACGACCAACGGTGCTTCGTCGAGTTCGAGGGCCAACTGTTGCTGCATCGCCAAGTGGTCGAAGCCACGAAACACGTGCGGAACAACCACCACCCGCGGCCGGCACTGGCGCTCGATGAACGACATCTCGCGCTCTCGATAGATCGGCACGATGGGGTTGAGCACACAACCCAGGAGCATGGTCGCCTGGTAGACGACGGCCGCTTCCCACCAGTTGGGCAGCTGCATCGTGACCACATCGCCGCGGCTGACGCCTCGGGCGCGAAGGGCTCGCGCCACTGCTTCGGCACGCGCGTTGAGTTGGCCGTAGTTCAGTTCGACGCTCCCGTCGACGATGGCCAATCGATCAGCGTCGCGAGCGGCACGATCGCGCAGTGGTTCGGCAAGTGACGCAACGCGGATCTGTGGTCGATCGGCTATCGACGAAGGTCTCGTTGCGTGCAGCATGCGACGCCGTCAGCTCTTGAACGGCTCTACGAGATGCTCGGAGAACCATCGAGCGCCTTGGTCCGCGGCAATTTCGAGTTGCGAGCGATTGCTGTAGAGGACCATGTGCGTCGTGTGATCGACGACGAACAAGCGCTTCTTGGTCGTCGGGATGGAGTTGAACGCGCGGATCTCGTGGTCCCACATCGTGATGTCGTCACCTTCGGCGACGATCATCAGCGTCGGCGTGTTGAGGAGCCGCTTGGTGTAGGGGAACACGTCGTAGTTCATCAACAACTCGACCGAGGCAACCGTGTTGCGATGCTCGTGCGCGGGTGCGACTGTGCGCTGCAGCTCGAGGAAGACTTCGGTGACCTCAGGAAACGGCCACGTGCAGAGTTCGGTCGCCGGATTGGTGGTCGACATCGGCAGGTAGCCGTGCTCACCGGAGCCGAAGCGAGCGCGCCGATCGGCGAGGATCGCCTCGCGCAGGCGACGGAAGCCGACGGCGCCGTGGACGCGCTCCATGTTGACCCATCCGTCGACCACGGGGATCGTCGAAACGATGCACTTGACCCGCTGGTCTAGGGCGCCGACCACCAGCGAATGACCGCCGCTGTAGGAGATGCCCCAGATGCCGATGCGATCGGCATCGATGCCGTCGAGCGTCTCGACGAAGCTGATGGCGTTGCGGTAGTCCTCGATTTGATCCCAGGGATCGAGGTGCTGCCGCGGTGAGCCGTCGCTCGAGCCCAGATGGCGGTAGTCGAAGACGAGGGCCGCACACCCGACGCGATTGAATGCCGCGGCGTAGTGCGGCTGTACGAGTTCCTTGACGTAGCACCAACCGCCCGCCATCACGATGATGGGCACGGGGCCCGTCGCGCCTTCGGGCCGATACAGGTGCGCGCGAACCGTCACGCCCCCGCTCAGAAACTCAACGTCTTCAGGCATGCGTTCCCCCACGAACAGTCAGAAATCTGGTTTCGAAAGATGCAATCTTAGAACTAGTCGCCCTCAGCGCGTACCAACAAGCCGACCGGCCGAGGTATTGCACGCGGACACCTTCGCGAGGAGACTCACCTCGAGGAAGGGAGGACCGTCATGGCGAAATACCTCGTTGTCGCGTCCTACACCGCAGAGGGCATCAAAGGCGTGGTCGCCAAAGGTGGGTCGGCCCGGCGAGACGCAGTGGCGGCAATGGTGGCCGGCCTCGGTGGAAAGGTAGAGAGCTTCCACTTCGGTTTCGGCGAGGGTGACGCGTACGTGATCGTCGATCTTCCCGACAACGTCGCCGCGGCCGCCGTGGGTCTGGCCGTGAGCGCCACCGGCCTGGCGAGCACCAAGACCGTGGTGCTGTTGACGCCCGAAGAGATCGACAAGGCCGCCAAGACACAGGTCGGCTACAAGGCGCCCGGGGCCTAGCCCGACGGTTCGGCCTCAACGGGCACGCCCGCCCCTCGTAGAGTGTCGCGGATGGGGCCATACGCGTGACACGGTCCGCGCTGCTGATCGGGGGGACCGGGCCGACGGGTCCGCCCATCGCTCGCGGTCTCGAAGCCCGCGGGTTCGATGTCACGATCTTGCACTCGGGCAAACACGAGGTTCCCGAAGTCGCCCATCTGCGCCACCTCCACGGTGACGTGTTCAGCGAAGAAGGTCTCCGCGCGGCACTCGGCGACGAATCCTTCGACGTCGCGATCGCCAACTACGGTCGGTTGCGGTCCATCGCGGATGTGCTGCGGGGCCGCACCGGTCGGCTCATGTCGATCGGCGGGGTCCCCGTGTATCGAGGCTTCTTCGATCCTGCGATCCACACGCCGCCCGGGCTCCCGATACCGATCCGCGAGGACGCCGACCTCGCCACCGAGGCCGACGACGGCAAGAGCTACCGCATCGGACGCACCGAGCAGTTGCTATTCGAGACCCATCCGACCGCGACACACTTCCGCTATCCCTATGTCTACGGGCCACGACAACTCGCGCCGCGTGAGTGGTGCGTCGTACGGCGGGTGCTCGACCGGCGGCCGTTCATCATCTTGCCCGACGACGGGTTGAGTCTCATCCCGTTCGGCTACGTCGAGAACCTGGCGCACGCGTTGCTGCTCGCCGTCGATCAACCCGAAGCGTCGATGGGGCAGACGTTCAACTGCGGTGACGACGAGAAGTTGACCATCCGCCAAGTTGTCGAGATCATCACCGACGAACTCGACCACGAGTGGGAGTTGCTGTCGATGCCCGCCCAGTTCGCGCTACCCGCGCGTCCACTCATGATGAACTATCGCACCTCGCATCGGGTGATGGACACGGCCAAGCTGCGCGAGCGACTGGGCTATCGCGATGTCGTGCCGGCGCGTGACGCCGTTCGGCGGGCGGCGCGGTGGCTCGTCGCCAATCCGCCCCAGCGCGGAGGCTACGAGGAGACCGCGCTGCAGGACCCGTTCGACTACGACGCCGAAGATCGGCTGGCTCGTTGGTGGCGCGACGCGATCGCTGATCCGCCCGACCTCGGCTACGGCGAGTTGCCGGGTTACGGCAAGTCCTACGCAGGGCCCGGCACCCGCAACGTGCGCGCGGACACACGCATCTGATGGCCCAACCATGAGCCTGCACGGTTGGAGCCTGCCGCTTTCGCCCGCGGGGCGCGCCGCACTCGTTCCCCCGCCACCGTGGCACTTCTCCGGTGACGTCGTCGGCATCGACTTTCGCGGCGACCCTGCGGCGATGGCGGCGGTAGTTCCAGACCCGATGATGGCCCTCGACGACGGCTCGGCAACGTTCGTGTTCATCGACTGGTCGTCATCGGCCGATGCCGATCCCCGCATCGCGGCGGACCCGGCCCGCGGCCAGTACAAAGAGGCGTACATCCAAGTGCACGCCACACTCGACGGCGCCAAGGTCGCCCGTGTGCCGTACATCTGGGTCGACAACGACCTGTCGTTCGCCCGCGGCCACATCCAGGGATTCCCGAAGAAGCTCGGCACGATCGCCCTCTCGCGCCCGGTCACCGTCGGCCGCGGCGGTCCGCGGCTCGAGGCCGGTGCCACGTTCGCCGGCCACGTCGCCAGCCTCGGGCGCCAACTCGCCCGCGGCTCGATCACGCTCGATACGCCCTTGGCGGCCGGATTCATACCGAAGGCCATGCGGCTGCCCCTCTGGCACACACGACTCATGCCCGATCTCGCCGGCGGCGACCCGCTCGTATTCGACCTCGCCCGCAACCAACTCCGCGACTTCGAGATCGCAGATGCGTGGAGCGGCTCCGGACAACTCGAGTTCTACGAGTCCGATTTCGAAGAACTCGTGGCGCTGCAGCCGTTGGAGGTCACCGGCGGCTTCCGGTGCTCGATCGCGTTCACCATCACCGGCGCCGAGATCCGCCCCGCGTAGCTCCCTGCTTCCCGCTCTGAAGGGCCGCTCGGGCCCGCTCCCCGCGATGAAGGCCGCTCGGGCCTCAGTCGAATATGCAGCCGGGGTTCAGGATCGAGTTCGGATCGAAGGCAGCCTTGATGCGCCGTTGCAAGGCCAGCTTCGCCGGGTCTTCGAGCGCTTGGTAATAGCGCTTTTTCGTGCGACCGATGCCGTGCTCACCGGAGATCGCGCCCCCCATCGCCATACCCATCTCGAAGATCGCAGACAGCAATTTCGTGCGCCGATCGGCGTCGGGTTCGTAGATCGAGAAGTGAATATTGCCGTCGCCCGCATGCCCGCACCCGAACACGCGCGAGCCGTGTTCGCTGGTCAGTTGCTGCACACGGCGCAGGTATTCGGGGATGCGATTGCGGGGCACGACCATGTCGATCACGTCGTCGGCCCCGGCGGCCTTGACCATCCAGAACGCGCTCTCGCGCGCCGCGAGCAGATCGGCGCCTCGGCCGGGCGGCAACACGTAGACGTCGTAGGCGCCGGCGCGGGACAACTGCGTGGCCACGTCGCCGACATCACGTTCGAGTCGGTCCTCGGTACGCCCCTCGAGCACGACGACGAGGTACGCCTCGGTGGCGGCTTCGACCGCCGCAGGGATGCCGAGCGTCAGATCGTGCATCCGCAGCAGGCCCTTCATCGTCGGACGGTCGATGTACTCCAAGATCATCGGCTGAACGCCGGACGCCACCACGCGGGGAATCACCTCTGCTACCGCATCGATGCTCGCAAATGGCGCCAGTATCGATGCGGTGTGCGCCAAGCGCGGGTGCAGGCGCAACGTCGCCTCGGTGACCAACGCCAATGTCCCCTCGGAGCCGATGATCAACTGCGTCAGGTCGTAACCGCTGGTGTTCTTCACGTATCGGCCGCCTGTACGAATGATCTCGCCGGTGCCGGTCACCGCTTCGACGCCCAACACCTGATGACGAGTGACGCCGTACTTCACCGCCCGCATACCACCGGCATTCGTCGCGACGTTGCCCCCGAGACTGGACGCATTCGTGCCGGGGAAAACTGGATACACGAGCCCGTATTTGGCCGTCTCGACATCCAGTTGTCCCAAAGTGACACCGGGCTGCACGATCGCAACGTGACCCGAATCGTCGATCTCCAGCAACGCTGCCATGCGTTCGAAAGACACCACTAGTCCGCCGAGCAACGGGATGCAGGCCCCGGACAACCCAGTGCCCGAACCGCGCGCCGTGACTGCGACCCCGAGCTCGTTTGCAATCTGCACGACGGCCGCAACCTCTGCCGTGGTCGACGGCCGCACGACGGCGGCGGGGCGCACCGGCGACGCCTTCAACGTCTCGTCGATGCAGTAGTCGGGGCCGATCGAGTCACCGACCAGCACGGCGTCACGACCCACAGCCGCGGCCAACCGATCGACGAACGAGCCCGACATGAAAATCGAATCTACAGGTAGCGACTGTGCTCAGCCCTGCCGACGGTCCGCCGACGCCGGTAGCTCGTTGATGCAAGGATGCCGTCATGAGCTCACAACAACCGACTGACGTCACCCCGATCGAAAACTGGAATCGACTGCTCGACGGCAAGGTCGCCGTGGTCACCGGCGGAGGTGACGGCATCGGCGGCGCAGTGTCGCGGCTCTTCGCCGAACACGGCGCGATCGTCGAGATCGCCGAGATCGACCCTGAGCGCGCCGAGCGCAAACGGGCCGAGATCGAAGCGGGTGGTGGCACCGTGCGGGCGCACGTTGTCGATGTCACCAAGCAACCCGACGTCGATCGTCTCGCCGAAACTGTGCTGAGCCATCACGGCCGCATCGACGTACTGATCAACAACGTCGGCGACTATCGCCCGCTCGTGCGGTTCCAAGACTCGTCACCCGAGTCGTGGAATGCGATGTATGCGATCAATCTCGAGCACTTCTTCTCGGTCACCCACGCGTTCATCGGATCGATGATCGAGCACCACCACGGCACGATCGTCAACGTGCACTCCGTCGAAGGCCTGCGCGGCTATCCGGGCGAGCCTGTCTATGGAGCGATGAAGGCGGCGGTCGCGCACTTCACCACGAACCTCGCAGTGAACATGGGTCGCCATGGCATCCGCGTGAACGCAATCGGGCCCGACCTCACGCAGACGCCACAGGTCGACTATCTCACCGGATTCGAAGACGCCGATCATCTCTGGCCGTCATGGGCACCGGTGGGCCGCCTCGGCTGGCCGGAAGATCAGGCGCGGGTCGCGCTCTTCCTCGCCTCGGACATGTCGGGCTTCGTGACCGGACACAACATTCCCGTCGACGGCGGCACCAAGGCCGGCGCCGGGTGGTTCTTCTCCCCCACCGCTCGTCGATTCGTCAACCGACCGAAGACCCTCTGATCGTTGCTTTGCCGCTACGGCCAAGCACATACTCAGCGACATGAGCGACGAGTCAGAGTTCAATCCTGCCAATTTCATCACGCTGTACATCCATGACACGGACACCGATCCGCCCACCGGCTGGGTGTCGTATCTCCAACAACGCTTGATCGACAACGGATTCGACCCGGGTTCGATCGACGGCATCTTCGGGCCGCTCACCGAAGCCGCGGTCAAGGCGGCGCAGAGTTCGGCCGGCGCCACCGCCGACGGTGTGGTCGGCAACCAGACGTGGGGCCTGTTGCACGGCGCCTTCGGCGTCCCGGGCGGACACAATCGGGAGCGCCCGCATCGCGGTGGCGGCGGTGGTGGGGGCGGCGACAGCCATGACCTCTCGGCCGATCGCATCTTCTTCAGCACCACGCCCTTTTACAGCCACGACACCGATCGCATTCATTTCGACTTGGTGATGACCCAGGGCACGCCCTTCGCTCCCGGTGAGCTACTGGCCGAGCTGACCGTGACCGGACCCACGAGCTCGATCGATATGGACCAGAATTTCTTCGCCGAATCAGAGCTGGCACCCACGCGGACGATCTCGCTCAGCTCGATCCCCATCGGCGCCACTTCGGCAGGCAGCCGCATCGGCTTCATCGTGCTCGACAGTGGTCGTGGCGACTCGAGGACATTCAGCTTCGAGCCGAACTTCACGGGCGAGTGATGCAGTCGATGGGGCATTGCCACACGCGCGCCTACCGAAAAGGTGTCCTCGACGCCGAAGACTTCGAGGTCGCGAAAGTCTCCGACTTTCTCGAGGAGGCCGACACGGTCGTATGGGTCGACTTCTGCGCACCGACCAAAGAACAGCTGCACGAGCTCGCGAGTGAACTGGGCCTGCACGAGCTCGCAGTCGAAGACGCGCTCGGTGAGCACCAGCGTCCCAAGCTCGACCACTACGAGAGCCACCTCTTCTTGTCGTGCCACGCAGTGCGCGTCAACACTGAAGAGGGCGGACTCGACGAAACGGAGATCGACGCGTTCATCGGCGGCCGCTGGTTGATCACGGTGCGCAAGGACGAAGGCTTTCCGATGGGGCCTGTGTTGCGACGGTGGGACCGCTCGCCCGACTTGCTCCACAACGGCGTCACGTTCTTGCTCTACGGCCTGCTCGACGTGGTCGTCGACAGCTACTTCGAGACCGTGCAGGCATTCGACGACTTCTACGACGAGATCAGCGAAGGCATCTTCTCCGACAATCCCCTCAATCCCTCACAGCAACGACACTGGTTCCAGATGCGACGCGCGCTCGTGCGGTTCCATCGCCTCGTCGTCCCCATGCGCGAGGCGATCAGCGGCCTCATGCGCCGTGAACACGCGGCCGTGTCGCCCGAGCTGTACCCGTACTTTCAGGATGTCTACGACCACATCCTGCGCGTCACCGAGTCGACCGATGCGTTGCGCGATCTCGTCGCCACGATCGTGGAGACGAACATCAGCCTCCGCGACTACCGGCAGAACCAAGTGATGAAGAAGGTGACGAGCTGGGCGGCGATCATCGCGGTGCCGACGCTCATCACCGGCTACTACGGCATGAACGTGCCGTATCCCGGCTCGGGCAAGGATTGGGGCGTGGCTCTGTCGGCAGCGCTCGTCATCTTGTTGTCCGGTGGTCTCTACGGGTTGTTCCGCCACAAAGAATGGCTCTGACGGCCTCACGCAAGGCAACGCTGGTTCGTTGACCTGATGTGACTGTGCTCGCTGAAACGATCGTGCGACCGTTCGAAGAGATCGTGACCGAACACGGGGCCGTCGTGTTGCGGGTGTGCCGCTCCATGTTGAGTTCGGTCGACGCCGACGACGCGTGGTCGGAGACGTTCGTGGCCGCGCTACGGGCGTATCCCGGCCTCAGAGCCGACAGCAACATCCGCGGCTGGCTCGTGACCATCGCGTACCGCAAAGCGCTAGACCAGATACGCGCCAAGACCCGGGCGCCGCAACCGACAGCGTCGTTGCCCGAGACTTTGTCGAGCGACGATTCCCTGCCTGGCATCGACGCCGATCTGCGGGCGGCCCTACTTGCCTTGCCGGAGAAGCAACGGGGCGCCGTCATCTATCACTATCTCGCGGACCTCCCCTATGCCGCAGTCGCCCCGTTGCTCGAGACCAACGAAGCCGCGGCGCGTCGTAGCGCCGCCGACGGCATCGCGAACCTACGAAAGAACTACACAAGAGGAAACGAATGACGATGATGAACGACACCGAGATGATCAACGAGCTGTTCGACTCGATCATGCTGCCGGATACCGACACCGTGGTCCGACTGCACGAGCGACTCGTGAACGACGCCGAGCGCGATGGGCTGCTCGACGTCTGCTACCGCACCGTCGATAGCCCGTACGGTGCGCTGCTCTTGGCGGCGACGACGCAGGGCATGGTTCGCGTGGCCTTCGATCTCGAAGGTCACGACGCAGTGCTGTCGAATCTCGCGGCGACCATCAGCCCCCGCATCCTGCAGGCGCCGCAACGCCTCGATCGCGCCGCCGCACAACTCGACGAATACTTCGCGGGTCGGCGCCAGCGTTTCGAATTGCCCCTCGACCTCCAGCTGTCGCATGGCTTCCGCCGCAACGTGCTCGTGCACTTGCGCGACATCGAGTACGGGACGACCGCCAGCTACTCTGCGATCGCTGCCGCGGCCGGCAGTCCGGCGGCGGTGCGCGCCGTGGGCAGCGCCTGCGCCACCAACCCCCTACCGATCCTCGTCCCGTGCCACCGGGTGGTGCGCCGCGACGGGTCCATCGGGCAGTACCTGGGCGGCACGGACACCAAACGCGCGCTGCTGGCGATGGAATCCGCGGCGTGAGGCATCCCCCGTGGGCCGGTCGAATCGACGGGTGGTAGAACTGTCGGCGCTATGAACAAGCGCAAACGTGTGGTGATCATCGGCGCGGGTCCGGGCGGCATCTGTGCGGGCATTCGCCTCAAGCACGCCGGCTACGACGACTTCGTCATACTCGACAAGGCACCCGCCATCGGTGGCACGTGGTTTCACAACCGCTATCCCGGTTGCGCGTGCGATGTGCAGTCGCACCTCTATTCGTTCTCGTTCGAGATCAAACGTGATTGGTCTCGTCCGTATGCGACGCAGCCCGAAATTCTCGAGTACATGCAACACTGCGTCGACAAGTACGACCTCGCACCGCACCTCCGACTTTCGACCGAAGTCACCAGCGCCTATTGGGACGACGAGTGCACCCTCTGGCGGGTGATCACCGGCACCGGCGAAGAGATCCAGGCCGACATCGTGATCAGTGCGCTCGGCATGTTCAACGACCTCAACTATCCCGACATCGCCGGCCTCGATTCGTTCGCCGGCACCATGTTCCATTCGGCGCGTTGGGACCACGATCACGATCTCAACGGCGAGCGGGTAGCAGTGATCGGCACTGCGGCGAGCGCCGTGCAGTTCCTGCCCACGGTCGCCGGCAGAGCAGGCCACCTCGACGTGTTTCAACGTTCGGCCAACTGGGTGTTGCCAAAGGTCGACGAGACCTTCACCCCCGAGCAACTCGACGAGTTCCGCGCCAACCCGATCGCGGCGCGACAGCTGCGCTGGGACGTATGGCGACGCGTCGAGGGCGTCATCACGTTCTCCGATCCCGCGATGTTGAAGGCCGCCGAAGAAGCGGGTCTGCGCAATCTCGAAACTGTCATCGATCCGGAAGTGCGGCGCAAGCTCACGCCGCACGTGCCGTGGGGATGCCATCGACCGTTGTCGTCCAACGAGTATTACCCCATCTACAACCAACCCAATGTCGAGTTGGTGACCGAGGCAATCCAGCGCATCGCCCCGGCCGCCATCGTGACCGTCGACGGCGTCGAGCGTGCGGTTGACACCATCATCCTCGGCACTGGCTTCAAGACGACGCGCTACCTGTCGGCGCTCGACGTTGTCGGACGCGGTGGGCAACACATAAACGAAGCGTGGGACGATGGCGCGCAGGCATATCTGGGCATCACCACTGCGGGCTTCCCCAATTTGTTCATGCTGTACGGGCCCAACACCAACAACGGCTCGATCTTGTTCATGATCGAGTGCCAGGTGGCCTACATCCTGCGCCAACTCGAGCGCATGACCGACGAGAGCCTTGCGTGGATCGACGTTCGCAAAGACGTCATGGCCCACTACAACGAAGAGCTCCAACGCGACATCGACAAGGTCGAAGTCTGGCAAGCGGCGTGTCACGGCTACTACCGCACCCCGTCGGGGCGCATCGTGACCCAGTGGCCCCACACCATGGCCGAGTTTCGTGACCGCACGATGCGACCCGATCCTGATGCCTACGACGCCCACTACGGCGTCCCCCTCGGTCATTTGTGACCCTGATTCTCGACCCGCAGAGGGTCGTGCGACGTCCGCCCACCTAGAATCGATACAGAGTCGCGTACACCTGAGCGCCGCCCCGACGCGCTCACCAATCACGCAATCGACCCGTCGAGAACCGAGTACCTATGGCCAAGTCATCCAAGCCCGTCATCAAATGCAAGGTCTGCGGCGGCTCGATCCAGCGCCGTTGGAGCCTCGGCAATCCCGAGCGTCAGCCGTGGCAGCACCTCGACGAGGACGACTGGATCGACAACCCGCACGAGCCCGAGGCCGCCACCGCCTGAACCGGCCCGCCTGATGCGGTGAGTTTTGGCCGCACCATCCGTCTATGCCGGTGATGCCGGACGCCGATGCACCTCCGAGAGCGGTCGTCGTTCTCGTTGCCGGCGATCTGTCGATCCCCCTCGGCGCGATCAGCCCCACTGCCGTCTGCGATCTGGCGCTGGTCGACGATCTCCTGCGGCTACGGATGTCCATCGGGCGCCGAGGCTGGTCGCTGCGACTGACCAACGTCGATCGAGATACCCGGGAGCTACTCGAACTGGTCGGCCTCGTCGACTGTCTGGGGCCTGTGACCCGGGAAACCCGCTCACTCTTCGATGCGAGCCGGCAACCCGAACTCGGCGAAGCGATCGGGGTACAAGAAGTTGTGGTGACCGACGATCTTGCCGCCGGCCACCTCGATCACCTGGATGGCCCAGGGCTCCCACAGGCCGGGTCGGATCAGGTGATAGTTGCCGAACCCGGCAGTGCCATTGACATCGATCGGCAACAACCGACCGCCTTGGCAAACAATGCCCTCGCCGAGGAACCAGCCGGCCAACTCGTCGGCCCCCCGCAGCCACAGGTCGAAGGGAGGCATCGACAGAATGACGTCGTCACGCAGCAGGGTCACCAGCGCGGGGATGTCGTAGCGCTCGAACGCGTCGACGTAGCGGACGAGGAGCGCCTGGTGTTGCGGGTCGACGGTCGAATCGAGGGACTCGGTCGACAGGGCGGCCATGGTCGCCCGCGCCCGCTGTAGCGCACTGTTCACCGAGGCCACGCTGGTATCGAGCAGCTCGGCCACCTCGGTGGCCTGCCACCGCAAGACCTCGCACAGGATCAGCGCGGATCGTTGCTTGGCCGGCAGGTGCTGCAACGCCGCCACGAACGCGAGGCGAATGGATTCGCGCGCGGTGGCGACCTCGGCCGGGTCACCATCGACGGCAATCACGCGCTCGTCGGCAACCGGCTGCACCCAGTTGTGCTCGGCCAGAGGCGCCCCGAGAACCGCCTCGGCGTTGGTCGATGACGGCCCCATCTCCATCGGGCGCGCCCGCCGCTGCGGGGCGCGGTGCATGTCGACGCACACGTTGTTGGCGATGCGGTAGAGCCAGGAACGAAGCGACGAGCGGCCTTCGAAGCCGGCGATCGATCGCCAGGCGCGCACCATCGTCTCTTGCACGGCATCTTCGGCCTCGGACCACGCGCCCAGCATGCGATAGCAGTAGCCGGTCAGCTCGCGTCGGTGCGACTCGATCTGGCGCTCGATCTCAGCCGGTGCGGCCGGCAGTGGGCCTCCATCGGCGCTGTACAGATTGGTTGTCACAACGCTCACGATATTGCATGGGTGTGACAACGAGTTCGCAGGGCTGTCCCGTTGCCTAGGGTGACGCCGTGACCTTGGGGGATGCGTGGGAGCAGCACGCCGACGAATGGATCACGTGGGCGCGGACATCGCCGCACGACGGGTTCGCCAAAGGCACGTGGCCCGAACTGCAGGCCGTGCTGCCCACACCGTCGGGCCTCGCCATCGAGTTCGGCTGCGGCGAGGGGCGGGTCGGTCGGGCACTGTTGCGCCTCGGCCACGCGGTCATCGGAATCGAACAGTCGCCGACACTCGCACAGGCGGCCCGTCGAGGCGAGCCAACCGTGCCGGTCATTCGTGCCGACGCCGCGGCTGTTCCTATCGCCGATGGTGTGGCAAACCTGGTTGTCGCATGCATGTCGCTGCACGACATCGACGATCTGGCGTCGGCCGTGCGCGAGGCCGCCCGCGTGCTGCGCCGCGGAGGGCAGTTCTGCGTCGCGATCGTGCACCCGTTCTCGAGTGCCGAAGACCGCGCAGCATGGGATGGCGATGTCGCAAGGTACAGCGAGCCCTACCTTCGACAGCGCCGAGTCGAGGACCACATCGAGCGCGACGGATAGTCGATGACTTTCGTCAGTCAGCATCGACCGCTCAGCGCGTACGTCACGGTCTTCGCCGACAACGGTTTCATGCTGACCGCGCTCCGGGAATTCGGTAGCCGGCCGATTCCGTGGCTACTCGTGGCCCGCCTCGAGAAAGTGCACTGAAGCGCCAGCAGCGCTTTGCAGCCTTCTGTCATTTATACATCAGCGTTTGGATACGTGCAGTTAACACTGAAGGCGTGCGCACGTAGTGCAGAGCTCTGCCACGCGATCACGCAACCAATTGGTGCACTCCGCGTCGCGGCGAGATTCACCGGCGCCGGTATCGTCGTCGGGCATGACGCGTGGTCGCGACAACCTATCGGTCGACTCCGTCGCACTCGTCCACTGGCCCCGCGACCACGAACGACGAGCACTGCTAACGTCGGCGCGAGTGCCGTGTCTTCTCCTTGTTCAACCGGACGCCTCGCCGCCAATCGTCCAGCAATGGGAAGATTGGATTCACTTGCCGGCCGACGAGCGCGAGGTCTCGATTCGCTTGCAGGGTCTTGTGCGCAGAGTGTGTCGTCCCGAACTGATCGACGATGCGGTGCTGCGCAACGCGTACGGAGCGGCGTTGCTCAGCGAACCCGAGAGCACGATCGCGCGTTTGTTGCTCGATTCCGACGGCGCGCTGGTCGCGCGGAAGCATCTCGAGCGCGCGTTGTGGCCGGACGGGCCGCCCCGAGCCCGAGCGCTCGATGACGTCGTGTACCGCCTGCGCCGGCGCGTCAAGCCGCTACGCCTCGACATCTTCAGCGCACGAGGACGCGGATTCGTCCTCGGGGTAGCACTCGAAGTCACCGCATTGCCATACGTCGCCGAGTCAGGCGCCGATGATGCCTGACTCCCGCCGATTCGTACCCGTGCGCACCCTGGCCGCGTGGCTCGCGGCGCTGTTCGTCGTCGTGCTGATCGCCGCGACCTTTCCGGTTGCAGCATTCGCGAGATACGACCGCACCGCACCGCGCGAACAAGTAACCGGCGCGGCACAAACGCACGTCGTTGCCCCGAACTCGACATCGCCCGCGCTGACGCCGATTCGCCGTTTTGTCAGCCGTTCCGGCACTTCATTGCTACGACCGTCGACAGAAAACGCGCTGTTGCGGATTCTTTCTGTCGTGTTGGCGGCGTTGTCCGTCTTCGCATGGCAACGCGGCTACGTCGCCGGCCGGCGCGAACGCGTCGCGCCGTCGGCCGATCATTCCGGCAGTGTCTATTTCGTTCGCGGTCCCCCTTCGTGCTCATCGCGTTATCCGACGGCAGCTGCCGTCGGGGATCGACTGATGCACACGATGAGAGAGGACTCGAACAATGCGATCCGATATCGCGCCGTTGGGCGCGCCCCGTGGGGTGCACGCGTCACCTGTTGACGCCCGTACGTTCAGCGACGACAATTCCAGCGTAGCGATACTTCACTGGCCGGACGACCGTCAGCAGCGAGCCGTGCTGCAGGCTCGCCGCCGGCCGCGGCTGTTGCTCATTGCCAGCGGAACTCCCGCGCCGTTGCCGACCGACGAACTCGAGGACTGGACCCGCGCCGAGTCGGGTAGCGCCGAATTCGACGCCCGCATCGCCGAGTTGGCTCGGCGCGCGACGCCACCTGTCGCTGACGTACGACTGTCGGACCAACGCCTACAGCGCGGCGCACATGCGGTCAGGCTGACCGCGACGCAATGCGTCACGATCGCGCCACTCCTGCGGCTGGCCGGTCGTCCCGTACTGCGAACCGTCATCGCCGATGCGCTCACGCTCGCCGGTACCACGCCGACCTCGGCCGCAGTGCGCGCACTGCTGACGCGCCTCGATCGTGCGGTGGCCCCCTTGGGGCTGCGAGTGTGGCTTCTGAGCGGGCAGGCAGTGCTCCTGGAGGTACTTCCCGAGCCCTTGGACTGACGTTCATCCTTGTGTGACAACTGCGAAATCTTCCTGAAACAATTACGCCCGAATCTGACGACTCAATTCGACGATCAAGGGAGTTCTTGTGGACACAGGCAATACCGCGTGGGTGCTGATATCAACAGCACTCGTGTTGTTCATGACACCGGGCCTTGCGTTTTTCTACGGCGGCATGGTCCGCTCGAAGAACGTGCTCACGATGCTCATGCAGAACTTCTTCGCCATGGGCATCCTGGCGGTCCTGTGGGTTGCCATCGTCTTCAGCCTCGCCTTCGGCGATGCCGGCAATGCGGGGGTGATCGGCAACTTCGACTTCGCGTTCATGAAGGACGTCGGTCCCGCGGCGACGTCATCGGAGTTCCTGGGCTTCCTGACCATCCCGTTCGTGTTGTTCTGCGCCTACCAGATGACCTTCGCGATCATCACACCGGCGTTGATCACCGGCGCCACCGCTGACCGCCTCAAGTTCTCGGCGTATGCGGTGTTCATCAGCGTGTGGCTCGTGCTCGTCTATGCGCCCGTTGCCCACATGGTGTTCGCCGGCGGTTGGCTCGCGGACATGGGTGCCCTCGACTTCGCCGGCGGTGCGGTCGTGCACATGAATGCCGGGGCGGCGGCGCTGGCGCTCATCCTGATCATCGGCCCCCGCAAGGGCTATGGCGAGGAGCCCATGCCGCCCCACAACCTGCCGCTCACCATCCTCGGTACGGGCATCCTGTGGTTCGGTTGGGCCGGCTTCAACGCCGGATCCGCTCTTGCCGCCGATGGTATTGCTGCTCAAGCGATCATGAACACATTTCTCGCCGCCTCCGCCGCAATGCTCGGCTGGCTGGCCATCGAGAGGATCAAGGGTGGTCACGCAACGACCCTCGGTGCCGCATCGGGCGCCGTCGCCGGCCTCGTCGCCATCACCCCTTGCGCGGGCTTCGTCGGCGGTATGGCTCCGGTCTACATCGGGCTCATCACCGGCGTGTTGTGCTACCTCGCACTCGGCATCAAGAAGGTGTTCAAGTTCGATGACAGCCTCGACGTGATTGCCGTGCACCTCGCCGGTGGCCTCATCGGTTCACTGCTCCTCGGTTGTTTCGCCGACGACGCGATCAACCCGGCAGTGATCAACGACGGCCTCTTCCTGGGCGGCGGCGGCGACCTCTTGGTCGATCAGATCGTGGCGTCGGCCGTGACCCTGGCCTACTCGTTCGTGGCCAGCTTCATCATCGCCAAGGCGATCGACATGACGATGGGCCTGAAGGTCAGCCGCGATGTCGAAACCGAAGGACTGGACATCAACTTGCACGCAGAGGCGGCGTACGCGTAGCGCACGCCCAACCCGTCTCGAGCCGGGCGGCTCGGCTCTACGCCGACCCGTCCGGCTCTTGTCGTCTATGACAGATCGCGATCAGGTAGTCGACATCCGGGAGGTTGCTGCCGATGGACAACTCTCGATACGACGCGCCGGTGGCTTTGGTCGAGTGGCCCCGGGACGCGGCCCACGCAGAGGTCTTGCGAGTGGCCGGTCTGCCCCGGCTGTTGATGCTTTCCGCTGCAACAGACCCGCCGGTGTGCGAGGACGAATTGCAGGACTGGGTCCGCATTCCATCGGATCCTCTCGAAGTGAATGCCCGGGTGCAGGCGCTGCAACGGCGCGCCGCGCGGTTGCGCTTCCCGGTTCTCGACAGCAACGGTCGCTTCGCCGTTGGCGGTCGCTGGATCGCGTTGTCGCCCATCGAAGCGAAACTGATGCGCGCGTTGGTCGACAGCTTCGGCTCGATGGTCACGCGGGTCGATCTCGCGCAACGGGCGTGGCCCGACGAGCTTTCGACGCGCAACCAACTCGACGTACGGCTGCGAGATCTCCGTCGCCGCGTGGGCCCGATGGGTTTGCAGATCAGCGTGTTTCGCGCGCGTGGTTTCGCGCTTCAGTGGGACGACTGACAGATCAGCTGCCTTCGGCCTCCGCGAGCAGGTCGGCGCTCAACGCAAGCGCGCCGGCAACTGCTGCGGCCCGCTCGATCACCGCATTGAAGTAGTGACCCGCGACGTGGCCGTTGTTCATGGGCGGATCGCCGAGCGATCGCAACAGCGCACCGGCGTCTTGCGACACGGCGATGCGTTCGATCTCGGGCATCGGCCGCGGTACCCGCCAGATGTCGACGGCCGCCGGCCGCTTCGTCTGGGGGCGGCGGCGTTGATTGGGGCGCGGGCGCTGCGGTCGGTTCATCGATCGTCCTCCGCGAGCAGTTCGTCGGGTCGCAACCCGAGCGCGATGCGAAGTTGTTCCGTGTTGAGGTCGGCGATCGAACTCGAACGAGCGAGCACGACGTTGGCGATGTGGCGTTTGCCGGCCACGACTTCTTCGACCCGTTCGTCGACCGTGCCGGGACACACCAGCCGGTGCGAGATCACCGTGCGACTCTGACCGATGCGCCACGCGCGATCGCGAGCCTGGTCTTCGACCGCGGGGTTCCACCAACGGTCGTAGAGCACGACGTGGTTGGCCGCAGTCAGGTTGAGGCCGGTACCGCCGGCTTTCAGCGACAGCACCATCGCCCCCGGGCCGGTGCCGGTCTGGAATTCCGTGACGAGCCGGTCACGCACGCCGCGCGCGAGGCTGCCGTCGTAGCACGCAATCGGCACGCCGGTGACTTCGGTCAGGTGCTCGGCCAGACGCCGACCCCACGTCGCGAAGTGAGTGAACACGAGAATGCGTTCGCCGGCCGCGAACACGGACTCGACGATCTCTTCGAGCCGGGCCAACTTGCCCGATCGACCGGCGAGGGGTCGCCCGTCGTCGCGATACGCAGCGGGATGATTGCAGATCTGTTTGAGCGCAGTGATGGCGGCGAGAATGGCGCCCTGTTTCGCTTCGCCGCTGTCGCTGTCGGCATTGGCGACGAGCTCGTCGAGTACGGCTTGGTAGAGACCGATCTGCTCGGTCGTCATGGTGCAGTGGTCGAGCTCGTCGATCTTGTCGGGCAGCTCGGCCGCGACCTCGGGCTCGGATTTGGTGCGGCGGAACAACAAGATGCCGTTGAGCGCCCGCAATGCGTCTTCGCCATCACCCGACATCTGCGCGATGAACGACGGGCGCGAACCGACCAACCCCGGGTTGGTGAAGTCGAGGATGGACCAGAGATCACCGAGACCGTTCTCGATCGGCGTGCCAGTGAGCGCGATGCGCGTGCGCGCCGGAATGCGACGCAACTGCTGGAACGTTTCGCTGGCGGGATTCTTGATCGCCTGCGCTTCGTCGAGCACGATGCGACTCCACGTCGTCGTCACGAGCGCGTCGATGTCACGTACCGCGGTGGCATAGGTCGTGATCACGATGTCGGCGCCGGCGATCTCGGCATCGAGCTCACTCTCGGACGAACGCGACGCTCCGTGATGCACGACCACGCGCAGCCCGGGCGCGAACCGGGCTGCTTCGGCCGCCCAGTTGCCTACGACGGCTGCCGGCGCGATGACGAGCGCCGTGCCGTCGCCCGCGGTGTGCGACAAATGCGCGAGCACCGTCGGGGTCTTGCCGAGGCCCATGTCGAGGGCGAGGCACCCGCCGAGCTCGACCGCATCGAGAAAGCCGATCCACGCCAGCGCTTCGGTCTGATAGGTGCGCAGCTGGCCGACGAAACCTTTGGGCTCGGTGACCGGCGCGGTCGATGCCTCGCCGGCTCGGCGCACGATGTCGTTGGCCCAACTGTCGCCGTCGACGCGAACGCCGCCCGAGAGTCCCGAACCATCGAGCCCGATGCTCTGGCGCAGGATTTCGGCCCCGGTCAGCTGCGTGACCGCAGCCCTTTCCGCGAGCGCGGCCGCCGCCTTTTCGAGATCGACGCGATCGACTTCGACCCACCGCCCGCGGGATTGCACGAGCGGGCGAGCCTGACGAGCCAACTTGGCGACTTCGGCCGCGGTGAGCTCGACGTCGTCGAAGAGCACCGACCATGCGACGTTGCTGAGTTGGTGCGCGCCCACGACCGAACCGGCCGGTGTCTCTGCGAACAATCGCAACGAGGGCGTCGCCTTGCGGCGCGACAGGGCCGGCACCCGAACGTCGAACCCGACGGTCGAGAGGTTGGGACCGACGACGGTCATGAACGCCCAGGCCTCGTCCTGGCTCAGCGCGACATACCCGCGGCGGCGAGCACCGGCCCGATCGAGTGCGGGCAACAGTCGCGACAGGCGCGACCATTCCGCGGTGATGGGCCGTCCCCCACGATCGGTCTTCAGCGCCTCGTCAACCGAAACCAGCTTGCCCTTGCCCGCCGGCGCGAGCACCGACACGAGCCACACCCCGCCGGAGTCCGGTGCCTCGAGTTGCACGATCAGTTTGGGGCGCCCCGGCGCCGTCACGCTGCGCGACCACTGGTCGAACCGGCGCGACATGTCGCTCGCGAGCCCGGCATGCACCCGGAACTCGGAGCCGTCCATGCGAGCGATCACCGTGTCGGCGAAATCGGTCGGCGTGTTCGCGCTCGGTGGCGCAGCCGGCAGTTCCATACGCTCGACGCTCTCGGTCACGATCGCCTCGACGACTGCGGAGATCACCGACGTCGTCGTCACCCGACCGTCGCCACCACCGAGCGCCACCACCGTGCCCGGCATCGACGCCACCAGTGCCTCGATGGCGGGGCTGTCGAGGAGCGCAGGCAACCAACGGACCGCCGCGTCGATCATGCGACCTTCGGGCCGCTTCGCCAGCCGCACATTGGGCACGATCGATCCGCGCGCCGCCAACCGCACGCCTTCGAGCGCGACTTGGCTGAGCCACAACAAACTGGGACCGGCGCCGTCGCGTCCATGACCGCCACTGACCGCCACGAGCCAGCCGAGCGCGTCTTTCATGGGGATCGCGAGGGCTTCGGCGCGTGGGCCGGCCGGAAGTGGTACGCCGGTGTGGATCTGCCAGCCGACAGGCGGGCCGCCGATCGCTTCGAGACGACCGGCTAGCGCGTCGTTCAGTTCGGGTTCTGCACCGCGGGCCGCCGCCCACACCACGACCAGGCCTTCGGACCACGAGGCCTGCAGCTTGACCTCGTCCGGTTCGAGGACCTCGTACGGGACGGCCACGAACTCGTCGCTGAAGTCTTCGCGCAGATTCTCGCGGAGGTTCTCACGATCGGGCCGCGGCGTCCGTGACGGCACTCTCGGTCGAAATCGTGCGGCGGTCGCCAGCAGGCTCTCGAGAGTCTCGGTCAGATCGGCAACGACTTGATCGCGTTCGTCGCCGGGCAGTTTTCGCACCGCTTCGAGGTCGTCCTCGGTCTCGAGGATCAAACGGTCGAGCACTGCAAGCGAGGCGCGCTCATCGGCGTGCACCAGCGCAATGTCTTCGTCCGAAGCGCGGCCATCGGCGATCGACCAGATCCCCGCTTCGAGTTGTCGTACGTCAAGCATCCGTATCCGTCCTGAGCCGCCGCGTCCCACCGCTCGGCTCCCGGCTTACGCACCGCAGAGGTGCTCGCCGCGGCAAGCCAGCCCGGCGGGGCGCCCCTCGCCCGCGCGCACTTGCTCGGTCGACACACCCGTCGACGGTGTGTTGGCGTACGTCCGTCGCTCGTGCGGAGGATGGGCGTTGCGGCCGACGGCGGTTGCAGTGGGATGCGCACGCCGAGGTTCCATTGTACCTCGCGCGACGCGACACGCGGGGATAGCGCGCCGAGGCCGGTCAGCGGGGCGCAGACGGATCACCGGGGCCACGCCGGTAAGCTGATCGTTCCTTTGGGAAGAGTCGCCTCGTTTGGGCAGGATGGCCGGTAGCGCTGTCGCCTCGTACACGCTCGACGTCTCGACCTCTCGAGTCGAGGAGTCACGATGCAACCCCGTCCAACGATGCATTCTGCGATCGCGTCGGCGAATCGTCGTATCGGCCTGCTGAGCACCTATCCACCGAAGATCTGCGGCCTCGCAACCTTCGCGGCGGCGCTCGAGAACGAACTGCGCCGTGCCGGTAACCAGGTCGACGTCGTACGCGTCGATGATGGGCACGACGCCGCGATCGGCGGGCGACCAGTGGCGGCCGAACTGGTCAATGGCGACGCCTCGTCGATCCGCCGGGCCGCCGCGGTCTTGTCACAGTGTGACGTCGCCATCATCCAACATGAGTACGGCATCTACGGCGGTGCCGATGGCGATGAGGTCATCGATCTCCTCAAGGCGATCGACGTGCCGACCATCGTTGTCTTTCATACGGTTCCGTTGCAGCCGACATCGCATCAACGATCCGTGCTCGAGGCGATCGGCGACATCGCCGACCGCGTCGTCGTGATGACCGAATCGGCATTGACCCGTCTGCTCGCGTCGTATTCGATCGACCGCCACAAGGTCGTCACCATCCCCCACGGTGCGTCGATACCGAATTTCGCCCAACGTAGCGATGCCGAGCACCTCGATCCCGCACGCCCCCAGTTGCTCACGTGGGGACTGCTCGGACCCGGCAAAGGCATCGAGCACACGATCGATGCCTTGGCGTTGCTGGCCGGCATGCGTCCGCGTCCGCGCTACACGGTCGCCGGTGTCACGCACCCCAAAGTCTTCGCGCGGCACGGCGACGAGTACCGACGTTCGCTCATGCAGCGCTCGTGGGCAGTCGGCACCGCCGGTTCGATCACCTTCGACGACACCTACCGCGATCTCGCGCAGCTCACGCGGTACGTCGCGTCGTCGTCGGTTGTCATCCTCCCCTACGACTCACGCGACCAGGTCACTTCAGGGGTGCTGGTCGATGCCATAGCCGCCGGGCGTCCTGTGATTGCCACGGCCTTCCCCCACGCCGTCGAGTTGCTCAGCAGCGGAGCGGGCATCGTCGTGCCCCACGCGGATCCGCTCGCAATGGCCGAAGCAATCCGCTCGACGCTCTCCGATCCGAGCCTGCTGGCATCGATGGCGAACGAGGCCCGCCGGCTGGCACCGTCGCTCAGCTGGTCTGCAGTGGCCCGACAGTACGCCCGACTCACCGACGAACTCGTCGAGAGCAGCGAGCTGGTTGGCACATGAGCAGCGAGCTGGTAGCCACATGATCGGCCCCGGCACCTCTGCGTTCGATCATGTCGAGCGCATGAGTGACCATCGCGGGCTGTTCGAACACGCCGAAGGGCCCACCCGTCGCGAAGAGCACGGCTACTGCGTCGACGACAACGCCCGACTGCTCGTCGTGACGTCGCGCGAGCGCGATCACGATTCGGCGCAGCGTCTCAGCCGCCTCGCGCTCACGTTCGTTCTCGAGGCACAGAGCGCCGACGGACGGTCTCGCAATCGCATGGACCAGCACGGCCGCTGGACCGATGCGTTCGGTACCGACGACTGTTGGGGACGCAGTCTCTGGGGGCTCGGCTATGCCGCCACCCATCACAATGACCCGACGACACGACAGCGCGCGCTGGCCGGATTCGACAACGGCGTGCGGCAGCGATCGCGATGGCGTCACGCCATGGCGTTCGCCGCGCTCGGCGCGGCCGATGTCCTGACCCATGATCCCGAGCACACCGCCGCACGCGCGTTGCTGATCGACGCCGTCGCCGTCATCGGGCCGCTCCCGCAAGGCTCGTGGAAATGGCCCGCTCCTCGGCTCGCGTACGCCAACGCGGCGCTGGCAGAGGCACTCATAGCCGCCGGCGCGGCGCTGTCGGATGCGGCGGCGATCGATCGTGGCCTCACCATGCTCACGTGGCTCTTCGAACTCGAGACACCAGCCGGGCACCTCTCGCCCACCGGCGTCGGAGGCCGCGGACCCGGCGACCTTGCACCGATGTTCGACCAACAACCGATCGAGGCTGCCGCAATGGCCGACGCGTGCTGGCGGGCCTACACCGTGACGGGCGATGTCGAGTGGTGGCGGGTAGTCGAAGTCGCGGCGAGATGGTTCCTCGGTGAGAACGACACTGGCCTACCGATGTACGACGACGTATCGGGTGGGGGTTTCGACGGCTTGCAGCCCGAGGGCGTCAATGTCAATCAAGGAGCAGAGTCGACGCTCGCGCTGATCTCGACAATGCAGCGCGCGCGCTCGTTCGCGCCCTCGCCATGATCGCGAAAGCAGCGGTCACCCAGAGCGACATCGAACTCCAGCCTGACCATGGTCGCGTCATCACACGATTCTTCGTGCCTGGCCGCGAAGACGTCGGTCCCGGTGATTCGCGGGCGGCGCCGGTCATCGATCGCATCCTCCGCTTGGGCGAAGACGAAGTCGAAGTGGCCATGCGTGACGTCGACGATCGTTTCGCAAATCGCCACGAATCACTCCACGACACCTTCGTCGCGCACGCCGCCATGGTGACCTCTCGGATCGACCCCAACATCAGCCTCTCCAAGTCGCGTCAACTCTTGCTCGGTGCCTCGTTCACGCACGAGTACTGCATCGAGGGTGCGGCGCTGTGCAATCCATCCGCGGTCCTGCATCCTCGCCAAGACGCGAGTGGCAATGCCGCATTCGTTCTCAGTGTCCGCGGGATCGGCGAGGGGCATCGCTCATCGATTGGGTTTCGCACCGGCACGGTCACCGCCGCAGGGACCGTATCGATGGATCCGCCAGGCCCGTTCCCCCGCACCGGCGTTACGACCCCGGGCCTCAACGACCGCACCGTCTTCCACACCAAGCTCGCCGCGCTCGGTGACGATCACGAGAACGCGGCCGATGTGCTCGACGGCCTGCCGCAACGCTTCGACGACGCCGCACTGGCCAGTCAGATCGCGAGACTCGTCGCAGATTCGGCCACGCGCCGCAACACGGGCACGACCATCGCGAATTTGCGGGGCCTCGCTCGTTCGTCGTACAGCGTCGATTTCCCTGTCACCACCGACATTTCGGAACGCGTGTTGTGGCCCGAAGCGCCCGCCGAGTCCCACGGTATGGAAGACGCGCGGTTCGTGCGCTTCGTCGACGAGCACGACCGAGTCACGTACTACGCCACCTACACCGCCTTCGATGGCAGCAACGTCTCGCAGCAACTACTCGAAACCACCGACTTCACATCGTTCACTGCGTCACCGATCGCCGGCGCCGCGGCGATCGGCAAGGGCCTCGCGCTGTTTCCCCGGCGTATCCACGGGCGCTTCGCCGCGCTCTCGCGCGCCGACCGAGAGACCAATGCGATCGCCTTTTCGGATGACCTTCGCTGCTGGCACACATCCGAGTGCATCCAGACTCCCGATCTCCTATGGGAAATCCTGCAATTGGGCAACTGCGGTTCTCCGATCGAGACCAGTGAAGGCTGGCTCGTCCTCACGCATGGTGTCGGTGCGATGCGCACCTACTCGATGGGGGCGATCCTGCTCGACCTCGACGAACCGCAGCGAGTGATCGCCCGCTCGGTCGACCCCATCCTCTCGCCGGACAAGTATCGGCGCGGCGGTTACGTACCCAACGTCGTCTACTCGTGTGGCGGTTTCGCGCACAACGACATCCTCGTTCTACCGTACGGCGTCGGCGACCAGTCGATCTCGGTCGCCACTCTGTCGATCGAGCAGTTGCTGTCGACGCTGCAACCCGAGCCCTGATCCTCCGCTCAGCGGCGCCGCGCTCCCTCGCGATCGTCACCCTCTGGAACTGAGCGCCTGCAGGCCCGCGATGAGTGTGGCCTGTTCTCCGGGCGTCAACTTCGAGTCTTCGTGGAGTCCGAACCATGTGTACGAGCTCGGCGGCATCGAACCTTCTTGGATCGCTCGACTTCATCGCGCATTTCGCGCGCCTGCCGCGAGTCCCACTCGGTGAAGTTCAGCTTGTTGCGGCCCCCGTTGACATGGTTCGTGAGCAACCACGACACGGGTGCGATGCTCGAATACCACGGCTCGCGCGTGTGGTTGCTGTGGCAGTTGTAGCAAGTCCGCACGGCGAGCTCGCGACTCTGGGGGTTCGGCCAATTCGGCTCGGCGACCACCGCAGAGTTGTGAATGCGATACGGCACCAACTGCATGATCACGAACACTCCCACCACGATCGCGACCGGTCGCCAGCCCCACACCCAACGACGGATCGATGGAGGTAATCGGGGACGCTCGGCGTCCGGGCGATCTGCTCCGAGCGCGTCGCCGGTTCCCCCGTTCGAATCGTGTGACGCCAAGTTTCCTCCAGTACCGACGGAAAGGAGTGTTGCGGTAAACCGTAGGGGTCGATTGTCCGACCGCAACGTCGGGCAAGGAAGAGCCTTGGCCCGGCCACGTCAGAGCTCTAACGCGATCGCGCCATCCAGCAGCCCCGCGAATGTGTCGATTCTGAATGCATGGAGCCATACCCCACGACGGCAAATGACCGCGTGGTCGCAAACCCCCGGCCTCGCGCTCGTCGCGCGCCACCCGCCTTGCCCACGCCACTCGCCCGGCACCGGCCTGTCGCCAGCGTCACCACCCGTCTGATAGCTCTCGTCCTTCTGCCCGTGACCGTGCTGTGCCTGGTTGCCAGTTCCGCGGTCGTGTCGCACTGGTCCACTGCGGCTCGGGCAGCAAGGGTGGATGACGGCGTCGTCGAGTTGAGCCTTCTCGTCGAGCTACGAGATGCACTTCGTGAACAACAGTCGGCGGCTTTGTTCGGTGTGCGTTTCGTCGAACTCGGCGTAACGCCCGAAGCGGCCACGGCTTTCCTCGGCGTCGACTTTTCATCTCAGATTGCTCCGGCTCGGGCACAGGCCGACAGCGCGATCGCGGCGCTTGCCGAGAGGAGCCCCGTCACGTCGTCCGCCATGCAGGCGCTCTATGCCGACGTCGACAGCGGCGTCATCAGTTCGGCCGCCGCGGCACAACGCCTCGACGGTTTCGGGCAGGCGGTCGGCGACGCAGTGAAGAAGGGGCTTGATCGGCTCGAGATCGACACGCGCCAGACCCCGCTGATCGCGTCGCTCGAGTCGCTACGGGAAGCGAGTGGTGCACTCGACGTAGCCACCCCGCTCGTGATCGATTTGAGCGCAATCTGGTTCCCGTCGCCGGCGGATACCGCCCAGACGACTGCTGCCGCGCTGGCTCGGCTAGGCGCAGAGGATGCCAACTACCAGGACCGCCTCGTGGCACTCCGCGCTCTCGGCGTCGGCAGTGTGGTCGACGAGCTCGGTCTGATCGAAGCGGATCCACAAGTGCAGGCTTTCTACCAAGCGGTCGAGTCCGCCGTGCGCGGCGAGCCACTGGCCGCTGCCGGCGAAGCCCCCGATCTCGACAAAGTCGCGGCCGCGTTCCGCAGCCATTTCATACTCAACGAGCGCATTGCCGATCTCGTCGAGACGGCGGAGATCGCAGTACAGAACGAAGCGCGACTACTCGCCGCATCAGAGCGCAACGACTTCGTGATGTGGGCTGCGGGTGCCGCGGTATGGGCGTTGCTGTCGATCGTGATCGCACTTCGGTTGTCTCGCTCGATCTCGACTCCACTCAAGGAGCTGGCGGCCTTCGCCCACGCAGTGAACGAGGGCCAGCTCAGTATCGATCCCTCTCGAGGACGCAACCACGGTCCCCGCGAGACGCGCGTGGCCTTCAGCGTCTTCACCGATCTCGTCACCAACTTGCAACTGCTCGATGCGAAGGCCTATGCGCTCGCTCACTTGGAATTCGAAAATCCGGTGCTCCGCGAGCCGCTGCCCGGCCGTCTCGGCCGATCCCTCGAGAGCTCGGTCGCTCTCTTATCCGGCTCGATCGTCGAGCGTGACCAACTGCAGATGCACCTCGCGCATCAGGCCACCCATGACTCGCTCACGGGCATCATGAACCGACCCGCGGCGATCACCGGAATTCAAGCGGCATTGAACCGTGCCGCGAGAACAGGCGCAACAACCGCCGTGCTGTTCGTCGATCTCAACGATTTCAAGGCTGTGAACGACAGCCATGGTCACGAGGTCGGCGACGAGGTGTTGCGCCAGATTTCGGCACGCATGGTCGCCGGGATGCGCAGCGGCGATTTCGCGGCTCGTCTCGGCGGCGACGAATTCGTCGTCGTCGCGGAAGCGATCGCCGGTGTCGCAGAAGCCACAGAGCTTGCTCGTCGCATTGTCGACACCATCACAAGGCCCATCGAAATTGGCACGCTACGCGTCTCAGTAGGAGCCGCCATCGGCGTCGCCCTGACCCTCGACGGGCCCGAAGACCCGTTGCGCCTCCTTGCCCGAGCCGACGCTGCCATGTATCGCGCCAAGCAGCACGACGCTTCGAGGATCGAAATTTTCGACTCCGACCTGCAGCGTCAGATGATCGAGCGTGAAGACGTCGAGACTGCGCTGATCGCGGCGCTGGCCGACCCGCAGAATAGCGAGCTGAAACTGCACTACCAGCCGGTGCTCGACGCCGCCTCAGGAGCAATGGTGGGTGCTGAAGCACTCATCCGCTGGGATCGGCCCGGGCACGGCCTGCTACAGCCCGACTCGTTCATCCCGATCGCAGAGGCGACCGCGCTCATCATCGACATCGACTGTTGGGTCCTCGCCGAAGCGGCCCACCAACTTGTTACTTGGTCGGCGATGCCCGACTTGGAGGACATTTCCATCGCGGTCAACATCTCCGGGCGACATCTACTCAGCCGCCTACTTCCCCAACACGTCCGATCCGTACTCGACGACACCGGCATCGATCCTCATCGCCTCACTATCGAGATCACCGAGACCGTCTTGCTCACCGACCTGGTGGCGGCGGCATCTGAGCTTGATGAGGTCCGTGCGCACGGTGTGCGAGTAGCGATCGACGACTTCGGCACCGGCTACACGTCACTCGCCTCTCTTCAACAACTGCCGATCGACGCCATCAAGATCGACCGCTCCTTCATCAGCCAACTCGACGTCCACAAGGGCTCGTCACTCGTGCGCATGGTCACCGATCTCGGGCACGCCATCGATATCACGATCGTCGCCGAGGGCGTCGAAACCCCTGCAGAACTGAATTCGCTGCAGTCGATGGGTGCGGACTTCGTCCAGGGATATCTGCTCAGTAAGCCGCTCGAGCCATTTGCGTTCGAAGCATGGGCCCACGAACAAGCGACGGAGCATCGCGACGCGCTCGTACTCAGCGCGCAGGATATGTGACGAGTCCCTCTTGCATGGCAGTCGCCACCGCTTGAAGCCGGGAGTGCACGCCGAGCTTGGCGAGCGTGTTGCGCACGTGGTTGCGCACCGTATTGAGGGTCACGCCCAGATGTTGCGCAATCTGCTTGTTGCTCAGACCGGCCGCAATCAGACCGAGGATCTGCCGCTCTCGCGTCGTGAGACCCGCACCAACTCCCCCCTGACTGGGCAGTGTCTCGTCGCGCAACTCTCCGTTCGATTCGATGCCCGCAACGGTTTGCTCGAGCGTTCTCACGCGTTCTCGTTGTGAGGACTCATGGTCACGTCGCCTCAACGCGCTGTCGAGGCTGATGAGCAACTCATTGGTATCCCAAGGCTTGACGACGTATCCATAGGCACCGCGATCAAAAGCCGCCTCGGCGACACGAGGGTCATCGAGACCGGTCGTCATCACCACCGCGACGTCGGGAAACTCCACCGTCAATTCGGCGAGCAGCTCGATACCGGACTCGCCCGGCATCGTGATGTCACACAAGACGATCGCGACATCGGGCTGCGCGGCGAGAACCAGCCGAGCGGCGGCGCTACTCGCGGCTTCAACGCAGCTGTATCCGTGTTGGTCCAAGATGCGCGCGGTAGTGAAGCGGAAGTCGTCGTCATCATCGACCAACAACACCTTCGTCGCCGATTGTCTCCCGCCGACCGTCAACTCGTCGTCCTGCCCGAGTCCAATACGTCGCGAACCTTGCGCAACAGATCGTCCGCGGAGAAGGGTTTCTCGATCAGACTCACGCCCTCGGCCAGCACGCCCTCTTTGGCCATCAGGTCCTGGTTGTAGCCACTCATGAAGAGCACCTTGGTCTCGGGCCGAAGATCGATGACGTCGTCCCAGAGCACTTTGCCCGAGCCACCCGGCATCACGACATCGGTGAGCAGGAGATCGATGTCGCTGCCGTGCTCACGCACGATGACGAGTGCCTCGGTGGCACTGGCCGCCGACAACACGGTGTACCCGCTCCTCGCCAGCATCCGCCGCACCGGCTCGCGCACGATCTCTTCGTCTTCCACGATGAGCACCGTCTCGCCTTTGGCCGAAGCAACATCGGGCATCACCGAGCGCAGCACCAACGTCGCGTCAGGAGTGGCGGGCAGATCGACGCGGATCGTCGTGCCTACTCCTACCTCTGACGAGATCGTCACTGCACCATCGGCCTGCGTGACGATGCCGTAGATGGTGGCCAGGCCGAGGCCCGTGCCCTGACCCTGGGGCTTGGTGGTGAAGAACGGTTCGAAGGCGCGCGCCGCGACCTCAGCCGTCATGCCGGTGCCGGTATCGGACACCGTCAAGCGCACGTACGGCCCCGGCGTGATCGCATGTATGCGGGCATACGACTCGTCCGCGTCGAACAGGGCCGTCTCGATGCCGAGCCGGCCACCCCGCGGCATGGCGTCACGTGCGTTCACCGCCAAATTCATCACCACTTGGTCGATCTGGCCCCGATCGGCTTTGATCCGCGTGGGGTCGGAAGTGAACGCGCTGTGCAACTCGACCTGCTCCCCGATGGTCCGCCGCAACATCTCCTCGATCTCACCGACGACGGCGTTCAAATCGAGCACTTCGGGTTGGATAACTCTGCGTTGGCTGAAGATGAGCAACTGACGAGTCAGTCCGACCGCGCGCTTCGCCACTTTGCTGATCTCATCGACGTCTTGCAGAAGGGTGACGAAGGCGTCGACCTCGGTCAACTCGCGCGAGACCATCTCGGCCTCGAGGCTCGACGAGACGAGACCTGCGTAGTTCATGATCCCCGCAAGGAGATTGTTGAAGTCATGGGCAACGCCGCCCGCGAGTTGGCCGACCGTCTCGAGGCGCTGCGCCTGCTGCAGTTGCGCCTCGAGCATCGCTCGCTCTTGGGCGCGTTCGGCATCGAGGACGTTTGCGTCGAAACTCGCCCGTTGCTCTTCGATGCGCTTGCGGCCCGTGATGTCGCGGACGGTCGCCGACACGATGACCGATCCCTCGACTACTGACGACGAAAGCGAAATATCGACGGGGAACTCCGAGCCGTCCTTACGGCGCGCCGACAAATCTTGACCGGCACCCATCGCTCGCGGAACGGGGTTCGCGAAATACCCAACTCGGTAACTCACGTGCGCCATTCGTTTGCGATGCGGAATGAGCGTCTCCAACGGTTGCCCGATCAACTCGTCACTCGTGTAGCCGAACAGCGCTTCGGCCTGATGATTGACGAGATGGATGAGGCCCGCAGCATCAACCGCGACAATGGCGTCCTGTGCCGCGCCCAGGAGACCCGGAAAGTCTGCCTCGATCTTGTTTCGTTCAGAGGTGTCGCGGAATGCGGCGGACATCACATCGGTCTCGATCGACGCGACTGAAACATCAGTGGCAGCCTCGTTGCCCTTTTTAGAATGTGCTCGCCGGTCGACCTCCGGAATGAGCACCGCGATCGATTCGCCGAGGAGCTCTGCGGGCGCATAACCGAACATCGCCCCGACGTCCTCGCTCACCGACCGGATGATGCCGTCCGCGTCGATGATGACAACGCTGCCCTGAGAATCAGCTAGCTGTTCGTGTGCGGATACCAGGGGCCGGGGTTCCGCGTTGTCGGTTGCGTCCATGACGCCTCCACGCGGATTGAGAGCTTGCAGTCATGCTATGCCGGGTGATTGCGCGTGCGATGCGCTGTCGCCATGTTCGCAGACGCCACGAACTCACGCGTCGGCTGGATCCAAGGCGTCGGGTACGGGTGAGGGCGACGAAAGCGCGGTGACCAGCAGCAGGCACGCCCGCATGTCGAAACAACGCACGAGGTTCACGTGCCGGATTTCATTCAGGCTGTCGGAGATCACACGACGCAACACATCATCTTCGGTAGCGCAGAAGAGATCGAGCAGGATGTCGACCCAGCGGGCCTGCGACAAGTAGTCCTGCGCGCCGAACTCGATGAACGCGGCGGCGAGCTGGTCGGCCAGTGCGTCGTGGCGGTGGGTGAGCGTCGTGGTCATGGTGTCATTCCCTTGGGCTGCGTTGTACCCAAAGTGCCATGGCCCGCTGTCCCGGGGCTGACGTTGGGCTGATCTACCGATCCCTCGCTGTACCGGCCCTGTCGCGCAGAATCGAGGGCGGTTCCTCTAGGGTGTTCGGAAATCGACGGACCTGGAGGTCACGCGGCGCGTGAATGTTTTGCTCGTAGTGCTCGCTGGCGTCGTCGCCACCGCGGCGGCCGCTCGTTCGACATGGTCACCGTGCGGCCAGTCGATGCTGTCGCAGATCAATCCCATCGCCGAAGCCGGGCGGGGGCGTCGCTTCCGGCGCACTGCGGGCTGGTTCATCGCCGGAGCCGTCGTCGGCGGTGTCACCCTCGGGGGCGCGTCGGCGGGACTCGCCGCCATCGTCGACGCCACGGGTTTGGGTCATGGCACCGCACTCGCCGTCGCCGCGGTGGCCGCCCTCGCAGCAGCCGCCGTCGATTCGCGCATCTTCGGCTTCGGTCCGCCCTTCATCCGCCGCCAGGTCAACGAGGACTGGCTGTCGAAGTATCGGCCATGGGTCTACGGCGGCGGGTTCGGCTGGCAGATCGGCGTCGGCTTCACCACCTATGTGATGACCGCCGCCGTACCGCTCATCGTGGTGTTTGCGACGCTCAGCGCCAGCCCGTGGGTGGCGTTCGCGCTCGGTGTCGTCTTCGGGCTCGCCCGCGGGCTCACCATCTTGCTCAGTGCTCCCCTGCGCACGCAGTCCGACCTGTACGCGTTTCATCGACGTTTCGCCGAGGGAGGCGAGGGCGTGCGCCAGGCGGTGATCCTGACGCAGCTTGCGGTCGCGGTGTGCGCCGCGTGGGCCGCGTCCGCGACCGTCGTCGCCCTCGCCATCACGCTCGCCGCCGTCGGCATCGCGATCTGGACATCATCACGCGCGCTTGCTCAACGTTCGCGCGCTCGCGTCGACGCGCGACAGCTCGTGTCGGAGATGTAATCCGTCACACTGCATGACCCGCCGCGACCGCACCGGTAAGGTCGAGTTCGTGGGGGCCCGCGAAAGCGCACGAGACGGTCGCTTCGTGGCACTGCGAGAACCGCGCTATCGCACGCTGTTCCTCAGCGGCATGATCATTTTCCTCGCGACCCACGCACAGCAGATTGCGCGGGGCTGGCTGGCCAAGGAGCTCACCGGTAGCAATGCCGGACTCGGCGGGGTCTACCTCGCATTCGGTGCCGCGATGGGCATCGCATCGATAGCGAGCGGTGTCGTCGCCGATCGGTTTCCAAAGCGCACGGTACTCATGATCGCGCAGGGCCTCATCATGGCCGGTGCGTTGATGATCGCCATCGCCGACAGCATGGGCATTTTGCGCTACTGGATGCTCGTGGTGGCATCAGTGCTCCACGGCGCGGGCATGGCCAACATGGGCCCGGCGCGCATCTCCTTCACCGCCGAACTCGTCGAGCGGCGGCTGTTGCCCAACGCCATCGTGCTCACGCAGATGAGCGTCAACACCACCCGCATCCTCGGCCCCGCCATTGCGGGCACCCTCATCGGCATCAAGACGATCGGTACGCACGGCGTCTACATCATCACGACCAGCCTGTGTGCGCTGTCCATCTACTGGACGGCGCGCCTGCCGAAGATCGCCCCTCGCGCCGCCGCTACCGCGCAACGCCCACTCTCGTCGTTCACCGACGGCCTACACCACGTGCGCGCTCGCCCCCGACTGGCGGCGCTCGTCATCGTGGCCAACTCGATCGCTATCATCGGCCTGCCCTACGTGGCGTTCTTGCCGAGCATCGCGAAGGACATCTTCGATCGAGGCTCCGGCGGCTTCGGTCTGCTGTCGACATTCAGCGCGGTGGCCGCGCTGGCGATGTCGTTTTGGATCGCCGGCCGCGTTCGCGTCCGCGAGATGTGGTTCACGCAGGCGTGGTGCGGTGCGGCGTTCGGCGTCGGGTTGCTGCTGCTGTCGATTGCTCCCACATTTCTGTGGGCGATCATCGCCATTTTCGTGCTCGGCGCGTCGTCATCAGGATTTCAGGTGGCGAACAACACACTGATCACGACGCTCGCCGAACACGAGTACCAAGGTCGGGTGCAGGCACTCATGATGCTCGGCTTCTCGTTGAGCTCGATGGTGGCGCTGCCCATCGGGTACCTCGCGGACCGATTCGGTTTGCGGCAGTCGCTGGCGGTGATGGGCTCGCTGTGCACCGCGACGATGGCGCTGTACGCGATGGCGCGCCCGCGCATCGCAGCGCGAGCGGCGATGGTGGGCATCGCCGCTCCCGCACCGGCCACGAGTTAGCCGCGCCGGCGGCGATCAGCTGCGCCGGACCCGGCCTCGCAATGCGCCGAAGCACAACGTCATGCTCACCGCGCCGACCACCGCGATGGCGAGCAGCGCTTTGCCCAGCACCTGCCAGCGCCATCCGTCGACGACCAGCGACCGCAGCCCCTCGAGCAAGTAGGTCACGGGGTTCCATGCAGCGACAACGCCGAGCCAACCGGAGAGCTGATCGCGCGGTACGTAGGAACTCGTGAGGAACAAGAACGGGAAGAACAACAAGAAGCTCGAGTTGACTGCCGCGGGATTGCCGGTCTTGAGTGCGATGGCGTAGCCGAAGCCGGAGAAGGCCAGGCTCCACAAGGCACCGAGCACGATGAACGCAACGACGCCGAGCGCGCCGGTCTCGAAGCGAATGCCGATGATGAATCCCACGATCGTGATGGGAATGATCAATGCCGCCGCCACCGTGACATCGGCCGCCAAGTGGCCGAGCAGGATGGCCAATCGGCGCACTGGGGTCAGCAGCAGTCGGTCGAAGTAACCGTTTTGCACATCGAGAACGAGCGCCGGCGCGCGCGACACGCCCGTGACACCGAGCAGGATCGCCGTCGGCAACTGGAACGCCTTGAAATCGAACCCGGCGATCTGGTTCTCGGTGAGGCGTTGCAGGGTCGCGATGTTGACGAGGAAGAAGAACAGCGCAATGAAGATCGGCGGTGTCACGGCCTCGAGGTCGCGCGGGACACCGCGCAACGCGCGGCCGGAGATCGTCAGGGTATCGGGGATGAAGCCGGCCGGTCGGGGCTCGGGAACTGTCGTACGCCGTGGCGTGGGCGCGGCCTCGGGGCTCAAGTCGATGGCGGTCATTTCGCTACTTCCTGATCGTCGTCGTGATGAATGCGGGCACCGGTGAGCTCGAGGAAAACGTCGTCGAGCGTCGGCGATCGCAACGTGAGGTCGCGCACCGTCGTGCCGCTGGTGCTCAATGCCACCGCCACTGCGCTGACCGTGGCGGGGCCGTCGGTGGTCGAGATGACCAATTCGTGTCCACGCGCCTCGACCTGAATGACGCCGGCAACGCGCTCGACCGCGGGCGCCGCTCGAGCGGCATCACCGTCGACTCGCACGATGATCACGTCGGTGCCGATGGAGCGTTTGAGTTCGGTAGGCGTACCTTCGGCCACGATGCGCCCGGCATCGATGATGCCGACGCGGTCGGCCAGTGCGTCGGCCTCTTCGAGGTATTGCGTCGTGAGAAAGATCGTGACGCCGAACTCTCGGTTGAGCCGGCCGACCTCTTGCCACACGGCCGCTCGGCTGACCGGGTCGAGCCCCGTGGTGGGCTCGTCGAGGAAGAGGATGCCCGGGTTGTGCACCAACGCTGCTGCCAGATCGAGGCGGCGTTTCATGCCACCCGAGTAGGTAGCGATGGGACGGCCCAACGCATCACCGAGGTCGATCAACTCCGCGAGTTCTGCCGCGCGCGAGCGAGCGACGGACTTGGACAGCCCGTAGAGCCGACCCTGCAATCGCAGCAATTCTTCGCCGGTCTGCTTGGGATCGAGCGATGCCTCTTGCAGTGCGACACCGATGCGCAGACGCACCGCGCCCGGGTTGTCGACGACGTTGTAACCGGCGACGATGGCCTCGCCCCCCGTAGGCGCGAGGAGTGTGCACAACATGCGCACCGTCGTCGTCTTGCCCGCGCCGTTGGGGCCGAGGAAGCCGTAGATCTCGCCCTCGTTGATTTCGAAGTCGACCCCATCGACCGCGGTCACGCCGTTGAACTCGCGCACGAGTTTGTTGGCCTGGATCGCGATGCCGTGCGTCTGCACACTCGCGATCATCGGTCGGCCGCCGGTTGCCATGGCTTCAGCCAGTCGGTCGCGGGCCAGCCCTCGGCCGCCGCCATGAGCTCGTACATCGTGGCCCCGTCGATCGACTCGCGCACGATGTCGGCGTGGCCGGCGTGGCGAGCAATTTCTTCGATCAGGTGGAGCAGCACCCACCGCACCGACCAGGCGTCGATGTCGTCGGGATACCAGGGCACGCCCTTGGGCACCGGCACGTCTTGGCCCAGGTCGTCGATACTCCGGATGACCGACGCCGTCCCGCGGGCGACGTCGTCGTAACGGGCGAAGAGCTTTGCCAGCGTGTCGTCGGGGCCGAACCGGAAGTTGTCTTCGTAGTTCGACTGCGATGCGCCGCTGTCGCGTTGTAGGACCATATCGATCCACCCCTTTTCCATGTCGATGGCGTGCTTGACGAGGCCACCGACGCTGAGTGAACTGGCAGACGGAACGAGTCGTGCTTGTTCATCGGTGAGGCCATAGGCCGCGTTGCGAATGCCGTCACGCTGTTGCTCGATGTACGCGAGCAGCAGCTCGCGCTCATCGTTCAAGGGGGGCGCTTGTCCGGGCATGCCGGTCTCCGTTCGGTTGTCGTGTTCTGCTGATCATCGCACTCAAACAGGTCATCTTCTGACCGGTTTACGTGAGATACTTGCTCCTGTGCGCGCCGACCGACTCGTGGCCATTCTCCTGCTGCTCCAAGATCGCGGCCAGGTCACTGCGGCCGAGGTCGCCCGCGAACTCGAGGTGTCCGAACGCACCGCACGGCGCGATCTCGAGGCGCTCGGCGTGGCCGGGCTGCCCATCTACTCGACGCAGGGCCGCAACGGCGGATGGCGCCTCGCCGGTGGCGGCCGCACCGACCTGAGTGGCCTGACCGCCGCAGAGGCCCAGGCCCTCTTTCTGGTCGCCGGGCCCGCCTCGGCGACGCCCGAGGTCAAGGCGGCGTTGCGCAAACTGGTGCGAGCACTGCCCGAGCCGTTTCGCATCAAGGCGCAGGCGGCCTCGTCGGCGGTGCTCGTCGACCCGGCCGATTGGGACGGCGCGGCGACCGTGCGGCGGACGCCGCCGCATCTCGAAGCCGTGCAACAGGCAGTCATCGAGGGAGAGCAGGTGGTGTTGGGCTACACCGCTCGCGACCAGACCAACAGCACGCGCGTCGTCCATCCGCTCGGGCTCGCGGCAAAGGGCTCGGGCTGGTACCTCGTCGCCGATACCGACAACGGTCAGCGCACCTTTCGCGTCGATCGCATCACGTCGGTCGAGCGCACCGGGCAGCCCGTGCGCCGCCCACCCGACTTCGATCTCGCCACCGCCTGGCGCCTCATCACCGACGAACTCGATCAGCGCCGCACACCGCTGCGGGCGCGCGTGCTCGCGGCACCCGACGTCGTGCGTTGGTGCCGGGGCACGTTCGGCAGCCGAGTGCGCATCGGGCCGGCCGGTGCCGACGGGCGAGTCGAGCTCGAATTGCGCGGCCACCACATCCGATCGCTCGCTGCCGAACTCGCGGGGTTCGGCGGCGCGGTCGAGGTGCTCGAGCCCGAAGAGTTGCGATCGCAGTTGGCGATTCTCGGCCGCGAGCTGGTCGCGCGCTACAGCTGATCGATTCGCACGGCACAATGATGAGATGAACCCGGCCCCAGGACCCGCGACTGACGCCTGCCCGAACGCCGCCGCCGATGAGGGTGGTGACCCGGCGTGCTGGGCGCACCTCTTGGACGAGCAGCCGGACGAGCAGTTGCCGAATACCACGGCTCACGCAGCATCGGGGCCCGACGAGCGTCCCGCCGCAACCCGCTCGTAATTGAAGCGCAGCAGCCCGATCACGTCGGCGACGTCGGCGTCGGTCTCGATTCGGCGCTGTGCTGGTCCTCGCCTATCGGGGAACACGGGATGGGGGGAAATGCGGTGTTGCTCGAACAGTTCGGTCCACGTCGCTTTGGGAAAGCTGAAATGGGCGACATGGTCGCCGTGCAGGTGACCGATCTCGCGGCGTCCCACCTTGAGGCTGAGTTCGCCTCGTTCCTCGGCGTCGACCTCGACACCCGGCCATGTGGTGACCTCGGCGATGATCTTCTGGCTGACCGGTCCGGTCTCGTTCATGTTCGCTCCTTGCTCGGTGCTCGACCTTCGATCGATGGGTGCACGGTACAAGTTCAAGTTCACTTGAAGTCAAGCTCTTTCGGACTAGAGTCATCGCTATGGAACACGAACTGACGATCGGCGCGCTGAGCGAACGCACGGGCGTGGCGCCATCCGCACTTCGGTTCTACGAAACCGAAGGCCTCATCCATTCCACCCGCTCGCCGGGCGGGCAACGCCGCTACGTGCGAGACACCCTGCGGCGCGTGTCGTTCGTGCGCGTCGCACAACAAGTCGGGCTCTCCCTCGATGAGATCCGGACTGCGCTCGGGACGCTCCCCGACAACCGCACCCCCACCGCCAAGGACTGGGAACGCCTTTCGACGTCGTGGCGACCGCGCCTCGACCACCAGATCGCCATGCTCGAGCGGCTCCGCGACCGATTGCACGGCTGCATCGGCTGTGGCTGCCTCTCGCTCGGCTTCTGCAAGTTGCTCAACCCCGACGACCGAGCCGCAGATCGTGGCCCCGGCCCTCGCTACATCCTCGACGACGACTGAACGCGGCCATGGAACCGGGAGGGCCGGCGCGGTGTAGTAGAGGGCATGCGTAGAACACTGACCGGTCTCCTGATCTTCGCCACCGCCACGTTGCTCGGCGCCACCGGCGTCGCCCACGCGGGCGGCTGGGCGGTCATCACGATGGATCCGTTGGTGGACTCGCCGGTCGAGAACCAACCGTTGTCCGTCGGCTTTACGATTCTCCAACACGGAGTGACGCCCTACACGACCGACAAAGCATTCATCATCGTCACGGACGGCACCGGACGAACGGAACGCTTTGCCGCAAAGCCCGCCGGTCAGCCAGGGCATCACATCGCGGAAGTCACCTTTGCCGGTTCCGGGGTCTACGGCTGGGAAGTGCAACCGGATTGGTTCGCGATGCAGCCACTCGGCGAAGTCGCTGTCGCGAGTGCGACCGCGGCACCGACCGACGCGTCCGCCAACACCACAACCACCACGACCACTCGCGAGCCGATCGCGCTGACGTTGCGCGTGCTACTGGCCGTTGCGTTGGCTCTCGCGATCGTGCTCGTGATGGCGGAGTTCAAAACCGCCCAACGGCGCGTGACAACCTGACATGCCATTGCACCGTCTCGTTCTCGTTCCAACGGTGGCCTTGCTGGTCGTGCTCAACGTGATGGCGGCCCGTGGACGAGAGCGCACCGTGACGACGACGCAAGCCGAGAGCGAGCGCCCAGCGCTCGGTACCGATGCGCTCGTGAATCATGGCCGGAACCTCTTCAGCGCGAAGGGTTGCGTGTCGTGTCACGTAACGATCGCGGTTGGTCCCAGCCTGACGGACATCAAGGATCGCGCGGAGAAGACGAAGAAAGGCTTCACGGCGGAGCAGTACGTGCGCGAGTCGATACTTGCACCCAGCGCGTTCAAGGCGCCCGGCCCGAACGGCAATCAATCCAACGAGATGCCGACGTTGCCCGTGAACGCTGCGGAGCTGGATGCGCTCGTGGCCTATGTGCTCACGCTCTGACAACGAGACGAGTCACGAACGATCAGTGGGAGCAGACATCCTTGTGCGGTTCATGGTCGGTCCAAATCGCGGCGGGCCACATTCTCGCGGGCGCCGAACAAACACGTTCGCGATTCATGCGGCGCATGCTGGCCAACGGCTTCGTTTCAACACCATGATCGATGGCGACGCACGCACCATCGGTGCGCTACCCCCAGGTGAGATCATCACGCGGTTGCGGACCACGACCACGACCACCAACCATCCACCGGCGCCCGTGATGACGATGCTCGGCGAGGTCGTCGTACACGGTCAGGACATTCGAGGTGCGGTCGGCCAACCCAGCACTACCGATCCGCAAGCAGTCGCGGCGTGCCTACAGATGTACTCGGGCGCCAACTTTCCCCTCGGCGCCAAGAAGCGGATCAACGGGCTTCGCCTCGTCGCCGGCGACGTCGAGTGGACTAACGGCGAAGGTGCCGAGGTTTGCGGGCTGGGCATATCACTGCTCATGGCAATGACGGGTCGGCGCGCCGGGCTCGACGGTCTCACCGGCGACGGCGTCGCGACATTGCGCCGCCGCATGCCGCCCGCAACAACGGTGTAGCGAACTACGCCAATACCTGGGTGTCGTCGCTGACCACTCGGTTGCGGCCGAGTCGCTTCGCTTCTCGGAGGCGCACGTCGGCAATACGCAAGAGCGAGTCGACGGTCATGTCGTGCTGCCACTCGCCGACGCCGAAGCTGGCGGTGAAGGGTGGACAGGCGCCGCTCTCTGTCGCGCTACGTAACGCCTCACGAACTCGCTCGATGACGGCGTTCGCCTCTTTCAGGGCAAGACCAGGAAACGCGAGAACAAATTCTTCGCCTCCATAGCGGCCGGCAATGTCGCCGGTTCGGAGTGTCTCGTGGACGACGGTCGAGAACACCCGCAGCGCTCGGTCGCCGCCCTCGTGCCCGTACGTTTCGTTCAGATCCTTGAAGTTGTCGAGGTCGACCATCGCCAATGTCATCGACGTGCCCGAATTGATGAGTTCGCGGAGGCGACCCTCGAGCGTGCGACGATTGAACATGCCGGTGAGCCCGTCGGTCTTGGCCTGGAACTGCGTGGTGGCGATCACCCGTTGAGTGCCGATACGCATGGCGGCATCGCTGGCAATCGCACGCAGCCCAGAGGCCGCGATCGCCACCGGCTGTTCACCGTCGGGCCCGGTCGCATGCAGTACGCCGATGCCGCGTCCGTTGAACAGCATCGGCACACACGTAGCGGACAGCGGTCCCCGGGGCGACCTTGCAGATGGGGGCAGGCGCGGAGTTCTTCGCTCGACTCGAACGTCATCGCCTGGCCGCGCCGCACGGCGGGGCAGTCATTCGGCGACTCGACGTCGCAGCCCGGCGCGTTGCTGGTCGAGGCGACGCGACCGACGTGGGCGCTACTCGAATCGGCGAGCAGCACTTCGGCGACACCGCCGAGGGGCAGTTGACGCAGCGCCCGCTCGACCACGTCGAGCGTCATGCGCTCGTCGAGCGCACCGTCGAGAGCCTCCCGCAGATCCTCGGCGAAGTCCTGCCGTTCGACCTGCTCGACGAGTAGGGCCGAAGCATCCCGCTTGGCACTCTCGGCCGCTGCTCTCGCGCCGGCCGACGCGCGAATGCGCCGGTCCATCGCCACTGCGAGCAACAGCAGCGTGATGACCGCGGCCCCCGTCGCCATCAAGATGCGGGCGCGGGCCAAGTCGACCGACGAGGTTGTGTCGGCGCGAGCCGCCTCCGTTGTGGCGATCACTTGGTCGCCGAACGCGAACTGGCGCCGCTCCAGCTCCAACGCTGAGTCGCGCATCTCTACGAGGTGGGCTGGCACAACTGCGGGGTTGGCGCTGAGAAGACCGGTGAGAGCAACCGCGTCGGCGACGTACAACCTCATGGCGACGACCATCGCGTCGAACGACACGAACAACGCGTCGCTCGCCTGGCCCTTGCTGAACAGTTGACGCGTCTCGAGCAGTTCGTCGTCGACCTGCTGGCTCAGTCGCCCCGCCTCGGCCCCAACGACCAAGGGGTCGGCGCCGGTGCCGGCGGCCTCGAGAATCACGCTGTCGATTGCGGACCGTGAGTACATCGCCGCTTCGTAGTGCCGCAGCCCCTGGCGCTGAATGGAGGTCCGTTCTGAGCTGAGGCCTTCCCGAGATCGCTCGTCGTGTGCGCACCCATCGCCCCCACTGCGCCAACACCGACGGTAGCGAGGAGGATGACGACGGACACCCCGCGCTCGAGCGGATACTTGCGAGCGCGCGGCAGGACCTCACCCTTCGCTCGCCTCCGTTTGGCCATCGGTTGCTATCGGCCGCGATCAGGTAAATCTGAGCGCTATTCCGATTGCAGCAGCAACGCCGGCGCGAGGCGCCGAGCCCGTCGTGCAGGCACGGCAGCGGCCAGATTGGCCAGCAATACGAGGCCAACGACGATGGCACCGACGTACATGAATGGTCGCGACGCGTCGTTCACCGCGCCGACACTGTCGGCAAACGAACGGAACACCAGTTGTCCGACGATCAGGCCAACGGGCGTACCTACGACGAGCGGGAGCACGGTGAACGACGTTGCTTGCCAGTGCACCGCTCGGGTGATCCACGAGCGATCTGCGCCCAGACAACGCACGATCGCGATGTCGCGGCGCCGGTTGTTCATCGACGTGAGCATGACGTGAGCCACCGTGAGCACCGCGAGTGCTCCGAGCAAGGCAGCCAGTAGGTACGGGATGGCGCGCACGCGTCCGAGGTTCTGGATGACAGCCGGCACAGACGACTCGCCAGTGTCCGCCGCTCCGTTCTCGCGCATGATGCGCCCGATCGTGCTGCGCGGGGTGCCGGGTCTCACGTTGAAAATCGGGGTGTTCGCAACGACGTCGGGGTCGATCTGTCGGATACCGCCGTAGGTGACCAAGCCGTCCTGCCCGATACCTTCGTTGCTGCCGATCGACGGTACGACCGCCAGGCCTGTGACGCGGAAGGTGCGCGAGCCGTCGACTCCTTCGAGGGACAGCTCGTCGCCGATCCCGACGTGTAATGCGTGCGCCGCCAACCGGCCGAGTGCAATTTCATCCTCGCTGAGCGGAAGACGCCCTGCGAGAACCCTCGGTGAAACATCGCCCTTGACTGGTTCCATCCCGATGAGGCGCAACGTGTAGTCACCGACCCGTGCCTGGCTATCCGACAAGAGCATCAGGGCATCGATATCGGGTTCGGCCTCGAGCGCGGCTCGTAGCTCATCGGAGACGGTGGTCTGTCCACTACCGAAGAACCCGTCGTAGTTCTCGCCGTAACGAGCGGGGTCGGTCACCAACCGCTCGAGGCTCGCGGCGAATGTCAACGCGCCGACGATGCCGACGACGGTCATGAGCAGCCCCACCACCGATGTACGCACCGACCCACTATCTCGTTCACCGCGGATGAACGCGAGTCGCAAACCGGTGGCCGCCGTTGCGCTGGGGCTCTTCGTCGCGATCCCTTCGATCACCGGAGACGGACGAACGACATCCGGACGCACCTTTGCCGATCCGACGGCGATCACGTTCCACAACAGCAGCGCCAGCACGAGGCCGATGGTGCCGACGATCAGCACGACTGCCTCGATCCGTATGCCCGGGTCGGGCTCGAGGCCGCGCGCGAAACCGGTGGGGAACACATCGGAGGCGAGCACAGCAACGACTATGGCGAGCAGCGAACCAACCACGATCGGCACTGCGGCTCGGCCGACTGATTCAACAACGATCTGCTTGTCGGTGAAGCCCAGTGCCGACAGCCGCGACCGCTCTGCGGCCGGCAGCCGAACCTGTCGCGTGATCAACTGACCGAGTACCGCTACCGCGGCAATCGCCGACACCGCCGCGAGCAACCACAACCCCCGGCTTTGCGCTTCGATCGCGGTGCGCACCGACGGGCCGACGAGGACCGCGGGGCCGAGGATGAACGCTTCGCTGCCATCCAACTCGTCGACCTGTTGCTGCAAGTCGTCCATCGTGTAACCCTCGCGGAGCTTCACCGCCATGATGCTCGTGGCGACGCCGATATCGGGCTCGTCCAGAAGCGTGGAGGGGAACACCGCAACCGGTTCGGACCGCGACGTCGGGTCTTCGTCACCCGCCTCACCTTCGATGACGCCGACCAGTTGCGCCGGGAAAAAGGGCCCATCGGGAACGTCGCTACTGAAGCCGGCCTTGTCCGCGTGTTCCTGCGTATACGACACGAAGTAGAACCGGTCACCGACCGTGGCCCCCCAGAGTTCGAGCCACGTCTCGGTTGCGACGAACTCGCCTCGTACGGTGGGGTCCGCGTCACGACCGTCCACCAAGCGGCTGGCGATTGCCCGATAATCGCCGCCGAAGACAATTGAGTCGGGCGCCGGATCGATCACTTCTGGGCGAAGGTTGCCGTTCGCATCGAGGGCGTCGGGTCCGACAAGGCCGCCGAAGACGAATGTGGCCGAATCGATCTCCTCGGCCGCAGTTAGCACTCGCAGTTCTTGCAGACGCGGGAGGCTGCGTTCCTGTTGCAGCGTTACGTCGTATCCGACGTCATTCGCCTCTGTGTACCGGTCGGGCGTGCTGGCGGTTCGCTGCGCGCCGGCGGCGAACGCGAGCACGACCGCACCAACCACCGCCACGACCAATGTCAATGCCACCGTCGATCGCCAGCGGGAGCGCAACACACAGCGCAATCGATAGACAACCGGCCTCACACCGACCAGTTTCGTCGCTGACGAGCGCACGGGCCAGCAGGCCAACGCGACATTCCGCGGGTGCTACCACCCCCGACCGCCCTTACCATTCGGCAAGTTCAAAGATTCGCGGGTAGATCGCCGATCACCTTCGCCGCACGCAACTCGCTGATCTCATCGTCCGCGTAGCCGAGTTCGTGGAGCACTTCGAAATTGTGCTCGCCCAACACCGGCGCCGGTCGGGATAGTCGCCGTTGCTCCCGCCGGATGAAACGAAACGGCGCGGTGGGCAATGCCTGCGAGCCGGTGACCGAGTGGTCGATCGTTTCGAAATAGCCTCGCTCGACGAGACTGGGATGACTGCCCAACGACCGATCGACGGCGACCGGTGCCGCCGGCACTCCCGCAGCCACAAAGGCGTCGACGCATTGCTGCACCGTGCGAGCCGCTGCCCACGCGTCGATGACACCGTCGATGGTGTCGTGCCCGGCTTGGCGCCCTTCACGCGACGCGAATCGAGGCGCGGCGAGATCAGTCGCACCGACCACGTGTTGCAGCGCCGCCCATTGCGCATCTGTCTCGACGCTGAGTGCGAGCCACTGCTCATCGCCTACGCACCGGTAGACGCCCTGTGGCGCCGCAGTGGGGCTGCGGTTGCCTGATCGCTCGAGCGTGTTGCCGTACGCGGAGCACTCGACGATCTGCTCGGCCGCGGCGTTGAGTGCAGCCTCGAACATCGTTACTTCGACGAGCCGGCCGACGCCACTGCGCGCTCGCTCTTCGAGGGCCACCAGCGTAGCGAACGCGGCGTGCAGGCCCGCCAACGGATCACACGGACCCCGCGGGATCTGCATCGCTTCGTCGGGATAGCCAGTGATGTAGGCCATACCGGACGCTTGCTCCATCGTCTGCGCGAAACCAGGACGATCGCGCCACTCCCCGGTCAACCCGAAAGCCGGCATCCGCGTCAAGATCACGCGTGGATTGATTGCGTGAATTGCATCCCACCCGAGGCCGAAGTTCTCGAGCACCCGCGGCGTGAAATTCTCGATGACGACATCGGCCTGTTCGATCAACCGGCGCACGATCTCGACGCCTTCGGCGCGGCGCAGATCCGCGGTGATCGCCCGCTTGTTGGTATTGACGGCGTGGAAGATGGCCGACCATTCCCACCAGCGCGCCGAGTCCGCCAGCCCTTTCGCACTCGAGAACCGCATGCCATCCGGTCGCTGTATCGACTCGACCTTGACGATGTCCGCGCCGAGCACGCCGAGTTGATGCGATGCAAACGGTCCGGCCCACCATGCGGTCAGATCGACGACGCGCACGCCTTCGAGAGGCGCGCCGCGTGGCGTCGTCTCAGCCGACCGAGGACGCTGCCGCAACGTGACCTTGCCGGTCGACTCACCGATGAGCGGCGCCGGCCGCAACGGAGCCTCTGGGGTCCCGTGCACACGGTACGGAATGTTCGGCTGGAGGAACCCGCCGTTGGGATTGCGCACGAAACTCTCGCGCCCACGACATGCTTCGAGATCGACCACCGTCGCCCCGTTGCCGATCGGGGCGACAGGAATGCGAAACGCCGCGGCCTCTTGCATCACGTCGTCGGTCGTATGTGCCTTTGTGTACTCGTGGACGCGGTCGGTGAACGCTTCGCGATGACGCCAGCGCGAGTCGCGGTTGGCGTAGGTCGGATCATCGAGCAAATCGCCGGCGCCGATCAGCACGAGGAAATCCTGGAACTGCTGTGCTGCCACCGTGCAGAAACCCACATAACCGTCGGCCGTCGGCTCTATCGACGGAATCTCGATCGAGCGAGAGAGCGACGCGTCCGTCGTGTCGGTGAAGCTGCCGAGCAAGTGCGCATACCCATTCATCGTCAACATCATCGTGTCGAACGCGGCGACGTCGACGTGTTCACCGTGGCCAGTGCGGCGCGCCGCGATCATCGCGCCGAGACCGCCGAGCGCCGCCGCGGTACCGGTGATCCACTCACCCAGCCGGCCGCCGCACTGCACCGGGGGTCGTTCGGGATTGCCGCGTCGACCGAGCGATCCACACTCGGCCTGCAGCGTGAACTCAGTGGCAGGCCGGTGCTGCCACGGCCCTCTCCCCCACGGTGAGATGGACAACACGACAAGCGATGGGGCACTCGAGAGGAGATCGAGACTCTCGATCACTCCCGGCGCGAAGCTTTCGATGACGAGATCGGCGTCGAGCAGCAGTTCGCGTACGAAGTCGTCCGTCGGCTCGCCGACCACACTGCGCTTGTTGGTGTGTAAGAAGCGGAACAGCGCGCCGTCCTGGCCGGCCGGCACCTCACCGTCGATGCGCCAGCGGCGCAGAGGGTCGCCCGCCGCGGTTTCTACCTTGATCACGTCGGCACCCGCGTCGGCGAGGAGCTTGGACGCATAGCCGCCGGCGATACCAGTGGACAGATCGACGACGCGGAACTCACCCAGAATGCCCGCGCCCGGCGCGTGAGCCACTGGGTTAGAGGACTCCACGGCGCGGATCGTAGACCGCGCGAAGCCCGCGTCCGATCCAGTTGAACGAGAGCACGGTGAAGACCATGAACGTGCCCGGTACATAGGTGAGATGCAACGCGGTGTCGAGCTTGGAGCGGCCGTCGTTGATCATCTTTCCCCAGCTCGGCGTGGGTGGGGGTAGCGAGAGATTGAGGAACGCCAACGAGCCCTCGGCGATGATCGCCAACGCGACGACGACCGGCGCGTAGGCGAGCAACGTGATCAACACGTTCGGCATGATTTCTTTGGTGAGGATGCGCGCCCGGCTGGCGCCCATGACCTTTGCCGCAGTCACGAACTCACGCTCGGCAACCACGAACGTGCTTGCGCGCGCCAGCCGTATGAACGACGGCACGATCAAGATCGCCAATGCGATGACGATGTTGCGCAAACTGCGCTCGAAGATGGTCACCATTGCGAGCAGCAACACCAAGGGTGGGAACGCAATCATCGCATCGGCGACGATAGTTATCACGCGATCCAAGACACCGCGGAAGTAACCGGCCAGCACGCCGATGGCGGTGCCGACCACCATGCCGATGCCGACGGCGAGGAGCCCTACCGCGAGCGAGACGCGGGCACCCCACACCACGCGCGACAACATGCTGCGGCCGAGTTCGTCAGTGCCCAGCGGCTCCTTGAACGAATGGAACGGCGGCTGGAGTGTCTTGTCGAAGTTTGGCGCTTTGTAGTTACGGAACGGAAGCAGCGGGGCGAACAGTGCCATCAGTATGAGCAGGGTGATCCAGAACGCCGCCAGCCAAAACCCGACGCCGAGGCCTGACCATGGCCGTCGTTTCACCGCACGGTTCGCGAGCGGGGCCGATGCGGCCGCATCGCCGTCACTCGCCCCTTGGGCCGTGGCGATCACTGCCGCGTCATCAATCGGAGCCATGGCGCACCCGCGGGTCCAAGAAGCCGTAGAGAATGTCGGTCACCGCGTTGAGCGTGACGTAGATCGTTGCGATGACCAGCACGCCGGCTTGTACTTTGATCACTTCGTTGGACGCAATCGCGTCGACGATCATCTTGCCCAGCCCGGGGAGACCGAACAGCACTTCGACGATCACCGCGCCACCGAGCAGGCGGCCCGCGTTGAGTGCGGCCAACGTCAACAGCGAGATGGACGACGGCCGCAACGCTTGTCGAAACAAGACGTTGCTCGTCGACATGCCTTTGGCGCGCGCCGAAAGAATGAAGTCCTCTTTGAGCGTCGTGATCATGTCGGCGCGCAGCACTTGCGCCAGCACGGCCATCTCCGCGAGCGCGAGCGAAAACGCCGGAAGCGTCAGCGACTTGAGATTGGCGACGATGCCGTCGCTGGTTATTCGCGAGTAACCCGAGATCTGTAGCCAGTCGAGCTTTATCGAAAAGATCGTGATGAGAATGACCGCGGTGACGAATTGCGGAATCGAGATGAGGGTGGTCGTGGTCACGCCGAGGATGCGGTCGGAACGGCGATTCTCACGGTAGGCCTGATAGGTCCCGATCGGGATGGCAGCTACCAGCGCGATGAACATCGCGAGGGCACCCAACTCGAAGGTGACGGGCAGGCGCGGCGTGATGTCTTGGGTCACCGGGCGGTTGTCGCGGAATGAACGGCCGAGATCACCGCGAACCGCGTCGCCCAGCCAGCGCCCGTAGCGGACGACGAACGGATCGTCCAAGCGCAGCTGCTTGCGCGCATTGGCGATCTGCTGTGGAGTCGCGTCCTGCCCGAAAAGGCTGTATTCGATACCGCCCGGCATGAGGTCGAGCAGCGCGTACGTGAGCAACGACACGATCAACAAGACGATCGCCAGATGAAGAACCTTTGCCCCGATGAGTCGTCCCACCGCCAACCTCCTTTCCGAGAGTACGAAGTCGCACCGGCCGGCGACCCACTAGGGGCCGCCGGCCGGCGAGACCAACTACTGAACTGACGTCACTTCTTGAGCCAGAGCTCTTCGACCGGGATGACACCATCTTCGTAGATGGTGAGACCCTGGACTGCCTTCGTAGAAGCAGCCGCGACGACCGAACGCTTGTAGAAGAACACCGGTACCTCATCGGCAAGGATCTGCTCGATTTGGCCGTACAGCGTCTTCAGCTTGGCGTTGTCCGAAGTGACCTTGGCTTCGGCCAAGATGCTGTCCATCTTGGTGCTGCAGAAGCCCGTCGTGTTGCGCGGGTTGGCGCATTGGAGCTGGGCCAGGATCGAATCCGGACGAGCCACGAACTGGATACCCCAGCCGTGCACCGTGTACGTCTTCGCCGCAACCCTCGCACCAGCGGCGGCCGCGTCGACTGCGTCGACCGACACCGACACGTTGCTCCCGCCACACTGCGTCAGCGCCGCCTGCATGAATTCGGCAGACGGAGGTTGCCCCTGGTTGAACACGCCGATGCTGATCTTGACCGGGCCATTGTTCTCCTTGGCCAGAGCCGCCCATGCCGTGCCGGCGGCCGCGCAGTCGTAGCTCGGCCACTTCACCGACGGGTTGTCGTACGGGGACCCCTCATAGATGAAGCCATCTGCCGGAGGCAGACCGTTCGCGAACACCACTTCGGCCAGCTTCTTGGTGTCGACGCTTTGGATGAAGGCCTTGCGTGCCCGCACGTCCTTGAACGGAGCGGTGGTGACGTTAAACAACATGTTCTCGGCACCCTGCAAGCTGTACTTCGTCACCGTGACGCTCGTGTTCTTCTCGAGCGGCGCGATCGTCGTCGGGATCTGCGAGAAGATCAGGTCGACTTCACCCTTTTCGAGCGACGCCCGGCGTTGGTTCTCGTCGAGCAGCGGACGAATCGTGATCTTGTCGAGGTACGGGAGGCCCTTCGAGGCCAGGTAGTACTTCGGGTTCTTCACGAGGACCATCTTGTCGTCCTTGACCCAGGACTCGACGATGAACGCGCCCGCTCCGACCGGCTTGGAGCCGAAGTCGGCGCCGGAGGCCTTCATCGCGGTCGGCGAGCCGATCACACCGATGCGGGACGACACGATGTCGTTGAAGCTCGACGAGCCTTCCTTCAAATTCACGTCGAGCGTCTGCGCATCGACGACAGTCATCGACGCGATACCGGAAACCTGACCGGCCATCGTGCATTTGAGTGCCGGGTCGGCAAGGCGTTCCCAGTTGTACTTGACCGCTGCCGCGTCGTAGGGGGTGCCATCGCTGAACACCACTCCTGCACGAATCTTCAGTGTCCAGACCTTGAAGTCGGCGCTGGGCTTGAGCGACTCTGCGATTTGATAGCTGTACTCACCGGTGGCGTTGTTGAGCCGGATAAGCGAGTCGTAGACGGGGATGGCGCGATTCGCGTTCGTACCTTGCCCAGTGAATGCCCACGCGCACGGATCCATCGAGGGCGATTCGATCGGCAGCAGGTAGCGGAGTTCGCCACCCGGTGTCGGCTTGCCGGCAACGGTCGTCGCGGTTCCCGTACCGGCAACCGTTGTCTCGGTCGCGGACGACCCTCCTCCGTCATCGCCACAGGCCGCGGCAAGTAGTCCGAGCGCGATTACCACCACGCTGACACTCCTGCCCCGTCTTCCCAGCGTTTCCCGAAACTTCATGGAACCTCCCTTTGCGTTTTGATTTTCTGTTGACTGAACGATCCGACCTGCGCCGGACATCAGGACTTGTTCGATTTCGTGATCGGGTGATGGCACGCGACCCAATGGTTGTCGGCGATCTCGCGAACGATCGGCGTATCGGTCTCGCACAACGCGTCTGCGTTGGGGCAGCGCGTGCGGAACCGGCAACCCGATGGCGGCTCGATCGGCGAAGGCAATTCGCCCGCCAGCGCCGACTTCGAAATCGGCAGGTGCGGATCGGGCACGGGTATCGACTTGAGCAGCGCCTCCGTGTACGGATGCGCAGGGTTGGCGTAGAGGCTGTCCGGTGAAGCGACCTCGCAGACCCTGCCGAGATACATCACGATCACGCGATCGCTGACGCTTTTCACCACGGCGAGATCGTGCGCGATGAAGATGAGCGTCAAGCTGAAGGTGCGCCGGAGTTCTTCGAGCAGGTTGAGGATCTGCGCCTGCACCGACACGTCGAGTGCCGACACGGGCTCGTCGCAGATGATGGCTTTGGGCTCCATCAGCAGTGCTCGCGCGATCGAGATGCGCTGGCACTGCCCACCGGAGAACTCGGAGGGTCGGCGATCACCGACCACGGAGGGGTCGAGACCGACGAACTCCAACATCTCGTCGACCCGTTTGGCGATCGTCGACGAGTCGGATCGTGAGCCCCAGATCGTCAAACCTTCGGCGACGATGTCTCGCACCTTGCGCCGCGGATTGAGCGAGGAGATGGGATCCTGAAAGATCATCTGCAGGCTCGTCCGCGTGCGCCGCAGATCTCGGCCCGAGAGGCTGGTGAGGTCCATGCCGTCGAATGCGACGGACCCGGACGTGGGCCGCACCAGCTGAAGAATGGCCCGGCCGGTAGTCGACTTGCCGCAGCCCGATTCGCCGACGAGACCGATCGTCTCGCCGCGCAACGCGTCGAAGCTGACCTGAGATACCGCGTGCACGACGCGACCGCGCCCGGCGGGATACTCCACGACGAGATCCTCGACGCGCAAGAGCGCCTCGTTGTCTGGGCGCAGGTGAGCAGTACCGGTCCCGGCCAACTCAACTCACCGCTTTCGACGTCGCAAGGCCGGTTGCGGTCACGCCTGCGGCGATGTTGGCGCGCCGTGCCGCCTCGCCGGCCGGCGTCCCGACCGGGAAGTGACAACGCCACTGATGGCCCGCGTCACCGCTGAGCTCTGGTTCTTCCTCGATGCACCTTGGTTGCGCGTAGGCGCACCGCGGCGCGAACGCACAGCCCCGAGGTGGATCCACCATGTCGGGCGGGCGGCCGGCAATCGCGTCGAGCTTCTGGTGACTCGGCCGTTCGACGCGTGGAATCGAGTCCAACAACGCGCGGCTGTACGGATGGCGCGTGTTGTCGAAAAGTTCGACCGTTTCGGCGATCTCCACGATCTTGCCCGCGTACATCACTGCCGTGCGGGTGGCGCGACCGGCCACGACCCCGAGGTCGTGCGTGATGAGGATCATCGACATGCCGAGCTCGGTCTGGAGGCGATCGAGGAGATCGAGGATCTGTTTTTGCACCGTTACGTCGAGCGCCGTTGTCGGCTCGTCGGCAACGAGCAACGTCGGGTTGCACGCAAGCGCGATGGCGATCGTCACGCGCTGGCGCATGCCTCCCGAAAGTTGATGCGGGTACTGCCGCAATCGACGCGTCGGCTCGGGAATGCCCACGAGGTTGAGCAAGTCGACAGCCCGCTTCGTGGCTTCGGCCTTGCCCAGGTCGAGGTGATGACGCATCGACTCGGTGAGCTGAATCCCGATGCGGCGCACCGGGTTGAGCGATGTCATCGGATCCTGGAAGATCATCGCGATCTCGGTGCCGAGCACCCGCTTTCGTTCGGTCGGCGTGAGCGAGAGGATGTCGCGGCCGGCCAAGCGCAGCGACTGTCCCGGTGGCCGCACGGCGTTACCGGGGAGGATGTTCATGATCGCGCGGACCATGACCGATTTGCCCGAGCCGGACTCACCGACCACGCCCAACGTCTCGCCTCTGCGCAGCGCGAACGACACGCCGTCGACGGCTCGCAATTGTCCCCGGGGCGTGTCGAACCACACGGTGAGATGGTCTGCCTCGAGAAGCGTTTCGGCCGGTGCGACCGCAGGCGGCCCGGACTCCAGAGTGTTGCCCCCCGACATGTGGATTAATCTGTCACATATTGTGAGGCCATGCCAGCATGGGCGCCAGCTCGGCATGGCGTATGACGCTCTACTCGAATGGGACTGCTCGCTATGACGACAGGCGATGATGCCGCCGAAGCCTGGGCTCCGTGGATTGCGGCACTCGAACAACGACGAGCGGCAGCAGGGGCAATGGGCGGCGCCGAGCGGCTCGCTCGCCAGCACGATGCCGGCCGCCTCGACGCGCGAGAGCGAATTCAGCGCCTCTGCGACCCGGGTTCGTTTCGCGAGCTCTGGGCGCTCGCCGGGGGTGACGAGCCACTGGGCGCCGTAGCCGCCGACGGCTTTCCGTGCGGGCACGCGCTGGTCGACGGCCGGCCGGTCGCCGTCGGCGCCGAAGACTTCACGACGCTCGGAGGCTCCATCGGGGTCGCCGGCGCCACCAAGCGCGAGCGACTCGCTCGCATCGCCCGCGACGAACGGATACCGCTGATACTCCTGCTCGAAGGCGCCGGCGCTCGCGCCTCCAAGGCACTCGAGCGCTACATCCCCCACCCCCATGACCTCGGCACGATGGCCGATCTGCCCGGCGTAGTCCCGACGATCGCCGTTGTCGCCGGTGCGTCCGCCGGGCACGGCGCACTGACCGCCGCGCTCAGCGACTTCGTCGTGATCGTGCGCGGTCAAGGGGCCTTGTTCACTGCCGGTCCTCCCTTGGTGAAGGCGTCGATCGGCGAGGTCATCGACGCGCAGACCCTCGGCGGCGCCCCGGTGCACGCCATCGTCAGCGGTGTGGCCCATTTGGCCGTCGACTCCGAAGACGACGCCCTCGATGCAGTGCGCCAGTACCTGTCGTACTTTCCCACCAACGCCTGGGAGTCAGCGCCGTGGGTCGGGCCGGTCGATGGCAACGCCGATGTCGGCCGGCGCGACACCGAAGCCGTGCTGTCGCTCTTGCCCCCCGATGCGCGCCGCGCGTACGACGTGGTACCGATCCTGCGCGAAGTGTTCGACCGCGATTCGCTCTACGAGATCGCGCCCGAACACGGCCGCTCGATCATCACCGCATTCGCCCGACTCGGCGGCCACGCAGTTGCGGTGATCGCCAATCAACCGCTGGTCCAAGCGGGCGCCGTCGATGCCGAAGCGACCGACAAGGCGGCCCGCTTCGTCGAGATCGCCAGCTCGTTCCACCTGCCGCTGATCTTCTTCGCCGACAACCCCGGAGTCATGGCCGGTAGCGCGTCGGAACGGGCTGGCATTCTTCGCGCCGCGGCGCGTTTGTACGCGGCGCAACACCGCGCCACCACCGTCAAGATCCACGTGACGTTGCGTAAAGCGTTCGGGTTCGGCAGCTCCATCATGGCGCTCAACCAATACGACGGGCGCACGTTCGCGTTCGCGTTGCCGGCGGTCACGCTCGGCGTGATGCCGGCACGTGCCGGCGGTGCGGTCGCGAAGTCGAACGACTCCGAGCGTGAAGCGCTCGAGTCCGCCGAAGCCGCCGGTCCGTGGAAGCTGGCCAGCGAGGCCGCCTACGACGACGTCATCCATCCAGCAGAACTGCGAGATACCTTGCTCGACACGATCGAACTCGCGCATCGACCGAGCCGACGCCTCGAACCAGTCGCTCGATTCGGCTATCTGCCATGACGGGCCGGTGGGACGGCACAACACTGCGCTGGCCCGACCATCCGATGCTCGGGCCGGGTTCCCCGTTCGAGATCGTCGAGGAGAACGTTCTCGGCGAGACAACGATGGTGTACCGCGAGCGCTTGCGGTCGTACCGCGAACTCATCGTGCAAGCCACGGCACACGGGGAGAGCGAAGCATTCGTCTTCGGCGATCGCCGCATCACCTATGCGCAGCACGGCGCCATGGTCGCGGCGGTCGCACACGGCTTGGCCACCCGCTTTAAAATCGGCCCGGGTGATCGAGTCGCGTTGTTCGGCGCGAACACCATCGAGTGGGTCATCGCCTTCGGCGCCATCACCAGTCTCGGTGCGACTGCCGTCGCGTTGAACGGATGGTGGACTGGCCCCGAAGCCGAGTACGCGCTCAGCCTGACCCAACCGCAACTACTCCTCGCGGACAACAAGCGGGAGGCCCGTTTGCTACCGCAGGCGCACAGAGTCGAATACGCCTCGTTGGAAGAGACGATTGCCGAGTTCGGCGACGATCGCGCGGAGTTGCCCGATCAACCGATCGGTGAAGACGACCCGGCCGTCATCCTGTTCACCTCGGGAACGACGGGCCGGCCGAAAGGCGCAACGAGTTCCCATCGCAACCTCTTGATGCTGGCGACCAACACATCGTTCAACCAGTTGCGCTCAGCGAGCGAGTACCCCGACTACGTGCCCGCGTACAAGCCCTGCACATTGGCACAGCTCCCGCTGTTCCATGTCTCCGGTTTGCACGGATCACTCGTGCACTGTCTCTCGCTCGGCCAGAAATCCGTGTGGCCCTTGGGTCGATTCGACGAGCGCACCGTGCTGCGTCTCACCGAAGCAGAGCGCATCACCACGTGGTCGGTGGTCGCCACCCAGTTGTTGCGACTGCTAGAGCATCCCGACTTCGATCGCTACGACCTCTCGAGCCTCGGGTTCGTGGGTGGAGGCGGCTCCGCGTGGTCACTCGAATTGCTGCGCCGGGTGCGTACCCAGTTGCCACAAGTAGTGCCCGCGATGTCGTTCGGGTTCGGTCTGACCGAGAGCTCGGGTATGGGAACCGTGAACATCGGCACGACAGTCGTCACCAATCCTGATTCGGTGGGTGCGCCTCGACCGACGTGCGAAGTCCAGGTGCGCGACCTCGACGGCGAGCCCGCGCCCGAAGGCGAGGAAGGCGAGATCTATCTCCGTGGACCGTGCATCATGCTCGGCTACTACGACAACCCCGAGGCGACTGCACACTCCATCGTCAACGGCCGTTGGTTACGCACGGGCGACTTGGGGTTGATCCGTGACGGCCTGCTCTACATCTCGGCTCGGCGGACCGACCTGATCATCCGCGGCGCGGAGAACATCTACCCCGTCGAGATCGAGCACCGGCTGATGGACCATCCGTCGGTGGCCGACGCGGCCGTGTTCGGCGTTGACGACCGCGTGCTCGGGCAGGAGGTGCACGCGGTGGTGCAACGACGCGTAGACACGTCACCGACGCCCGACGAGCTGCGCTCGTGGGTAGCGCAAGGGCTTGCGTCGTTCAAGGTACCCAGCACGATCACCGTGCTCGACGACGCGCTACCGCGTAACGCCACCGGCAAGGTGCTCAAGCACGTATTGCGCGGCGACGCAGAAAACACGTTCCTCGACGACTGAGATCAACTCGTCTGGTCGCGCGTGCCCGCGAGGTCAGCCATCAGGTCGACGAGCTCGTCGTCGTTGACGAAAAGCGTGTAGCCGTCGGCGCCCGCGTTCTCCCACGCGGACCATCGCTCGGCGATGCGACGGTCGCTGCCGATGAGCCGGGTCGAATCGAGATAGTCGTCGGGCACTGCCTCGGCGGCGCGCTGGCGCTCGCCCGCACGCCAGTACTCCTCGACGCGCTCGGCTTCGTCAGGGAATCCGCACCGCTCCATCTGTTCACGGTGAAAGTTCTTGCCCTTTGCTCCCATCCCGCCGGCGAACATCGCCACACTAGGCTTGAGCCCTGCAATCGTCGCGGCCACGTCGTCAGTGCGTACCACCGGCAATATCGCCCACACGGTGAACTGTGCACGCGTCATGCCGTCGGTACGGCGAGCGAAGCCCGCATCGAAGGCCGTCTGATAGTGCGCCATCGAGCCGGGATGAAAACCCATCGGCAGCCACCCATCGCCGATCTCGGCCGCCAGTCGAACCGCCTGTGGCCCGCCGCCCGCTAACCAGATCGGCACCGGCGCCTGAGGATGCAGAATCGACTTCAACGGCTTGGCCAAGCCACTCGCACCATCGCCGACGTACGGGATCTGGATCTCGGGACCGACGTGGCGCACCGGTTCGGCTCGCTCGAGTGTTTTGCGCATGATCGTCACGTAGTCACGAAGACGAGCGAGGGGGCGAGTGCTCCACGGCTGGCCGTACCAACCTTCGACAACTTGCGGGCCCGATAGACCGAGGCCCGCAATGACGCGGCCGCCTCCCGCCAGTCGATCGAGCGTGGCGAGTGACATCGCCGCCGTCGTTGCCGGACGCGCCGCAAGTTGCAGCAGACCCGTCGCCAATCGAATGCGCTGCGTGAGCCCTGCGATGTAGCCCAGAGGCACCAACGCATCGGCCCCGTAGGCCTCGGCCGACCACACCGAATCGAACCCGACGGCTTCGGCTCTGCGGATGCGATCGATCGGCAACTCCGCAGTCGCGCTCGACCACGTTTCGAGCCCTAGCCCCAGCTTCACCATCGAATCGACTAACGCGCCGCGATGGGCTGGTTGGTGTGCGTGTCGACCTCGAACGCGCTCTTGAGACCGAGCTCGTCGCCGATCTCACGCACCGCCGGCAACACGTACTCGCCCATGTAGCGAATGCCCCGCATTGCCTCGTCGTGAGTCATGTCACCGTCGCCGTGCCAGAAGAACACATTGCCCGGCCGCAGCGTCTCGAGGACGTGGCGGATCCGCGGGATCACGGTCTCGGGCGTGCCCACGATCGCCGCGTGGCGTTCGAGGACGTCGTCCCAGATGCGATAGCGCCGCTTTGTGTGTTCCTCCGGCGACACGTCCTCGTGTTTCCACGTCTCTTCGTCGAGCGCGGAGCCGACCTTTTGCCCAGTGGCGATGCCCCGTGACTCGGCCGCAGGGTTGAACTCGATGGTCGGTAGATAGCCGTCCTGCTTACGCGTGTTGAGGCCAGGCAAGTTCATCGCCCAGATGTTCGCCTTGCCGTTGCTCCCGTCGAGGAAGACGTTGCCCGGACCTTCGATCAGCTTGCGACCGGTTTCGTAGGCCTTCTCATCGGTGTCGTCGACGTGCACACGGAACATGTAACCGAGGTGCTGCGGCCCGGCCTCGTAGCCGTTGCGCCTCGCCTCTTCGCGATAGATCTCGAAGGTCTGCTCGGTGAGATGCAATTGCGTGTCGAGCATGATGTACGGGTAGCGGTGCCGGGCGGCCCACTCGACCGTGGCGCGGCTGATATTGCCGGGTATCCAGATCTGTGGGTGCGGCTGCTGGTACGGACGGACCCACGGGTTGACGTAGCGATATTGGAAGTGGTTACTCTCCCAGCGAAACGGCCCCGGCGTCGTCCACGCCTTGACGATGAAGTCGTGCGCTTCTTGAAACCGCTCCCAGTTGTAGGGCGACTGCGCGTTGTGCGACACGCTCTCGCGACCGGTGCCGCGTACCCATCCGGCAACGAGTCTCCCACGCGACAACACGTCGATCATGCCGAGCTCTTCGACGAGCCACAGCGGGTCGTCCCAAATCGGCAAGACGTTGCCGAGCAGCACGATCTTCATCTTCTTCGTGATGCGCGCCAAGATGCCCGCCTCGACATTCATCGGCCCCCCGCCCATGCAGAACGGCGTCGAGTGGTGCGAGTTCAACATCACACCGTCGAAGTCCATCTCTTCGACGTACAGCTTTTCGTCCAAGAACCGGTGGTACAGATCGGCCTGCAACACCGGATCGATCGTGCCGTTGCTGAGCGACAGATCCATCACCGGTGTCGCGCTGCCATACCAAGAAGCCTGCGGATCTTGGTATGGACGTTCTGTGAAGTATCCGAGAAACACGTCTTCCTCCGAATTGGCCGCGCGGCTCCCGCGGAACGGGACCTACGCGCGTGCGCTGAACTTGACGATCAACTCTGCGAGTCGATCCGGCTGCTCGAGGTCGACCACGTGCCCGGCGTCGTCGATCACCTCGATCTGCGAATTGGAAAGCACCTCCGCGTACTGCTCCGCGCAATCGAACGGCACGATGCGATCCGCGGCGCCCCACACGAGCAACGAAGGCGTCGTGACTGCCCGCAGCAACGTCGGCAGTTGCAGGCTCCACATCCACGGCTTCCACGTGACCCGGGCCGTCATCTCGCGGCTGTAGTCCCACAGGTCGATGATCTCTTGCGGAGGGTGCCTACCGAAATGGGCGATGAACGCGGCGTCGTCGCGAAAGCTCTGGCGCGCGTAGTCCGTCCAACTCTCGGTCATCGGATCGTGGATGAATCCGTCTCGCGGCTTGATGCCCGCGGCGCCTACAAGTGTCATCGTCGCAAATCGCTGCTGATGCATGGCGGCCATCTCGGCCGCCAGCCACCCACCGAATCCCATGCCGACGACGTGCAGCGTCTCGTGGCCCATGACGTCCAGGCATTGGTGCAACAGCACGCCGAGATGCGACGGATGCCGGGCGGTGGACGGGCGCTCGGATCGTCCGTAGCCAGGGATGTCCGGGGCGATCACGGTGAAGTGCTCGGCCAAGGCGTCGTGGAACGGAGTCCACATCGGCCCCGTCGAACGATGCAACACGACGATGGCGGGGCCATTGCCGCGCTGCATCACGTGGATGGCGGTGCCGGCAAGGTCGACATCGCGTTCAGAAAGCGGCGCGCCCGCGCTGACTGCTGTCACTTGGTTCTCGCTCCCCCACCCGCCCGTACAACGGTTTCACAAAGCAACCCGGTTTCACAATGTAACACTGGGCTCCATATACGTTAACGAATCGCGGGTGGCGGCGCTAACCCTCCACTCGTGCGACCGCTCGAGCGAGCGCCTCGAGGTGCGCGTCGATGGGGCCGAGTCCGGCGTTGAGCGTGTTGAGCACGATGCGAGACGACCCGGCGCTGCACCAGTCGTCGGCGGTGCGCGCGATGCGGTCGAGATCGCCGTCACCGACGTTGATACGACCCTCGATGCCGATTGCGGACGGGTCGCGGCCCGCCCCGGACGCGGCCTCGCGGATAACGCCGAGCGCCGCTGCGAACGCCGGCCCCGGTGCCACCATGGGCAGCCAGCCGTCGGCAACGCGACCGACGCGCCGTAGCCCCCGTTCGCCCGCGCCTGCGGCAAGCCACACGGGCACCGGTTGCTGTGGCAGCGGGTTGATGCCCGCCGCGCTGATGCGGTGCCAGCGACCGGTGAAGTCGACGACGGGCTCGGTCCACAGTTTGCGCATCACGACGATCTGCTCTTCGACGCGACGACCGCGCGTCGAAAAGTCTTCGCCCAACGCTTCGTACTCAACGTGGTTCCACCCGATGCCGACGCCGAGTCGCAACCGATCGCCGCTCAGCACCGCGACTTCGGCCGCCTGCTTGGCCACGAGCGCGGTCTGGCGTTGCGGCAGCACCAAGACCCCGGTGGCGAGGTCGAGTTGCGAGATGGCGGCGAGATAGCCGAGCGTGACGAACGGTTCGTGGAACAGGTGCGTGTGGTCGTACGGCCCCGACCAATCGGTATACGTCGCCCGGTCGGCACCGAGTATGTGGTCGTACATGGTGACGAACCGCAGTCCGATGGCGGCCACACCGTCCGCGAACCCGCGGATGTCGTCGGGCCCGGCGCCGATCTCGGTCTGCGGCAACACCGCGCCGAACTGCACGTCGTCGCTCATCGCTGCTCCGGCGGTTCGGGGTCCCACAGACCCATCGTGCGGGCCACGTGATTCATCGCACCGGCGGCCACGATGCCACCGTCGACGAGGTAGTCGCCGCCCGTCATGGTGCGAGCCTCCGCGGATGCCAGGAACAACACGAGGTTCGCGATCTCGTCCGTACTCGTGGAGCGGCCCACCGGCACCGTGGCGAGGATGGCGTTGTACAGCGGTGACTCGGTCGCCATCGGTGACTCGACGAGGCCGGGGTGTATCGCGTTCACCGTGATCCCCCATGGCGCGAACTCGAGCGCCGCGGACTTGGTGAGGCCGCGTAATCCCCACTTCGCCGCGGAGTACGAGGCTCGGTAGAAGCCGGCAAACGCAATCGCGCTGCCGGTGTTGACGATCGCTCCCCCGCCCGAATCGCGCATCAACGGCGTGCACGCCTTCATCCCGAGGAACGCACCGGTCAGGTCCACCGACAGCACCGCGTTCCAATCGGCGAGCGATGTGCCTCTCACATCGGTGCCACGGCTGATACCGGCGTTGTTGACGAGCACATCGAGGCGACCGAAGCGCGTCGTCAACTCACCGACGAGAGACTCCCAGCTCGACAGGTCGGTCACATCGAGTTTCGACTGCGTCATGCCGGGGGCACCATCGGCCGCCGTGCCGACGTCCGCGGATACCACTGTCGCCCCCTCGTCGCGAAAGCGCGCCGCCTGCGCCGCCCCTTGTCCCTGTGCCGCGCCGGTGACGACCACGACCTTTCCCTCGAACCGCGCCAACGTGCGCCTTCCCTTCGGTCAGACCGCGCTGATCGAGCGGTCGCATTGCAGAACTGTGCGCGTACTCAACTCTGGGTGGACGCGCGCTTGGCCGACGCGATGCCGGCGGCAATCTGGATGATCTGATCTTCTTGACCACCGACGAGTTTGCGGCGACCGCATTCGAGAAGGATCTCGGCCCCCGACACGTCGTAGCGCTCCGCAGCACGGAACGCGTGCTTGAGGAAACTCGAATACACCCCGGCATAACCCATGGTCAACGCCAGTCGATCGAGCAGGCATTCGTCGTCCATCACCGGGCGCACCACGTCTTCAGCGACGTCGATCATCTTGAGTACGTCGAGCCCGGTGCGGATGCCGAGTCGTTCGGCCACGGCCGCGAATGCTTCGCAACTCGTATTGCCGGAACCGGCGCCGAAACGGCGCGTCGAACCGTCGACTTGCACGGCACCCGCACGGATCGCACAGACGGTGTTGGCCAGCGACAGCGAGAGGTTTTCGTGGCCGTGAAAGCCGACCTGCGCGTCGTTACCCACCGATGCGACCACGGCCGCGACACGATCGGCGGCCTCGTCGAGGATCATGGAACCCGCGGAGTCGACGACGTAGACACACTGGCAACCGGCGTCGGCCATGATGCGCGCTTGTTCGGCGAGCTTTTCGGGGGCGACCGTGTGGGCCATCATCAAGAAGCCGACCGTCTCGAGCCCGATCTCGCGCGCGAGGCCGAAGTGCTGGTCGGCGATATCGGCCTCGGTGCAGTGCGTGGCGATGCGTACGATCGAAACGCCGATGTCACGAATGGCCTTGATGTCGTCCTTCGTGCCGAGCCCCGGCAGCATCAGCGCCGCGATCTTCGCGTGACGTGCCTCATCGACGGCCGCCTTCATCAGCACGCGTTCGTCGACGAGCGAGAACCCATAGTTGTGCGACGAGCCACCGAGACCGTCGCCGTGCGTCACCTCGATGACCGGCATGCCCGCCCCGTCGAGACCGCGCACCACCGAACGAACCTGCTCCTCGGTGAACTGATGGCGTTTCGCGTGCGAACCGTCGCGAAGACTGGTGTCGGTCAAGCGAACGTCGAGTTGATCTGAGTACGGCATCAGCGCGTCTGCTCCAAAGTCAGCTTCATGGCGATCTGCTCGCCGACGCGGGTGGCGGCGGCGGTCATGATGTCGAGGTTGCCCGAATAGGCCGGCAGGTAATCCCCCGCTCCTTCGACCTCGATGAAGATCGCGACGCGGCCTTCGTCGAATTGCGGTTCGGCGGTCAGCCGGTAGCCCGGCACGTACTGCTGCACGTCGGCCACCATCGCCACGATCGAACGCTCGATCTCGGCGGTGTCGGTGCCGGCCGGCATGTTGCAGAAGATCGTGTCGCGCATGAGCATCGGAGGCTCGGCCGGGTTGAGGATGATGATGGCCTTACCCTTGTGGGCACCTCCGAGCACCTCGACCGCGTTCGATGTGGTGCGCGTGAACTCATCGATGTTCTGGCGCGTGCCCGGGCCGGCCGACTTCGATGCGACTGTCGCCACGATCTCGGCGTAATCGACAGCGACAACTCGTGACACCGCGAACACCATCGGGATCGTGGCCTGGCCGCCGCAGGTCACCATGTTCACGTTCATCTCGTCGAGGTACTGCGACAAATTGACCGGCGGGATCACATACGGGCCACGCGCGGCAGGCGTGAGGTCGACCGCCCGAATGCCCCGTTCGAGATAGCGCGGCGCGTTGCGCACGTGTACGTAGGCGGACGTGGCCTCGAACACGATCGCCGGCTGATCGCTTTGTGCAAACAACCAATCGACACCTTCGGGACTCGCCTCGAGACCGGCCTTCGCCGCCAGCCGCAGTCCTTCGGAATCAGGGTCGACGCCGATCATCCACCGCGGCTCGACAACGTCGGAACGCAGCAACTTGTACATCAAGTCGGTACCGATGTTGCCGGACCCGACGATCGCGACCGGGATCTTGCTCACAGGCGCACTCCTCGAAGACTCAATGGCCGTGCTTTCACTGGCCGTGCTTTCACTGGCGGGGCTCTCAATGGAATCGGACGCTGACGGCGCCGAGTTGCGCGAACTCGGCCACGATCGAATCGCCGGGCGCGACATCGTGGGCCCGCGTGCACGAACCGGGCATGATCACTTGGCCGGCTTCGAGGCGCACCCCGAACCCACCGAGCTTGTTCGCCAACCATGCGACGGCGGTCGCGGGATTGCCCAACACCGCGCCCGACGCACCGGTGTCGATGATCTCGCCGTTTTGCGAAACCACCACGCCGATGAGCCGTAGGTCGATATCGCTCGGCCGCATGAGGCGGCCCCCGAGCACCACGCGGGCGGAGCTGGCGTTGTCGGCGATGGTGTCACACAGGGTGATGTTCCAACCATCGAACCGGCTGTCGATGATCTCGATCGAAGGGCTCACGAACGCCGTCGCCCGCAAGACGTCGGCAACCGTGCAACCGTGCATCGGCAACGAGTCGGCGAGCGTGAACGCCACCTCGAACTCGACGCGGGGTTGGCACAGCGTCGCCGTGGCGACCGAGTCGGTTTCGAAGACGAACATGTCGGACAGCAGGTGCCCGTAGTCGGGCTCGTCGACCCCCATCATCTTCTGCATCGCTTTGGACGACAGGCCCGCCTTGTAGCCGCGGACCTCGAGCCCGTCACGCAACTTGTCCACGATCTGCAACCGCTGGATCTCGTACGCGTCTTCGACCTCGATGCCCGGATAGGTCTCGGTGAGCCGGGCGATCGGCGCGCGGTTGCGCTCGGCTTTCGCAAGGGCATCGGCGGCCTCGCGCCGGGTGGCGTCACTCAACACTGTGGTCCCCTTTCGGTGGCCGCGACGAAGTCGCGCTCGACCCTGGCCCAACGGTCGAAAAGTCGAGCGCGAGCGCTCTCGTCGGTGTGGGTGAACACGTAGAAGCGCCCGGCAAGCACGCCGTCGAGAATGAGCTGAGCGGCGTGCGCCGGCTCCATCAGCCCTGCGGGAGGCCGCATCGAGGGATTGCTGCCGAAGATGTCGGTTGCGACTCCGCTCGGGCACACCACGGATACACCGATGCCGTCGGGCTGCAACTCGTGGGCGAGCGATTCGGATATCGATACGACGGCACTCTTGGTCGCAGCGTAGGCCCCACAGCCCGCGCCGACCGGTGCCGCGAAACCGGCCATCGACGCGGTGTTGACGATGTGCGCCGGCCGCGTCTGCGCCCGCAGGTGCGGCACGAATGCGCGCACCACGTGGACCACGCCGAGCAGGTTGATGCCGATCACTCGGGCCCAGTCGGCGTCGGTCGTATCGACGAGCAGGGCGACGGGCATGACGCCCGCGTTGTTGAAGACGTAGTCGACGTTGTCGGTCTGTTCGAACACCGATTGGGCGAACGCGTCGACATCGCGGCGCATCGAAACATCAACAGCGGGGTCACCTGCGATGTCGGCCGTGAATACGCGCATGCCGCGCTGTTCGCACTCTGCGACGAGCGCGCGGCCGATACCGCCCGCGGCACCGGTCACGACTGCAACGCGAGCGGAGGTCATCAGTCGGTCTCGACGTGACCGAGTTGGCGCATGACCTCGCGACCCGCTTGGACGATTGCGCCACTCAGGTCTTGGAGTCGGGCCGCGGTGAGTCGGTTGGACGGACCCGTGACGTTGATCGCGCCGATCACCTCGCCGGATGTGCGGCGGATCGCAACGGCGATGGCGGCAGCCGCCTCGACGGTCTCGCCGTGGCTCGTTGCATATCCGTCCTCGCGCACTTTGGCGAGCGCCTTCGGCAACGCAACGGGGTCGAACCCTTCGGCCTTGGCGAGGATCGATTCGAGTCGCACATCGCTGACATAGGCAAGGATCGCCTTGCCGCCGGCCCCGCCGACGAGCGGATACCAGTTGCCCACACCCGAAGCCATGCGCAGCGGATGATCGCTGACGAGCTCATGCACGCAGACGCGGCGATCACCGACGAGCCAGTGGAAACCCACGCTCTCACCGCTCAGCTCCCGCAGGCGTTCCATCGTCGGGTGCGCGACGACGATGACGTCGTCGCGACCTTGCACCAACGCCGCCATGCGGACGATCGAGGGACCGAGGCTGTAGAACTTCGTGTTGGGGTCCTGCACCACGAAGCCCTTCTCGTGCAGCGCGCGCAAGAGGCGGTGAGTGGTCGGCACCGTCAAACCGACTGCGCTACTCAACTCGGCCAACGCCATCGCGGGATGTCTCGGCGAGAACGTCTCGAGGATCTGCAACGCTCGATGCACGGTTTGCGCACCGCGGGGCGCGCTGCTCTTGGTGGTTTGCGGCTTCTTGTTGGCAGGCACGCGGGGAGGTTACCAGTTCCACATATTGACGGGAGTACTCTCATAGTGGAGTCGGGCGCGCCGACCGCCGACGTCCTGCGCTTATAGACGGTTACTCGCGCGGTGCCGGCCCCACACATCCGCCAGAGCCCCGCACACCTCTCCGACCGTCGCGTAGTTGCGGATGGCGTCGATCACCGACGGCAACGTGTTGGTGCCGGCGCGTGCGTCGGCGCGCAACTGATCGAGGCAGCGGGTGACGGCGGTGTTGTCGCGCATGCTTCGCAGTGATTTCACGCGCTCGATCTGCAGGCGCTCGGTCTCGACGGTGCTGCGGTGCTCGCGGAAGGTGACATCCTCGTCGGTCGTGCTGAATCGGTTCACACCCACTTGCGTGCGCGCGCCCGTCTCGAATGCCCACGCCAGCTTGTAGGCCGCGTCGTCGAGTTCGCCTCGGATCCACCCGGACTCGATCGCGGCAAGCGGGCCGCCGTGCTCCTCGATCACCGCCATGTAGTCGAGGACTGCCTTTTCGATCTCGTCGGTGAGCGCCTCGACGAAATACGAGCCGCCGAGCGGATCAGCCGTGCGGGTAACGCCGGTTTCGTAGGCGAGTATCTGTTGCGTGCGCAACGAGATGCGTACTGCTTCGTCGCTCGGCAATTGGATCGCTTCGTCATAGGACGACGTCGCCAGCGTCTGCACGCCACCGAGCACCGCGGCCAGCGCCTGATACGCGATGCGGGCGATGTTGTTGACGGGCTCTTTCGCAACTTGCGATCCGCCGAGGGTGTAACAGAAGATCTTCGCCGCCCAGCTGTCGGGGTTCGTCGCGCCGTATTGCTTGCGGATGAGGTCGTGCCATATACGCCGCGCCGCGCGGAACTTCGCAACTTCCTCGAAGAGGTCGAGATCGGCCGACAAGAACAGGTACGCGGAATGAGCGAAGTCGTCGATGGCCAAGCCACGGCGCAGCGCTTCGTCGATATAGGCCCGACCGTGTGCGAATGCGATCGCGAGTTCTTGCACCGCCGTGCTGCCGCTGTCGCGGATGTGGTATCCGCAGAACTCGATCGGCTCCCAGTGCGGCAGTTCTTTGCTGCAGTACTCCACGACGTCGACGGAGAAGCGCAAACCGGCCTCGGGCGGAAACACATACGTACCTCGGGCGATGTATTCCTTGAGTACATCGTTTTGCAACATCACTTTGAAATCGGTGGGTGAATACCCGTGCGCCTCGGCGCCGACGACGAACAGCGCGACAGCAAGCGGACCGATGGCGTTCGCGGTGGTACGGATTTGTGCGACGTTCGACAGATCGATGCCTTCGAGCAGTTCCTCCATGTCGATGCGGCTATCGATGGGCACGCCCACTTTGCCGACCTCACCGCGCGCCAATTCGTGGTCGGAGTCGAGCCCATTTTGCGTGGGTAGGTCGAGGGCAACCGAGAAGCCGCGCTGGCCGGCGGCGAGCAACGACCGGATGCGTTCGTTGGTGGCCTTCGGAGACGCCGCGCCCGAGTACTGCCCCATCACCCACAGCCGCTCGCGGTACATGCCGGGCCAGATGCCGCGAGTGAACGGCGCCTCGCCCGGCGTGCCGATGCGATCGACGTACGCGCTGCGGCCGGCTTCGGTCAGATCGTCGCCGTCGGGCACATAAAGCGCGTCGACGTCGAGGCCCGAGTTCGTGACCGCGCCTGTTTCTCCGGGAACCAGCCGCGACGCATAGCGTTCTCGCCACTCGGCGAGTAGCAGCCAGTCTGGAGGAGATTCAGGCATCGGCGAGCTCGCAGCCGGCGATGTAGCCGAAGATGAGCGCGCTCCCGAGCGTCGTTCCGCCGGACCAGTACGCCTGGCCCGCGACCGACGCCACACAGTTGCCGGCGGCGTAGAGACCGGGGATGGGCGCACCGTCGGTGTCGACCACTTGGCTGCGAGTGTTGATCACCGGACCACCGCACGTGTCGAACGCGGCAGCACCGAGGATGATGCAGTGGTACGGGCCCTCGTCCGCGATGGGCGCCATCGTCGGGTTCACCAAACCTTCGCGGAGCGGCAACGAATAGTGGCGCTCGATGGTCTGCTCACCGCGACGGAAGTCGAGGTCCTTGCCGCTACGGGCGAACTCGTTGAAGCGAGCCACGGTCGACTTGAGGTTGGTGGCGAAGTCTTCCGCGAGGCGCAAGTCGCCGGTGAGCTCGTGCAACCGCTCGAGTTCTGCCTGCACGTTGGTCGCCAGCTCGTCCCACGTGTTGCCCGAGACAACCCAGTTTGCCGACGTGCCCGGCTCGGGCAGTGGCTTGCGGATCTTTTCGAAGTGGTCGTGGTGAGGCAGGTTGGCCAGCACGTCGTCGTAGATCATGAACAACAACTTGTTGGAGTATTCCTTGGCCGTGGGGTTCCACGCGAAGTGCACCTGTGCGCGCTCATGGTAGATGACCTTCTCGTTGACGACTCGTTGACCGAAACGATTCACGTGGATCATCGAATCGCCCCACGGGAAGTAGTTCATGCCCGTCGGCCGCGGATCGTCGACGACCCATTGGATCGGCACCTCGCCCCACCAGGCGTGGCGCAGGTTGGCCATCGCCGCGCCCATGCCGGTCGCCAACCGCAGGAAGTCGCCCGTGTTCGTCTCGATGGACAGCGCGCCGTAGACCCTGCCGGGCATATGCCGCGCCGCCAGCTCTGGATCGCGCAGGAACCCGCCCGAGCCGAAGAACAATCCCTTGCGCGCACCGACCGAGACCGGCGTGCCCTTGTATGTCGCGCCGACACCGGTGACGCGGCCTTCGTCGTCGCGGAACACGTAGTCGACGCGGTGGTTCAACTTGAGTTGCACACCGTGCGCCTCTGCGTATTCGAGGTAGCCCGCGATCAGGTACTCGCCTTGCCCGGATGTATGCGTGCCGCCCTGTGACAACAAGTGGCGGCCCAGCGGCGCGCGGTTATCGGGATCATCGGCGTTGTACTCCGGCTTGCCGTACTTGCCGGGCAACGCGTCAGGGCTGAAGCGTGAATGCACCGCGCCAATCTCGAGGAGATGGTCGACCGCTTCACTGCCGCGGTCGTAATAGGTCTCGAGCAACTCGAACTGCGCCTTCGGCAACCCGAAGTTCGGGCTCTGCGGATCGAATAGATACGGGTAGGCGTACTTGGCCATGAAGCGCAGGCAGTCCTCCCTGGGGTCTTCGAGGCCGTCCTCTTGCATGAAGCGGTTGTTGGGGATCCAGAACTCACCGGACGACGCTTTCGTCGTGCCGCCCGGCTCTTCGTTGCGTTCGAGGATGACGACCGACAGACCTTTGCTGGCGGCGGTCACCGCCGCGGCACAGCCCGCCATACCTGACCCGACGACCACGACGTCGGCTTCGATATCCCAATCCATGTTCATTCTCCTGTTTCTCGCGCCACGCTGATCTCGGGGATCGGTGGATCGTCAGGCGTCTCTCGGTAAACCCAATGCTGTTCGCAGCCGGCGTCGCCTTTCCACCGGCAGCGGTGGACCTCGACGCGCAGCAAGTTCTCGTCAGCCGCGCAGTAGCCCTCGAAGCATCCGGATTCGAACGCGCCGGTGTACTTGCCGTTCTCGGGCCGATCTTCGTTGAAATAGATGCACTCCTCGCGCTTGACGACGCAGCGACCTTCGTCGTGCTGCGCGTAGAGCGCCGACGCGTGCTTTGGTCCACGGATGCTGTGGACGAGGTCTTGGTACAGCGCCATGTGCCGCGCGCTGCCCGAGCCGGAGGTGCCGTATGCCTCGAGCAACGTCTCGTAGCCACGGCCGCCGTAGCGACGACCGATCTCGTGCGCGATTTCGAGCGCCTTCTCCTCACCGATGATTTCCTCGGCGACGGAGTAGAACGTCTGGAAGTTGTTCTCGATCTGCTTGCTCATCGCGTAGACGAGATGGTCGACGGTGACTTCGTCGATCTTGATCTCGTAGGTGTCCATGCGATGACGCTCTTCGGCCGACAGCCGCGCGCCGGGATAGAAGAGAAACGGGTCGTAGGCGTAGTCCTCGTTTTGCATGTGCTGCTACCTCCTCAGCGCGCTTTCGCGCTGGTCCAGAGTGTCGGCCAGCCAGTGGCTGATGTCGGCGAGGCCGGCGCCCGGGGTGAATACACGGGCCACGCCGTCGGCCTGGAGTGCCTCGACGTCGGCCGCGGGGATCACGCCGCCCCCGAACACCAATACGTCATCGAGGCCGGCCGCCCGCAATGCCGCGATCACGTCGGGGAACAATGTGCCGTGCGCACCGGACAGGATCGACAGCCCGACGGCGTCGACGTCCTCGTCGACGGCCACCCGTGTGATCGTCTGCGCCGTTTGGAAGAGGCCGAGGTAGATCACTTCGAAGCCTGCGTCGCGCAGAGTGCGGGCCACGACGCGTGCGCCCCGGTCATGCCCATCGAGGCCCGGCTTGGCGACGATCACCCGATAGGGCCGCAGCATTCCCGATCCACCGTCCCTTCCCCACTCGACGACACCTAGCTTCGCGCCCCGGCGGCCCTCAGGCCGCTATGTATACACAATGTGGAGGCAGGTTCAGCATACTGGATCAACCTGGTGCGTTCGAACGAGCGGGCGTTCACGATCCCCCCTTTTGTGACCACTGGACCGGCAGCGAGGTGAACCCGTGCACCATCTCGTGGTGCGCCCTGGTCGCGGTCGAAAGGTCGACCTCGTAGTGAGGGTCCGCCGCCAGCAGCTCCTCGAGGGCCACCTCTCCTTCGACGCCCGCCAGATGGCGGCCAATGCAGAAGTGCGGTCCGGAGCCGTAGCCGACCGCCCGGCGCGCCGGGCGCTGCAGATCGAACGCGTCCGCGGCCTCGAACTCTCGCTCGTCACGGTTCGCCGACGCGATCATCAGTAGCGCGACGTCACCGCGGGCAAGGCGCCGCCCTGCGAGCTCGGTGTCGCCCAGGACCATGCGGCCCATGAACTGGCCGGGCGTGTCGAGGCGCAATGCCTCGTTGAATGCTTTCGCCGCCAACGGTGGCTCTGCGGCGACCTGGGCCCGCTGCGCGTCGTGCTGTGCGAGTCGGTGGATGGCCGCCGCCAACACTTTGGGATTCGTCTCGGACCCACCGATCACCACCTCGCGCAGATGCGACGCCAGCGAGTCGTCATCGAGGCCCATGGCGAGGTAGCCGTCGAGCAGGTCGGGGGGCGTGCCCGCGTCGACAGCGTCGCCGCGCCGTCGTGCTCGCGCGTGCGTCGTGCAGTAGTCGAGGATGTGTGCGTACGCCGCCGCGCCGGCCTCGGTGAGCCCGGCTTCGGCGGCGGGCCGGTAGAAGATCGACCGCACCCAGTCCGTGAGCATCGGTCGGTCCGACGTCGGGATCGCCAGCAGTTCGCACACCACGGTCACCGAGAGGTGCAAGCCGTAGTCGACCACCGCGTCGAATCCCTCTCGATCGCGAAGTGCGGCGAGCCGGGCCCGGCACTCTTCTTGCATCCATTCACGCGACGCCTGTGCGGGGCGGGCGCCGAACCAAGACTTCACCGCCCGCCGACGCTCGGTGTGCGCCGGCGGGTCGAGGTTGCCCAGCGCCGGATACGCGCCCATGCGCCGCTGCAGCAGTTGCGCGCCGGTGATGCCGGCACTGTTCGAGTACACGTCGGGTTGGGCGAAGCAGGCCCACACATCGTCCATGCGCGTCACCGCCCACGCGCCGTAGGCGTCGATGCGGTGGACCGGATCCTCTTCGCGGAGACGGCGATACGTGGGGTACGGGTCGCGCATCACCTCTGCGTCGTACGGGTCATACATCAACACAGCAGCCCTCACGACTGCATGTCGATGACACCCCGGATGTTGCTCCCGGCGTGCATCGCTGCGTACCCCTCGTTGATCTGGTCGAGCGAGTAATGCGCGGTGATGAGCGAATCGAGATCGAGTTCGCCCGCCTTGTAGAGCGCCAGCAATGCCGGCACGTCACGCTCGGCCGAGCCGTGACCGTAGATGGATCCGACGAGCTCTTTCTCGCCCATCGTCAGGTCGATCAGGCTGAGCTTGACGTCGATCTGCGCCACCGGCGAGATCGATGCCATAACCATGCGACCGCGCCGGCCGATGAGCGCCATGATCGAAGCGAGGATCGCGCCGGAGCCTGGGCCACCGATCGTGATCACGCCGCGCTCGGCCATGCGCCCGTTCGTGAGACCCGCGATCACGGTCGCTGCTTCGTCGATCGACGCAACGGTGTGCGTCGCACCGAGCTTGCGGGCCAGTGCGTGCTTGCCCCCCACCGGGTCGATTCCGACGATGTTCGCCGCGCCCGCGTAACGGAACCCTTGTACGGCCGACATACCGAGCCCGCCCAGGCCGACGACGACCACGGTGTCGCCGCGTTGTACCTGTGAACTTCGCACCGCGGCGCCCCAACCGGTGCCCACGCCGCAGCTCACCAACGCCGCGGCCGCAAAGGAGACGTCGGGGTCGATCTTGATCACTTGCAGCTCGTGCACCACCGTCCGCTCGGAGAACGTACCGAGGCTGCAGAACAAGAACAGGTCCTCACCGTTGGCGGCGTCGTGGTGGCGCGCGGTTTGATCCTGCAACTGCAGGCCGCTGCCTTCCTCGATCTGTTTCACACAGCCCTCGCGGTGGCCGGCGAGACACGGTGCACAGACGCCACACTCGGGCAAGAAGCTGAACGCAACATGGTCGCCGGGCGCGACGCGCGTGACGTTGGCGCCGACCGCCTCGACGATGCCCGCACCCTCGTGACCACCGATGTACGGCCAGTTTGCCGGCACGTCGCCTTGCACCGCGTGGTCGTCGCTGTGGCAGAGCCCAGCCGCGAGTACACGGACCAATACTTCGTCTTCGCGAGGCGGATCGAGTTCCACCTCTTCGACGCTCCACGGCGTCTTCACCGCCCGCAATATCGCCGCACGCGTCTTCACGATGGCCCCCTACTCCTTCTCGTCGACTCGGATCACTGCGGCCTCGGCCTCGCCGATGCCGCCACATATCGAAACCAATGCGTGTCCGCCACCCCTACGCGTCAGCGCGAACGCGGCGGTCATGACGAGGCGCGCCGCAGTTGCCCCGGTCGGATGACCGATTGCAATCGCTCCGCCATTCAGATTCAGCCGATCGCGCAGGCTCCGCACCCGTGCAGCATCACCGTCACCGAGCACCGAGGTCGCGACCAACGGCACGGCCGCGAACGCCTCGTTGATCTCGATGATGTCCATCTCGTCGAGCGTCATCCCGGCGCGCGCCAACACCTTGGCGGCACTGACCGCGGGGATCGATGCGATACCGGCCGGATGGCCCGACGCCAGCGCGGTTGCGACGAGTGTGGCCAGAGGGCGTAGACCGCGCCGGTCGGCCTCTCCCCGCGACATGAGCACTACCGCCGATGCGCCGGTCGACAGGCCCGGCGCGTTGCCCGCAGTGACGGTGCTGCTGCCGTTCACGGTCGGCAGCGCGGCCAGTTTCGCCAACGTCGTGTCCGGACGCGGTCCCTCGTCGTCGCCGACTACTACGCCGTTGTCGAGCGTGACGGGAACGATCTCCGTGGCGAGATCACCACGCGCCTTGGCTGCGGCGTAGAGGTGCTGCGACCGCAGCGCGAGCTCGTCCTGCTGGTCGCGTCCGATGGCAAAGAGCGCCGCCTCGTCCGCCGCCTGCTGTGCTCGCGGCACGCCGGTGTAGGGGCAGGAGATCACGAGTTGATCCTTCAAGACGACGTCGCCGAGGCGCTCGCCGAATCGCAACCCTTCGAGAAAGTACGGCACGCGGCTCATGTTCTCCGCGCCACCGGCAACGGCGAGCGTCGATTCGCCGAGGCGCACCGCCCGTGCAGCGAGCGTGATCGCGGACAGCGACGAGCAGCAGGCGCGGTCGACGGTGTAGGCGACGCTGTCGGCCGGTATGCCGGCGTGCAACAACGCTTGACGAGCGAGTGAGCGATCAGACCCGGGGAGGTTCACTCCGAGCACGAGTTCGTCGACGGCGGCGGGCGCGACTGCCGCGCGCTCGAGCGCGGCGACAATCGCGTGGCGCGCAAGAGTGGGAACCGTCAGCCCGGCCAGCGAGCCGCCGAAGCGGGTGAACGGTGTGCGCGCTGCCGCCACGAGCACGACGTCCGTGTCGCGGCGGGGCTCAGACGGCACGCGACTGCCCCGCCCAATGAGGATCGCGCAACGACCGCTTGAGGATCTTGCCGGTCGCACCCTTTGGCAGTTGATCGTGGAACTCGACGTGCTTCGGCTTCTTGTAGCCGGCCATCAGATCGCGGCAGTGCTCGACGAGCTCGGACTCGGTCACGGTGGCGCCCGCCCGCACGACGACCGCCGCAGTCACTGCCTCGCCCCACGTCGTGTCGGGCACACCGAACACCGCACACTCGAGCACTGCGGGGTGACGGTGTAGCGCGGCTTCGATCTCGGCCGGATACACATTGAGGCCGCCGCTGATGATCGTGTCGCGCTCACGATCGACGATCGTGAAGAAGCCGTCGCCGTCCTGCGTGGCGATGTCGCCGGTGCGGTACCAGCCGTCGATCAGAACCGCCGCGCTCGCCTCGGCGTTTTCCCAATAGCCGCGCATCACGTTGTCACCCTTGATCCACATCTCGCCCTTTTCGCCGAGGGCCGCGGCATGACCGTCGTCGTCGGCAATCAGCACTTGGCAGGCGGTGACCTCTCGCCCCACCGAACCGAGTCGTGCATCGTCGGCGGTGGCGTGGTCGGCCCGACTCAGCACCAGCACCGGGTGCGGGGCTTCACACGAGCCGTAGACCTGTACGAACACGTTGCCCAGCTCATCGAGAGCTGTGCGCAACAGCGCAGGAGCAATCGGTGCGCCGCCGTAGCTCAGCGTCTTGAGCGATGAGAGATCGACCCGAGGGTTTGCGCGGCGCGCCTCGATGAGCATGGAGATCATCGTGGGCACGAGGAAGCTGGCGGTTGCCCGCTCACGCGCAACAAGATCGATGAACGCCTCGGCGTCCCATTTCGCGACCGCAATGTTGCGGGCTCCCCGCAGAAAATACGCGAGCACCTTCGATCCGCTACCGTGCGCCATCGAGCCGACGTGCACCATTGCGTCACCGGGAACGGCCTCGATCTCGTCGGTGAGCATGTTGACCGTGGCCGCCCACCGGCTCGCCTGCGTGGCAGTGGCCCCCTTGGGCCGTCCCGTCGTGCCCGACGTGTAGAGGATGAATGACGGATCATCGGCTTTGATCTCGATGCCCGGGTCTGCCGCCTTGCCGTCGGCGAGCAACGAGTCATAGTGCAGGCTGCCCTCGCCGCGACCACCGATCGACACATAGTTGCGTACATCGACACGGTCGCGGACCGCCGCCACGAACTCAGCTTCGCCGGCATCGAACAACAGCGTCTCGGCGCCCGAGTTCTCGAGAATGTACGCCCGCTCATCGGTCGACAATCTGGTGTTGACCGGCACCCGCACCTTTCCCGCCTTCGCGATCGCGAAATCGAGCTCCACCGACTCGAGCCGATTCGGCGTGAGGATCGCGACGCGACCCGACGGCTCTGACGAGAGCGCCAGCAGCGCGTTGGCAAGGCGGTTCGACCGTTCGTCTACCGCTCGAAACGACAATGTCGAGCGCTCGTCGGACACTGCGACCGCGTCGCCGAAGGTCCGCGCCGCGCGCGCGATCACATTGGCTATCGATATCACGCGTTCGCCTCTGCATCGTCGAGGACCACGATGTCGAGCGCGCGGTAGCCGCCGAGCTCGATGCCACCTTCGGTGCGCATGACGGTTCCCAGTGCGGCAGCCGTATTGCTGCGCACGAGATAGTCGGCGACCGTACGGCCTTCGTCGCTGTCGAGGTGCAACGGTTCGACTGAACCGTCAGGGCGCACCATCGCCGGTATCGCGCCGCAGCGCGCAACCTTGCCGTCGCGTATGCCGCACACGCCGATGAAGGTGATCCGCGACTCGGGATGCATCGGGAACAAGGGGTAGTCCTCGAAGAACGCCGGTGCGTATTCGCCACCCTGCTTCTCGAGGATGCGCTTGACGTTGGCCGGTATGGCGCCGAAACCCTGCGTGTGGAAGACGAAGTTGCCCAATCCGTGAAAGATCGGCGCGCCCGCGTGGAACGCGACGCCGCGCACAATGTGGTGGTGATGACACAACACGAGGTCGGCGCCCGCTTCGACCGCGATGCGGGTCGTCTCCCGCTCGAAATCCTGCACCGTCACCGGCCGCACCGGCTCGCCCCAATGCACCGTGAACACGACGAAGTCGGCCTCGGCACGAGCTGCCACGATCGACGCCCGCATCGCCTCGATGTCCTGCGGCCACGGGATGACCATCACTTCGGGCATAACACCGGGGTTGTGCTCGAGGTCGCCCTCTGCGAGGTAGTAGTGGTTGTGGAAGCGCAGCGGGTTGATGCCCGGGCGACCTCGCTTGGCCTCGATTCCCGCCGGAAATGTCGACGCCGCCGCGACGAACGCCACGCGCCTGCCATTGCGCTCGAGCACCACCGGACGGCGCGCCTCGTCGAGATCACGGCCGGCGCCCACGGCCCGCACGCCCACCTCGTCGAGGATGTCGATCGTTTGAAAGAGACCGCTCGGGCCCGCGTCCATCACGTGGTTGTTCGCGAGCGACATGACACTCACGTTGCCGACGGTCAGGCCGTGTGCGTTCTTTGCGTCGGACGCCAACAACATCGGCGACGACTCACGCACATAGATCCCTTCGCAGTTCGCGAAGACGATGTCAGCTGCCTCGAGGATCGGCGCACACGGTGCAAAGCCAGCCATAGGGTCGGCGTGATTGATCAGCGTGTCCCCCACCGCACAGATGACCAGATCGAAGTCGGTTGTCATCGACGCGCCTCCCGGTCGTAACAGTTGTCGGTGCCGGCCTTTGCGAGGGCGGGGCGATCGATCTCTGCCTTGGCCGCAGTACGGGGCAGTTCGGTCACGAACTCCACGAAGCGTGGCACCTTGAACGGCGCCAGCCGTTCGAGCGCCCAATCGACCAACTCGGGGGCAGTCAACGACGCGCCGTTCCCGAGCACAACCGAACATCGGGCATCGTCCTCGCCCATCGGCGACGGCACCGCCACGACCGCAACTTCGACCACCGAAGGATGGTCGGACAACACCATCTCGACTTCACCGATCGACACCAGTTCGCCCCGTCGCCGCAGGAAATGCCCGCCGCGCCCTACGAACCAGAGATAGCCATCGGCGTCGATCGAGCACCGATCGCCCGTGTGCACCCACAGGTTGCGCCAGTTGACGAGCGTGTCCTCGGCGCGGTTCAAATAGCCGTGCGCCATCACATGCGGGAATCGGGGGCGCACCCAGAGCTCGCCCTCCGCACCGGCACCCATCGGCATGCCGTCGTCATCGACGATGATCGCGTCGTACCAACCCGTGAGACGGCCCGAAGAGCCGAAGCGTTGTGGCTCGTGCGTCGTCTCCACGGTGATGAAACCGCCCGCTTCGGTCTGGCCGTAGGGCTGGTAGGTGGCCACACCGAAGCGCTGTTCGAAACGCCGCCGGATCGCGACGGCATTGGGATCGGCTCCGCCGAAGCCGCTCACCGCGATCTGCGCAGGATGCTCACGATCGTCGGATCGCTCGGGCTGTGCGAGGAGTGCCCCGGCCATGCCGATGAACGGGTCGATGATCGTCGCGCCGCACTCACGCACGCGGTCGAAAAATCGCGACGCGCTGAACCAGTCGTCGAAGCAGACCTTGAACCCGTAGGCCATGCAGAACGGCACGATCGCGCACGGTAGATACGCGTGGAAGAGATGCGACGTCGAGTAGAAAATCTCGTCGCTGTCCCACTTCGCCACGTGCGCAAGTCGATACCCGCACGACACCGCGGCGAAGTGCGGCAAGATCACGCCTTTGGGGCGACCGGTGGTGCCGCCCGAGTACATGATGCAGAACGCGTCGCCGGCCCGCACCGAGTCGGCACGAAGAGGCGTGGCATCCGCCGCCGCTGCCGTCCATTGCTCGATCGACTTGGCAGAGTCCGTGGTGCCGATGACGACGACCGGCGCCGTGATTTCATTGTTCAACGATTCGACGAGCGACGCATCGGCGATCACGAGCGCGGGGTCGACATCGCCCACCGTATATGCCAGGTCGTCGCTCCCGAGGCTGACGTTCATCGGGCACCACAACAGGCCCGCTCGTGCGCAGGCGAACATCACGGCCAAGTGCCAGATCGAGTTGTGCGCGAGCAGGGCGACCCGCGCACCGGGCTCGAGCCCCTGCGCGGCGAATGCTCGTTGTACCTGCACGACAAGCGCGTCGAGCTCGCGGTAGGTCACACGATGGTCACCGCATTGTGCGAACGCGAGGTCGGGAGACTGCTGTACGCGCCAGTCGAGCAGGCCGCCCATCGTGTCGGCCGCGATGGCCGTGTCGAGCACCTGCGTGATCACGCGGCCGCCTCCAACAATTCGAGGATCTCTGCTTCGGTCCACACCTTGGTCGTGCGCTGCTTGTTGGCAAAGTCGTTCGCGACGCGTGCGGCGAGGGCGCGGACATCGTCGCGACTCAAACCGAAACCCGACAAGGTCGTGGGCATGCCGACGGACGCAACCAACGTGCGAAATCGTGCCGCCACGGTATCGCCCACGCCACCGGCCGATGCGGGCGTCAACGTATCGGTGGCGGCGAGCAACGCGGTGCCGGCGCGGCCGTCCGGCGTGGTGCGCCGGGCAACTTCGACCAGCACGGGACAAGTCGCTTCGCCGTGCGGAATGCCGTGCACCATGCCGAGTTGGTGGCGCATGGCGGCCGCGATGCCGACCTTGCTGGCCGCGTTGAACGTGCCGAACATCGTGAGCCACGACGAGATCTGGCAACGCAGCCGAGCGTCGAGGTCGCCCACCAACGACGGCGCCAAGTATTCGCAGAGCCACGCGACCGACCGCAACAACATCGGCTCTAGCGCGGGGCCGGCGGCGCCGGCGACGTACTGCTCGAACGAGTCGGACAAGCTCTTGACACCGGTACCCGCCCACAGCCGGTCGGGCGTCGCGCGGGTCAGCGCCGGGTCGAGCAGCACGGTGATCGGGGCGAGTTCGTCGAAGCGGTACGGATCGCGGTAGTCGGTCACGGGGTCAGTGATCGCGATCATCCCGGTGTACTCCGCGCCTGACAACGTGGTCGGTAGCGCCACGATGGCCATCGGTGGCGCGCCCAGTTGCGGCGAGTCGAACCCTGCAGCCTGCGCGCCGACGCGGTACGCGTCGAACCCCGCAGTCGTCGTGATATTCACAGAGCGACACAGCGCGACGCCTTTGGCCGTATCGACCACGCTGCCGCCGCCCACGCTCACGAGCGCATCCGCGCCGACCCCATGTGCGACGCCAGTAGCGTCGAGCACCGACGGGCGAGGGGTGCCGCGCCGGCAGTCCGCGTAGACGCCCGCCAGCCGCGGGCCGACCGCCGCTTCGACCGAGGCCAGCACGTCGCTGTTCGCGATCGACGGCGTCGTCACGATCAGCACGCGGGTCGCACCAAGGCGATCGAGTTCGTCACCGAGCAATGCGAGCGACTCGTGACCGTGGATCACCTGTTTCCACTGGTGCCAGTTCTGGAACCGTCCCGGGGCCAGTAATGATTCGGTCACCCCGTTCATCATGCGACCAGTAGCGGGTTGACGGGGCTGTTGACACCACGATGAATGCGCAACGGTGCCAACACGAGCATGCCGCTCGTGACGCCATCGGCAGCGGGCGCCGAAAGGTCGAGCAGTTCGACGAGGTAGCCTCCGAGATCGCGCAGCACAATCTTGTGCAACGGCAAGTTGGTGCTCTGCCCCGGATCGCGCTCGACCGCGAGATTGTCGGCGCCGACCAACACGATGTCGTGCGCGGCGATGAAGTGGCCGACATCGGCGCCCACCGAGGGAAAGCTCTCGCCCTCACCATCACGGCCGGCCAGCGCAACGTCCATCCAGCCGGTGCGGAACAACAGTGCGTCGCCGGACTCGACGCTGACCTCGCGCTCGGCGAGATAGCCCTCGACATCCGCGGTCTCGATCACTCCGTCGGCACGCGCCGGCGGATTGGCCGCGAAGTCGAGCAGGTGCGCACGAGTGACGATGCCGCCGATGTGTTCGACCCCGAGGCGTCCTGCGCCACTACTGCGTACGGTGCGGAAGTCGTGGCCGTTGTACATCGCGCCGTCGAACCACATGTGCGATAGGCCGTCGATGTGGGTGGTGCCGCCGGTGGCCATCATCAGATAGTCGTCGGCCGCACCCCAGTCTTCACGCCCGAGCGCCGCGAAATCGCCACCGTCGATGGCCATCAAGTGCAGTGGCTCGGCGCGGGGTCCACCCAGCGGCATACCCTTTTTGATCTCGAGACCGAGTTGGTAGACGCGACCCAGGCGGGCCGCGGCGAGGGCGCGCAGCACGACGTCGGACGACAACAGATTGGTGGTACCGCGCTGGTCGCCGTCGCCCCAGCGACCCCAGTTGCTCGCGCCGGCGCCGGCACCCTGCGGCGCGTCGGTCGTCATGCGGTGGCTCCGGCATCGACGGGCAGACACGCACCGTTGACGTAGGACGCCGCGTCGGACAGCAGCCATGCGGCAGCAGCCGCGATCTCCGATGGGGCAGCCATGCGCCCGCTCGGCGATCGGCCCTCGTAGTAGGCACGGAGTTCTTGGTCGTCGCCGATCGACTGCTCGAGCATCGGTGTTCGCACCAATCCGGGCAGCACCGCGTTGATACGGATGCCCCGGCTCGTGTATTCACGCGCTGCAGTTTTGGTCAATCCGATCACCGCGTGCTTGCTGGCGGAGTACGCGCTCAGCGTGGGCGTGGCCCGCACCCCTGCGCCGCTCGACGTGTTGACGATGGCACCCCCGCGCTCGAGCATCGCCGCGATTTCGTGGCGCATGCACAGGAACACGCCATGGAGGTTGACGTCGATCGTGCGGTACCAGTCTTCGAGGCTGGTTTCGTGCACGACGCCGCGCGACAGGGTGACGCCCGCGTTGTTGAACGCGCCGTCGAGTCCACCGAAGCGGTCGATCGTCGCCTTCACCATCGCCGCGACCGCCGAGTCGTCGGTGACATCGACCCGCAGGCCCAGCACCGCGGCGCCCGTGCGTTCGATCGCCGCCACCGTGTCGTCCACCGGTGCGTGGTCGACCGCAACTACCGTCGCCCCGAGTTCGGCGAACAGTTCCGCCGCCGCACGCCCGATGCCCGATGCGGCCCCCGTGACGAGCACGATCTTTCCCCCGAGCATATGTGGTACATCATTTCATATGCTGATCGAGGGCGCACGCTGAGCGGGGAACCACCTAACGGATGAAAACCGAACGCTACCCCCCCGATACGGTTGACGCCGTGGAGCCGGGCATCCTGCGACGAAGAGCGGCCGTGATCGGCATCGGCCACACCGACTACAGCACCAAGTCGGGCCGCACCGAGTGGCAGCTGGCGATCGCAGCGGTCCGCGCGGCCGTCGCCGATGCGGGCCTGGCGGCGGGCGATGTCGACGGCGTGATCCGCTACAGCGCCGACGAAGTCAACGAGGCCATGCTCGGCGAGGTGCTGGGATTCGATCTGCGCTACCACTCACAGGTCGGCTTCGGCGGACAGTCCGCGGCGGCCGTCGTTGGCCACGCCGCGGCAGCGATCGCCTCGGGGCTGGCATCGGTGGTCGTGTGTTACCGGTCGCTCAACGGTCGCTCCGCCCTGCGCTATGGGCGCGCCGAGCGGCGTATCGCCGTCGGCAACGGGGACGAGCTCGTCGTCGCCAGCGGACGCATGGCCCCGCAAGGTGCGTTCGCCGGCCCCTACGGCTTGCTCGCGCCGGGCCAAGTGATGGCGCTATGGGCGCAGCGCTACGCCCACGAAGCAGGTATCGGCGCGGACGATCTGACTGCCGCGCTGGCAACGATCGCAGTGACGCAGCGGGGCTTTGCCAACCGCAACCCCGACGCCATCATGCGCGACAAGGTGCTCGACCTCGACACGTACTACGCCTCGCGCTTCATCTCCGAACCGTTGCGACTCTTCGATTTCTGTCTCGAGACCGATGGCGCGGCCGCCATCGTCGTCGCGCACCCCGACATCGCTCGCGCGGCACGCAGGCCGGCGTGGATACTCGCGGCGCAACAGGCCTTGCGCGAAGAGTCGATGGAGCTCTACACCGAACTCGGCAACGGGCCCGATCATCGCCGCCGGGCGGCCGAACTCTTCGCGGATGCGGGCGTGCAACCGAGCGACATTCGCGTCGCGGCGCTCTACGACGCCAGCACGATCATGGTGTTGCTGTCGCTCGAGGGCTACGGCTTCGTCGAGCCCGGCTCGGCGTGGCGCCACTTGCGCGACCACGGCATGGGCATCGACGCACCGCTCGCGGTGAACACGGCGGGCGGCCACCTCTCCGAAGGGTATGTGCACGGCTTCAACCATCTGCTCGAAGCAGTGCGCCAGATTCGCGGCGATTCAGCGAATCAGGTAGCGGAGGCCGACGTCGTGTTCATGGGCGCGGCCGGCGCATCCGGCGTGGTATTCGGACGATGAAGGACAACGAACTGGCCGAACCCCGCACCATCATCGTGCCCGAGGAGACCGACCTCACGAGGCCCTACTGGGACGGCGCACGGGCGCACGAGTTGCGCCTGCAGAATTGTGATGATTGTTCGCGCGTGTGGCACCCGCCGCTGCCGCTCTGCCCCGGTTGCGGCGGCGCATCCATCAGCTGGCGCGCCGCACAAGGCACTGGTGTCGTACACAGCGTCACGGTGACGCACCAAGCGGCGCATCCCGCATTCGCGTCGCGCGTGCCGTACGCCGTCGTAGTCGTGCGACTGAGCGAAGGCGTGCTGATCGTCGGCAACGTGCTCGATGCCGCACCATACGATGTGGCGATCGGTCAACCGGTGACGGTCGCGTTCGAAGAGATCGCGCCGGGCGTGACGCTCCCCCAATTCGTACTGACATAACCACCGAGACTCGGACCAAACCCGAACATTGTGTAACCAGCCACCTCTGGGGTAGCCAACTGCTACGAGAACAAGTCGCTCGGCCGCCAGAAGACCTCGCGGCGACCTAGGACCACCGGGCAGCGACAGCGCAATCGCTGTTCGGTCAGTTAGAGCAAGTAGTCCTTCACCGAATAGCCGAGCGCAACGCGCGAATACACATCGGCGGACTTCTCCCGGTGCGTGTACGCATGAACCGCCATGACCCGGCCGTCGCGGAACGCCCGCTGATCGGGTGACGACAGGAAGATGCCATGCCCACCGCCCGCGTTGAACAAGCCGTCAAGCACGTCGGCCGAGATACACGCCGCTCGCGCCGCGTTCCAGCGGTAGCGCGCCCGTTGCTCGAGCGGGATCTCCTGGCCTGCGGTTGCCGCGTTCATCATCTCGTTGAGGTCGTGGCGGCGCTGCAAGGTGATCGAGGCGAGGTCGGCGACGCCTTCGGCAAGCAGCTTGCGTAGCCACGGCTCGAGCGGATCGCGTCCCGGGCGCGCCGAGGCGACCTTGGCCTTGCTGCGTTCCAGCGCGCGATTCAGTGCACCGCGGGCATTGCCGATGGCGGGCGCGGCCAGGCAGTTCACGAAGATGGCCGCAAACGGCACATGAAACAGCGGCGCGGTGGCGACTTCCTGCCCGGCCCAATCGCCGGTGATCAGTTGCGCGAACGGGAGCGTGCGGTGCTCGGGCACGAACGCGCCGTCGACGACGATGTCCTGACTGCCGGTGCCGGCCAACCCGGCGGTGTGCCACACATCGTCGATCGTGTAGTCGTCACGGGGCAGAAGGAATGTGCGGATGTCGGGAAGGCCGCCCCAGGTGATGGGGCCATCGGGCACGATCCCGCCCAGGAACGCCCACCGAGCGTGTTCGGACCCGCTCGAGAAGTTCCAGCGTCCGGTGACCCGGTAGCCGCCGTCGACGACCTCGATCTTGCCCGTCGGCGCGTACGACGACGACACGAGTGTCGTGGGATCACTGCCCCACACCTCTTGTTGAGTCACGGGCGAGAACATGGCGAGCTGCCAGTTGTGCACGCTCAAGATCGACGTTGCCCACGCGGTAGACGCGCATGCTTCGCCGATGCGGCTGATCGCTTCGTAGAACTCCAACGGATGCAACTCGAGACCGCCGAATCGGGCCGGTTGCAACGCACGCGTCACGCCCGCCTCGACGAGGGCCTTGATCGACTCTTCGGGAACGCGCCGATCGAGCTCGCATTGTTCGGCTCGCGCCGCGATCGCGGGAAGGAGCTCTTCGACTCTCTGCTGCAGGTCAACCGCTGTCATTGCAAGTTCTCCCGATTCGATTACGCGAGACCGTCGCCGAGCGTGATACCGCCGTCGACGATGAGCGTCTGCCCGGTCACATACGCGGCCTGATCCGACGCGAGGAATGCGATCACCGCGCCGATGTCATCGGGCACGCCGAGACGCTTGGCCGGCACCGTCGCCGCAAGCGCGTCTTCGCGTTTCTCCCACAATGCACGCGACATGTCGGTCTTGATGATGCCCGGCGCCACGCAGTTGACGGTAACGCCTGGGGCCAACTCCTGGGCCAATTGGCGCGTGAGCTGGATGATCGCCGCCTTGGTGCCGTTGTACCAACCGATGTTCGGTTCGGGCACCATGCCCCCGACCGACGACACGTTGACGACGCGTCCGCCGTGCTCGCGCATCCAGCGTCGCCACGCGAGCTGCGACCACATCACGGTCGCCCACTGATTCACCTCGACGGTGCGCCATGCCCGCTCCGCATCGATCTCCATGAGCGGGCCGAAGTAAGGATTGGTCGACACGTTGTTGACGAGGATGTCGAAACGACCGAACCGCTCGAGCGTGGCGTCGACCGCGGCTTCGGCGCCCTCGGGATCCGCCGCGTTGGTTGCGTGCCACGCGACGTCGCCTTGCAGTGCGTCTGCGGTCGATCGCAACGACTCTTCTTTCCGCGACACGATCATCACCTGCGCGCCGCTGGCCGCGAGGGTCGCGGCCGCCGCCCGACCGATGCCGCGGGACCCGCCGGTCACGAGGGCCACCTTGCCGTCGAAGCGAATATCCATGATGTGAGAGCCTATTCCACTATTCGCGAAGGGCCTGAACCAGGCGGGCCACCGAAGCGAACGCCGCCTCGACCCCGGCGGTGCCCTCGGGGCGGTCGCCCTCACAATCGCCGACCGCTCGTACATCGAGGCCGGCCCGTGCCAGTTCGTCGAGCAGCTCACGACGAGGCTGCGCCGGGCCCGCGACGATCACCGTGTCGGCCAACTGCTCGGCAATTGTCGCGGTGCTCGCTTCGGCCACGAGCGTCACCCCCGCTTGTTCGGTATCGAACACTGATCGGAATCGACCCGGCATTCCCATGTCGACGGCGAACACCGTCGACGGCTCGAACACCGACACATCGCGACCGTGATCGACGCATCGGCGGGCCACCGCCAGCGCGCCCCGATCACCTCCGAGTATCACGACTCGCCGGCCAACTTGATCGCCGCCGTCGGTCAACCACGAGCCGAGATCGTCTACGGCAACGGCCGAGTCGGGCAGGCCGTCAAGCGGCCGCGTGGCCCCCGTTGCCACCACGACGGTGTCGAAGTCACCGCCACGAACTGCGTCAACAGTGGCGGTCATACCGAGGCGAATGTCGACTCGACTCCCCCGCACCTGCCGTACGAGCCAGTCGCGCAGACGGCCCAACGGCTCGTCCACTCGCGCCGCGATGTCAAGTTGCCCGCCGAGCGTCGAACGGGCTTCCCACAGCGTGACCTCGTGGCCGTCGTGCGCCAACAGGCGAGCCGCCTCGAGACCGGCCGGACCGCCGCCGACGATCAACACACGGCGAGGCGAGGCCACCGAGGCCGACGACACTTCATTTTCGCGACCCGTTGCCGGATTCACCACGCACCGCACGCCTTTGCCGACCGAGATGTTGCCGATGCAGCGGTACTGGTAGATGCACGGGCGGATGTCGTCCTCGTGACCGGCGCGCAGTTTGTTCGGCAGGTCGGGGTCGGCCAACAACTTGCGTCCCATGGCGACGAAGTCGGCGTCGCCGCGCGCCAGCGCGGACTCGGCCGCTGCCGGTTCGAGGCGACCGAACGTGATGACGGGGACCGACACCGCGCGCTTGACCGCCGCGGCCGACGCAACGAGCGCGCCGGGCCGATGCGGGGTGTGCGAGTCGGTCACCGATATACCGAGCGATGCATCGCCGTAAGCCGACACATGGATGGCGTCTAGGCCGGCGTCGACCGCGAGCTGCGCCGCGGCGATCGCATCGTCGATGGTGGTGCCGCCGGCGCGATGTGCTTCGAACGCGTTGATACGCGCCCATAGTGGGAAGTCCGCGCCCATCCGCCGGCGAATCTCGCGCACGGTCTCGCACAGCAGACGGGCGCGGTTCTCGATAGGGCCACCCCAACGATCGGTGCGTGTGTTCGACGCCGGTGACAGGAACTCGTCGAACAGATAGCCGTGGCCCGCGTGCAATTCGACACCGTCGAGACCGGCGCGGGCGCAGCGCTCGGCGGCAGTCGCGAACCAGTCGATGATCGACGCGCAATCGTCTTCGGTGGCCACCTGGTAGTGCACCGCGAACGTCGGCGACATCCGCGAACGCGACATCGCAGCGACCTCGGCCGGCGTGACCATCTGCGAGATGCGGTCCCTCGGCTTCGCTTCGGGGATCGACGGCACGATCATCGGTCGGCCCGCAACCATGTCATTGATGGCGGTACCGGCGTTGTGCACGAGCTGCGCCGCGACTTTGGCGCCGTGCGCGTGGACGCGTTGCGCGAGCGCGGCGTAGCCCGGGATGTGATCCTCGTGAGCGATCGCCATCTGCTCGAGCGCGTACGCGCCCTGCGGGTAGGTGACCGCGACCGATCCGAGCAGCACCAGCGCCGCACCACCGCGGGCGCGCGCTTCGAAGTACGCGAGATGCGCATCGCTCACCGAGCCGTCGTCGTTGGCCAGGCGATCACCCATCGGGCACGACACGATGCGGTTGCGCAACTCCATCGTGCCGATACGTCCTGGCGACAGCAGACGCGGATAGTCGAGCCCGGCCCTGTCGGTCATATTGTGGATAGTATCTCCACAATGACGAGCAAGAGGCAGAGTGGCGTCGATCTCGACGAACCGCCCAGTCCGATGCTGCTGCCCGATCCCGCACCGGCGCCGGCGACGTACACCGTGATCTCTGTCGACGATCATCTCGTCGAGCCACCGTGGCTCTTCGACGGCCGCCTTCCGGCGCGCTTCGCGGACCGCGCCCCCCGCGTCGCCGAAGACGACCGCGGCGTGCAGCGGTGGGTATTCGACGGACGTGAATTCCCTCAACTCGGGCTCAACGCGATGGTCGGGCGCATCGACCGTGACGACTTCACGCAGGAACCATCACGCTTCTCCGACATGCGCCGCGGCGCGTGGGACATCGACTATCGCATCCGCGACATGGACCTCGCAGGCATCTGGGCATCGTTGTGCTTTCCGTCGCAGATCACCGGATTCTGCGGACGCATCTATTCGGCGTGCTCTGATCCCGACCTCGGCTTCGCAGTCACGCAGGCATTCAACGATTGGATTGCCGAAGAGTGGGCCGGCCGTTACCCCGACCGAATCATTCCGCTCGGCATCACGTGGCTCGCCGACGCCGATCTCGGCGCGCAGGAGATCCGGCGCAACGCGGCTCGCGGCTTCACCGCGGTGTCATTGCCCGAACAACCCACCAACATCGGATTCGCCTCGCTGCACAGCGGTTGGTGGGATCCGATCCTCGCCGCGTGTGAAGAAACCGAAACCGCCATCTGTCTCCATGTCGGGTCGTCGGGCGTACTCATGCCGTTCGATCCGCTCGGCCCGGTGAGTGGCACCGTCGCCACGCTGTTCCAGGCACAGACCATGGCGGCGATGACCGAATGGGTGTGGTCCGGCATCCCGCTGCGTTTCCCCCGGCTCAAGATCGCCGCATCTGAAGGCGGCATCGGTTGGGTCCCCGCGATGTACGACCGTCTCCGTCACCAGATCGAGGTATCGGGACACGGGCGCAAGGTGTGGCCGTCGAAAGAGATCGGTCCGCACGAAGTGCTGTTGCGCAACTTCTTCTTCTGCACCATCGACGACCCTTCGTCGGTCGACTCGGTCGTCGCGCTCGCGCCCGACAACATCATGGTCGAGACCGACTACCCCCACGCCGACAGCACGTGGCCCGATTGTCAGCGCCATCTGCACCGTGCACTCGGGCATCTTCCGGCAGCCATCATCCGCGCGCTGTGCCACGAAAACGCGGCTCGCGTCTTTCGTCATCCCCTGCCGGCGCGCTGCACACCCGAATCGTGAAAGGCAAACGCCAGTGAACCCCGATGACCTGATCCTCATAAGCGTCGACGACCACATCGCCGAACCCGCCACGATGTTCGAGGCACACGTGCCCCAGAAGTACCGTGACCGCATGCCGCGCGTCGTCACCGACGAGCGCGGCCGGCAGAAGTGGTGGTACGGCGATTTGCCGGGCCGCATGCTCGGGCTCAACGCAGTCGCGGGCAAGCCGCGCGAGAAGTACAACATCGACGCCGCCCGTTACGACGAGATGCGCCCGGGGTGTTGGGACGTTCACGAGCGCGTACGTGACATGTCAGCCGGTGGTCAACTGGCCGGGCTCAACTTTCCCAACTGGACCGGCTTTGCCGGTCAGGTGCTGAACCAAGGTCCCGATCGCGACACGAATCTCGTCATGATCAAGGCCTACAACGATTGGCACATCGACGAGTGGTGCGGCACGTACCCCGATCGCTTTATACCGTGCGGCATCATCCCGCTGTTCGACGCCGACCTCGCGGCGGAAGAAATCAAGCGCCTCGCGGCCAAGGGCTGCTACGCCGTGACGTTCTCCGAAAATCCGACTGCGTACGATCTGCCGTCGATCAACACCGACTACTGGGATCCCCTGTTCGGTGCCTGCTCCGACGAAGGCACCGTCCTGTGCCTTCACCTCGGCTCGTCGGGGCGCAACGTACAGATCTCGCCTGACGCTCCCGCGAGCGTGCCGATGACGCTGTCGGCGGCTACTACCGTCAACACGTTGATCGAATTGGTGTGGGCCGACTTCTGGTATCGGTTCCCCAACTTGAAGATGTCGCTGACCGAGGGCGACATCGGATGGATTCCCTACTTCCTGCAACGAGCCGAGCACATCCTCGATCGTCACTCGGGTTGGACCCGTCACGAGTTCCCCACCGGCTACAGCCCGACCGCCATCTTCCTCGAACGCATTCTGGTGTGCTTCATCAATGACCCGGTCGGAGTGGCGCTGCTCGACCGATTCAACGTCGACAACGTCTGCTGGGAATCCGACTACCCGCACTCCGACAGCGCGTGGCCGTTCGGGCCCGAGGTCGTCGCGGAGATGCTCGAAGGCTTGCCCGAAGAGCAAGTGCGCAAGATCACGCACGAGAACGCCATGCGCCACTACCACTTCGACCCCTTCTCCACGCGTGCTCGCGAAAAGTGCACGGCAGGCGCGTTGCGCGCCGAAGCGCCCGATGTCGATGTCATCACTCACGTAGGCAACCGACCCGACGACGACGAAGCCGAGATCTTCATGGTCGAGCGCGGCTTGCGGCCGACGCCCACTCGGTGACCGCGAGTTCGACCGACGGCTGGGGCGCCGCAGTCGATCTCGACGACATCAGCGGTCAGGTAGCGATCGCCGGGATCGGCGAGAGCGCACACACCGGTCCCTCGGGTCGCACCGCGCGAGAGATCGCCCGCGACTCGATCGCGCGGGCCATCGAAGACGCAGGGCTCGCACCACGCGACATCGATGGTCTGATGCACGCCGCTTCAGATGGCTACACCGAACAGCACTTCCGAGAGGACTTCGGCATCACCACCCCGCTCTGGGTCTCGCCCGAAGGCGGCGGTCTGTGCTGGGCGGCGTCGTGTGCGCATGACGCTGCGCACGCACTGCGTGAAGGCAGAGCAACCAACATCGTCAACGTATTCGCCGTCGATTGGGCGACCCGTCGCCCGGTGATGACCGGCGGCCCGGGGCAGGCCCACGCCGACGACCTCGTCAAGCGGCACCTCGAGATCCCGTTTGGCTGGTTTCCTCAACCCGTCTACTTCGCGACAATCGCCCATCGCCACATGGCGCAGTACGGCACCACCTCCGAACAGCTCGGCGCAGTCGCAGTTGCGTGTCGCCGTCATGCGAATCACACGCCGGGTGCGGTGATGCACGATCGCACACTGTCGCTCGAGCAGTACATGGCCAGCCCGATGATCACCGATCCGTTCCGCAAGGAAGACTGTTGCCTGATCTCCGACGGCGGAGGCGCCTTCGTGATGACCTCGGCCGAGCGGGCGCGTGATCTTCGCTCGCCTGTCATCGAGGTCGCAGGTGTCGGTCTCGGTGTCGCGCGCACCGGCAATCATTGGGCGCAACAACCCGACCTCATGACCACGGCACAGCGCTTCGCCGCGCCCGGCGCGTTCGCGATGGCCGGCATTCGTCCGGCCGATGTCGACGTGCTCGCGTGTTACGACCCTTTCACCATCCTGTCGATCATCCAGATCGAAGACATGGGATTCTGCGCGAAAGGCGAGGGTGGTCGGTTCGTCGCCGGCAGCACACTGCAATTCGATGGCGGAGGCCTTCCGTACAACACACACGGTGGTCTCCTCTCGCACTCGTATGTGCTCGGCATCGCACACGTGCTCGAGTTGGTGCGGCAACTACGCCACGAGGCCGGCGCGCAGGTTGCCGACGCCGAGGTCGCCGTCTACGGCGGATACACCGCCGGCCGCACCGGCACCATGGTGTTGCGAAGGGCGCGATGAGCGACGATCCCGACTTCCCGCTGCCCGACGTGGCGTGGGCTCCCGCGCAACCGTTCTGGGCCGGCGCCGCCAAGGGAGAACTGTGCCTGCCGCGATGCGACGCGTGCGCAACGCTCAACGCGGCCGGCGAAACCGCGTGTCGCCGCTGCGATGGTGCGGCATTCACCTGGGAGGCGCTGAGCGGGTTGGGCACCTTGTATTCGTGGACCTACGTGCGCCGCGCCTTCCTTCCGCAGTTCGCCGCCGAAGTGCCATTTCTCACCGGTCTCGTCGGTGTCATCGAAGATCCCGCCGTGCGCGTCGTGACGCGCCTGGTCGATTGCGAGCCAGCCGACGCGCGCGTCGACCTACCGGTCGAAGTCGTGTTCCGCGCGCTGCCGTTCGACGGTGACGGCGCGCCCGTGATGGCGCCCTACTTCCGCCCGCGCTCGACCTGACGGTCCCGTTTTCTCACGACTCGCCGTTTGCCTGCTCCTCGTCGGCGAGTGCGGCGATGCCGAGTCCGACGAAGAGCGCTGCCCCGCCGACGAACGTCATCCACGTGAGTTTCGGCGCTCCCTTGCGCAGCGCGGCGAGGCTCGCCACGATGTCGACCGCGTCGACCGCGACGCCCACTTGCAGCGCCGCCGTCCGCACGTGGGGATTGGAATGCCGCACCGCCTGGCCAAGGGCAAGGTCGCGTACCGCGAACAGCCGCGTCACCACTGCCGCCCGCGGATCGTCACGGATCGACCCGAGCCCGAACGCACGCCACGACAGCGCAGGGCTTGCCCACGAGCCAACGCCGACGACCGAGCGAAGCACCGAAAGAGCCTCACGACTGCGCGGCGGTGACAAAGCCTCACCGATCGCACGGCTTGGGTTGCTCGTTGCCAAGAACGTCTCCTTGCTGCTTGTTCAGAGCCAGTATGCCCGGGCGGCAGCTTGCGCTTTGCGGGCGTACTCGTGTGGGCCTTCCGCGCGTAGCGGCGCCGACATGATCTCGATCGCGACCGGACCGTCGTAGCCCTTGGCTCGCACGATCTCACAGAAGCGTGACAGGTCGAACTCGCCCTCACCGGGCAAGGTGCGCCGTTGCAGCGTCTCGCTCATGAGATCGTCCGACGCCAGCGGTAGCGCGTCGTTGAACTGCACGTAGGCGAGTTCGGCGCCGGGTAACGCTTCGAGCTCGGCCCACATGTCGGGGCCACGAAAGAAGTGCCACGTGTCGACGCACACGCCAACTCGGCCACCGACGCGGCGCACCACGTCGAGGGTCTTGGCAATCGTGTCGATCGGCATCATCGGCAGGAACTCGACCGCCACCGTGGCGCCGTGCACCGTGACCTGATCGACCGCGCGCCGAAACGCATCGATATCCGCGTCGTTCGGCTGCGTGGGGAAGCCGGCCATGACGATCTCGGGCCGGAATGCATCGACGAACTCCACGAATCGAGGCGGGCGACAAACAGGCGGCATGTCGTCGTGCAACACGAGCGCCTGCAACTCGACACAGCGCAATCCGACCCGGTCGAGCGCATCGGTCAGTTCGCTGATCGTGCCGCCGCGCTCGAGGTGTCGATCGACCGACCACACGTCGATGCCGACACCGTCGAAGCCCGCGGCGGCCGCGGCCGAGAATTGCTCGGCGAGCTCAGCCTCTCCATCCCACACGAACGGTGAGAACTGGATCGTTTCGTATAGCAGCCTCGCCATCGACGAACCCCCACGCTTCGACTGCGGGCGACCCTACTGGCTAGGACTCTACTGGCCATGAACGTACTGGCTAGGACCGTACTAGCTACTAGCTTAGTTACTTCGACCTGAAAAAGTCTGGGTGATGGTGCTCGCGTTTTGTGCGCGGATCGGGGATGATGGCTCCGAGCCGTAGTGCAAGTACGGATCGGAGCCATCGTGTTGAGAACGGTAGGCGATCAGCCGACGTTGTGGGAGTCGTTGTTGCCGGTTCAGGCGCTGGTGATGCCAGCGGAGCTGACCCGAGTAGATGGGCTGCTCGATGACGTGCGGTTCTTCGAGCCGTATCGACAGTTCTTCCATTCGTCGTTGGGGCGGCCGTCGATCCCGATGGAAACCTATTTGCGGTTGATGTTCTTGAAGTCCCGCTATCGCCTCGGCTATGAGGCATTGTGCCGGGAGGTGACCGATTCGATTACGTGGCAGCGGTTCTGTCGGATCCCGCTGGGTGGCTCGACACCGCATCCGACGACGTTGATGAAGATCACCACTCGTTGCGGCGAGACGGCGGTCGCCGCGTTGAACGAGGCGTTGTTGGCGAAAGCGGTCGAGGCGAAGGTCCTCAAGACGAATCGGTTGCGGGCCGACACGACGGTGATTGAGGCCAACGTCGCGTATCCGACGGACTCGAGCCTGCTCGCCAAAGGCGTGGCGAAGATGGCCAAGACCGCGAAGAAACTCAAGGCCATGGGCCTGGCGACACGGACCCGGCTGGCGGACCGGACTCGCAGCGTGCGCCAACGAGCCCGGTCGATCAACGCGAATCTGCGCCGGCGGACCGACGACAAGCTCGCGGAAGTGAAACGGATCAACGGTGAGCTCGCCGATATCGGCGATCGTGTCGCAGGCCAGGCCGACGCCGTGATCCGCAACGCCCGGCGCACGCTTCGTGGCCTCGGCGACACGGCGTCGGGTCGCGCCCACGCCGCGGTCGATGAACTCGAGGCCACCGCCGCGGCTACCCGCAAGATCGCCGAGCAAACCCGCCAACGACTCGCCGGCGTTAAACCTGATGGTGCGACACGGGTCGTGTCGCTGCACGATGGCGACGCCCGCCCGATCTCGAAGGGGCGGCTCGGCAAACCAACCGAGTTCGGTTACAAAGCGCAGATCGTCGACAACGAAGACGGCGTCATCGTCGATCACAACGTCGAGATCGGCAACCCACCCGACGCGCCGATGCTCGCCCCCGCCATCGCCCGCGTCAAACGACGCGCCGGCAAGACCCCGAAAGCGGTCACCGCCGATCGCGGCTACGGCGAGGCCGACGTCGAAGACGCACTACGCAATATCGGGGTCCGCTACGTCGTGTTACCGCGCAAAGGCCGCCCCAACGCGGAGCGGCGCAGCATCGAGCAACGACGCGCATTCAAACGCATGGTCCGATGGCGAACCGGCAGCGAAGGCCGCATCAACTGCGTCAAACGCGACTACGGACTGAACCGCACACGCCTCGACGGCATCAACGGCGCCCGCACATGGGCCGGGCACGCCGTCTTCAACCACAACCTCACCAAAATCAGCGCACTCATCGCATAACGACCGCGCCGAGCGAGCCCGACCGACGAACATTCCAACCAAACCTGCACCGCACCGCCACAGGCAACGCACACCCGGACACGGCAGCGAACCCGGATAACCCAACCGACTATTTCAGGTCGAAGTAACTAAGCCAGTGCTACTGCTCGGTAGAAGACGAGGCGACGTCGGCGCAAAGAGCGCCGCTCGGCGTTGAGCGAGCAATACTTCATCGGCACGACCCAGCGAAAGCGGCCTCACGGTAAGTAGGCGCCAGAGCGCCAACGTGCCAGGCAACCGTCAGCCGCTGCCGGTTGACGCGCCCAGATGTTTACCCCGTAAGGGTGAACGCGGTCAAACTTCGGTAGGGGACTCACTGCGGGGCAGGGGTTGGTCGATAGAAGTCGGTGGAAGTCCTAAACGATGACGTCAGGCGCCTCAGAGTGCTCCGGCGTCTCAACGTGTTGGACACTCCGCGCGAGCGCATGATGGACGACCTCGTCGAGGTTGCTTCCATGTTGCTCCATACTCCGGCGGCCGCCGTGACATTGATCGACGAATCGCGGCAGTGGTTCAAGGCCGCTGTCGGTATCGACGTAACGGAGACTCCGAGATCGGTGGCCTTCTGTGATCACACGATTCGGATCCGCTCGCCGCTGATCGTCAACGACGCGACGGAAGACGAACGCTTCACCAACAACCCGTTGGTGGTGGGCGCGCCGCACGTCCGCGCCTACGCCGGTGTCCCGCTGCGAGTCGGGGGTACTCCGATCGGGGCCCTGTGCGTGATCGACACTCGCGTTCGTAGCTTCACCGAGGACGAGATCTCAGCGCTTGTGGCACTTGGTCGCACTGTTGAACGCATCTTCGAGCTTCGTTGGCGTCGTCTTTTGAGTAGCCCGGTGTCAGGAACCTTCCTCGCTGATCTCGCTGCGGGAATAGAAACGATCGATGACTTTTATCGGACAGTGCCGGAAACGTGCCCGGCTTGGATCTTTGATCGTTCGTCGCTGCGGTTTTTAGCGGTAAACGACAGCGCAGTCGAACAATACGGCTGGAGCCGCAAACAATTTCTAGAGATGACCATCACCGACATACGGCCAGCTGAAGAGATTCCCGCACTGAAAGCCATGATCGCCAATGGTCTCCCACCGGGTGGCGATCCGCTCGGGCGAATATGGCGACATCGGCGCGCCGACGGGATCGAGACACGCGTGCAGACCGCCTACGCTGCCGTCAAGTCGGAATTGTTGGATGCTGCGCTGGTCATGGTGAGCGACCTGACCGCGCGCGATCAAGGCCGGGCCGCATTAGACCATGCCGCTGTGCACGACCCGCTGACTGGTCTACCCAATCGGACCGGATTCAACCGTCACGTCACACAACTGATTGCGCACGTACCTGACCGGACACTGGCGTTATTGTTCGTGGATCTCGACGGCTTCAAGCTCGTCAACGACACCGCCGGGCATGCGGCAGGCGATTTAGTACTCGCGGTCGCTGCACGCAGGATTCTCGGATCGATTCGCTACGACGACCATCTGGCGCGCATGGGCGGCGACGAATTCGCCATCGTCTGCGACGGCGCAACACTCCAGGACGCATCGGAGATCGCACAGCGGATCGCCGACAGTTTGAGAGAGCCGCTGATGATCGGCGCACGAGAGCATCGCCTGTCGGCGAGCATAGGCATCGCACTCAACACCGTGAACTCCACAGCTGAAGAACTACTCATCGAAGCGGACTTAGCCATGTTCGCGGCCAAAAGTGCGGGCCGCGGAACGGTCGCGGTCTTCGATCAGGAACTACGTAACACGGTGTCACAGCGAGCGGCCACGGAACATCACCTGAATCTCGCAATCGCACGGGGAGAGTTCGAACTCCATTACCAACCGATCGTCGGGTTGACGTCTGAAGCCGTACACGTCGAAGCGCTGCTCCGATGGAACCACCCGACCCGAGGGCTCCTTGGCCCCGGGGAGTTTCTTTCGATTGCGGAGGTGTCGGGGCTGATCATTCCGATTGGATCGTGGGTCTTGCGTGAAGCCGCAGCGGCTTCAGTGCGGTTCATCGAAATTAACCCTCGAATCCGCGTTGCGTTCAACCTTGCCACTCAGCAGCTACGACACGCGCTCGTCGCGGAGGTCGAAACTGTGCTCGCCGCAACTGGAGCCGACGCTCGCCATCTCATCGCTGAGGTCACCGAGTCAGGCCTGACGACGAAAGAGGCGGGCCTCGTCACCCGACAGTTGCAGCGTTTGGGTATCGCCATCTCCATCGATGACTTTGGCACTGGATACTCATCGCTCAGCCGTTTGCGTGAACTCGACGTCGACGCATTAAAGCTCGATCGCTGTTTCATTGCTGAACTCGACAACCAGCGAGGCCGCCGCATGGTTTCGGCCATTGTCCAACTCGCCCGTGCGATCGACGCCCCCATCGTTGCCGAAGGGGTCGAAACCAACACCCAGCTAGTCGCGGTTGCAAGTCTCGGCTGTGACTACGCGCAAGGGTATTTTCTGGCCCGTCCACTCCCCGAGGCTGAAGTGCGCACGTGGCTACGGAGACACGCCCTCCCAAAAGAGAGCGTCGATGCGGCAACCGCCGGTGCCATGCTCGGCAGAAGCTTTGATGTGCCAACGGAAGTCACGCGGGACTTCGCGACGATTAATCACGGCTTGGCGCGCCCGAGGCTCGCCGCTGCCCGCCGCGATAACGCTCGGACGACAAACGCAGAACGGACAAGCGCCGCGTCGATAGTCGCTGTCGAGGCCAGCGCGTTAGCCGCGACTGCCTCGCCGGATGACTCCCCAGTGACGTCGATGCTGCGTGGTCTGTTGCGTATCCGAGCCCCCCATCAAGCGGCTCGTCTGTTGCAGGACGCTGCCGTAGCGCTCGGTGGCTCTTTGGCGTCGGCGGCGGACGCCGGCCCTGACGCGCTACCACTCGATCTATCCCTTGGCGAAGGTTCGCCAGTGTTGGTGGAAGCCGACCCGATCAGCACCGCTCGCATGCAGATCGAACGGTTCCTTCCGAGGCTTACCGAGGATGCACGCGAGGCCGTCGACCTGTTGCGCCACAACGAACGTGCGGAGGACGCATCCAACACCGATCGGCTCACCGGACTCGCAAATCGTCGGGTGCTCGATCGTGCGCTGCCGCGAGCCGATGATGGGGCCGTCATACTCATCGACCTCGATCACTTCAAAGAGATCAACGACACCGAAGGCCACTTAGCCGGCGATGCGGTATTGGCGGACTTCGGGCGGATGCTCGGCAACGAGTTGCGTACCATCGATGTGTGCTGTCGCTTCGGTGGTGAGGAGTTCGTGATCATCGCAACCGGCATGACGACGACCGAAGCGGTCGAGCTGACAGCCCGACTGCGCCGCGCTTGGGGGCAGGCCGCTGTCCGAACAGTGACATTCTCCGCAGGTGTCGCAGCCATCGGCCCAACGGGTGCCGTGGATGCACTCGCGTCGGCCGATCGTGCGCTCTACCGTGCGAAAGAACTCGGTCGTGACCGGACCGAAACAGAATTCGAAGCGGTCGCGGAGCGTGATCGGTGATGGACGATATGGGAATGTTCGTCGCTTTCAGCGAGATCAGTGTCCCGGTGAGCGGCGTAGAAGCGCTGATCGTTGGGTTCAAGTCGCGCCTCGGCGAGGTCGAGCGGTGGCCCGGCTTCGATCGCCTAGAGGTTTGGCACGATGAGCGAGACCCGACTCGCTTCGTGATGGTTTCGTGGTGGGCCGACAAGAGCGATTTCAGCGCGTACATGCAGTCGGCCAGTCACCAGCGTTCACACGATCGCATCGACGAGGGCAGTGACGGTCCGAGACCGGCTCACTTTTCTCGATACCGGGTCGTCGCTCGATGAACAAGAACTTGTCCTCGGTTTCAGCCGAACTGCTCGAAATGGCCGCGAGTGGGCGCCCTCGTCCTGCGATTGACTACGCACTCGGCCAAATATCCGACGGACTTCCGGCGGACATCCTGATCCTCCAGGTACTGGCCGACGTGCAGCGCGAGGTGGGTCGGCTGTGGCAGTCGAACCAGTGGAGCGTGGCCCAAGAGCATGCCGCGACCGCCGTGATCGATGGCGTGCTCGGCGCCATCGGCCTCGAGCAGCGAACATCACCGGCACCGCAGCGGGGCAACGTCCTCGTCGCGTGCGTCGAGGAGGAGTACCACTCGCTACCGGCGCGCATGGGAGCCGAACGACTCCGCTACGACGGATGGAACGTCACGTTCCTAGGGGCGAGCGTGCCCGCGCACGATCTGCAGCAGTTCGTCGTAGACGCCGACCCCGATGTGACCGTATTGAGCTGCACGCTCAGCCTGCATCTCCCGGGTGCCGCGAGAAGCATCTCGGCGCTCGCCGACGTCGGCGCAGTCGTCGTTGTCGCCGGAGCGGGTTTTGGCGACACATCCGACCGCGCGACACGACTCGGCGCGTCGGGCTGGATCGGCCCCAGCGTAAACGCAACGTCAGTACTGGAGCGACCGCTACCACCAGCTCGATCCGCGACCTTCGAAAACACCGAGTCAGCGCAATTGCAGTTACAGGACCACGAATTGGTCGAAGCATGCATGACGGAGATGTTCAAAGCCATCCCTCGGATGACGTCGTTCTCCGCACAGCAATTGAACTCGTCACGCAGAGATCTCGCCTACATACTCCGATATCTCACCATCGCAATCGATCTCGACGAGCCACACTTGTTCGACGAGTTCATCACCTGGCTGCAGAGAGTGCTGATCGCACGCGAGGTCCCACCCGCGGTTTTGCTCGCCTCGCTCCAAATGGTCGGTGACGTCGTCCACCGAGCGGGCCTCGAGCAGTCCGCAGCGCTGTGTCAGGCTGCGCAGCGCCCTCTCGTCGACACACACCAAGTTCACGACCAACGTCCGCTCGTCACCTCTGTACGACCACCGACGTCCGCTGAACTTGCTCAACTCGTGTGCACTCCGCAGCCGAAAACTTTCTCTTCTCTCGTTGGCGACGGGCAAGTGCCGCCCGGTGTCGGTCAGTAGGTGCCGGTGTTGCATGAACTGAAAATCGACGAAGACCTCCGTGCCGTGACGGTCGACGGCGTGTCCATCGAGCTGACACCGAGGGAGTACGACCTCTTGGCCTTCTTAGCCGCTCGGCCGTGGCGGATTTTTAGCCGTGATCAACTCCTGCGCCAGGTGTGGGTGTCCCGCTCGGAGAGGCCTCGACCGGCGACGGTCACCGAGTTTGTGCACCGCCTGAGAGCGAAGACCGAGGGCAGCGTTGGGAGCCCTCGGCGGCTGGTCACGGTCAGAGGGGCCGGCTACCGTTTCGAATCCGGTGAGCGTCCTGACCGCTCCCCCAGCCTTGCGCAATCGGGCGCTCACCTCTCACCCGACGCGACCATTGTGTCGGTGGACGGAATAATCCACTATGCGAGCGCCGCGTCCCTCAAGCTCCTCGCCGCCAATGACTCCGAAGTCGTCGGTCAAAACTTCTTTACGTTTGTCGGCCCGGCCTCGATAAGTGCCGCCATCATTCGTGGAGTCAGCATCATCACCGGGCATTCACCTCGAGCGGCGAAGATGTGGATTTTGCGGGCCGACGGAGTCGAAGTTCTCGTAGAGATGGCATCGATGCCGGTGCTCTGGCGAGAACAGCAGGCCACCCAGGTGATGATGTGGGCGCTGGATTGTGATCACTCGGTATCCCAGCCAAATAACGTGGTGCAACAATACGGGTGACAACGTTAACAACATCGTCGGTCGGTGAACCGCGGCGACGCGTGCGACAACGCCGCGGTTGAATCGTCCTTGTCGCTGCTCCAGAACAGTGCCTCGATCGACAACGCTGGCACAGGTGCGAAGAACTGCGCGTATCGTGTACTTGGATCTAACGACCTACCGCCGCCGGCGCCGAGGCGCCAGTGTTGTACGCGGGTCGCTGCGGCACATATGGGAACAGCGAGCGGAGATGGGTGCGAGCGTGGCGGATGAAACGGGCCTCGGAAGTGAACCCGAGCAAGGCTTGGATCACTGCGAGTGTGATCAGTTCGGCGTCGCTGAGCTGTGGTGCGATCCCGATCGCGGGTCGTTCCGGTGCCCAGCCCGGATGATCGATCAACAAGTCGTCGACCGTGACATAGAGTCGGGTCGCGAG
>JBDSMH010000079.1:0-21710 GCA_039915945.1 Acidimicrobiales bacterium | reverse complement strand
GGGCAAGGGCATCGCCGACTCGGCACCGTTCGCCAACTTCCGATGGGACCCGAAGGTGCCGGGCCCCAAAGCCGACCTGAACGAAGCCAAGAGGCTCGTTGCCCTGGCCAAGACCGAGGGCTGGGACGGGAAAATCCGGCTCTTGTCGGCCAACACGCCGGAGGGCCAGACCTGGGGCGAAGCCGTCGCCTCACAGCTCGAGGCCGCAGGCATGGTCGTAGATCGCCAATTCAGCCAAGACACCAACGCCGTGGTGTCCAAGGTGCTCGTACAGCGTGATTACGACCTGACGACGTGGGCGTACGGCCTTCTCGACGAGTCGGACAACAACTACAACCAGCTGAACGGTACGTTCGCCAACGGCGGTCGCTATGGGTTCTCGAGCCCCGAGATCCTCGCGGGCATCGATGGATTGCGATTGGCCGACACCGATGCCAAGCGCACCGAGGCCTACAAAAAGATCAGCGAGGCGTGGATCGCGGGTGTGCCGGCCCACGTGATGGTCAACTACGACCAGACGATCGCTTCCACCCAGAAGCTCAACGGACTCGTGCGAACGGGCCATTCGATCGTGCTGTTCGACAAGGCGTGGATGGAGAAGTAGTCCACGCCTCGACACCTTGTGTGGGACGGCCCGGTGGTTCGCCGCCGGGCCGTCACGCGTCGGGGCCGTTACGCCTGGGGTGCGAGCGAGCGTTGCGGCGGGTGACGATCGTGATGCCGTGCTCATCGTGAATCACGCGTACCGATGCGCCGAACACCGACGTCAGGATGTCTTCGGTCAGTACCTCGCGGGGCGGACCGTCCGCGACGGTGTGGCCGCGGTCGAGCAGCACCACGCGGTCGGCGTATTGCGCGGCCAACGTCAGATCGTGCAGGGAGGTGATCACGACGAGGTTGCGCTCGCGCCGTAGGTCGTCGATCAGTTCGAGCGTCTCCTGTTGGTGGCCGACGTCGAGTGCGGTCGTCGGCTCGTCGAGGAGCAGCACGGGTGCGTCTTGCGCGAGCGCCCGGGCCAGCAGTACGCGTTGACGTTCGCCACCCGAGAGGGTCTCGATGGCGCGGTGCGCGAATTGATCGAGATCGAGGCGCCGCAGCGCCGCGGCCACGGCCTCGAGATCGTCGGTGGTCTCGACGCCGAAGAGCGGCACATGCGGGGTGCGACCCAACGCGACGTAGTCGGTCACCGTCGCGCCGGCGGGTACGAGCGGTGACTGCACCACCATTGCGACGAGGCGCGCCCGTTCTCGTGGGCGCAGCGTGGCGATGTCGCGGCCGCCGATCGTGATCGTGCCCTGCCGCGTGGTCAGCGCGGCGATCGCACGGAGCAGCGTCGACTTGCCGGCACCGTTGGGCCCGACCACCGCGACCCATTCGCCAGGGGCAACCGTCATAGAGACGTCGTGCAGCAAAGTTGCGCTCTCTACGGTGACCGTAAGGTGGGAGACGACGACGCTCATGGGCGTATCCGTGATGTGCGCAACACGAGCAAGAAGAACGGTGCGCCGAAGAATGCCGTGACCACTCCGATGGGCAATTCGGCGGGCGCAATGAGTGTGCGGGCGACCAGATCGGTGAGTACCAGGAACGCCGCGCCGAAGAGCAGCGACAGCGGGAGCACCGTGCGATAGCTGCGGCCCGCCAACAAGCGGATGGTGTGCGGCACGATGATGCCGACGAACGCGATCAGGCCGCTGACCGACACCGCCGCCGCGGTGCCGAGCGTCGCTGCCACCACGACGACGATGCGGGTGCGCTGTACCGAGACCCCAAGCGTTGCCGCTTCGTCGTCACCGACGGCGAGCACGTCGAGTTGCCGGCGGTGGAGCCACAACGTGATGCTCGAGGCGACGACGTAGGGAGTGAGTACTGCAACGTCGTGCCAGTCCGACGTGATGAGCCGACCCAAGATCCACGAATAGACCTCGCGAATGACGTCGGAGTTCCGCAACTGCACGTACGTCTGTATTGCGGTGAGAAAGCTCGTCACCGCTACGCCCGCGAGCACGAGTGACGCGGTCGAGCGGCCCCGGTCCGCGCTCGCTCCGAGTATGTAGGTCATCGCTACCGCCGCGAGCGCGCCCACGAACGCGGCTATCGGCAACGGTGCCCCCGTCGCGCCCGCCACGATGGCCAACGTGGCGCCGAGGCCCGCCCCGGCGGCCGACCCTAGAAGGTACGGGTCGACCAGTGGGTTGCGGAACGCTCCTTGATACGCGGCGCCGCTGATCGACAACATCGCGCCGACGAGCAGCGCGAGTACCACGCGGGGGAATCGGATGCGCCACACGATGGCGGCCTCGCGCTCGGAGAGACCGCTGTCGCTGTGCACCCCGGGAATGTGGTCGACGAGCTCGAGGAACACGCGTTGTGGCGGCAGGCTCACCGCGCCTATGGCGACACCGAGAACGGTGGCGCCGAAGACGGCGGCGAACCCGCCGGCCAACCACGCACGCGACAGGCGCGTGTTCATCGAGCTCCGCGCGCTTACTTCGCGCCGACGGTCGCAGGCAACGCGTTGATCGATTTCACGATGGCCTCGAACAAGTCGGGTGTCCGTGGCCCCCAGCGCGATGCGAGGTCTTCGTCGATGGGAATGATCGCCCCCGTCTTGACCGCCTTCAGGGTCGACCATCCTGCCCGCGCCCCGACCTTTTGTGCAGTCTCGCCGCAGCATTTGGCGTCGGCGAGGAAGATGATGTCGGGATCCTGCTGGATGATGTATTCGGCGGACAGCTGCGGGTATCCACTTTTGTCCTTGTCGGCGGCATCACCGATGTTGACAAGGCCCGCGAGCTTGTAGATCTCACCGATGAACGTCGACGAGGTTGCGGTGTAGAACGTGTTGTCGACCTCGTGGTAGTAGCGCAGCGGCGTCGCGGGCTTCTTCACGGTTTTCGTCGCAGCGTCGATGCGTGACTTCATCCGCAGGACTGACTCGGCGGCACCGCCGATATTGCCGGTCGCCGCACCCAACTGTTCGATCTGGGTGTAGGCATCGCTGATCGTCTGCGCCGGTGCCTGTGTGAGCACGGGGATGTTGAGTGCCTTGAGCCCGGCCGCCAGATTGGCGGTGTCGAACTGGATCACGACGAGGTCGGGATTCTTCTTCGCGATCGCCTCGACGTTGGGCTTGAATCCTGAAAGGTCACTCTTGGGGGCTTCGGGCGGATAGTTCGACTGATCGTCGACCGCCGTCACCTGTTTGCCGGCACCGATGGCGAAGAGGATCTCGGTCGCCGTCGGCGACAACGAGACGATCTTCTCGGGTTTGGCCTTTATGGTCACCGCATTGGCGCCGCTGCCCACCGTCATCGGGAACGACGGCGCCAGAGTGGTTGCCGTGGAAGTGCCCGCCGTGGTGGGTGGCGTCGTCGACGCGGTGGTTTTGTCGTCGCCGCAGCCCGCGCCCAAAAAGCACACGGTGACTGCGACTGCTGTGGATATGAACCGTCTCATTCGTTGGTCTCCTTTCGCTCGAGGAACGATCGAGCGACTGAGACCGCGAGAGCAGTAGGCAGCCGCGCAATCAGCTCTTCCTCGAGAGCCGTTTCGCATTCGTGCCGCAGATGGCTGGCGACCTGGCTCGGTTGGTAGGAAACCAACTCCACAGTTGCGGGACAGCGCCGGGTTCTCACCGGACTTCGCAGCCTTAGCGGCGGGGCAAGACTAGCAGCGGATTGTCGCTGCCAAAATGTGGCTAGGGTCGGCGCCGCATGTCCGACACTCGATTGCCGCCGTATCATGGTTTCGAGGGTCGCATCGCGACCACCGTTGCCGCCTCTGAACCGTGGTGGCCACCGCGGCCGACCGCTCCCGCGGGGGCCCCCAACATCGTGATCATGTTGTGCGACGACCTCGGATTCTCCGACATCGGTTGCTTCGGCAGCGAGATCGACACGAAGAACCTCGATCGGCTGGCGAGCGAGTCGCTGCGGCTGACCAACTTTCACGTCGCGCCGATGTGCTCGCCGACGCGTGCCGCGCTGCTGACCGGGCTCAACCATCACCTGGCCGGAGTCGCCACCGTCGCGCATGTCGACACCGGGTTTCCCAACCTGGCGTCAGAGCTCACGCAGCACGCGTCGACGATGGCGGAGATCTTCCGCGACAACGGCTACCACACGATGATGGTGGGCAAGTGGCATCTCACGAAGGACAGCGAGTGCAACGACGCCGGGACCAAACACACTTGGCCGTGCCAGCGCGGCTTCGACTCATTCTACGGCATCCTCGATCCGTTCACGAATTTCCACCAGCCCCACCGCTTGGTCCGCGACAACACTGCGGTAGCGGTTGACCGGTATCCCGACGGCTACTTCTTCACCGACGACCTCACCGATCAAGCGATCACGATGATCAAGTCGCATCGGGCGGGCAACCCCCGACGACCGTTCTTGCTCTACTTCGCGCACGGTGCAGTCCACGCGCCGCTTCAGGCCAAGCCCGACGACATCGAGAAATACAAGGACGCGTATCACGCCGGTTGGGACCGCGTTCGTGAGCAACGATTCCGCCGGCAACTCGATCTCGGCGTCATACCGGCGAACACCACGTTGCCACCGCGCAACAGCGAACCGTTCAACGAAGTCAAAGCGTGGGACGATCTGTCCGCCAAGGAGAAGGAACTGTTCGCCCGTTACCAGGCCGTGTTCGCCGGCATGGTCGACAATCTCGATCAGAACTTCGGTCGGCTGCGAGAGACCCTGGAGACGATGGGCGAATGGGACAACACCATCGTGTTGTTCACGAGTGACAATGGTGGTTCACGAGAAGGCGAAGCGAACGGCACGTCGCAGTACTTCCGCAGCCTCGTCGCGACCGCGCGCGGTGGCGCGGGGCAAGAAGATCCCGACCTCGAAATCGACTACGCCCGTCTCGACCTGATCGGCGGGCCGCAAACGCTGCCGCACTATCCGCGTGGTTGGGGCATGGTGTCGAGCACGCCGTTTCGCCTCTACAAGATCAACACGCACCTCGGGGGGCATTCCGTCCCGTGCATCTTCTCGTGGCCGGCGCGCCTCGGGCGTGTGGCTGCGCTGCGCACTCAATACGCGCACGTCACCGACGTGCTCCCGACGTTGCTCGATCTCGTAGGGATCGAACGACCGACGACGCGCAACGGTCTCGCGGTGTATCCGCTTGCAGGAGCGAGCTTTGCGTCGCTGCTCTCCGACGCCGATGCCGCGCCCCACCATCGTGAGCAGTACCAAGAACAAAACGGCCACCGTGGCTACTACCGAGATGGCTGGCACGCGGTCACTCTGCATCACCCGCGGCAGCGTTACGACGACAGCGAATGGCAGCTGTACTACTTGCCCGACGACCCCGCCGAAACGCACGACCTTGCCCAGGAGCGCGCCGACAAAGTGCGTGAACTGGCCGACGCATGGCAGCACGCGGCACACGAGAATCAGGTCTTCCCCCTCTACGACGGGCCGCTGACGCACGTGCAGCGCCCGCCCACCGAGGACGTCTACACCGAAGCGACCACGATCCATCGCGGTACGCCGACACTCGAGCGCTACCGCTGCGCCAAGATGATCCACGGTCGTTCGTTCTCGTTCGACGCGCACGTCGAGTACAAAGACGGCGACGGTGGCATCGTGCTCGCGCACGGCGATCAGGGCGGTGGCTACGCGCTCTACGTCGAAGACGGCCAGTTGCGATTCGTACAAAATCTCTACGGCGAGATGATCGAGCTCATCGGCGGGGCCGTGCCCGACGGTGCACGGCGCTTTGGAGTCGCGGTCACCAATCACGGTCAAGGTCGCTGCTCGGTCGCGATCTCGATCGACGACGTCCGGCGCGCCGAGGGTCAGGGCTTCGGCGGTTTTCTCGGCATGGCACCCTTCGAAGGGATCGACATCGGGATCGATCGTCGATCCCCGGTCTCGTGGCGCCTTTATGAGCGCTACGGACCCTTTGCCTACGACGGCACGCTGCACAAGGTGGATTTCGTCCCCGGAGAGCTCGCGCCCGACGCCGGCGAGCGATTCCTCGACGTGCTGCGCAAGATGGCGCTCAAATACGAGTAGGCAGCACCACCAGCAATCAGGCCGCCGCGGCGTAGTGGTCGATGGCGCCGGCCACCAGGTGCAGGCTTGACAACCCGGGTAGGCGATCGATGCGGCGATCGATGCGCGCGCCCATGTTGCGTCCGTCGTCGTCGGTGAAGAGATGACGGGCGAGGTGCGCGACTTCGGATCGCGGCATGATCGTCGACCCGACGGGTGCCCAGAAGCGCCGCAGTGCAAAGCGGGTCAGCCGTTGCGCTGCTCGATTGCCATCGAGTCGCTCGTGGGCCTGGCTCGAATAGAAGTCGATGTGACGGCCCTCCTGGCGCATGATGCGATCGAGCAGCGCGCTGAGCACCGGATGGTCGGCCTGCGTGCGCAGCCGCGAGTAGCCGGCTTGTGTGCACCACTCGTTCACCGCGCCCCACGTCATGTGCACGGCGGTGAAGTTGTTCGTCAGACTCGACGTCAACATGGTGCCCATCGGCGCGAGTACCTGCTTGACCCGATGATGAGCCCGCACGGCGGCGACCCGCACCCGACCCGAGGGTTCGTCGTGAGCGGCGAGCACCTTGCCGAGTGCCTCGCCGTGCCAGTACTCCTCGAACGCCCAGAATGTGAGGAACGTGGTCATGTCGGGATCGTTGTGTGCGGGCGTGACCAACAGGTCGCGCATGTAGCACACGGTGTGATGCTCGACGTCGTGCATGTAGCGCAGTGTGCGCAACGTGGCTTGGTCGAGTGGTCGTTCGCGAAAGGCGTCGTAGTCGATGTCGCTGTCATCGAGACGGGCGGTGCGAGTCTTGTAAGCGTCGATGTCGAACTTCATGACTCTTGTTCGTCGCGGTAGCCGACGCGGATCACAAAAGGTCGCGCCGTCGAGTGCCGTCAGACGTAGCGTCCCGCAACCACCGGGTCGTTGTCCGACTGGCCCACGCCACCAGCGGTCTCGTTGGTGATGGCCAACAGACCGTGGCAGGAATCGAGATTGAGTTTGGTCGTCGAGGGGGCGGATCCCAGAACCGCCAGCGAGATCGCTTCCGAATCGTTGTCCCGCACGCACCAGAGTTGGTAGGTGCGATCGCGATCGAGCACTGGTAGCCGGGCGCCATCGAGGAAGAGGTCGCCGTCGGGCTCGACGTACGCGGCGACCGAGAGCGCGCCGCCGCTGTCGCGCAGCAGCACCGTGCGCGATTGCGGGTTTTGCTGTGCCGTACTGGCCTCTCGCTCGATTGCCGACGCAACGGAATCGGAGCCGCGGCGATCGATTTCGCGCTGTTGGTGGACGATGACGCCCCCTGCGGCGACGAGCGCGATGACCGCTGCCGCGATCGCAAGAATGCGGCCGAGCGGGTGGCGCACGGGCGCGGTTGCCGGTGGACGAAACGCGTCGAGCTGTAGCGGCGGCGGAGCGGATTCGAGTTCGCTCGCGATGCGTTCCCACACGCCGGCCGGGGCCGCGGCCCCGGCATGAAGGTAGGACAGTGCTTCACGGTAGGACTCGACCTCTGCGACCGCGCGTGGGTTTTCGCGCAGGTAGTCGTCGACGATGGCCCGCTCGTCGTCATCGACGGCATCGAGCGCATAGACGGCGAGCAGTTCCTCGATCTCTGGCGGCCAACGCTCGCTCATGATCGACCCCGCCTGGTTGCCCACTCCGACGGCCGCTCGGGCCTGGTTGCCCGCTCGGGCTCGCCGCCCTCGGCGACCGAAAGCCCAAGTTCGTTCTCGTGGATGTTCAACGACGAGCGCAGGGTTCGTAGTCCCGATCTGATCCGGCTCTTCACTGTGCCCTCGGGCTGGTCGAGTTGGGCTGCGACTTCGCGATATGTGAGGCCCCGATAGTACGCGAGAGTGATCGCTTCTCGTTCTTCCACGCGAAGGCTCGCCAGCGCCCGCGCGATCTGATCGGCGATGGCCAACTCGATGGCTTCGTTCTCGATGTCGTGCCCGGCTTCGGCGAGCACGTGGGCATCGCGCTCCTCCCGGCGGCGGCGGGAACTGTCGGATCGCATCACATCCACGGACTTGCCGTGCGTCCAGGACAACAGCATCGCCCGCAACGTGCCGCGATCGGGATCGAAGCGCTCGGGGGCGTTCCACAAACGCAGGAAGATCTCTTGGGTCACTTCTTCGGCAAGCGCCCTCGACGCGAGCAGTCGGTTGGCGAGACCGAACACAGCCCCGGCGTGGCGTCGGTAGACCTCGGCGAGTGCGTCCTGGTGATAGCGGGCGATCGCCAGCACCAGCGCGCCGTCGCTCGACTGCCTGAGATCTATTGCCACTCGTCGTGTTCGGAGCAGACGGGGTTTTGGATGCGCGACGATGCGGATGTCACACGAAGATATCGGGAACAGTTCATTCGGACTGAACCGCAGACCGGGTAGTGCCGGGGTCGGCGGTTGCCGCTGTGTCCGTCCGCACGTACGCGTTGAACAGTGTGAACTCAGGAATCGCGAGCGCGATGATGCCGATGCCGAAGACACAGGCCACGCCGCCGATGAAGACCGACGCGTCGATCGATGTGAGCGCGGCGAGCCCACTGGCCTCCATATCGCCGAGCGCGGGCCCGGTCGTCCACACCGCCATGCCGACCCCCTGCATGCGCCCTTGCAACTCCGGTGACGCCGACAACTGCAGCATTGCGTTGCGGGACACGCCGCTGATCATGTCGGCGGCGCCGGCCACGGCCAGGCACAGGCACGACACGAACAGGCCGTCGACGAGGCCGAAGAACGCGATTGCGATGCCCCACACGACGATCGACGAAACGACGACGATGCCGTGCCGTGTCACGTTGCGGGTCCAGCCGGAGAAGATGGTGGCAATGAACATCCCGAACGGGATGGCCGCCACCATCAAGCCGTAGTACGCGGCGTTGTCGGGGAAGCGATGTCGCGCGATGGCCGGGAACAGTGCTTGCGGCATGCCGAAGACCATGGCGTTGACGTCGGCGAGGAACGAACCGACGATCGGTTTGTGGCCGCGCAACGCGCGGAAACCGTCGAAGATCACCGCTGCGCTCATGCGCGCGCCCGTCGCCAACGGTGGAATCGGTTTGATCAAGGTCCAACACCAGAACGAAAAACCAAAAGTGATCGCGTCGACGATGAACACCCACCGCACGCCGAACGACGCGATGATCACTCCGCCCAGCGCAGGTCCGATGACCGACGACGTCGTGTAGGTCGTGGATTGCAACATCAATGCCGACGTCAAGCGCTCTTTGTCGACAACGAACGGCAGCGCCGAGCGCGCGGCGGGCGCGCCACCCATCAACAAGCTCGTGCCGATCGCATGCAGCGCGTAGACCGCCCACAGTTGCGTGCCGAAAACGGTGACGTTGAGTACATGGAGCAACGAGGTCACTGCTCCGACCGCCGCGGACGCGCGGGCCACCATTCGTCGATCGAAGATGTCGGCGATCGCACCTCCGATGATCGAGCAAACGAGCATCGGTAACAGCGTGACCGCGCTGATGATCCCGAGCGCGATCACCGAGCCCGTGCGTTGATACACGAGATAGGGAACAGAAACCCGCGTGAACTGCGTGCCGATCGACGAGATCGTGGCGCCCAGCCACATATACCTGAAGTCGCGCGACGCGCGAAGGGGCTCGAGATCGAGGGTCAGTTCGCGCAGGTTCGGCACTTATGAACCCAACAACTCAGTAGCCGCCGCTCAGATCGACGACGTTGTCGAGTGGTTCGCCCTTCACGTAGTGGCCGAGATTGCGCACGAAGAGATCGAAGGCCCGTTCCATATAGCCCTCGCCCGAGGCCGAACTGTGCGGCGAGATGAGCACATTTGGCGCGTCCCACAGCGGGTCGTCGGTCGCCATCGGTTCGTGGCGCATGACGTCGAGCGCGGCCGCCTTGAGATGGCCCGAACGCAACACGGCGATGAGTGCCGACTCGTCGACGAGCGTGCCGCGCGCGACGTTGACGAAGATCGAACCCGGCTTCATCGCGGCGAACGTGGCGGCATCGAACATGCTCTCGTTCGCGGCCGTACCCGGAGCGGCGAGCACGACGACGTCGGACCGTCCAAGTACTTCGGTCAGCGAATCGGGCCCGAACAATTCGTCGACGTACGGCGATGTCATGCCGGGCTGGTAGCTGCGGCGAATGCCGAGCAGTTTGACGCCGAAGGGCCTCGCTCTGAGCGCCACCTCATTGCCGATGGCACCGAGGCCGATGATCGAGATCGTCTTGCCCATCACCATCGAGCCGAGCGCCATTTCCCAGCGGTGCTCGCGTGATCGCTCGTCGTGCAACGGAAACGATTTGTAGATCTGCAGGATGCGGCCGATGACCCACTCCGCGATCGGTGGGGCACCGATGCCGGCACCGTTCGTCAGCGTCACCGACGACGGCAGGCCGCAGGCTTGGTACTGGCCGACCCCGGAACCGACCGCTTGGATCCAGCGCAACCGGGGGGCCACGGTCGAGATGTCGACCGGGGCGTCGAGGGTCAGGATCACTTCGCAGCGAGCGAACGCCGCCGCCTGCTCGCCGGTCAGGGCCACCTCGCCGGATTTCGTGGCTTCTCCGCGCGGATCCTGCTCGCGGCGCACCCGTTGGTCGTGGCTGATCTCGTAGGGGACCGTCACGAGCTCGACGCCCGGATGGAGCGCCTTCAACCGCGCAATATCGGCGATCCCGGCGACGGTGGGATACGAAATGTGTACGACGAGCGGCTCGGCCACCGCGCCCCCTCTGGTGGAAAACTGCAGCGGATTATCGCTGCAAATGATGGCGGGTGAAGCATCGGCGCGATGCGTGACGAGCGGCCTGTCGCGTGACCTTGAACACAGGCGTACTCTTCGCCTAGCGTGTCGGTGTACTCGACAAGTGGGGGACGCTGTGGCGCGGACGGTGGGCATCAGGCTGTTGCTGATTGTCCCTGTGCTCTTTTTAGTGAGTCTGGGCACGTTCCAGCTGATCACATTGGTGCCAGGCAATCCCGAAGTCGAGATCCTGGGCTCCAATGCCTCCGCTGAGGACTACGTACGGGTGCGCAGCGAGCTCGGTCTCGACAAGCCGTGGGCCGAGCGTTACTTCTCGTGGCTGGGCGATGCCGTGCGGGGCGACCTCGGCAAAAACGTGTTGCCCCCCGTCGAATCGGTCAAGGCAAAGCTCCTCCGGGCCTTCCCCGTCAGCCTCGAGCTCGCCGGCCTCGCCATCGGGTTCGCGCTGCTCGTCTCGATACCTTCGGCCATGGTCGCTGCCTACCGGCCGGGGGGAGCCTTCGACCGCGCCATCAGTAGTACCGCGTTCGCCTTCATCTCCGTGCCGTCGTTCTTGTTGGGCATCCTGCTCAAATTGGCGTTCGCGCTCAATTGGCAACTCTTACCCGACAGTTTGTGGGTCAGAATCACCGAGGGCGGCCTGATTGAAAACCTCAAGCACGCCGTCCTCCCGGTCATGTCGATTGCGCTCGTCGAGGTGGCGGTCTTCACCCGGTTGCTGCGCAACGACTTGATGGCGACGCTGCAGGACGACTTCATCCTCGCCGCCCGGGCCAAGGGGATGACTCCCCGCCACATCATGACGCGCGAGGCCTTGCGGCCCTCGTCGTTCTCGCTGATCACCCTGGCTGGTGTCAGCCTCGGCCGCTTGATCGGCGGCACCGTGATCGTCGAATCGCTCTTCGGCCTCCCGGGCGTCGGGTCCGTGGTGGTCGCGGCGGCGGGCAAGAAGGACTATCCCCTGGTGCAGGGTGGTGTGCTGATCATCGCCTGCGCCTATGTGTTGATCAACGTGCTCATCGACATCTCGTACGCAATTCTCGACCCAAGGATTCGCCGTGGCCGGATCTGAAACACCCGTACGCGCCGCTGGCGCCAACGTCCCCCTTGCCGATTCGATTGCGGTCACCGGCGGTGGCCGGCGCATACCGCGGTCCAAAGCCAAGGGCAGCGTGCCCTTTGGGCTGGGCGCACTCGTCGTCGGCATCGTGTTGTTGTGGATCGGGCTCGTGCTCAACGACATCGTCGAAGGCGTCGCCCGGGGCATCATCGGCTTGGTCGCAGTACTTCTTGCGTTGCGCGCCGTCGAGCGCTTCCGCAACGAACAGCTGGTCGGTGCGGTGATCCTCGGGGTCATCGCCGCCGCCGTGGCGATCTTCGCCATCGTCGGGCCCATCGACCGCATCGGCAAACTCGTGGTGGTGTTGGCCTCGCTGACCTTCTTGTTCATCGCCATCGACCGTGTCGCCAAGGTGCTGCGGGGCGACGACTTCGATACCGGGTTGAACCTCTGTTTCCTGTGGCTCTTCCTCATCGTGTTCGGTGCGATTTTCGCTGGCGTGTTGCCGTTGGCCGAGCACCAGGACACCACCAAAACGATCTCGGTGCCGGGTAACGCCCGCCCCGACCTCTTCACGAGCCATCCGTTGGGCACCAACAACTTCAGCCTCGACCTCTTGTCCCGCAGTGTGTACGGTGCGCGCGTGTCGCTGCTCACCGCGACGTTCGCGGTGATGCTGAGCCTAATCATCGGCGGCACCATCGGCATGCTGGCCGGCTACTTCCGCGGTTGGCTCGACGTCGTGGTGGGTCTCGTCACCGACTCGGTGCTGGCGTTTCCCGCGCTGATCCTTCTCATCGCCATCATCACCGTGCTGGGTCGACCCGAACAGATGAGCGAAGCCATCGTCAAGGTCGGCGCGGGTCTGGCCATCGTCAGTATTCCGACGATGACCCGATTATCGCGGGCCAACACCTTGGTCTTCGCGCAACGCGAGTTCGTGTTATCGGCGCGCTCGATGGGCGCCAAGAACTTCCGCATCATCTTCCGTGAGATCATGCCCAATGTGGCGTTGCCGTTGCTGTCGTACGCCTTCATCGTGATCGCGGTGCTCATCGTTGCCGAGGGTTCCTTGAGCTTCCTCGGTCTCGGTCTCAAGCCGCCCAAGCCGACGTGGGGCAACATGATCGCCGAGGGCCAGCAGGCCAACGTGTTGAAGAAGTACCCCCATATCCCGATGGTGCCGGGCGTCGTCATGTTCTTGACGGTGTACAGCTTCAACCGCGTTGGTGAGTGGGCCCGCTCCAAGTGGGATCCGCGCGAAGCCAAGGTCTGAGCCTCCACTCCCGGGTCACAATCGTCGCCTTTCAGGGGGAATTCGAAGAATGCGGAACAGTCGCGTGGTGCGCATGGTCGCGCTGGCCGGTGCGCTGTCGATCCTCGCCGCTGCGTGCGGAGGCGGTGGTAACGGCCAGCCCTCACAAACCACGTCGGCCACCCCGGACAGCACCGTAACGGCGACGACGGCGCCGCCGCCGAAGTCCGGCGGCAGCATCAAGATGGGGATGTTCAGCGAGACCGCCGGTCTCGATCCCGTCGTCACCAACGGTGGCGGCACGACCGGCACGACCGAGCTCGCCGCGATCTACGACACCGTCATGCGCTATGACACGACGACGAAGAAGTTCGAGCCGCAGACAGCGGACTCGTTGACGCCCAACGGCGATTCGTCGGAGTGGGTGCTCAAGCTGCGTGCCGGCATCAAGTTCACCGACGGCACCGACTATGACGCGGACGCGGTCGTGTTCGGCATGAAGCGTCAATCGCTGTTCGGCTCGCGCGCCGCGGGACTGCTCGCGAACATCAAGGACTATGTGGTCGTCGACAAATTGACGGTGCGGTTCGTCCTGACCGCACCGTGGAGCAACTTCCCCTACGTCCTCTCCTATACGCCCGGTTTGATTCCGTCGCCGACCGCCATCAAAGCCGCTTGTGGACCGAACCAGGAGACCGTCCCGAGCAAGTGCACCTTCAACACCAAGCCCATCGGTGCAGGGGCATTCAAGGTCGATTCGTACAAGCCCAAAGAGTCGATCAACTTGGCCCGCAACGACAGCTACTGGAACGGCAAGCCGTACCTCGACGCATTGTCGTTCGTCGTGCTCTCCGGAGCACCAGCTAGCTACGACGCGCTCACCACCGACACCTTGCAGGTCGTGTTCTTGCGGGAACCCGAGATCGTCAAGAAGGCCACCGACGAGAAGAAGGTCGACTCGTACGTCAACCTGCAGTGGCTCGGCGGTGTCGCCCTGTTGAACAACGGCAAGCTCAACTGCAAGGGCAGCCTGCCTGCGCCCAACTGCACCGGTAAGCCCGACGGCGTGACGACCCTCGACACGATCACCGCCGACAAACGTGTTCGCCAAGCAATCGCGTTCGCGCTCGACCCGAACGTGATCAATCAACGGGCCAACGCCAGCGCCGGCTATCCCGGCGGCGAGTTCTTCCAGAAGACGTCCAAGTGGGCTTCGGCGGCGCCGGTCAACACCTACAACCTCGAATCCGCGAAGAAGCTCGTCGACGAAGTCAAGAAGGAAGGCAAGTGGGACGGTTCGATTCGCGTCAACTGCCACAATGCACCGAGTCGTCAGAGTTGGGCGGAGGCGATGAGGACGCTGCTCACTGCAGCGGGCTTCACCGTGAAGTTGAAGAACGACTATGACACCAACGCGCTCATTGCCGACATCTTGACCAACAAGTCCTACGACGTGGGCTGCTGGGGCTTCAACTTCGCCGAAGAAGCGCCCGAGATCGCACTACAGCAAGCGGTGCTGTCGACGAGCGCGGCCAACGCCATGAACTACGTGAACATCGATGTCGATGCACAGATCAAGATGGTGCGCGAGGGCAAGACCGAAGCCGATCGCAAAGCCGCGCTCGAGAAGATCCAGGACATCTGGCGCACCGACATGCCCACGCCGGTGTACGAAGCGATTCCCGAGATGATCGCCTGGCAGAAACGGGTGCACGGACTCAAGATGACTGTCGGCACCGTGGTGCTCTTCGACAAGGCATGGGTCGGCTGATCATGCACGTCGGGTACACCGGGGGTTTTCAGAACCCGGGGAACGCTACGACCGATGCCGAGGTGTACGTCGACGAGTTGCGGCTGGCCGACCTCGCGGTGGACCTCGGGTTCGACTCGCTGTGGACGGTCGAGCATCACTTCACCGACTACTTCTTGTCGCCCGACCCGGTGCAGTACCTGACGTGGATGGGCGCTCGGCACCCGCATGTGCGCCTGGGTACGAGCGTGATCGTGTTGCCGTGGCACGAACCGGTCCGCTGCGCCGAGCAGATCGTGATGCTCGACAATCTGTCGGGCGGTCGCCTCATTCTCGGGTTGGGGCGCGGGCTCGGCCGCATCGAATACGACGGCTTCCGCATGCCTATGGAGCGTTCGCGGGAGCGGTTCATCGCCTACACCGAGATGATCCTCAACGGGATCGAGACCGGCGTTCTCCAGGCGGACAACGAGTTCCTGGTGCAGCCACCCGTGGAGATTCGGCCGCGTCCCGACTATTCGATGCGGGGCAGGGTTTATGCCGCGGCGATGTCGCCCGACGCAATGCCGATCATCGCCCGGCTGGGCATCGGTCTGCTCATCGTCCCGCAAAAGCCGTGGCCCATCGTCGCGCAAGAGCTTGCGGGTTTCCGCGACGCGTGGCGCGAAGCGTACGGCGCCGCGAGTGAACCACCCGCGCCGTTGATTTCGGGCAACGTGGTCATCGACACCGATCCTCGTCGTGTCGAGGAGCTCGCGCATCGCTACATCGGCGGCTACTACCACACCGTCATCGCGCACTACGGCTTTGCCGAAGGCGCCCATGAAGGACTGCGCGGCTACGAGTTCTACGCGGGGATCTCGAAGTACATCGACAAGCGCGGCACCGACGGAGCGGTCGCCGACTACGTCAACTTGATGCCTTGGGGCACGCCCGATCAAGCCATAGAAAAGCTGCGAATTCTGCACTCGGCGCTGGGCGTGGCTGCGTTCAACCCCAGTTTCAGCTTTGCGGGCATGCCGGCGGACGTCGCCGAAAAGAGCGTGCGGCTCTTTGCCACCGAGGTGCTACCCGAAATCAAGCGATGGGACGCGCCGCCGATCCCCTCCGGGCCGGAGTGCACGTTCTGAGCGCTCAGCGAAATGCGGGCAGCACGTGCCGTCCGAACAGCTCCAAGGCGGCGAGTTCGGTCGTGTAGTTCCCCCGGTGCCCTGACCCTGGTCCGGCACCGAGGTTCATCAGCTGGAGGTATTCGCACCCGATGACATCGCGCGCGTGCGCGATAGCGGCGATGCAATCGTCCGGATTGCCGGCGACCGCGCATCCGGCTGCGACGGCGGCGAAACCGTCACGCTCGCTGGCTCCTTCGGGAAAGTCGGGGAGACTGGCACCCTGGCTGCGGTAGTACTCGAGCAGTGGGAGGTTGCGCCGCATCCACGCGGCGCGCGCCGTCTCCGCATCGGTGGCGACCACGAGGTCACGCTCGAGACAGATCACGGGCTCTCGGCCCGCGCCGCGGGCGTTGTCGCGGTAGAGCTCGGCGCGCGTCGTCAGTGTGGTGAGCGTTTGCAGTGACGGTGCAATCCAACCGTCGGCGATGCGGCCGGCACGCGCGACCGGCTTGGGTTCGAGCGCGCCGATCCAGATCGGAGGGTGCGGCCGCTGACGGGGCTTGGGCACTACATGAACGTCGTCGAACTCGAAGTGCTTGCCGTGGTAGCTGACGGTGTCTTGCGTCCAGGCGGCGCGCAGGATCTCGATCGATTCGGTCATGCGCGAGACCCGTTGATGAAATGGCACGCCGACCGCATCGGCCTCGTACCGCCGATACCCCGCGCCAACCCCGAGCACCACGCGGCCATGGGAGATGTGATCGAGTTGACCGACCGCTTCGGCGACATCGAGTGGGTGATAGAGCGGCAGTACGAACACGGTGGTGACGAGGCGCAGCATCGATGTGCGCGCCGCGATCGCAGCCATCATGACGAAGGGCGAGGAGAGATACGGTCGCTCGGGGCTGAACCGATGATGTGTGAATGTGCAGAAGTCGAACCCGAGCGCTTCCGCGCGTTGGCAGTACTCGTAGATGCGCGGGTAGGGATCCTGCCCGTCGTCGAAGTCGGATTCGCGCGGCACCATGATCCCCAGCTTCAAACCCCCACCGCCCGTCTCTCGATCGTCAGAACGCTTCGCCGGTCTCACGCCATCGGATGATCTGCGGCCACCGATCGGCGGCACGGGGCAAGTCGGGCAGCGGGCCGTAGTCGGCGTACTGCACGAGTTCGAGCCAGTTGCCGCTCGGGGTACGTACCCACGAGAAGATGCACCGATCGGCCAGTCGCAGTGGCGGCGCCGAATGTTCGGCACCGTTGTCGAGCAACCGCTGGTGGCCTCGTTCGATATCGCGGACGAAGACGACGTAGTAGTTGAAGCCGCGTCGCCACGTCGGCGTCGGACGGGCCACCCCACCGGTGCGGAGAAAGAAGGCCGTCTCGCCGATGCGTAACACACCTTCATCGTCGCGGGCACCGACACCGTTGATCAGAAACTCGCGCTCGTTCGCCACGTCGGGGACCTCGCACACGATGCCCATCTGATGCACACCGTCGTGGCCGGGCGGCACGATCGACACCGCGAGGCCGTCGGGATCGACGAAATGCTGAGGTTGAGTGACCCCCTCGCGAGCGATGAGGAGGCCGCAGTAACCACTCGTGCCGGGCTCCATGGGCTCGGTGCTGGTGTTGATCTTGAGCGATGCGCCGTTGGCCGCGTAGAAGTTCTCGCTGTAGGTGTCGCTGTGCGGCAAGCCCTCGACGAACGGCAAACCCAGTTCGTTGATGTAGTACCCCGCCATGGCGGGGTTGTCGGAGAACAGCCCGATATCGAGCGTGTTGCGCGACAGCGTGAGTTCAGGCATCGACGACAGCGGCACCTTGGTGCCCGCGATCAGTGTTTGCCGTTGCCCGTGAGTGTGACTGCGGATTCGAGGGGGAAGTGGCACGCGACGTAGTGACCGGGCGCGACCTGACGGATCTCGGGCTCGACCTGCGCGCAGACGTCTTGGACCCGCGGGCAACGCGTGCGGAACCGGCAGCCCGACGGCGGCGCCATCGGCGATGGCAACTCGCCGGAGATGTGGTCGTCGGTGATCGGTCGCAGCGGATCGGGCTCGGGGATCGATGCCAGCAAGATCTTGGTGTACGGATGCGCCGGACTCGAGTAGAGCGCGTCGGGTTCGGCGACTTCGCAGATCTTGCCGAGGTACATCACGATCACTCGATCGCTCACGTTCTTGACCACGGCAAGGTCGTGCGCGATGAAGATGAGCGTTAGCCCGTAACGGGCTTTCATGTCCTCGAGAAGATTGAGGATCTGCGCCTGTACCGAGACGTCGAGGGCGGAGACCGGCTCGTCGCAGATGATCACCTTGGGATCGAGCACGAGCGCACGGGCGATACAGATGCGCTGGCACTGGCCGCCGGAGAACTGGTGCGGGCGGCGGTCGGCGACGACGTCGGGGTCGAGGCCGACCGCGTCGAGCACCTCGTTGACCCGCGTCTTGCTGAACGTGCCAATCGTCGAACCCCAGATCGACAGGCCTTCGGCGACGATGTCTTTGACCTTGCGCCGTGGGTTGAGCGACGAAATCGGGTCCTGGAAGATCATCTGCATGCGGGTACGCGTGCGTCGCAGGTCTTCGTTCGACAGCGACGTCATCTCGACGCCGTCGAACTTGACCGAACCCGATGTCGGGTGGGGCAACTGCATGATGGCCCGACCGGTCGTCGACTTGCCGCAGCCCGACTCGCCCACGAGACCGAGCGTCTCGCCCGGCTTGACGTCGAAGCTGACCCCGGAGACGGCGTGCACCTTGCGGCTACGGCCCGCCGGGAACTCGACGACGAGATCTTCTACTCGCAGCAGGACGTCACCGTCACGCAGATGCGCTTTGCCGGTACCAGCCATTAGGACACCACCTGGACGGTCAGATCGAGACCGGCACCGGTGTGGCCGGCTTCACGGTTGCGGTCGCGGGCGGCCATGCCTTCGGCCGTGCCGACGGGGAAGAAGCAGGCGAAGCGGTGCCCCGGTTCGCTCGATGGCACAAGCGGCGGCAACTCGGCGACGCAACTCTCTTGTGCGTAGAGGCACCGAGGCGCGAAGCGACAGCCTGGCGGAGGGTTGACCATGTCGGGTGGGCGCCCGGCGATTGCCTGCAGCCGGGTGTGGCTCGGGTGCTCGATACGAGGGATCGAATCGAGCAGCGCTTCGGTGTAGGGGTGCTTCATGTTGCGGAAGAGCACCGGCGTATCGGCAGTCTCGGCGACGCGACCGCCGTACATCACCGCGATGCGATCGGCGCGGCCGGCGACGACACCGAGATCGTGGGTGATGAGGATCATCGCCATGTGCAGTTCGCGCTGCAGACCTTTGAGGAGGTCGAGAATCTGTTTTTGCACGGTGACGTCGAGAGCGGTCGTCGGCTCATCGGCAATGAGCAACTTGGGGCTACAGGCGAGCGCGATCGCGATGCCGATGCGCTGGCGCATGCCGCCGGACAACTCGTGGGGGAACTGGCGCAAACGCCGTTCGGGCTCGGGGATGCCGACGAGGCGGAGCAACTCGAGGGCCCGGGCGTTGGCTTGCTCGCGGTTCATCTTGAGGTGGAAGCGCAGCGGGTCGGTGATCTGGCGACCGACGCGCTTGACGGGGTTGAGCGAGGTCATCGGGTCCTGGAAGACCATGGCCATCTGCGTGCCCCAGAAGTGCCGTTGCTCGGCTTTGGGGAGCTGCCCGACGTCTCGCCCCTCGAACTTGACCGAGCCGGTGATGTTGGCCGTGCGGGGAAGGATGTTCATGATCGAACGGACGAGCACCGACTTGCCCGAGCCGGATTCGCCGACGACACCGAGGGTCTCGCCCCGGTCGAGCGTGAACGAAACGTCGTCCACGGCCCGCAGGAGCCCCCGCGACGTCCTGAATTCGGTCGAGAGGTGCGCGACATCGAGGATCGGGCCCCCGGGACCACCGGCGCTGGTATTCGCAGTCGAAACCACCGAATTTCTCTCCCCAACTGTGACGTGAGCAACACCAATAGTGGGCGGAAGCATAAGCGCAGCGCAAGCTGACGAACCACTGGGCCGCTGAAAGTAGCGCGTGACTTCGGTGATCTCCTGGCGGGCGATGGGCGGTTCGACTCTTACCCCATTGCATCGCGGCCCCGTACGCTGTCTTCGACCCGAAGGGGAGCACGTCCACATGCGCATCTTGGTTACCGGCACCGAGGGGTATCTCGGGCACGTGTTCGCGCCCAGCCTGCTTGCGGCAGGACATGACGTGATCGGCGTCGACACCGGCTTCTACCGCGAATCGCAGCTCTATCGAGGCGTCGACCGCCAGGCCCACACGCTGTTCAAGGACATCCGCCGCGTCACGGTCGCCGACCTCGAGGGCGTCGACGCGATCGTTCATATGGCCGAGCTCAGCAACGACCCGGTCGGCGAGCTCTCACCGACGATCACCTACGACATCAATCACAGAGGCTCGGTGCACCTTGCGCGCCTCGCCAAAGAGGCGGGTGTGCGGCGCTTCGTCTACATGTCGTCGTGCTCGGTCTACGGCGTGGTGTCGGGCTCCGACATGACCGAGGACGATCCCACCAATCCACAGACGGCGTACGCCGAGTGCAAGGTGATGGTCGAGCGTGACCTCGCGCCGATGGCCGACGACAGCTTCTCACCCACCTTCATGCGCAATGCGACCGCGTTCGGGGCCTCCCCCCGTATGCGATTCGACATCGTGGTCAACAATCTGTCGGGCTTGGCGTGGACGACGAAGACGATCGCAATGAACAGCGACGGAAGCCCGTGGCGGCCTCTGGTGCACGCGCTCGATATCTCCAAGGCATTGCGCATGGTGCTCGATGCACCGATCGAAAAGGTGCACAACCAGATCTTCAACGTGGGCAGCACCGACAACAACTATCAAGTCAAAGAAATTGCTGAGATCGTCGCTGACGTCTTTCGCGGATGCCAGCTGAGTTTCGGCTCGCTCGACAGCGACAATCGCAGCTACCGCGTCAATTTCGACAAGATCAGCTCTGTGCTCGGTTACACGACCGACTGGGATGTGCGGGCCGGGGCCGAGCAGCTTCGATCGGTGTTCGAGCAGATCCAGATGCCCGACGACATTTTCAATCATCGGGCCTTCACCCGACTCAAAATGTTGAAGCACCTGATTGAAACCAGCCAGATTGACGACGGGTTCTTCTGGAGGTAGGGAATGGCTATGAAAATTTGCGAGACCGAACTACCGGGGGCCTTCATCATCGATGTCGACTACTTCGCGGACGTTCGTGGCGGGTTTGCTCGCACCTTCTGCCGAGACGAGTTCGAGGCGGCGGGCGTGCCCGGCACCATCGTGCAATCGGCTACGTCGTTCAACGTTGCGGCGGGCACGCTGCGCGGGCTGCACTTTCAACAGCCGCCGTTCTCACAGGCCAAGTTGGTGCGCGTCACCAGCGGGTCGATCTACGACGTCATCGTCGATCTACGACCTGATTCCTCGACCTACGGCCGCCATCTGGCGGTCGAGCTCAGTCTGCAAAACCGACGCATGCTCTTCATCCCCAAGCAGTTCGCGCACGGGTTCCTCACCCTGGCTGACGCGACCGAGATCGAGTATCAATTCGACGAGATCTACGCGCCCGGCTCCGAGGGCGGCATCAACTATGCCGACCCCGATCTCGCCATCCGTTGGCCGCGGCGGGTCACGGTGATCGCCGATCGCGATGCGGCGCTACCGCTCCTCGCCGACTACGCCGCGTTGCGCTAGTCGCGGACGGGCCTGAGCGGCCCTCAGAGCGGAGTGTCGGTCGC
>JBDSMH010000233.1:0-8042 GCA_039915945.1 Acidimicrobiales bacterium | reverse complement strand
TCTGGACGGGAGTCTCGGCCGTCGTCGACTCGCAGGCCCACCTACAGTGGCGGCGCATGCGATGACGAGCGGGGGGGCAGATGGAGTCGGACGATGCCATGGCGAACAAGGTCGAGCGCGGTCGCCGACACATCGAGCAGTTCCGGGCACCGCGTGCGGTGCGCGACGACCTGACCCGGCTCATCACGCAGAGCGGGTCGCTGGTGTGGTCGCGGCCGGGGCTCGCGCCCGCGCAACGGAGCTTGGTCACCATCTCGGTGCTCGCGGCGCGAGGCAACCTCGGCCCGCTGCGCGAGCACATCCAGATCGGTCTCGGCAACGGCCTGACACCGACCGAGATCACCGAGGCGATCATCCAGTGCTCGGTGTACGCGGGCTTCCCGGCGATGGTCGCGGCGATGGAGGTCGCCGCCGACGTGCTCGACGCGGACGGGCCCGGCGCCGGCATGGAATAGCAGGGCGACATCGGACGATCGGTCCTGCGGCGTTGCGTCCGGCTCAGCGGCTCGTCGCTGGAACAGGGATGTTGTAGAGGCGGATGGCGTTGTCGGACATCACGCGCCGGCGGCTGATGTCGGGCAGCGAGCGGATCGCCGCCGACGCCGTGGTGACGCTGTCGGGGTACAGGCATGTGGGGTGGGGGTAGTCGGTCTCGAACATGACGTTCGTGTCGCCGAGCGTGGCGACGGCTTCGGCGACGCCGGCCTCTTCGAACCAGAAGCAGGCGTGCATCTGTCGTTGGAAGTACTCGGTGGGGGTGAGCGAGAACTTCGTGCCGTAGGTGCCCGGGGTGCTCTGACGCTGTTGGTAGTCGAGTGACTGCAGGAAGAACGGGATCCATCCGATGCCGCTCTCGACCGACACGAACTGCACGGTGGGGTGGCGTTCGAGCACTCCGCCGTAGATGAGGTTCGCCATGACCGAAGCGTTCGACAGGTACATCATCGCGGAGCCGATGGCGAGCTTGGTGTTGTTGTCGTGCGACGGCCAGGGGGACGAGCCGAACCACGACATGGTGTCGGTGCTGGCGCCGATGTGGAAGTTGACGGGCATCGACAGCTCGGCACTCACGTCCCACAGCGGGTCCCAATGCGGCTGGCCGAGGTCGGGCAGACCGATGACGTGTGGTCCGGTCCCGCAGTTCACGCCGCGCATGCCCAGCGCGTAGCAGCGGCGGATCTCGGTGACCGACGCCTCGACGTCCCACCACGGGAGGATCACCATCCCGAAGAGCCGGTCGTTGGTGGCGGCCTGCATCTCGGCGGAGGCGTCGTTGAAGATCTGCACGGTGAGCAGGCGTAGCGCCTCGTCCTGTTGCTCGACGAACTTTTGTCCGCCGAAGCCGAAGGTGTTGGGGTAGATGATCTGGGCCCAGATGCCGAGCCGGTCCATCAGCTTGACGCGTTCGTGGATGTCGAACGCCGCCGGTTGGATGTCGTCGTAGCTCATGCCGGCGAAGCTCAGGCCGAGGTGCTTGTTGCCGGCGCGATCGATCACCGCAGACGTGCCGGCCCCGCCGACGACGGCGCCGTCGAACACCCAGGTGTTCCGACCGTCGATCACCTCGACCCGAGGCACCCGGTCCGCGTATCTGGCCGGCGCACGCGATGTCCAGAGGTCGCGCGGCTCAGTGAGATGGGTGTCGGCGTCGATGATCAACAGGTCCGTCGGTAGGCCCAGTTCCTCGTTCACCGATGTCTGCACAGCCGTCATGTTTGCTCCTCGTCTGCAGGAACAACATGATAGTCAAGTTTGGTTGACGTGTTCCTGCAAGCGCATCGGGGATCCTCTAAGGTTGGGGGCGGTACGGGCAGGGGGCTCGGGCTGGACATGTCGTGGGGTGCCTCGAGGTGCTTCACCGCGATTTCGGCACTGTCGGCGTCGGCCCGGGTCGTGCACGGCACGAACGTCTCCACGGGCCAGCTGTTCTGACACGTGACATCTGAAGGAGCGACCGAATGCTTGACATCGACGCGTACGACTGGCGTGAGATCTCCGGGGACCCGGAGTCGCCCTACCGGATCCATCACGAGTTGTGCGTGCTCGGCTTCGACCGCGGCGCCGGGACGATCGACCTGCTCATCCGGTTCGATGCCGAGGGCGGGCACTGTCAGGCGCATCGTCACGTGACCGCCACATCGGTCCTCGTGCTGCAGGGCGAGCAGCACCTCGACGAGCTGCGCCCCGACGGCACCAAGGTGCACAAAGTCCGAACTGCGGGCACGCATCACCTCACGCCCGGTGACACTTTCCCCCACCTCGAGCGGGGCGGACCGGATGGTGCGGTGCTGTTCTTCAGCCATCACACCTTCGATGGTCGGCTGTACGAGATCGTCGACCTCGACGGCCGGGTCGTGCACACGGTCACGCTCGACTCGCTGATCGCGAGTTGGGAGGCGATGCCATGAGCGCGCCGCCCGGCTCCCGTGGCCCATCGATCGATGTCGACGCGCTCCGGGCGAAGTACCGCGGGGAGCGCGACAAGCGGCTGCGGGCCGACGGCAACGAGCAGTACGTCGAGATCGCCGGCGCGTTCGCGCACTTCGACAAGGATCCGTTCGCGCCGGCCGACACGTCGCGGCCGGCGCGCGTTGACCACGTCGATGTCGTCATCGTCGGCGGTGGCTTCAGCGGCCTGCTCGCCGGGGCGCGGCTGCGCACCGAGGGCGTCGAGCGCATCCGCATCATCGACGTGGGCGGCGACGTCGGCGGCACCTGGTACTGGAACCAGTACCCCGGCGCGCAGTGCGACATCGAGTCGTACATCTACCTTCCGTTGCTCGAGGAGCTCGGCTATGTGCCGAAGGAGAAGTATTCGCACGGTCCGGAGATCTTCGAGCACGCGCGGCGGATCGCGACCCACTTCGGCCTGCTCGACGACGCTCTGTTCTCTACGCAGGTCACGAACGCGACGTGGCAGGACGATGCGGGACGGTGGCTGATCGAGACCGATCACGGCGACCGGATGACGGCGCAGTGGTTGGTCATGGCGACGGGGCCGCTGAGCAAGCCGAAGCTGCCGGGCATCGCCGGCATCGACGCCTACGGCGGTCATGCGTTCCACACGAGCCGCTGGGACTACGCGTACACCGGCGGCGACACGACGGGTGGTTTGACGAATCTCGCGGACAAGCGAGTCGGCATCATCGGCACGGGTGCTACCGCGGTGCAGTGCATCCCACATCTGGGCGAGTGGGCGAAGCAGCTCTACGTGTTCCAGCGCACGCCGTCATCGATCGACGTGCGTGGCAACCGACCGACCGACCCGGCGTGGGCCGCATCGTTGTCCCCCGGCTGGCAACAGGAGCGCATCGAGAACTTCGGGACCATCGTGTCCGGTGGTCATCAGCCAGTCGACCTGGTGAGCGACGGATGGACCGACATCTTGCGCAACCTGTCGGGGCTCGCCGACCGTAGCGGCCACGCGATGAGCCCGCAGGAGGTCGCGGCTCAGGTCGAGCTCGCGGACTTCGCGAAGATGGAGCAGATCCGCGCCCGCGTCGATGAGGTCATAGGAGACCCGGCCACCGCTGAGTCGCTGAAACCGTGGTACCGGCAGTTCTGCAAGCGGCCGTGCTTCCACGACGACTACCTCGAGACGTTCAATCGCCCGAACGTGACGCTCGTCGACACGCAGGGCCGGGGCGTGCAGCGCATCACCCCGCAGGGCGTGATCGTCGCGGGCGTCGAGTACGAGGTCGAATGCCTGATCTTCGCCACCGGCTTCGAGGTCGGTACCGAGTACACCCGTCGCGCCGCGTGTGATCTGCGCGGACGCGACGGCCTCACCCTGAGCGAGAAGTGGGGCCGCAAGGTGGCGACGTTCCAGGGGCTGCTCAGTCGAGGGTTCCCCAACGTGTTGTTCATGGGTGGCATCCAGTCGGGCGTCAGTCCCAACTTCACCGAGCTTTACGACGAGCAGAGCCGGCACGTCGCCTACGTCGTCAGTCGCGCTCGTCGCGCCGGCGTCCGAATGGTCGAGCCCAGCGAGGCCGCCGAGCAGGGGTGGCTCGAGACCATCACCGCGTCCAACGCCGTTCGTTCCAGCTTCCAGAGCGAGTGCACCCCGGGGTACTACAACAACGAGGGCCGCCCCGGCGAGGGACCCGGATGGTTCGGCGGCAACTACGGCGGGGGGGCGCAAGCGTTCTTCACGATTCTGCGCGACTGGCGTGCCGCCGACGATCTCGCTGGCCTCGAGACCACCTGACCCACGAGGAACTATGCGTCAGCCGAGCGTGGAGGTTCGTGCCGTTGCGGCGCTGACCCGCGGGAACTACGAATGAGAGGGGACGACGATGGGCAAGCTCGAAGGAAGGGCAGCGCTGATCTCCGGCGGTGCGCGAGGCCTCGGTCTCGCGATGGCCGAGGCGTTCGTCGCCGAAGGCGCGCAGGTGATGATCGGCGACCTGCTCGACGCGGAGGCAGCGGCGGTGGCGAGTTCCCTCGGTGCTGCGGCTGCGTCGGTGCACCTCGACGTGACCAGTGAGGCCGACTGGGACGCGGCGGTCGCCGAGACCACTTCCCGATTCGGTCACCTCGACGTGTTGGTCAACAACGCCGGCACCGCTGAGGGAGCGCCGTTGTGGGACACGTCGCTCGACAGCTACCGCCGGGTGATCGAGGTGAACCAGGTCGGCGTCTTCCTCGGGATGCGTTCGGTCATCGCGGCGATGACCGAGGCCGGCCGAGGCTCGATCATCAACATCTCGTCGATGGATGGGCTCGTCGGGTCGCCCCGCATCATCTCCTACATCGCGAGCAAGTGGGCGGTGCGTGGCATGACCAAAGCGGCGGCGATGGAGCTCGCGCCACGCAACATCCGGGTCAACTCGATCCACCCCGGCAACGTCCACACGCTGTTGGCCTCGAACCCGGGCCAGGACCGCGGAGCGGTGCGCGAGATGATGGAAGCCGCGACGCGCCGGCATGCCCCCATGGGACGCGTCGGCGAGGCGTCGGAGGTCGCGAAGATGGCGGTGTTCCTCGCGTCCGACGACAGCTCGTACTCGACCGGCTCGGAATTCGTCGCCGACGGCGGATTCACCGCCGGGTACCCATCGCCCGGTTCGCCGAACCCGTTCTGATCGGAGCACGTGATGCGCATCGGATTCTTCGGAGGGAGTGACGTCCCGACGCTCGACGCGGTCGTGGTGAGTGCTCGGCGGGCTCACGAACGTGGGTTCGACACTTTCTGGCTGCCCCAGGTCACCGGCCTTGACGCGCTCGTGGCCCTGGCGGTCGTGGCGCGCGAGGTGCCTGTCATCGAGCTCGCCACCGCGGTGGTTCCCATCCAGGGCCGTCACCCCCTGCCGCTCGCGTTGGCGGCGCTCACGGTCGCAGACGCGGCCGGGCCGGGCCGGTTCACGCTTGGGCTCGGGGTGACGCATCCGTCGGTGTCGGAGGGGTGGTTCGGGGTGCCCTATCGCGGCATCGTCGACGCGTGCGGCGAGGTGCTCGCCGCGTTGCAGGGGCTGTTCTCCGAGTCCCGGCGTGCCGATGTCGACGGCGAACACCTCCGGGTGCATGCGTCGACGACGATCCGTGCCGCTGCGCCGGGAATCGTGCTCGCCGCGATGGGCCCGCGAATGATCCGTCTCGCGGGCACGCACGCCGACGGCACCCTCACATGGATGTCGGGCCCCGAAGCCGTGCGCCTCGTCGCGACGCGCATGTGCGTCGCCGCCTCGGCGGCCGGGCGACCGGCACCGCACGTCGCGGTGGGCATCCCGGTGTGCGTCACCGACGACGCGCCGTCGACTCGCGCCAAGATGGCGCGGTACATGGACATGGCAGCACGAATGCCCGCGTATCGGCGCCAGCTCGACATCGAAGGCGTCCCGCAGCCGGTCGACCTCGCGGTGGTCGGCACTGAGGCCGAGGTCGACGAGCACCTCGACCGGTTCGTCGCCGCGGGGATGACCGAGCTGTGCGCGAACATCGTCGGTTCGCCCGAAGACGTCGAACGCACGATGGCCCATCTCGGAAGTCGTCGGAGTGCATCGTGACCACCGCGGCGCGTCCTGCGTACGACGAACTCGTGAGCGACGACCGCGTGCACGGTCGCGTGTACACCGACCCTCAGATCTTCGAGGAGGAGATCGACCGCATCTTCCATCGTGGCTGGGTGTTCGTCGGTCACGAGGGTGAGCTTGCCGAGCGTGGCGACTACCGCACCCGCGAGCTCGGCCGCCAACCCATCATCTTCGTGCGCGGCGACGATGACGTGGTGCGCGTCCTGATGAACCGCTGCACGCATCGTGGCGCGGCCGTGTGCCCCTATGAGCGCGGAAGCAGTCGCTTCTTCACGTGCGCGTACCACGGTTGGACCTTCCGGAACACCGGCGGCCTCGTGGCGGTGCCTCACCCGGAGCAGTACGGCGATTCCCTCGACCGTGACTCCCTCGGGTTGCGTGCGGTGCCGCGGTGCGAGTCGTACCGCGGGTTCGTGTTCGCGAGCCTGTCGGCCGACGTGGTTCCGCTCGCCTCGCATCTCGGCCCGGGCGTGCTCGCCGAGATGGACATCGCCGCGGACCTGTCGCCCACCGGCCGCCTCGACGTCACCGCCGGGGTGCACAAGTTCGCCTACGGCGGCAACTGGAAGCTGCAACTGGAGAACAGCGTCGACGGTTATCACATCAGCCATCTACATCGCAGCTACTTCCGGATCCAAGAGGAGCGCTCCGGTAGCGACGGGATGCGGTTCGCGACGGGCTCCTCGACGGCACTGGTCCACAGCCTCGGCAACGGCCACGTGGCCTGGGACATGTCGCCCGTGGGTTTCGGCAAGCCCACCATCGAACGGTTGCGAGGAACCCCGGGTTGGCCCCGCGAGTACTACGACGCCCTGGTGGCCGCCCACGGGTCGACTCGCGCTGACGAGGTGCTGTCGCATGGGGCCGGTCACGTCGCGATCTTCCCCAATCTGGTCATCATCGCCTCGCAACTGCGGTTGATCCGACCGATCTCCGTTGACCGGACCGAGGTGTTCATCTACCCGACGTTGCTCGGTGACGTCCCGGCGGAGATAAACGAGCAGCGGTTGCGCCGACACGAGTCGTTCTACGGGCCGTCGGGTGGTGGGGCCACCGATGATCTCGAGGTGTTCGAGCGGGTCACCAAGGGGCTGCGCGCGCAGGTCGATCCGTGGATCCGCATCGATCGCGGGCTCGGGCGCGACGAGGTGCACGACGACGGCACAGCCACGGCCCACATCACCAGCGAGCTCAGCAACCGCGCCATCCTGGGCCACTGGCGAAGGGTGATGGGTGGCGAGGTCTCCGTGCAGATGGCGCCGGGCCGACGCACGGAGGAACGAGACGATGCTTGACCACCATGGCGTCGAGCAGTTCCTGTACCGCGAGGCGCGCCTCATGGACACCCACGCCTACGACGCGTGGCTCGCGCTCTGGGCGCGCACGGCGCACTACTGGATCCCGTGCAACGCCGACGACATCGACGTGTCACGCCACGTGTCGATCGTCAACGAGGACCGCATCGGGCTGGAGGACCGCATCCGTCGGCTGCAGAGCGGCGCGCACTACGCCCAGGATCCACCGTCGCGATTGTCACGCGTCGTATCGAACGTGGAGCTCGATCGCGACGGCACATCCGACGCGTTGATCGTACACAGCACGTTCAACCTCACCGCGCATCGTCGGGGCCGGATCGATGTCGTCGCCGGGCGGGTCGTGCACCATCTCGTGCGCGAGGACGATGCGGTGCGCATCTCGGTGAAGAAGGTGGTGCTCGTCGACAACGACGACATCATCATGAACCTCACCTACCTCGTATGACCCGATCGAGGAGGGTGTGATGATGCGAGCGTTGGTGGTGGGCGGCACGGGTCCCACCGGAGCGTTCATCGTGAACGGGCTGCGGGCGCGCGGCTACGACGTCGCCATCTTTCACCGGGGCACGCACGAGATCCCGGAGATCCCCGACGATGTCGAGCACATCCACGGCGATCCCCATTTCCGCGAGACCATCGACGCGGCGTTGGGCACGCGGCACTTCGATCTCGTCGTGGCGTCATACGGTCG
>JBDSMH010000200.1:0-4570 GCA_039915945.1 Acidimicrobiales bacterium | reverse complement strand
ACCGAGACTCCGACACTCGCGGTGTCGTACGACCACGGAACAACGTGGTCATGCACCAACCTCACCGGCGCAACGTTCGAGGCGAATCCAAGTTGGGGGCCGCCGCGATCTGGTACGTGTCATGACGTCGCGACTGGCAGGCTCGTGATGGCGGTTACCGGTAGCTTTCCGCGCCCATTGCATCAGGCGCTGCACATCTCGTTCGTGCTCACAGTCTCAATGAGCATCTCGCTTTCGTTCACGATCTGGACTGCGGTGTATGGCGTCCCCGGCCTCACCACAATCTGCGGCAAAGACGAGGCAACAAAAGATCCCTCAGCGGTGGGCATGATTGGTCTTCTCGTCGGCTTCGCGCTCATCGGCGCCGCATTGATCTCGCTCGCTTTCGTCTGGCGTCAGCTCGGCCGGCGGTGCGACCTGCCAGTGCTCGTGGTCGCGTACAACGTTTTCGCGTTGCTGTGGTCTCTCGCCGGAGCGTTGCTCATCGCGGTGGCCGCCAAAACCATCATGGCCACCCTCATGGCGAACGCGAACTGCACCTCGTTGCGAGGTCCGTGATCGCGGCACTGGTTGCGTGACGGGCGAGCGATTCGTTCTCGTAACAGTTGGCTACCTGAGCGGTAGCCCGTTACACAAAGATCGTCGAAGAGTTGTCGATCAACAATCGGAGGCGGTCATGACGAAGGTTGTCGCAGATATCTCGATGTCGCTTGACGGGTTCGTGACCGGACCCGATCCTGACCTCGCGCACGGCTTGGGTCACGGCGGTGAGCCGCTACACACGTGGGCTGTCGCGAGCACCGATCCGGTCGATGCCGAGGTGCTCCGCGAAGCCACTGAGGCCAGCGGGGCCGTGATCATGGGCCGCCGCCTCTTCGACATCATCGACGGCCCCGACGGTTGGAGCGCAGAGATGGGCTACGGCGCCGAGTACGCTGCCAGTCCGCCATTCTTCGTGGTGACGCACACCGCGCCACCGAACGTTCGCCTCGGTTTGGACTTCACCTTCGTCACCGATGGGATCGAGTCGGCAATCGCACAAGCGCGCACCGCGGCGGGTGCAAAAGACGTGTTCGTCATGGGCGGCGGCGACATCGTGCGCCAGTGTGTCGATCTTGGCCTCGTGGACGAGCTGCGGATCCATCTCGCGCCCATCGTCCTCGGCGCCGGTACACCGCTGTTCGCCGGCAGCAGGCGACGTGAACTCGTGCAGCGGTCAGTTCGCGTTTCCCCGGTAGCGACGCACCTGACCTACGAATTGGCGTGACCGCCGCTCGGCGCCCGCACGGTTGCGGCGAGCGGGGGCCACCACCCAAACTCACCCACGTGCAGGCCGGGTGGCGGCGCGCCGCGATCACACAGCACAATTGGGTCCCTGGAGGGCAGGCCGTTGACAACCGGCACGGTCACAACCTGATGGGGCCAATCGCGTTCGCGTTTCGCAGGCGTTTTGTGCGCCGCTGGCGTTCCTGGATCGGTCTCGGGCTGCTGCTCGGCACCGGCTTCGGGGTCGCGTTTTCGACGCTCGCCGCGGCCCGCCACACGGCGTCGTCCTATCGGCGCATCGTCGTACACGCGGAGACGCCTGACGCGACCAGCGGGTATAGCCAGTCGACCGACGAGGTCGAGGCGCTGCTCTCCGGGATCGACGGAGTGGAGACGCTGCGCAGCCTGGTCGGCTTCACCGGCTTCGTCGAAGGTGTCGATCCCTCCTACAGCCGGGTGATGTTCGGGCCGTGGGGCAATTACTTCCCGATCGAGCTCCCGAAGCTGCGCGATGGCCGTCTGCCCGACCCGTCGAAGCGGCAAGAGGTGTTCGCCAACGAGTACTTCGCTGACAACGCCGGGATCGCGGTCGGCGACGAAGTGCGCGTCTCGCTGTTTCTCACGGACACCGGCGATTTCCACACCGAAAGCTTCATCGTGACCGGTATCGGGGTGATCCCGCGCGAGTTGGTCGCTGACGAGACCAGCGGGTTCGGCTTGATCGTTTTCTCTTCGACCCTCGTGCGCGAGTTGAGCGCTGGAGCCGCGTACAGGAGCACCGGATTCAGTCTGGCGCCCGGTATCGATCCGCAGAACGACTTGTACCCCCAGCTGCGCGATCGCGGACTCGAGCTCAACGAAACCCTGTCGCAAGCATCGACCGGGTACAGACCGCGGTTCGACCACTGCTGGCGCTGCTCGCGACCTTCGGATTGATAGTTCTCATCGGCTCCGCAATCGGTGCGTTTCAAGTCGTTGCCCGTGGGAACGTCGCATGGAGCGCCGACGATCGGACGCTGCAGGTGCTCGGACTCACGCCGCGCCAAGTCGTCGCGGTGCGAGTGGCCGGTGCCATGGTCACCGCGTTGACCGCCGCGCTCACGGCGATCGTCGTGATGACAGTGGCGTCACCGCTCGCGCCCGTGGGTCCGCTACACGATTCCGATCCTGTCGTCGGCGTGCATCTCGATCTCTCGGTCCTCGCCGCCGGCACCGCCGTGATACTCCTCATCGCCGCCACGACATCGGTCCTGGCCGACATTCGATCGGCGACCGCGGGCGGAAGGTCCAGCCGCCATCCGCGCGCGGTGACCACGTTCAACTCACGTCCCACAGCGATGGCGGGGCTGAGCTTCGCCAACCCGAGTGGTGGTGAGAGCCCGGGCAGGGCCTGGAGTTCGATCGCGTTCGCAATCGCCGCGGTCGCTCTCACCGCAGGGGTCGTCACGGTCGGCACGTCGGCGCGAGCGCTCGTCAACGAACCAAAGCGCTACGGCTTCGACTGGGATCTCATCGCGCTGAACGCGTTCGATGATCAAAGGCCAGAGGCTCTACAGTCGATTGTCGCCGCTGACCCTGATGTCACTGCCGCTACCGGATTCACCTCCAACATCTATGCAATCAACTCGACCTTCGTCGTGCCCGGATTCGCCATCACGGAGATCAAAGAGAGGATGCAGCCGACGCTGATCGCGGGTCGTGAAGTTCGCGCGCCGAACGAAGTCGTGCTCGGACGCGACACGCTCCGCGAGATTGGCGCGGACATCGGCGACGAGATCACGATCGAGGAACTCACGCTTTCCGGTGCCGTATCGTCGCCGGCAACCGTTCGCATCGTCGGCACCGTCACGTTCCCGCCGGTGAGCCAGACCGGCAACGACCAACCCCGCCTCGGCGACGGAATTCTGTTGACGTCGGAGGCGAGGCTCGCCCTTGGTGTCGAGGCGAACGATCCCGAGTGGACGGCGATACGACTGGCAGACGGCGTTCGGGCGGACACGTTCATCGCCGCCCACCCCGACGGCATCCCCACGAAGGGCGGCGCGCCGACCGAGTGGTTCACGAGTGCAGCACCCGCGGAGGTGCGCGAACTCGAGGTCGTGTTGGGGCTGCTCGTCGGCGCCGCGTCCATCAGCTTCGCCATCGCACTCGCAATCGTGCTGTACGCGCTCCTCGCACAGGTGCGATCCTCGAGACGCGACATGGCCGTGCTGCACGCGATCGGCTTCACGCGGGGCCAACTCGCGGCGGTGGTGGCGTGGCAATCGCTGCCCCTCGCATTGGCCAGCAGCGTGATCGGCATCCCGATCGGCATTTGGGTGGGGCGTCAGCAATACTCCGGTTTCGCACGCCGACTCGGTGTGATCGAAGCTGCGTCCACCCGACCGCTCTTGATGATCGGCCTCGTGCTGGGCGTGCTGTTGGCCCTCGGCCTCAGCATCGCGGTGGCGATGCTGATGGTCCGCCGCACGCAGCCGTCGATCGTCTTGCGCAGCCCCTAGGACAGGCTCTCGCGGTCCGAGAGCCGCGCGCAGGCTTCGTCCTCACGGGATGCACGCCATTCACACCGCTGACGTGACATGGTTGGCAACCTTGGGCACGTCACTCTTCAACTGGTTCTTCCGCAATCGTCAGACGAACGAGATCACGATCGGGCAGTTCCCCAATGCCGCGCTCTGGACGTTTTTCGTCACCGTCGTGTTGCGTTGGATCGTCCCTGACGGCACCGTTCGTTCCTGCATCTCGTGGATCGGCGTCGGCGCGCTCGCGTGGTGGGCGGTCGACGAAGTTGTGCGAGGCGTCAACCCTTGGCGACGGCTACTCGGCCTCGCAGGCTGCGCGTTCGCCGTGGCGCGAGTGGTGTCGCTACTGCGCTGACCGCGGTCTTGCCCGACGCTGCTAGCTTCGCCGCAGTTTGCCACCGGGCGAGTTCGATATTGCGAGGCTCTGTTGCTCGACATGACGATGCGTTTCGATTTGCGAGTGCCGCCGTTCGCGGACACCACCTACGCCACGCAATATCAGACTGCGCTCGACATGGTGGACTGGGCCGAAGGAATCGGCGTGTTGGGCATCACGCTGTCCGAGCACCATGGCGACCCTGCGGGTTTCATGTCCGCGCCACTCACGGTTGCGGCCGCGGTCCTCGCGCGCACGAAACGCGTGACCGTCACGGTGTCCGCCGCCTTGGTGCCGTTGCACGACCCGGTGCGCCTGGCCGAACAGATCGCCACCATCGACTGCATGGCACCGGGTCGGCTATCGGTGGTGCTCGGCGCCGGCTATCGCAAGGTCGAGTTCGAAA
>JBDSMH010000150.1:0-24225 GCA_039915945.1 Acidimicrobiales bacterium | reverse complement strand
GGATCCGGTGCAAACGTGCAACGACCCGGCGCCCGCCCCGACCTGCAACATCGTCGGCGCGTCGACGGTGATCATCGCCTAGGCCCGAGCGGCCTTCAGAGCGGAAGTTAGGCCCGAGCGGCCTTCAGAGCGGAAGTTAGGCCCGAGCGGCCTTCAGAGCGGAAGTTAGGCCCGAGCGGCCTTCAGAGCGGAAAGTAGGCAACGACCTACGTCGCGAGTGCGTCGGCGCGGCGGCGGTCGGCTTCGTCGATGTCGCGCGCGGTGATGCCCAGCTTTTGCTGCACCTCGAGGTAGGCCTGACGCGCCCGCTGCGCTGATGCGTGCGAGCCGATGTGCTCGAAGGCCGATGTCATCAGGCGCCACGCGCGGTCGGCGCACGGATCGAGTACGACTGCGCGTTCGCAGACCGCGATGACATCGGCGTGACGATCGGTTGCGAGGGCGATCTCGGCGGCCGCGATGGCGGCATTGACCGCGTCGTTGCGCAAGCGATCGCGGGGCGCCACGATCCACTCACTCGGCCCTTCCTCGGTGAGGAGGTCGTCGGTATACAACGCCAAGGCCTCCGCGAATTCTTCGTACGCGCGGGTGCTGTCGCCGGTGGAGCGCGCTCGGTGGGCCGACTGCAATACCGCCTGGTACTCCGCGCTGTCCCACGTTGTGCCGGGCGGGGTGACGAGTCGGTACGAGTCGGACTCGCGCTCGATCGTGAACGAGAACGGTTCGAGCACCTGGCGCGCCGCGGAGATTGCGGTGTGCAGATTGGAGCGGCCCGAGTCGAAGTCGGCGTTGGGCCATAGCGCGTCGAGGACGGCTTCGCGGTGTACGAGCTTGCCGGAGTTGAGCGCGAGGAATCGCACGAGCGAGCGCACGCGCGGCCGCAACGCCTTGAGGTCGATCGCGTCGTCGCCGGCGAAGAGTTGGAACGTGCCGAACAGTTGCACGCGGTGCGCGGACTCGGCGGAAGGAGCCGGCGACGCGGCGTCGACTGCGACTCGTTCGCCATCGCGCACGAAGCCCGACGGGTCCAAACCGCAATTGCGCAACAACGCGACGCCTCGTTCGGAGCCTTCGATGAGATCGATGGCGCAGATCGCCAACGCCCGCGGGCCGGCAACTTGGAGTGTGCGTGCCCGCCGCTCGGCGACCGTGGCGTATTTGCTGGCCTCGGCGCGCCCCGAACGGGCCAGACCGACAGCGAGCAGCGATTGCGCCCAGGCGACGAGCACTGGCGCGTTGAGCCGCTGAAAGCGGTCGACGACGTCGGTGATGATCATTTCGAAGAGCGGGTCGCCGGTCTTCACGGCGCGCCACGCATTGAAGAACTGCGCGAGCGCGCCGCCCCATTCGTCACCGTCGTTGTCGCACATCGCCCACACGGGCTCGTCGCCGGCGAGGACACCGGCGCGATCGGTGAGTGCAAGCGCGGCGCGGGCGAGGCGGGCCAGCCATGCAACCTCGACTCGTTCGGCTGCTTCTTCGGCGAGGTCGATCTGGTAGGCCTCACCGCTGCCTTCGCCGAGCACGAGTGCGATCGCATACGCGAGCTGCGCGCCGGCCAGCAACGCGGGGCCGGCGTCGGCATCGGATGCCGCCGCGCCGAGTTGACGGATGGCCGGCGCGACGTCACCGGCGAGTAGTGAGGCGATGCCCGCGCCGAGGGCCGCACCGGGTTCGGCCGGCGTGGCGTTGTCGAACGCGCGGGCGGGGTCGCGCTGTGTCGCCGAGCGCAAACGACCGTGCCAATCATCGGCATGCACCGCGCGGGGCTCGAGCCACGTCGCCAGGATCGTGCGCTCGCGTCGGCAGGCATCTACGAGGTCGGGCGCGTCGACCACACGCTCGAGTTCACGGTAGGAGTCGAATCCGTCGGCGAGCTTGCCCGCAGACACCTTGGCGCGCGCCCGGCAGAGCAACAGCCACGGGTCGCTGGCCACGAGTGCGGCCGGCAGCGTGTCGAGCCACGCCCACGACGCACCGACCGATGGCGCACCGGCACCGACGATGCGAGCGACGGATTCCCATTCTTCGGCCCGGCCGAAACAGCGCAGCGCTTCGGCTGTCCAACCGTGCGCTTCGAGCAGCTCCCCCGCGCGTACGAGATGGCGACGGCCGGCGCGATCGTCGCGGTCGAGCAAACGCGCTTCGAGATGCGAGCGCAAGACTTCGTGATAGTGGTAGGCGTAGCCGGTGTCGTCGAGCGGCGTCGTCAACAAGTCGAGCGACTCGAGCTCGCGCAACAACGCGTCGGAATCACTTCGCTCGAGCAGCTCGTCGGAGAGCTGTGGGGTGACGACACCGAGCACGCTCGTATTGATCAAGAACTCGCGGAGTTCTGGCCGCAACGTGTCGAGAATATTGCGTGTCAGGTAGTCACGCATCGGCCATGTCCTGGTGCTCAACACATCGACCAAGCGGCGCTGCTCGATCGGTGTCTTGCCGCGGGCGGCGAGTTGATAGAGGCGCAGGCCCGCGGGCCAACCGCGGACTCTGCGGGTCAATCGTGCGAGTTCTTCGGGAGGGATGCGAAGGCCGTAGAGCTCACGGAACAACGCTTCGGTCTCCCATGTGCGAAAGCGGAGGTCATCGCTCGTGATGTGCAAGACGTCGCCGTCGAGCAGGAGCCGGCTCACGTCGACGTCAGGCTGAGATCGTGTCGCAACCGCCACGCTGAACGACGATGGGAGATGCACCACGAAGTCGGCGAAGGCCGCTTCGGCGGGAGTGCCGCGCAACGTGTGCAGATCGTCGACGAGCAAAGCGGCGCGCGATGGTACGTATGCTTCGACGGCCAAGGCCATGTCGACCGGATCGTCCCACTTCGTCGGGAATCCGGGCAGGCAAGGGGCGAGTGCGGTCGCGAGACACTCCAAGAAACGACGGGGCGACGCGTCGGAGACATCGGCTCGATACCAGGCGACCGGATCCGCCGAGCGGGCGACGAATTGCGCGAGCGCCGTCGTCTTGCCACAGCCGGCGGCCGCGACGACGAGCGTCAGCTTGTGGGCCCAGATCTCATCGAAGAGAACGTTGATGCGCGCTCGGGGAAGCGTGCGTGCATGCGGCACTCGCACCCGAGGCGCGAGCGGATTGGCGGTGCGGAGCACTGTCGCGTCGTTGCCATCCGGACGCACATCTGACATCGATCACCGGGGTCTCGCTTGTCGCGGCCATGGCCCGCGCGGTTTCGGAGCGTAGCGCGACGCGTCCGTGGGTGCCGGGGGAGCCGACATCCCGTAGATCGGCCCTGTTGAACGATGACCACCAACACCGGCCGGCGACGAAGTAGCTTGGCGCCGTGAAGATTTCTCCAGCACCTCCCGGTCCGCGACGAGTCCGTCGTCTGTCGTTCGCTTGTCTCCTGGCTGCATCGGCGCTGGTCGTCGGTGCCTGTGGCGGTAACGATGCGAGTTCGACGGTGACGCTGCCCCCACTGGGCTCCACGCCGACCACAACCCGTTCGGCGACCGCGACGACCGTCGCCGGCGCGACCACGACGCCGCCGACGACGGCAAAGGGGCGGGTCTGCGACTCGAAACCGGGCGCCAAGTGCATCAACCTGCGGTCGATCGCCATCTCCGGCCAGTCGATCGTGATCGAGTGGGACGCGCTGAACTTCACGCCTTCGATACAGAGCTTTCACGCACACTTCTTCTGGGACACGATCACGCCCAAGCAAGCGGGCACCAACGCGGCAAAGTTCGGCGCCACCGTCGGTACCTGGGAGCTGACCGACAAACAGCCGTTCCGCAGCGAGGGCGAGCTCCGTGTGGCCAACCGTCCGCCCGCGGCCAAGCAGGTGTGTGTCACGGTTGCCGATGTCGGTCACGCGCTGGTCGACCCCGAGGTCTTCGACTGCATCGCGTTGCCCACGGGCTGACGCCGCCTCGCGTCTCTTGGTCGCAAGCCAATAGAGTTCGATCAAGTGGACGCACATGAACACCGGCTGTCGGTCCAGATGCACGCCGTCGAAGCCGACTATGGGGGCGCGGCGATCCTGCGGGGTGTCGATCTCGAGGTACGCGCCGGTGAGGTGTTGGTGCTGCTCGGCCCGTCGGGCTGCGGCAAGACGACGATGCTGCGCTGCATCGCCGGCCTCGAGGCCATAACTGCGGGTTCTATTCGCGTGGGCGACGAGCTCGTGAGCGCGCCGGGCAAGATCGTTGCCCCGGAGCGCCGGCGCGTCGGCATGGTGTTCCAAGAAGGCGCGCTGTTCCCGCATCTGACGGTCGCCCGCAACGTGAGCTACGGATTGCCCCGCGCGCCCGGGCGCGATGAACGGGTGGACGAACTGCTGCGGTTGATCGGCTTGCCGGACCTGCGAGACCGGCTTCCCAACACGCTGTCGGGCGGACAACAGCAGCGAGTGGCGTTGGCCCGCGCGCTCGCTCCGCAGCCAGGGGTCATCCTGCTCGACGAGCCGTTTTCCAGCTTGGACGCCGCGCTGCGGGTACAACTTCGCGCCGAAGTTCTTCGCATCTTGCGCGCCATCGGCATCACGTCGGTCTTCGTGACGCACGACCAACAAGAAGCGTTCGCGATCGGCGATCGGGTCGCGGTGATGCGCGACGGTTGCATCGAGCAGCTCGATGCGCCAGTGGCGTTGTATTCGCGACCGGCGACACCGTTCGTCGCGTCGTTTGTGGGCGACGCGAATTTGCTCGAAGGCCATTGCTCGTCGGACATTGTTGCGACCGCGATCGGGCCGATCAACGTGCGATCGTGCCCCGATGGGCCTGCTCACGCGCTCGGACGGCCAGAGCAACTGCACCTCGCGGCCGGCGGTGACGCCACGATCACCCACGTCGAGTATCAAGGACACGCGTGCCTCTACGAAGTGCGGGCGGCCGACGGAGCGCGTCTCAGGACGCGTGCGCCCGGAGTCGCGCAATTCGCCGTCGGTGACGAAGTGACAGTGCGCTTCGCGGACGCCATCACCGAGGCCTGGCCCCTCGTCGGCGCGGCGGCCACCGCAGCGACGAGCGAGCACGGCGTCGGTTGACCTCGTCGATGCCTCAGGGCCCGAGCGGCCCCCGGCAGAGCGGGGAGGAAGTGCTGGTAGTCGGCGCGGGCGCGGCAGGGCTCGTCGCCGCGTGGCGCGCGGCCGAAGCCGGACGCAGCGTGCGCGTCATCGAGCGGTCGTCGTTCGTCGGCGGCATGGCGGCGAGCATCGAGATCGCGGGACAACGCGTCGACTTGGGTTCGCATCGACTACATGCATCGATTGCGCCGTATCTGTTCGCGGCGATCCAATCTCGGCTCGGCGGGGATCTGCAGCTGCGCCGGCGCAACGGTCGGCTGCGGTTGCGCGATCGGTGGGTGCGCTTTCCCTTGCGCCCCGGCGATCTGGTGCGCCAGATGCCGCGCGGCCTTGCCGCCCACATGCTCGCGGATGCGTGCACGAGGCCCGCGCGTCGACCGGGCGAGGACACGTTCGCCGAAGTCGTCCGCTGCCGCTTCGGCCGCAGTGTCCTCGATGAGTTCTACGGTCCGTATGCGCAAAAGCTGTGGGGCACCGACGCCGCTGCCTTGTCCGGCGAGTTGGCGCGGCGGCGCATCGCGACCAAGGGAGCAGGGTCGCTGGTACGCCGCGTGGTACAGCGCGGTGACGGGCCCGGACGAACTTTTTGGTATCCCCGCCGTGGGTATGGCCAGATCGTCGAGGCAATGGCACAGACTGCGGTCGATGCCGGGGCGACGATCGAGTGCAACGCGTCGATTCAAACCATCACTCCGCGCGGCGACGGCGTCGCGGTGGTGCTCGACAGCGGGGACACCTTCGACAGCGAACGCGTGTTGTGGACCGCTCCGCTGGGGGCGCTCGTCGACGTGGTCGACGACGCTCCGGAGACCGTTCGTGCGAGCGTGGCGCGCCTCGACTACCGGGCGATGCTGCTCGTGTACATCGTCGTGGACCGACCGCAGTACACGTCGTTCGACGCGCACTACATCCCCACACCGGGCACGCCCGTCACACGATTGTCCGAACCGAAGAACTATCGCGACGGCCCGGACCCGACCGATCGCACGGTGCTGTGTGCGGAGATCCCGTGTCGCGTCGGCGACGCGTGGTGGACGGCCAGTGATGCCACGCTCGCACAGGCGATCGTCGACATGGCGGCACTGGTGGGCCTACCGCCCATCGAGATCGCGGCGATCGAGGTGCGTCGCCTGCCCCGTGTGTATCCGATCTACACGCCGGCCGCGTCGGCCGCGCTCGATGTGGTGCAACGCTGGGTCGAGACATTGCCCGGCGTCGTGACGTTCGGGCGCCAGGCACTGTTCGTACCCGACAATCTGCATCACGTCATGGCGATGGGCTGGGACGCCGGCGAACTAGCGGCCCATGCTGCCTGGGACCGCGCTGAATGGGCCGCGGCCAACGCGCGCTACGCCGCTCACGTCGTCGACGATTGAGCGTCAGGTGAGCGTCAACACCGAAACCATGCCGCGCTGAAGATTGCTCTGCGTCTGGCCGGCACCCGTCAGATTGTCGAACAACACATAGGTGCCGGCAGCGAGATCGAAGAACCCTCGGCAGATCGTGCTCTTCGGGAACGACGCGATCTTGTAGAAGCCGGTTGCTTCGAGCGCGACCTCGTCGACTTTGCCGTCCTTGACCGGTAGCGCCTCGCGGCTCGCCGCCTTCGCGATGATCAGCTCATGGGGCTGGGCGCCGCGGTTCCTGACGATGACTTCGAGGACGCCGGCCTTCGCCGTCGCCGGCGCCTGGAGCGTGTACTCGTCGACGTTGACCTCGAGGGTCGCGGCCGCCAGTTTGGTCGTGGCGCCCTTGGTGGTACAGCCCGTACCCACCGCGGAAACCGACCCGCCGCCCTCGGGCGGGGGAGGCCCGACGATCTCGACCGACCCGGCCGAACGCACTTCGGCGCCATCGTCGTCGCTGCATGCCGCGAAGAGGACGGCACACAGCACGACTGCGTACGCGAGCCTTGGCAATGGACGTCTCATCGGCTCACCTTCATTGAAATGCGGGATGAAATTCGGTGTCGCACCGATGAGGTGGACATCGAGCGCCGCTGGCGGAGTTGACGCGCCACGGCCGGGATCACATTGCGCAGGTATTCGAGTGGCCGCACGAACGACGATCCGCGCGTGCGGAACGAATAGCTGATGGGCACCTCCGCATAGCGGAATCCTTTGGACAAGAGATCGAGCGTCAACACTTGGGCGTAGTTGTAGTCGTGGATGATGTCGGCATGCGACGCGGCGGACGCGGACAGTGCCCGGAAGCCACTCTGCCCGTCGGTAACCGGTACCCGGGCAACGAGACGCAGGCCGATGGTGAGCGCGTGATTGCCGAAGCGACGGGTCGGCAACATGCGCCCGATCTCGCCGCGAAAGCGACTGCCGACGACATAGTCGGCCTCGCCGGCAAGGATCGGTTCGATCAACCGAGCGAGTTCCTCGGGCGCGTATTCGCCATCAGCGTCGGCGAAGGCGACCGCTACCGGCGAAAAGGTGTCGACCGCGTGGCGCAGTCCGGTGCGCACCGCCGCGCCGAGCCCGCGATTCTCGGGCAGGACCACGACATGGGCTCCGGCCTGGGTGGCCACGAGCGCCGTCGCGTCGGTCGATCCGTCGTCGATCACGACGATCTCGACGCGGTGCCCGCACACTTCTGGCGGCACCCGGGCGATGACCGCACCCACGCTGTGCTCCTCGTCACGTGCGGGAAAGAAGAGAACGATCGGAGGATGTCCATCGGCCGGGTTGGGCGAACGCGCGTGCGGTATGCGTACTGAGCGATGTTGGGTAACCGGGCTTAACAACGGAGCCATGACGTTGGTACTGTGCCCGCAATGAACCGACATCGTCAAGTAATCCAAGTCGTCGCCGTGGCGCTCGCGCTGCTCATGTTGGCGGCGTGCGGCGGGGATCGCGGCGACGCAACCAAGGGCTCCGTCACCATCTATTCGGGCCGTACTCAGAACCTCATCGAGCCGATCCTCAAACGGTTCGCGGACGAGACCGGTATCGACGTCAAGGTGCGCTATGGCCAGTCGGCCGACCTCGCGTTGTTGATCAACGAAGAGGGCGACAAGACACCTGCCGACTTGTTCATCTCGCAATCGCCCGGTTCGGTCGGTTTCCTCGATTCGAAGGGCCGGCTCGGCAAGTTGCCCGACGAGGTGCTCAATCTCGTACCCGCTGGCTTGCACGCGAAGGACGGCAGCTGGGTGGGTTTGTCGGGGCGCAAGCGTGTGCTCGTCTACTCGCCGAAGCTCAGCGAGAGCACCTTGCCGACGACGGTGTTCGACCTCACGAAGAGTGAGTGGAAGGGGCGCCTCGGCGTCGCGCCATCGAACGCGTCATTCCAAGACTTCGTCACCGCGATGCGCGACGCCAAAGGCGACGAGGTGACCAAGAAATGGCTCGAGGGCATCGCCGCCAACGATGCGTTCGTCTACGCGAACAACAACGCCATCGTCGCGGCGGTCGATCGGGGCGAGATCGAGATTGGTCTGGTCAACCACTATTACGTCTTCCAGTCACTCGCCGAGAACCCGTCGTTCAAGGCAAAGAACCATGACTTCGCCCCCGACGATTTGGGCAGCCTCCTCATCGTCAGCGCCGCCGCGGTGATCGGAGGGTCCAAGCACAGTAAGGAGGCGGCGCAACTTGCTCAGTACCTTTTGAACGAGGAAGCGCAGCGCTACTTCTCGGATCAGACCTATGAATACCCGCTCGCGGCGGGAGTAACGGCGACGAGTGTGCTGCCACCGATCGACTTCCGCGCCGCGGCAGGTATCGACTTCGACCGTCTCGGTGGAGATCTCGAGTCGACCCGCAAGATGATCCGTGATGCCGGCCTCGAGGGCTGAACGACCGCTGCCACTTGCTGCGACCGCATGCGCGGCGGCGCTCTTGTTCGCCACGCCTGCGTTGTACGTGCTCTGGCGCGTGTTCACGACCGGTACCGATCTCTCCGAACTCTGGCGCGATGTGCCCGCACCCCTCTGGCGCACGGTGCAGTTGGCGGTGCTCGTGTCGATTTCGGCCGCGGTCCTGGGCACGTCCCTCGCGTGGCTCTTGTTGCGCACCGACGTCCCGCTGCGTCGGTTCTTCCGGGTATTGGCGCCGTTGCCGTTGGTCTTTCCCTCATTCGTCGGCGCGGCGGCGTACCTCGCCGGGCTCGCGCCCGATGGCGTATTGCGCCAGACCTTCGAGCTCGTCGGCTACCACGCGCCAAAGCGATTTCGGGGGCTCGGCGCGTCGTGGCTCGTCTTGACGCTCTTCACCTATCCCTACGTCTACCTATCGGTTGGTGCGCGCCTCTCGGTCGTGCCTCGCTCGGCCGAAGAGTCGGCCCGGCTGCTCGGTGATAGCGCGTGGCAGATGTTCGTCCGTGTCGTGTTGCCGATGATCCGGCGCTCGATCCTGGGCGGCACGCTGTTGGTGTTCCTCTACACACTCAGCGAGTTCGGTGCCGTGCAGTTGCTCGGATACGACACGCTGACGCGCGTCGTCTATGCCACCCGTTTGGTCGACCGCGCCCAATCGTTCGGTGCAGCCGCAACATTGTTGGTGCTCGCGTTCGTCGTGGTGTTCATCGAGCATCGCGCTCGCGGCCAGGCCATCGTGTCGTCGGCAACCGTCCAACGCCCTTCGCGCGGCATCGCGCTCGGCCGGTGGCGTCCGGTTGCGTTCGTCGGGGTCGTAGGCGTGGTCGTCTTCGCGTTGGTGATGCCGGTGGCGTCGCTGGTGCAGTGGGCCTGGCGCGGTATCGCCAACGGCGACGATCCCAACGCACGACTGCAGCACGAGTTGGGCGATCTCGTTTCTCCCACGTGGACGACCGCATGGCTCGGTGCCGTCGCCGGAATTCTCACGGTCATCGCCGTCCTGCCGGCGGCCATGCTCTCGGCTCGCTACCGCAGTCGCCTGTCGAGTTCGGTGAACGCCGCGGTGATCGCCGGCTTTGCCGTGCCCGGGCTCGTGATCGCGTTGAGCATGGCGTTTTGGACGTTGAACGTCCCAGGCTTCGACACGCTCTACCAGACGGTGCCGCTTCTTCTCGCGGCCTACGTCGTGCACTTCGGTTCGCAGGCCATGCGCGCCGTCGAGAACTCGGTGTCGTCCGTGCCGGCGCGCGTCCGCGAGAGTGCGCGCCTGCTCGGCGCAGGCACTGTCCGGCGCGCGCTCACCATCGACCTGCCGCTGATGCGGCCGGGGTTGCTGGCCGGTGGGGGTTTGGTGCTGCTCGCGACGCTGAAGGAACTGCCGGCGACGCTCTTGCTCGCGCCGATCGGAACGCGGACACTGTCGACGAGAGTGTGGAGCCGCTTCGAAGAGGGCTTCCTTGCGGAGTCCGCGCTTGCTGCGATCGCACTCGTGCTGGTCTCCGGCGTGTTGACGTGGCTACTGGTGCTGCGGCGCTCGGATCAACTGGCGTGAACGGCGCGCCGGTGGCACAGGCTGGCGCTGACGAGCCCTTGCGTCGCTGGCTGTTCCTGCTCGCCGCCATCGTGGCCGCCGTTGCCTCCATCGGGATTCCCGCACACGCGACGTACGGCGCGCGCGTCACTGCCGACGAGCCGCAATATCTGTTGACCGCGCTCAGCCTCGGGCGCCAGTTCGACCTCGACATCAGCGACGAGATCGCCCTCGAGCAGTATCGGTCGTTCCACAAAGTCGATCTCGATCGACAGACGCAGCCCTTCGCCGACGGCCGCGAGTTGAGCCCTCACGATCCGCTGCTGCCCTTGCTGCTGGCGGTGCCCATGCGCTGGGGCGGATGGGTCGCGGCCAAGGCGTTCATCGTGGCCCTCGCCGCCGTGCTGTCGGCGCTCACCGCGTGGGTGGCGGTGCGCCGTTTCGCCGTTCGCCCCGAGATCGCACTACCGGTCGTCGGCATCTTCTTCTGCTCGGCGCCCTTGGCGACCTATGCGAGTCAGGTCTATCCCGAGATTGCTGCGGCACTGGCGACGACCGTTGCCATCGCGGCCATCTCGGCGACTCCCGGCAGTCGCGATACCGCATTGCGCAATGCCGCTCTGCTCGTCGTGAGCGTGAGCGCGTTGCCGTGGTTGTCGGTCAAGTACGTACCTGTTGCCGCGGCGCTGGCGCTGCTCGGCCTCTACCGCAGTCGCCGTCACCGATCGATGGCTGCCGGTATCGCCATTGCGTTCGCGGCGATGGCAATCGCGTACGTGGTCGCGCACCGCCTCCTCTACGGCGGGTGGACCGCGTACGCGAGCGGCGACTACTTCGCAGAACGGGGCGAGAGCCGGGTCATCGGTACGTCGCCGAACTACGTCGGACGATCGCGACGCGTGTTGGGTCTGCTCGTCGACCGCGGATTCGGATTGGCCGCGTGGGCGCCGGTGTGGTTGTTCGCTCCGTGCGCGTTCGCGGCGTTGACGCGTCGGCGCGCGGAAGGTCGATGGTGGTTGGTGTTGCCGGTGGCGGCGGGGTGGTTCGTCGCGACATTCGTGGCGCTGACCATGCACGGATGGTGGTGGCCGGGTCGGCAGGTCGTCGTGATCCTCCCCCTAGTCGTCATCGCGGTCGCGTGGGCCGTCGATCAGTTCCGGGTGCTCGTGGGGCCGCTGGTGATGGCCGGGGCACTGGGCTTCGCTACGTGGTGCTACACGGCCTTCGAGGCCGCCACGCGGCGTCGTACCCTCGTTGTCGACTTCGAACGAACGAGCAACCCCTGGTATCGCGTGTGGCGCGTACTGCTTCCCGACGGACGCGCGGCTGGGCCCGGTACCGACATACGCACGGCGCTGTGGTGGCTGGTCATCGCGGTTGTCGTGGTGGTCGGCGTGCGCATGTCGCGCCCGCCCCGGCAGCCCCAGCCGATCGACAGGTCACTTGACCAGCGAGAGGCCGTCCCAGAACCCAACTCAGTGCGATCTGCGGGCAGCCTTCAACTTGACAGGGTTACCTTGGATAACTTGTAATGCATGCTTAACTTAGATCCTGATCTTGGAGGATGACGTTGAAGAAGTTCGCAGGCGCTCTATTCGTGGGTGCGCTGGCACTCGCGAGTTGTGGTGACGACGGCGGCGACAACGCGAGCGAGTCGACGACGACGCTCGCTCCGGCTACAACCGCCGCTGGCCCGACCACAACCGCGGCGCCGATCAAGGCGGCGCTCGACACCGCCTTCGGCGCCAACGGCATCGCCGCATCACCGCTGTCGGCTACCGAGCACGATCGCTTCATGGCGGTCGCCGTCGGTTCGGACGGCAAGGTCTACGCGGCTGGCTTCGTGAGCATCGCCGGCGATCAGGCGATGGCGGTCGCCCGCCTCGACGCCACCGGCAAACTTGACACGACATTCGGTACCAATGGTTACGCCGTGGCCAACGCGGCGGTCGGCGGCAAGACCGTCGAAATTGCGCGCGGCATCGCGATCCAGTCCGACGGCAAGATCGTCATCGGCGGCGTGGCCGAGCATGATCCCAAGGCCATCGGCGACGCGGCCAAGGACACCGACATCGCAGTGGCTCGCTTCGACAACACCGGCAAGCTCGACGCGGCGTTCGGCAAGGCCGGCATCGCAGTGATCGATGTCGGCACGGGCAAGGCCACTTCGGCAACGGCGTTCGTCGGTGACAACGGGTGGGGCGTCGGGTCCACGAGCGACGACCGCGTCGTCGTCTTCGGGACCACGCTCGCGGCCGGAGCCAATCGCGTCGATGCCGACTACGTGCTGGTCGGCCTGACGAAGGCAGGCGTGCTCGACACAGCCTTTGGCACCGGAGGCTCCGTCAAGGTCGACTCCAAGGGCAACGGCATCGACAACCCCCGCAATCTCATCGTGCAGAGCGACGGCAAGATCGTGGCCACCGGCTACAGCGCCGACGGCGACGGCGTCGTGAGCCCGCACCTCATCCGCACGTCCACTACCGGCGTGCTCGATACGACCTTTGGCACCGGTGGGGTCGCGACGGCCAAGGTGTTGCCGGGTGTCGCGGAGTCGTACACCGTGCGTCAGCAGGGCGACAAGTACGTATTGGGCGGCTATGGCCGCGGCGCGGACGCAGCGGAGAAGGTCGACCTCATCGTCTACCGCTTCACGGGCGCCGGACAATTCGACACGACGTTCGGCACCGCCGGCGTGACCCGCATCGACATCGCGAAGGATGACGATCGCGCCCGCAACCTGTTGGTGCTGCCCGACGATCGCATCCTCGCCATCGGCAGCGGCAAGAAGACGGCAGCCGACGTCGATGCGATGTTGGTGTTGCTGAGCAAGGACGGCGCGCCCGTCACCGACTTCGGCACCGGGGGCAACCTCATCTCCGATCTCGGGGGCCCGGCCGACGCGTGGTCCGGCGTGGCGCTTTCGTCCGACAAGAAGTCGGTAATCGTCGTTGGCTACAAGGGCACCAGCACGACCAGCGGCGGCAACGATGACGCCGCAGTTGCTCGCGTGAAGATCGCGGCCTGACGTAGCAGCCTGAATACACTCGCCCTCGACGCGGGGGCGAGGTGTTCAACGTGAAGATCGGCGTGTTGGTACAAAACTTCGCCGGCTTTCCCGAGACCCATCGCAGCGCTCGTGCGTGCATCGATTTCGCGATGCACGCCGAGCAGGCGGGGTTCGATTCGGTGTGGGTGACCGATCACATCGTCTTGCCTCGTGAACGCCAGGCGCTGTACCCGCACAACGACAGCGGCACGTTCCCGTATTCGTGGCTGCAGGACATCCACGATCCGCTCGTACTGATCGGTGCGTTGGCACAAGCCACCGAGCGAGTCGAGATCGGCGTAGCGGTGTTGGTCATCCCGTATCGCCATCCACTGACCACCGCGAAGATGCTCGCCACCGCCGACCAACTGGCCGAAGGACGCGTCATCCTCGGTGCGGGCGTGGGTTGGCTGCGCGACGAGTTCGAGGCGCTCGGGCTCTCGGCCGAAGTATTCGAGCATCGTGGTTCGGTCACCGAGGACTATCTGCGGGCGATGCGCGAAGCGTGGACCGCCGATGGCGCGGCTTCCTACGACGGACCGTATGTGCGGTTCCGCGATGTCGGTACCTATCCACGACCGGCGCGCTCCCCGCACATCCCCGTCTGGGTGGGCGGCAAGGGCGACCGCGCGTTGCGACGCGCGGTGCGCCTCGGCGACGGCTACCTCGCGATCTCGGCTGACCCGATGGTGCTGCGGGCGGAGGTGTCCCGACTGCATGCGCTGGCGGATGAAGCGGGCCGGGACCCGGCCGAGCTCACGGTGGCGCTCATCGACGGCATCGTCGTGACGCCGGCGCCGCTCGGCGCCGATCGTTCACCGTTGCACGGAACGGCAGAGCAGATCGTCGAAGGAATCGGGGCCTTCGCCGATGCCGGCTTGGGCCATCTGGTGGCCGGCGTGCGGTGGGCCGGCGACGGCAGCTTCGCCGCCTCGGTCGGCGCACTCGACATCGTTGCCGCCGACGTCTTGCCGTATGTGAGCGGCGACTAGTTCGACAACTCGCTTCCTATTCGTACGGTGGCTCGACGCACCCTCCGGTACCACCGGTCGGTGTCGTCGGAGGGCCTGCGCCACGCGGTGCACTGAAGCCGTCCCCCGGATCGTCGGTCGTGAAGTAGCGCGTGATGGCGCGTGTGATCGCGACTGCCGACTCTTCGCGGAAGGCATCGGTCGCGACGAGCGCAGCCTCCCGTGGGTTGGACAAGTACGCGATCTCGAGGAGCGTGGCGGGCACGCCTGCGGTACGGCGCAACACGCCGTAGAAATCGGGGCCGGTGCGTCCTTCGCGAAACAACGCGCCCGCTTCGGCCGCGCCGTACCACTGAATCGGGTGCGAGCGCAGCGCAGTGGTCACGTCTTCCCACAACAAGCCGGCGAGGCGTTTCGATTTGGCATCGAGTTGTTGATAGAAGACCTCGGTTCCCGGATCGGAGCCGAGCGACGCGTTGCCGGAGTTGTGATGGATCGAGATGAACAACGCGGCACTGCTGTTGAGTGCGAGTTCGCCGCGCACGACGAAGGGGACGTAGTAGTCGAACTCGCGCGTGAGCACGACGTCGAGGCCTTCGCGTTCGAGATGCGCGCGTGTGCGTTGCGCGACGTCGAGGTTGACATCACTTTCGCGCACGCCGTTTTGCACTGCGCCGGGATCGAACCCACCGTGACCCGGGTCGAGGACAACGTGCACGCGGTCGTAGCGCTTTCCGGGACCTGCGTAGTGGGCTTCGATGCCGCACACAGTGCGAACACGCAGTCGCCCGTCGTTCTCCACGGCTAGCACCGCCAGCACGACCCCCGTCGGCGTGACGACGACGCTCGGACGCTTGGCCCCGGCAGCGGCCAACGACGGCAGGCCGAGCGGCAGGCGCACAGTGGACGGAGGCGCGACGCTCGTCGGTGGCGCGACGGTGGTTGTCGTAGCGAACGACGCGGTGGTCGATGCCGCAGGCTCGCCGCTGCCGGACGCGCGATCGGCGGGAGACGAGAGCGATTCCTCGGTCGTGGGTGACGCGCACGAGGCGGCCAGCGCAATGACGAACAGCGCCGGCCAACGGAACTTCATGCAGGGCCGCCCGTTATGTCGATGCACTGGCCGTTGATGTGGCGGCTGCCATCCGCGACGAGGAACGAGACGACGTCGGCCACATCTTCGGGTTCGCCGACACGGCGCAGCGGATTGCTCGCAGCCGCATTGACGAGTTGCTGCCGGCGAAAGTCGGCGAGCGCGATGCCCTCACGGGCCGCCCGGTCTCGCTCCTGCAGGCTGACGCGATTGCTGGCAATCGTGCCCGGGTTGACTGCGTTGACCCGGATGCCGCGCGGTCCCAACTCGAGCGCGAGGACTTGGGTGAGCATGTCGAGCGCGGCTTTGGAACAGCAGTAGGGCGCACTACCCGCAGTGGGTTTGTGCGAAGCCAACGACGAGACGTTGACGATGCGCCCGTTGACGGAGGCGTCGATCATGGCGCGGGCGGCGGTGCGACAGCTCAGCATCGGTCCGCGCACGTTGACCGCGTTGACGTGATCCCACGCTTCGACGGCGAGGTCGATCGCCTCGACTTGTTCGGGATACGTGAATGCCCTCGCAGTGTTGACCAACACGTCGATGCGGCCCAGCTCGACGACGGCCTCTGCGATCAGATGCTCGATGTCGGACGCACTCGTGAGATCGCATTCGACAGGTAGCGCTCGCCGTCCGAGTTGTTCGATCTCCTTTGACACGCCGGCAAGACCGGCCCAGTTGGCGGCGCGTTCGTCGTCGCCGACTCGATCGTCAGGACGTTCGTAGTCGGAGATGACCACGTCGTAGCCATCCTGCGCGAGACGGATGGCCACCGCGCGACCGATTGAGCGCATTCCGCCCGCGCCGGTCACGACTGCTACTTCGCGGTTGTGCATACGGCGTGTCTACCACTGCCATTCGAGAAGTTCGCGGGCGCCCTCCCACATTTGCGTGACGACATCGGCGGCGGGCAGATCAAGGGCCATCGCGGCTGATTGGCCGGCCCACGCCTGCATGCGATCGATGTCGTTGTTCTTGGCGCCGGCGTCTCGCAGCGCCTGCGTGAGTCCCCGTTGCACGGGATACGGAGCGGGTGGCGGCGCATCCGTGGCCGCTGCGGCGCGCGCGTAGGCAGTTGCAATCGCTCGACCGGCACGACCGGAAGCGCCCGAGTCACCAGCGTGTCTTCGGGCAGGGACCGACCGATGGCGTCGGCCCACGCAGACGCGAGCTTGGCCTCGGGGCAGCGAAGAAACCCGGTGCCGATCTGCACCGAAGACGCACCGAGGAGCAATGCGGCGGCGATAGCACGAGCGTCGGTGATGCCGCCCGTTGCGATCACGGGAATGCCCACGGCATCGACCACTGCCGGCAGTAGCGAGAACAAGCCGACCAAGTTGCGCTCGGCCTGTGACGCGTCGAAGGCGCCGCGGTGTCCGCCGGCCTCCATGCCCTGGGCGATGATGGCATCCGCGCCGGCGTGCTCTGCCGCTCGGGCTTCGGTGACGGTCGTCGCGGTGGCGAACCATTTGATCCCCGAGGCCTTCATCCGATCGACCATCGCCGGTGCGAAGAGCCCCATGATCGACGAGATGACGCGCGGCGCACTTCGATCATTGCGTCGCACTGCGCGTCGAAGTCGAGTGGCCTCGCGTCGCCGGCATCGGCCGCGATGGTGACGCCCCAGTTGCCGAGAAACTCGCGGAACGCGAGTTCGACCGCGACATCACGCGGCGGAGCCGGATCGGGAATCCACAAATTGAGCTGGAACGAGCCATCGCTTTGCGCCCGAAATTCTTCATCCCACGCGTGGATCGCCGGCGGCGGCATCAAGAGCACGCCACAGGCACCGAGCCCGCCGGCATTGGCGACCGCGATGGAGAGCGATGCCGCGGACGCACCGGCCATCGGCGCCAACAGAATCGGGACCCGTAGGTCGTAGGCTGCACAAAATGCCCGGACGCGGTTCGGGGGAAGCCCCATCGAGGCATTCTGTCATCGCCGCGCGACCGCTACCGTGATTTTGGCCGGTGAGCAATTTGGTGCCGTCGCGAACGGCCAAGGCAGTATTGGGCTGTGGTCTTCGTCGCCGTCATCGCCGTTTCCGCAGCGACAGTTGCGTGGTTGTGTCTGAGACGTGTCGGCACCCGGACCGCCCCCGGTTTCGTCGATCTGGTCGTCGTGTTGACGATGTCCTTGGCTGCCGCGCTGTCGGTCGGTGGTCCCGCGCTGTGAAGGCTTCGTCGCTGGCAGGGGACAACCCGCTCCTCCATAGGGTGTTCGCGCTCATCATCGCGGTGGCCGCGGTGTTCGTGGCATGGCTGGGCTTGTTCGAGCCAGTGCGAATGGACCGCGCTTTCACGTGGGCGGCGCTTCCACCACTACACGCCGGCTTTGTGGGCGCGCTCTATCTGTTCGGTGCCGTGTTGGTCGGTGGTTCCGGCATCGTTGCCCATCGTGCGCAGTGGGGACCGGTGATTGGCGGCATCGCCATCTTCACGACGTCGATGCTGGTACTCACCGCGTTGAACACGGAGGCATTCGACTGGGGTCTCGGTGCCGTCAAGGGCTGGGTGATTTCCTACGTCGTGTATCCGCCGATTGCCTGGGCGCTTGCGCTGTGGGTGGTTCGCCGTCCGATGACGAGCGCCGGCGGGTCGCCCGTGACGCGTTGGATGACCGTGACGCTCTTGGTGGTGGCCGCCGTGTTCGGCGTGCTGGGCGTGTTGCTGCTGGTCGCGCGTTCGGCGATGGCCGATGCGTGGCCGTGGCGCGTCTCCGATGGTGTCGCGCAGTTCTACGGCGGACCCTTTCTGTCGATCGCATGGGTCGCGTTCTGGTACTCGCGCCGACGTTATCGATCTGACCTGATCGTCTATGCGCCTGCGCTCGCCGTGCTCGGGGTGACCGTGCTCGTGATCTCGGTCGACCATCGCGATCTGTTCGCCGCGGACGACCCGGCGGCGTGGCTGTGGTTCGGCGGATTCGCCGCGATCGCGGCGACGCATCTCGTGCTCACCGTCGACTCGTGGCGCCATCGCCGCGGCGAGCCGACGTTGGAAACCGCGCGCTGACGCGCGCTCCGCTACCAGTCGATTGCCGCGAAGGCGCGGCGCAGCTTCGCGGCTCGCGCGTCGTTCTCGGCACCGACCCACGCGATGCGACTTGCAAGTGTGAGCGGAAGTCGGCGTGCTGTTCGCGATTCGCACGATCCGGGCCTCTGGTCGCGGCATGGTGCAGGATCGCCCGCAGACGGTCGTAGTCGGTGCGGGGCACGTTGGTGCGTTCGTTCACAACGAGGCCGGTCACGGTTTGGCGTTGCGCTGCCGTGAACACGCGGGTCTTGAGTTCGTGAACCTTGAAGCCTTCGTCGAGCGCAATCTCTTCGACGAGCGCGACGATCGACTGCGACGCCCGCACGAGGTGCCGGTCACCCGAGAAGATCAGATCGTCGGCGTAGCGCGTGTGCAAGGCGAAAGATGCCATACACGCGTGCGATGTCGACGCTCGTGAAGAACGATTCGAGGTCGAGACGCATCACAACCGCGCGCGCGTGGTGCTGCGCCGCGCCGGTACGCACCGACCGGTGCGGACGGAACCCGTGGGCGGCGTCGTGGGCCGGAATGCGATCGAGGATGTCGTGCAGGATTTGTCGCTGCAGATCTTTCAGTTCTTTCTTGGGCGCCTCCAGCAATCGCAACGAGCCGTCGGGCTTGCGCAGCCATCGCCGGTGATAGTGCCGCAGCCGTTCGTCGGTTGCAGTCCGCTCTATCGAGCGGCGATCGGCGAACCACTGCAAGTGACCCGGAGTGAGACCCAGCCACGTAGCGTGCGCACGGAGATCGGGGAGGGGAGGGACCGGCCAACGGGTGGGTCCCATCTCTGTCGGCGTCGCCATCCACACGCGGACCGGCAACGGCCGCGTCGTGTCGGCGAGCGCATCGCGGAAGCCCGTGCACACACCGATGAACTCCGCGAGTTCGCGCGGCCGATCGGCAGGACGTTCGGGGAATCCGGCGCGAGCGACTCGCGCGAGCTCGACGAGCCACTTGCGTCGATCGCCGAGCACCCGCTTTGCCCGACAGCCCATCGCCACGGGGTCCCACTCGCCGGCCAAGAAGGCTTCTGCGAGCGCTTGGGCGACGACGTCGGCGTGCGGCGTGCGCTTGCTCATGACCGATGAGGGTGGGTGTGCGGCAGCGGCTCCCGACCCTTCCTGTTGTGCGTGCGCAGGGGTGCACGGCAGTGCACGGTCGCGCATGCGATGCAATGTTGAACCACTCGTTGGTCCCCGGGGGAGCCCCGGAGAGGTCGAACGACGCCGGGGCGCCCTTCGGCCAACTCGGTCGCACGCTGCTGCACGGCGGCACAGGTTACGCTTATAGCTCTGTATCGGGGGTGCCATGGCAACCATTGGCGACGCAACCACTCTGCCGTGGGTCGACGAAATCGCGGCATCGTTCCCGCTGCACGACTTCGCGGCCTTCCATCGAGACGAGCTCCCACAGTTGATCGCGTGCAACGGGCATCTCACCGACGGCGACCTGCGCGGCGCGGCCCCGCTCGCTTTCCGTCTCGCCGATGGATCGACGTTCACCTATGTCGCGACCGACGACTCGATGAGCGTCGTCGAGGGCGACTGTGAGGCCGAGACGTTGGTCGAGATCAGCGAACAGGGTTTCTCCGACGTGGTCAACGAACTACTGATGGCGAGCGGCGCGGTCAACACCGGTCGCGCTCGACTGGTGCGCGGTTCGCTCGCCGGTTGGAAGCGGTGGGAACCGTCGCTGCGGGCGGTGGTGTCGGGCCGCAAGATCTTCACCTCTGCGATCGCCACCGCTGAATTGATCGACCGAGAGGGAAAGCCGCTCGACCTGAATCGTTCGTTCACGGTCGACGACTCCGACGATGATCTCCGTGCGTTTTTCATGACGGCCGGCTACCTACACATCCGCAACGTGTTCACTGCGGGCGAGATCGAACGGCTGGGGACAGAGGTCGAGCGCTGTCGTGCCGCAACTACTCCCGACGACGGGTTCTCGTGGTGGTCGGTCGACTCGACCGGGCGCGAGGTCGTCACTCGTATCAACTACCTCGACCGGTTCTCCGATGTGCTGGCGGCGTTCTCGCACGACCCCCGACTCGCACGCTACGCCCGACTCGCAGGACCTGACCTACGCGTGTGCGACGATCGTCTCGACGGGCCGATGGTGTTCATCAAGAACCCCGACGTCGTGAAGGGCAACGGCGATCTCGAGTGGCACGTCGATGACGGTGTCGGCGGTCATCCGGTGATGTGTCCGCTCATTCAGGCTGGAGTACAACTCGACTACGCCAACGCGCACAACGGGCAGTTGCTCGTGCTCGCCGGATCACACCATTACGCAAAGCACTGGCTCATGCGGGGCCAAGAAGGCGATCTGCCGGTCGTCGCCCTCGACACCGAACCGGGCGACCTCACATTGCACTACGGCGACACGATGCACACGACACCCCCGCCGCTGTCGAACGATGCCGGGCGACGCGTGCTCTACTACAAGTTCGCCGAGCCGAAGACGTTCGAGTGGATACCCGCGGGTTGTCACTACAACGACGTGTTGTTCCGGCCCGATCCCAACGGTCGTGTCGCCACACGCGCAACAAGCTGGGACTGACTCGTCGCTTTCAACCCGCGAACGATCCTGGCCGATGGACTGCCGTGCCTGAGTGAACTGCGCGGCGAACAACACCAGATCGGTTCGGCGCGTCGCGTCGGGCTCGCGTAGCGGCCTGGGTGTTGCTGGCAGTTGTACCGGTCTGTGCGGTCGTCAGCGCCCTCATCGAGTCAGAGACCGGCCTCTGCCGGGAGATCGTTGCTTTCGATGAGACGCGACATGATTTGACGCTTGGCGAACAAATTGCCGCGTCAGACAACTGACGCCGCCCAAGACCACCGTTGAGAACGTGCGACTCACCAGCGCGTTCATCTCGCTCTTTGTGGCGTACATACATTCTTCGGTGACTGACGAGACGGACCGCGACCTCGCGGTGAAGCTCGTGCGCGCCGAGTGCGATGCCGACTTGGCGGAGGCGTCCCGGCTCATCGACGCCATCGATTTGGCGGCCCAGGACGTGGCGCCGCCGACGACGCGCTAGCCCCGGCGCGCGCGATCCGATAGCAGGTCGTGCGGCGACTCTGTCGCTATGAGTAGTACGCGTTCACGTCGGCGATCAGATGCGTCGCGGCCAACGTGTAGAGGCAGACCTTGCCGTCGTCACCGACCTTGGCGACGACCAAGTTGGCGATCGTGGTACCCGCGGCGTAGTTGATGTTCGACGCGTTGGGTCGTGTTGATCCGCACGGGAAGACGGTGACGAACGCGTTGCCCTGTGGGCCAGTCACCGTGATGTTCAAGATGACCGCAGTGGCTCCTCCGGGGACACCGCCACGGCCCGTCACCGCCAGCTCGGTGACCGAGTCGGCCGGGCGCAGTCCGATCGCGGCGGACACGCCATCGATCGTGCTCGCGCCCGGTCGCGAGTCGAGCAACCGCGCCGGCACCAGTGAGGCCGACGACGAGCTGTCACGGAAGTAGGCGTTGACGTCGACGATGAGCTGGGTTGCGGCCGACGCGAAGAAACAGACGTTGCCCGCGACCCCGATCTTCACGACGACTGCGTTGGGGATCGTCGAACCGGCCTCGAAGTTGACGTTCGACGCGTTGGGTTGCGGGCTGCCGCACGGAAAGGCAGTGATGTATCCCGGTGCCTGTGCCTGGTTCACCGTGACATTGAGGGCAATGGCGGTCGCGTTGGCGGGAACGCCGGCCCTGCCGGCAACAGAGAGCTGGGTGACTTCGTTCGCCTCGAGCGGACCGAGGTTTTCGTACAGCCCGTCCACCGTCGGCGAGTCGGGCCGCGTGTCGAGCAGCCGCGCGGGGACGAGCGAGCCGAACGCGGTGCTGTCGCGGTAGTAGGCGTTGACGTCGACGATGAGCTGTGTTGCGGCGGACGTATACACGCACACGCTGCCGCCGACGCCCACTTTGGCAATGACCGCGTTGGCGATGGTCGAACCGGCTTGATAGTTCAGATTGCTCGCATTCGGTTGCGGGTTACCGCACGGGTACACGGTGATGTAGCCCGTGCCTTGCGCGCCCGTGACGGTGACGTTGAGCGCTACCGTGGTGGCGTCGATTGGCACCCCGCCTCGGCCCACGACTTGCACTGCGGTGATGGTGTCGGCGTCACGCACGTTGCCGCCATCGTCGATACCGTCGATCGTGCTTCCGGTCGGTCGAGTGTCCAACAGACGCGCTGGCACCACCGGAGCGAACGACGGTGGCTGGCCGATGCCCGACGCGATCACTTGCGTGATCGCCGGATGCGCGATCGCGTCGGCGGTGAACCCGAGCTGCCCGCGCAAGTTGTGACCGAACGTGACCACCGAGCCGTCGGCCCGCACAACCAGCGAGTGCTCGTTGCCGCCGGCCATCGCAGTCGCGTTCGCCAGTCCCGCGACCGGGGTCGGCGCAGTGGGCGTCGCCGTGCCGCTGTTGGTGGCGGTGCCCAATTGGCCCCATAGGTTGGGCCCGAAGGCGACCACCGTGTGATTCGCCAGCAGAACGAGCGAGTGGTGGCCGTCGGCCGAAATGCCGATCGCGGCCGACAGCCCGAGCACGCGCGTCGGCGACGGATTAGCGGTCAGGTTCGCGGTACGCCCCAGCTCGCCGTTGCCATTCGAACCGAACGCCCACACCCCTCCGTCGGACGTCAACGCGAGGCTGTAGTTCGTGCCCGCGGAGATGGCGGGCGACACTCGCCAACAACTCGATCTTCCTCGGTGTCGGATTGCTGCCGCCGCCGACACCGTTGTTTTCGGTGTTGCCGAGTTGGCCGAAGTAGTTGGTGCCGAACGCCCAGATACTTCCGTCGGCGCCGAGCGCCAAGCTGTGGCCCCCGCCGGCGGAGATGGAGATGATGTTCGACAAGCCCGGTATCTTCACCGGCGTCGTGGTCATATTGCCGACCGGGATCGCCGAACCCAGCTCCCCGAAGCCGTTGGTGCCGAAGCCCCACACGGTGCCGTCGCTGCGCAGCGCGAGCGTGTGCTCTTGCCCGGCGGCGATAGCGGTCACGTTCGAGAGGCCCGCGACGAGCGTGGAAACCGGATTCGGATTGTTGGTGCCGGCGTTGGCCGATCGACCGAGTTGGCCGTACATGTTGTTACCGAACGTCCATACTCTGCCGAAACTGTCGAGCCCCACGCCCCACGTATGCCCGGCCGCAATGGCGACCAAATTGCTCGGATCGATCACCGACGGAACCGGGTTGGCAATCACCGTGTTGTTGTTCGTCGAGTTGGCCAGCTGACCCCAGTAGTTCACGCCGAAACCCATGGCGATGCCGTTCGAACCGAGCACGAGACTGAAGTCGTTGCCCGCGGCGACAGTGCGTCCGATGTTCGTGAACGCGGCGGCCGGTTGCGCCGACCCGATCACCCCAGCGCACAGCGCAGCCATGGAGGCGACGAGCGTCAATTTCGCGACGAACCTCATACGGCGGATGCGCTTCAACGGGCCTCCCCAGGCGTGGTCCCCCGAGAGTAGCTCAATGACTCTCGTTGGTCCTCGGTGCGCGACGGCGCAACTGTCGCGATTCACCATGTTGCGGCGGCGGCTTTCCAGTTCTGACAGAGCGTGTTGGCGGCGAGCTTGTTGATCGCCATCACCTGTGCCTGATTCGGAGTTCCCGCGCGATGCATTGCTGCGATGAGTTGTGGCTTTGTTACCGTC
>JBDSMH010000147.1:0-27321 GCA_039915945.1 Acidimicrobiales bacterium | reverse complement strand
TGAAGGCCGCTCGGGCCTAACTTCCGCTCTGAAGGCCGCTCGGGCCTAGGCGATGATCACCGTCGACGCGCCGACGATGTTGCAGGTCGGGGCGGGCGCCGGGTCGTTGCACGTTTGCACCGGATCCCCGACGTGCGCCGCGGGCTGGTTGTTGATCAACACCGTCGGGCTTCCGGGCCCCATCACGGTCCCACTGTTGGTGGGCGGCACTTGAAACGTTCCTGCCGGCGGCATCGGCAGATGCGGTGAGGTGTTCGTCGCCATGCTGCCGACCATCGCCGCCGGTTGACCTTCGATCAGGACGTTCGTCGAACACCCGCCGGTGATCATGCCGCTGAAGGGGTGCGGGCCCGGCGTCGGCACCGGCCCGCCGGGCGAAGGGACCAAGATGATGTGTATGTCGACGCCGACGACACTGTCGTTCATCTTTGCTGCTGGCTGACCCATGGCGTTGGTCCTATCACTTCTCGGTGAAGAACTCGATCTCGGTGATCGCGACCGGCGAGTCCGGCGGCGCGTCGTAGGACGACGTGACGACGAATTGCAACCGCGCCACCGGTTTGCCGGTATCGAGTTTGACGTGCTGACCGTCGATCACATTGGTACCACTGATGGTCGCGATGCGACTGTCGCCAAGAGTGAGTTGGCTCTGCTTCGAAGTGCCGTCGACGAACACCATGATGACGCCCACTTGGCGCGCACGACGGAAGAACCGATAGTCGTTGTTCGCGTCGAGCGCACCGTTGCGGATGATCAGTTCTGTCACATGCACTGGCACGCCGAAGGTCATCGTCAGCGAGGGCTGCGGATCTTGCCCTGACGACTGCCAGTACGTCAGCGGATTGAGGTCGACTGCACCACCGGCGGCATGCGCCGCGTCTTCGGTCGTTGCTTGTGCCTGCGGCGAAGACACACTGACCCTCGACTTCGGGTTGATCAACGAATCTTTCTGCTCATTCACCCAGCCGCGCGCGCCGGGAACGGCGGCATACAACAGCGTGAGCCCAATAACGACGACTGGCGCCACGCGCCGCAACAGAATCGCGCCCGCGGTCATCCCACCAAGGGCGTCGAATCCCTTCTTTTTCTTGGCCGGCTCGACACCACCACCTTCGATCGGGTTTCCACAGCGCGCACAGAACTTGCGGTTCGCCGTGTTGATCTCACCGCAACGATCACAGATGAGATCGCCGGGCTTCGTCTTCTTCAGATTCGACGGCAGTACAGGTGGGGGCCGACGGATGATGTCCGGCGCGTCGGGCACCGCAGCCGCGTGTAGTGGCGCGGTCGGCGCGGCGAGGGGCGGCGCCGGTGGTGTCGGCGGCGCGGCCGGCGGCATCGGCGCGGCCGGCGGTCGCGGTGGCACGGGCGGGGCCTGCGGTGGCGTCGGAGGTGACGGCGGTGCCGCCGGCGGCATCGGCGGCCGCGGTGGGGTCGGCGCGGCCACGGGATACAGCGGCGCCACGAGCACGGACGCGTCCGGTCGAGGTGGGAGAGGCGGCGCGGGTGGAGGCATCGGCGCAGCAGGCGGCCGCGGAGGGGTCGGTGGCGTCGGTGGGGTCGGTGGCGTCGGCGGGGTCGGTGGAGCCGCGGGAGGCATCGGCGCGGCCGGTGGCACCGGTGGCGTCGCGGGAGGCGTTGGTGGGCTCGGTGGGGTCGGAGGAGCCGCAGGAGGAGTCGGGGGCACCGGCGGCGCGGCGGGAGGGACGGGCGCGCTACCCGTAGGGGCGCCGGGAGGGCCGGGAGGAGCACCCGGAGGCGTGGGGGCGCCGGGAGGGCGCGGAGGCGCGCCAGGAGGGGCGGGCGGCGAACCCGGAGGACGCGGCGGCCCACCCGGCGCAGGACCAGGAGGCGCGCCAGGAGGCGTAGGCGGCGAACCCGGAGGACGCGGCGGACCACCGGCCATGCCGGGACCGCCCGGAGCCCCGGGCACGCCCGTTGCCGGTCGTTCGATCGGCGCACGTTCGCCGACATCGAGATAGGCCAGCTTCTGTACGCGATCGAGGAAGCTCGGCTTCTTCACGTCGGGATCCGGAGTAGCGGCGGCCGGTGGGGCCCCCGCAGCCGCACCCGGAGGGCCGGGCGGCGTACCCGGCGGCGAACCACCGGCAGCACCAGGGGGCGCGGCGCCGCGCTGGCCGGTCCATTCGAGGAACCCGCCACACGACCCGCAGAACGAGTCCGTGTCGTTGTTTCCGACGCCGCAGCTCTTGCAGACGATCATGCGCGAATCAGTCCGCGCGTACGAGGTCGATTCGATGCACGACGTGAGCTGGCTTGGCTGCCGTCACGATGGCTTCGAGACCGGCCATGCTCACACGATCGGGATCGGCGACAGCGACCCGCACATACACGCTCGGCGGCGCGCTGCCGGGAGGAGCCGTGTTGGGAGTCGAAGACCAGATACAGGCTCCGCTCTCGACCACATGCACCGTCCCTTGTGTATAGATCTCGACCTCGGCTTCGAGACCGGCGGCCGTGCCCCGCAGACGGTACACCTTCACCGCCTCCGACACGAACGTTCGCTGACGCGCGAGCGGCCAGTCTTCGTCGATGGCGAGACCGACCCAACCGGCGAGCCATTCGAGGAAGTCGAACGGGCTCAGCGTCGGGTCGATGTATGCGTCAAGGCAATCGAGTGTCGTGAAAAGCGGTGCGAGCACACTGTCGAACGCGGCCGTGAACTGTTGGGTGAACATGTCCTCTTGAAAGATGGCGGGCATCTGCTCGATCACGGGAGCAGGCGAGACGAGCCCGTCGAGGGGACCGCGCATCACGCACCATCCACACGCACTTGATGTTCGTACGACACGACGAGGCTGTCGGGCTCGAGCACGATGCGCGCGGTCGCGGGGCCACGCTCCCCCGTCACCGGGTTTGCGCCGAAGAGTCGCACATCTTCGACCACGTCGACCCCGGGCACGCCTTGCAGGACCGCAAACGCGTCACCGGATTGCACCGGACGTCCCCACGGCCAGCCGTTGCCGTCCGGTCCGCCGACGAGCGGATTGAAATATTTGCCGAGACGCTCGAGTGCCTCGCTACGGATGCGTTCGACGTCGGCGCGGGGCCGCGCCCGCAACTGCGCCACGATCGTGACCCCGCGGTAGAGCGGCGGTTCGATCACCACGCGTGTGCCGATCAGTCGCGCGCCGTCGAGCTCTTCGCGAATCGCCTCGAGCGACGATGTCGGCGGCACGAGCTCTTCGAAGCGCACCTGTCCGCGCACGGTCTGCGCCGCGGGCACGACCAATACCCGCACACCACCGGCTTCGGCTTCGTTGTTCGCGGCGATGCACCGTACGCGCGCGATCTCGGGTGCCGCGGCACGGGCGAGTTGTTCGAAGTCCTCGGCGGTCACCGCTCGGCTACGCGTGCGCAGGAGAATCGGGCCGCGCGCCTTTGCTTCGTCGAGCGTCTCTCCTTCGACACCACCGACTGCAGGACGTCGGTTTTCGACCGACGCCACGAACGGAATCGACGACTTCAACGTGCGGATCGCGCCCTTCGACACGTTGCCGAGACGACCGCCGCCAACGGCGTAGCTGGGCAGTTGGATCAATGCGCCCTTCGGCGGAGTGCTGCCGTATCGCCGCAGAGTGCCGTCGACTTCGCGCACCGCAGGGCCAAAGCAGATCTCGGCCGCGACGGCGTCGATCACGAAGTGGCGGTCGTCGGGACCGCTGGCGGCGAAGTGCTCGACCTCTGTCCACTCCTCCCATCCCTGTTCGGTCGTGACGTGAAGGCGCAGCGCGTCGCCGGCACGCAAGATGGGCGAACGTTGCGCGACGAATCGCTCGCCGGGAGTGCCTTCTGACGCACCGAGCGTTTCGTCCTGGATCAACTCTGCGTGGACAGCTCCGATCGTTCCACCGACGGTGGACGCCTGCAACGCGCGGATCACGGGTGACGAGGTGTACGACGGCTCCCCCGGCTCCGAGGCGCGGACCCGTGCCCGCAACCAACCAGCTCTCCGATCGTTCAACACTGCGGCTCGATGCGAGGACGCAACGTGGAGTACGACGGCGCCGGCGCGGTTGAGACCACCAGTCTCGTCACGGTCGACTTCGCAGCGCTCCCACGTTTCGCCCGACCACGCCTCCCAGATGAGTGGCGGGTTGGTCGGATCGACGCCGATGCCTTCGACCGAGCAGTCGAACTGCAACATCACGGCACAACGCGGTACCGCCTCGCTGAGCGCGATCATCATCACGTCGCCGGGCACGGGCACCGGAGAGAACGCTCCGAATGACGCCCGCAAGTGGAGTCGGTCGGTCTGGTCGACCGGTTGTCCACCGCCGACCGCTTCGGTTGCGACCGATTCCATCGCGCAGCCGACAATACGCAACTCGTCGACCGTAGAGAACACAACCGCGTCTTCTTGCTCACTGCGTAGTGTCGCCACATTCGTCCCCGCCGGGATGGCCAGCGGACCTTCGGCTGCCGTCGAAAGCCAGAACGTCACGTCGGTGCGAGCAGCGGTCGGTGGGAACAAGCGCAAACCGATCAGTTCGAGGAACTTCACGTACAAGCGGTCGGGCACGCGATTGAGCCGATACATCAACAGATCCGTCATGTACGCGAACGTCTCGATCAGGGTCACACCCGGGTCCGACACATTCTGATCGGTCCAATCGGGGCAGCGCTGCATCACCATCCGCTTGGCTTCGTCCACGAGCTCTTGGAAACGTCGGTCGTCGAGATTCGGTGCCGGCAACGCCATATCAGTAGTCACTTCCGTCAACGGGGATTGTGTAAAAGGGGAACACCAGATTGCGGCGATCGTTGGTGTCTTTGATCTCGTACTGAATGTCGAGATACACCACAGCACGATCCGAGTCGTCGGCGACCACGCGCACGTCTTTCACGTCGACCCGCGGCTCCCACCGGCCGAGCGCGCTGCGCACCTCATGCGCGAGCGAGGCGTACATCGAGGGGGTCGTTTCCCGGAACACGAAGTCGCGCAATCGGCTGCCGAACTCCGGCCGCATCGGACGCTCGCCGGGATACGTGAGCAAGATGATGCGCATCGCTTCTTCGAGTTCGCGCTCGTGGCGTACGAGCGCAATGCCACCCGAGCCATTGACGCGCGGTGGGAAGGCCCAACCGGCACCTACGAAATCGTTTTCCATCGGATCCTCCTTGCTCTCCGCTCAAAGGGCCGCTCGGGCCCACTCCCCGCTCAAAGGGGCCGCTCGGGCCCACTCCCCGCTCAAAGGGCCGCTCGGGCCCAACCTTCAGTTGAGTTTGATGACGCTGCCCTTGATCTCGACCATGCCTGGCGAACCGTCGATCGACACACCGGCACCGCCCTTGATCGAAACCTTGCCCTGGGGCGACGCCTCCAACGAGATGTTGCCGGTCGCCTTGACCGAAATGCTTCCGCCCGGCCCACTCTGTTCGATCACGATCTTCGACGGCGGAGTGGTCGAGTCGCACAGAATCTTGATCTCGCCGTTCTTCTTGTCGACGACGATCTGCACCTTGTTGTCCTTGTCGCCGATGGTGATTGACGACTTCGTGGGCACTGGTCCTTGGTCTTCGTCTTCGAACACCAACCGATTGCCGAGCCGGCTCACGAAGCCGCGCTTGGCCACCTGGGTCAAAGGCCCGGCGGTCTTGACCGCCTCCGAAACAAGGTCGTGCTCGGTCTTGCCGTTGATCACACCGGCGAGAACGTACGGCCGGCGCACGTCGCCGAACTCGAAGCCGACCAGAACCTCATCCGCGACCTCGGGCAAGAACAATCCGCCCCACTTCTTACCCATGCCGTACTGCGCCACCCGGGCCCAGTCGGATTCGTAGTTCGGCGCCAACCACGGGAAGGCCACTCGCACACGACCCAACTTTTCAGGATCGTTGTTGTTGGTGACGACCGCCGGCACCAAGCCGTTGATCGTTCGGCCGTTGCCGTTGTTTTCCGCATTCGTCGCGAGTCCCAGCAACGAACGGTCGTGGCGGCCACTCACGACGAACCGGGTACGGAACCCGCCTTCATCGGGCACAAAGCTGTGGCGCGCGTTGGTAACGACCCACGAACCCTTGAACTCCTCGGGCACGCCCTCGATCGTGACCGCCTTGCCCGGCTGGATCTCGCCATCGCCGTACGCGACTCCTTCGGCTTCAGCGAACGTGCTTCCGATCTGCTCGGCGTATCCCTTCGCCACCTCATCCGCCGCGGTCTGGGCCGACGACCCGCGGTGCAATGGCCGATCGACGAGCAGCCGGGCACTGGCGCTCGGCGCCAGGCCGAAGTCCGGCATCCCCGGAATCTTCGGCAGCGTGATCGTTGGGATCGGCGACGATGGGAACGCCTGCGCCAGCTTGGCCGGATCGTGCTTGAGCTTCGCGGTCGACGTCTTGATCGGAGCCGAGCCGACGACGACGCTTGCAGACTCCGGATCCCACACACGTACCTCGACATCGGTGACTTGTCCCGATGACGACACGCGTGGGCGAAAGCTGATGAGGTTCTTCTTGAATGTGAGCGTCAGCGCGCCACCGGGCAGCGGCACGAACGACGAAAGCCCGCCTGCTGCACCACCCTCCTCGGCTTTCGACGCCTTGCGCCAATAGAACTTGCCGTTGGCGACACCAGTCTCGAATCCGATCTCGTGAGCCCGCTGCTTGAGAAAGTCCCAATCGGTCTGCGCCACTTGCGACATGTGCTTGTGCGTGGTCTGGCCGTCGTCGATCGTGATGTCCTTCGGTGAGAATTTCGCGTCGAGGGCGATCTTCTTCGCGATGTCGGCGTCGGACATATCCACGAACGTTCGGGTCCTACTGATTCGCTGGAAACGGTGCGATTTGTCGTAGCCGCGAATGATCGTGTGCATCACGTGGCCCTCGTAGTCGCCTTCGATCGACGTCACTTCGCCGGCGATGAGCTTGGAGGCCATGGTGTTCGACGCGGCACCGCCGAAGATCTCGACCGTGCTGCCGATCTTCACGTCGCCCAACATCTCGTTGTCGCTGTCATCGAATGCGATCTCGAACATATCCGGCAGGTGAAGGTGCGCGTCGACCACCGTGTGCACGAGCTTGCGTCGTTTCGCCTCGGGCAACTCCTTGCCATCGATCACGATGGTCGGAGTGACGTGACCCGAATGGTCCTCCGGTCCGAGCGTCATCGCATCAGTTCCTTGCCGCCGAGATCTCACTCACGCTCGGCAAGAACAACACCGAACCCGGCGCCGTGCGAAAAGGATCGTCGATGCCATTGGCGTCGGCGATGGCGCGCCAGAGCCCGGGGTGCCCATAGTTCTGCGCCGCGATCAACGGCAACGACTCACCATGACTGACGATGTGGCGTTTGCGGCCGGGCAGGCCACCCGAGGTCGGGTTGGTCGGAAGCAGCCCGAGCAGGCTGGGCTCTTCGGAGAGTTGGAAGTCGACGGCACCTCTGGTCGGTTCGCCCGTGCGGTCGAATCGTTCGAAGTTGATCGTCGCGGATTTGAGCACACACTCCATGAGGAACGGCCCCCACATGAAGATCAGCGTGGGCTGCTTCGACGTCAGGTTCATCCGGCCGTCGCTCAATGCGCCGAGCGCGGCGCCGATTGCCTTGCCGAGCATCCCGCCACCGGGTTCGCACCACGCCAACAGTTGCTCGGCGCGATCCTTCACGTCCTTGCCTTCGAGGTAAGCCTTCGTCACTGTCAACTGCGCGGGGCTCGCCTTCTTCGTGGAGCCTTTGGTGCCGCCGGTGGCGCCGTTGGTCATGTCGGCCGTGCGCTTGACCGTGAGCCCTTCGGGATTGAAATCGAATGCCACCGACTCGGCAGGAATCATCTTGTTGACCAGTTGCGCTTTCATCACAAAAACCCTTCATGTACGAGATCGAGTGTCTCGAGCGCCACTTCGTGATTCGTTGCGCTGAGCGTGGGGCCCTGCCATGCAAACGGCAACACGTTCTGCAAGGACCAGCTCGCGACCTCCTCTTTGTGCGCGTCGAACAATGTGATCTTGGCGGTGCCGCCGGTGTCTTTGTCGACCATGCCGGCAAGCCACTTCATGACCTGCGCGGAGCCCGACGATGTCATCGCCCGGCTGAGGGTGATCTTGGGGTAGGTGATGCGCCCGGGCAGCCAGATGGTTCGGTCGTTGACACCGCCCTCTTTGCGCTCGACGAGCCCGAAGTTGACCGCAAGCCCTTTGCAGGAAGCCCAGCCGCCGAGATCGACGCCGTCGACGACGACGGCGAAGCGCATGTTCAGCCCCAGCATCGCCGTTTCACTCAACATCACGCACTCCTCTCTGCCGCCGTCTGCAACATCACATCTTGTCGTCGGCCAGGAAACCGAGATGGGTCAACTCGAGCGTCTCGATCGCGACTTTGCTCTGTGTCGCGTCGAAACCACCGATCGACCATTTGACCGGTAGTGCGTTACGAAGCTCCCACGTGAATACCTTGGTGTTCTGCGCATCGCGCAACTCCACTTGGAGGTTGCCGACGGTGAATTTCGTAGCTACTTCGTCGAGCCACTTCTTGACTTCTTCGGTGTCCTTCGCGTTCGCGGCGCGACTCAACTTCACGTTGGTGTATTTGGTGAATCCGGGAAAGAACCAGCGTTGGTTCCAGGAGTCACCCGCCCGATAGTCGGGCACTTCCCACGTGACGTCGAGTCCTTCGGCTTTGGCCCAGCTTCCGAGGCTGCGGCTGCTCGGGATGACGGTGACGAGGAACCGATTGGCGAGACCCAGTTGCACGTCGTCTGCGATTGGCACGTTCGCTCCTATCTCATATCGTTCAGGCGGCCGGAACGTTCACGGTCGACGAGTAGCTCACGACGAAGGTCAGACCGCACACGCTGGAACAGCCGTCTCGTCAGGTCCTCGAGATCGAGGCGGTCCAGATCGATCATCTCGATGCCGTGCGGCGCGACAGTTGCGCCCGGCGCGCCCGCGGCAGCCGGCGTCGCCGCGGCCTTCTTCCCGTCGGCCTCGGGGTCCCACATTTGCTTGCGTTCCGCATCGGTGAGTGTGATCCCGAACGGACTGGTCGCCACGTCCGCAAATTCGGTCAGATACGAACCTTTGACGTCGGACCACGAATCGATCACGGGCTCGGCCTTTGCCGCACCAGCGGCGATGGCAGGAGCTTTCGGAGTACCCGGCGCCGCTGGTCCGCCGGGTGGTGTCACTGCTCCTGCCGCCGCGCCGGGCGCTACCGCGGCACCGGGTTTCGGGACGGTGCCGCCGGGTGCCGCTGCCCCCGCTTTGGCTTTGAGCTTGGCCACCGACTCTTTGGCCTTTTCGTCGAGCACCGTGACGTCGTCGGCCGGTGGGATCGGCGCGTCGACGTCGCTCGGAAAGAGCTTGTTGTAAATGGAGTCGTACAGATCCGGGTCGAGGCGGTCCGGAGCGATCGGTTGTTGTTTCGCTTCGACCAGATGTTTGTTGACCAGATCGATCTGGGCCGTAGTGCGCCGCTTGACCTCGTCGAGCCGCGCGTCGACTTCTTTGTCGACCTGTGCCTTCAGCGTGGCCAAGTCATCCTCGGACAGCACACCCCCGAGCGCATCCTGCGCCTTCTGGCTCTTCAGGTGTTCGAGCCGGGTCGAATGAAACTTGTCCCGCAGTTGCTGCCGGCTCTGCTCCCGCGCGACCGAGTCGACGCCCGAGCCACCCGACTTCTCGGCTTCCTCCGTGGTGATTCCCCACGGCGCCTCGGCCGCCTCCACGATGTCGTCGGTGAACGTGCTCGACACCGCCGTCCAAACACGCGAGCCCATGCCCGCCTGCCCGGTCGCCGGGGCCGCGGGCTCGGTGGCGCGCTGCACGTGGCCACCGCTGCCATGCCCCCACAGGAAGCGCACACCACCACTGCCGTCGGGCTCGGCGACACCGCGGTGCACGAGCTCGCTCACGAATCGCTGCGTGTCGGCCAACTCATCGGCGTCATGGTCGAACGACACCGTCGTCATCGGGCCCGGCGCCGGCGCACCGGGGTCGCCGCGTACGAATCGCTCGGAGCGCTGTGCCTCGGCTTCGAGCGCACGGCCTTCCGGCGATCCCTCGGTCGGGAGCGGCGCGCTGCGGCGACGCTGTTGTACGAGATGCGTCAACTCGTGCGCGAGCAGGCTCTTCGCCGGCGCTTCGTCGAGTGGGCCGGCGTCGATCGGCACGAACACTTCGCCATCGCGCGCGAATGCACGCGCACCTAGCTGCCGCGCCTCTTCGGTCGCGTCGGATCCGCGCCGCACCAACTGGTCGCCGACGTCGTCGCCGTACGCGGCGCGCATGATCGTGCGCAAGTCATCGGGCACACGTTCGGTCTCGGCCGGACGATCTTCTTCAGCGTCAGCCGCGCGATCGAGGCGATCGTGCACCATCGCGTCGGGCAGCGCGCCATGAAAGGCGGGGCCGAGACCGAGCCGGCGCGATTGCGCAAGCGATTGACGCGGCAAATGACGAGCGACCGGTGACTCGCCGGCGGGGCCGGTGTCGGCGCGGCCCGGTGCCGGCGCACCAGCTGGACCGGGCCGTTCGACGGCCGGTCGGGCGAAGGTGACGGAGCTGCTGGACGTGAGTCCGAATTCGCCCGGTGCCGGCGATACCGGTGACGCGCGCAGCGTGCGCACGGTCATCACCGGCAAGACCGAAGCCTCGCGGATCGGCGCCTCGGGCAACGCGCGTGCGGCGGTGGCACGAGGCGTGGCGCGGGCCAAGCCCTCGACCACCCCGACGACGGCGTACTCGGTGACATCGCGGTGTTCACGAAAGCCGATCGGACGCCGGATCGCGCTGGTGGTGCCCACGATCGTGCGTGGCGGTTGCGACGAGATCGCAATCGGCGCCGGCGGCAGCGATGTCCAATCCCTGCTTGGCCGCGACGATGCGAACGCGAGCGCGTTCAGTTCACCTGACGACGCGTCAGTCTCACCCCCGGGAAAGGGGTCGCTCTTCGAACGAAACGGCCAGCGCATGGTGCTGCCTGCTCAGTCCTCGCGCTGCTGGTTGATCGAACCGATTTCTTCGATGAACCGGCGTCGGATGGGGTGCTCGAGATCGAGGATCGAGTCGAGCGGCCAATGGAGGTAGTAGGCAACGTACGCGACCTCTTCGAACAAACGGTCGGGCGCGTACGTCACGATTCCCCCTTGGCACCACCGGTGATGTCCACCGTGAACTCGTGAGCACATGACGGGCATGTCAGCGACGCGTGGGTGTGGCCGTCTTGGTTGATGCGGCGATAGAGGTCTTGCAAGAACGCGAGGTCCGACGCGAACAAGCTCTCGACCACGTAGCTGTCCACCTCGGACAATGACCCGAGCTTGGTCACCGTCCTCGTCAACAACAGCACCGTGAGATACGCCGGGTTGTCGCGCACACGGAAATCGGACTGCGGGTAGATCTCGTCGCGCGCGGTGGCCAGTCGCATCGAACCTTCGCGATGCACCACCCCTTCGCCGTCGACATACCCACGCGGCAGCACGAACGAGAACTCCGTCTGCAACTGCGGTCGGGCGATGGTCGTCGTCACGGCGCGACCCGCTGGATGTGTTCACAGACCATCGTGACGGTCTCCATCAACACTTCGCTGGCTCCGGCCTTGAGTGCGCCGATCTCGATCTTGGACGGCCACGCGTGCTCGAGGTGATACCGGGCGACCGGCTTGCCCTCCACGTTGTACATGACGAGCGAGCAGCTCTTGCGGGCGGCCGCCATGTTGCCGGCGAGCACTGCTTCGTGCCAGCCCCACAGTTCCATGCCCGCGTTCTTGCCTCGCTTGAGCACGAGGGTCGGTGGATTCTTCCGACCCGGGAGCTTCTTGATGATGACTTCTTTGTCGGACGATTCGACGAAGTCGACGACCTCGACCGACGTGGTGATGCCCTGGAGTTCGGAGAACGACGCGATCTCGTAGCCATCGATCGTGATGGAGAATCGTGCCGCAGTGAGCGCATCTGATTGTGCTGGTGGCATGTGGTCCTAGCCCTTCTACTCTTCGAGGCCGGCGCCGCCGGAGAACTGAGAGATCCTGAACACGACGAACTCGGCCGGCTTCACCGGTGCGATACCGATTTCGCAAGTGAGAATGCCCGCATCGCGATTTTCCGGAGGATTGTTCTCCGCGTCGCACTTGACGTAGAACGCCTCGGCCGGTGTCGCGCCGAACAGTGCGCCGTCGCGCCACACACGGCGCAGGAACATCGTGACGGTGCGCCTGACCGAGTCCCACAGCTTCGAGTCGTTCGGTTCGAACACGACCCAGTTGGTGCCCTGCAGGATCGACTCTTCGACGTAGTTGAAGAGACGGCGCACGTTGAGGTAGCGCCATTCGGGATCGCTCGACAGCGTGCGGGCGCCCCAGATGCGAATGCCTTGCCCCGGGAACGAGCGGATGCAGTTCACGGCGACAGGATTGAGTTGATCGTGCTCGCCCTTGGTGATTTGCAGCTCGAGCGAAATCGCACCGCGGATGACCTCGTTGGCCGGTGCCTTGTGCACACCACGCGTGTCGTCGTTGCGGGCCCAGATACCGGCGATGTGACCGCTCGGTGGGATGAACGCCGCTTTGCCCTGCAACGGATCCATCACCTTGACCCACGGCCAGTACAGCGACGCGTACTTCGAGTCGTAGCCCGCGAGATCGACGCGCCACTCCTTGATCTGTTGTGCGTTGAGGCCGGGAGGCGGATCGAGGATGGCAACCCGGTCGGCCATCAGTTCGCAATGCGCGATCATCGCCAGCTGCACTGCCTTGACGCCTTCACCGTCGATCAGGCCGCGGCAATGCGCAGCCATCAGATCGGGCACACACAGCATCGTGACTTCGTCGATCGCTTCGAGACCGGCAAAGCCCGTGCGGTCGGCCGAGTTACCGACATAGTCGTCGGCGTCGATCCGCGTTGCGAGCGGAGCAGCCGCACCACCGAGCGTGACGGACCCGTTCGCCAAGGCGGGGCTACCGCCCTTGGTCTCTTCGAGTGCGATCAGCCGTGACTCGGCCCGCACACGCGTCACGATGTTGTTCGGCGACCGTTTGGTGGTGACGTTGTCGAAGACTTCTTCGGGCTTGCCCGGCGCCCGCACGATCACTTTGAACGTGTCGTCAGCCGGTTCCGACGCGTCAGTGACCTCGACGGAGATGCCTTCGCCGTCGGACCCCGCTTCGAGCGCTCGTGCAACCAGCGGCTTCTTCGTTCCGTCGGACGCAGACGGCAATTCGGCGCTCGCCGCGACCGCGGCTTCGTCGTCGCCGCCGACGCGCACGACATAGGCCGCGCCACCGCCGTTCAAGAAGTAGCCGTACACCGCGTGAGCGAGGAACGATCCTTCGATGAAGTCACCGAATGTCGCGGTGTACTGCGTCCAGTTGGTGACGAGCGTCGGTTGGTGGGCGGGTCCTTTGGCGGCGAATCCAACGAAGCCGGCGACTGCGGTGCCGACTCCCTCGATCGGCTTCGAGCCGGAGGAAACCTCCTCCATGTACACGCCGGGTGACAGATATGTCGGCACAGCTCCTCCTCGGGAGAGACGTTGCTCGCATATTGCGGGCCAAGAGGGCAATCGCGCCTGACTGTCGGGGCCGAGTTGAGGGAACCGTTCGTTGCCCTTTCGGGCAGCGCTATCCCGGCCGCGCGTTGCCCGAAAGGGAACCACTTGTTGCACGGTGATCGCGTCGTCCGAAGCTGTCGCCCACGCGTTCGACGCGGCATGCTGGACGAGTGATCGACGAGATCGACCGCGCGCTCGAGGCGTGGCTCAAGTCAGTGCTCAAACCGACGCAAGTCGACGTGACTTTTCGCGTGCCGCCCGAGCAGCAGAATCAGAAACGACCGCTCGTCGCAGCCGCGCTCTATGACATCGTCGAAGAAGAATCGACGCGCAGCAACTACGTAGAGGACATACGCGACGAGAACGGTCGGGTAGTCGCCCGCCAAGGCGCGCCGCGCCGGTTCGTGCTCTCGTATCAGCTCAGCGTGGTCGTTGCCGATGCCGCGATCGAGCACCAATTGCTCGGTCGCATGCTCAAAGGCGGCGTCGACGCCGATTCGTTGCCCAGCGACGGGCTCCCGGAAGACCTGCGCGCAGCCGGACTCTCGGTGCCACTGCAAATTGCGAAGGCGCGCCCCGCCGGCGCGACGATCCCCGAGACCACGCGGGTCGGCGAAGAGGGATACCGCACCACGATCGATCTCACGTTGGTGGTGCCGGTACTCCCCGCCCCCATCACCGAGATCGCGCCGCCGGCGGAGATCCTCGACCTCGGCGTCAGCCGCGAAGGTGGCAACGGAGCGCAGCCGAGTGCCGCCACGCCCGACGACAACCGCGTCCCGCTCGAAAACCGCAAGTGGACCTCCGTCCGCCGCCGCGAACCCACGTAGTTCTGCAGCTCCGCCGTAGCGGATCGGCGGCTTCGCCGCCAGACAATTCCCAGACTCACGCGACAATGCGTACGCTCGCCATGTGGGGTACAAGCCGACGACGCGCATCGATGGCATCTTCGATGACCTCGTTGTTCGGTATGGGTGGGGCATGTACGGCGACTCGTCCGCGCTCCGGGCGGAACCACCTGACGACATCGAGCGTTTTATAGACGAGCTTCTGGCTATCGACGGGCAGTCCCCGGAACTCGCCACTCGCGAGGACCGTCGACTCCTTCGAAGGATCGTCAACGATTGGGTTTTTGATATCTCGGGCCGTGGGGCGAAGTCCGGCCTTCCGCTGAAGGAACCGTCCTGAGGGGGCGGCTTGCGGATGGGACCGCGTCCTCACTTTGCCGTTGACGGACGGGGTGCACGTTGCCCGTCGCGTCAGTCAGAGTTGCTCCCGCGCAACCGAAACTGTCACAGGGGCGCGCTTTGATAGTGCGCGTGGATGCGGAGTTCGAACGAAGCCTCGCCCGATGGGCGCAGTCGCAGTCAGGCGTTGTTACTCGTGGACAGCTGGTATCGGCCGGACTTTCCAACAGTCAGATCGACTCATGTGTCCGTAGTACGCGGCTGTCTTCGCTGCATCGAGGAGTCTTCCTCGTTGCCGGAGCACCGCTGACCGGTGCCGTCAGGCTCCAAGCAGCAACGCTTGCCACTGGCGGCGTCGCCTCGCACCGCAGCGCAGCGCACCTTCTGGGACTCCTCGACTCGCCTCCGTCGCGCCCCGAGATCACCGTCGGACCAACAAAAAGCAACCGCTCCGACTTCATCACCCATCGGTCCGCTGATTTGCAGCGGCGAGATACTCAGTGGATCAACGGTGTACGGAGTACATCCGCGACGCGCACGCTCATCGATGTTGGCGCCGTTATTCGACCCGACATGCTCGAGAATGCACTGGAGAGGGCTCTCGTCGCGAGGATCACCACCATCGATCGTCTCGTCCGCCGTTTTTTCGAACTCGCCACCCAAGGACGTCCGGGCATTGCCGCGTTGCGATCGTTACTCGTTGACCGCGACCCGTCACTCGCGCCTGCGGAAAGTGACCTCGAAACCCTGCTCTTCAAGATCTTGCGCCAAGCAGGGCTGCCACCTCCCATTCGCCAGTACCGAGTCGAGATCGCCGGCCACACTTTTTACCTGGATGCCGCGTACCCAGAGTTGTCGATCTTCATGGAAGGCGATGGCTTTGGAGTCCACTCGGCCCGCAATCCGTTCGAGCGTGATCGATGGAGACAGAACCTGCTGGCTATCGCGGGGTGGCTTCCGCTGCGGTTCACTTGGCGACGGCTTTGTCGATCGTCGGACGGCGTCGTGAGCGAAGTCACCGAGGCACGCTCGAATCGTCAGCAGATGGTCCGGGACCGGTGTTCTTAGCGCAGTTCCCCGCATATTCAACGACAACTGCGCCGAGAACGGCGAACCCGCCGGCGCGACCAGCGTCCGCCGCGAGAGCTACGAGAGCCCAGAACGCCCCACCGCCCCGGCGCGTGCCAGCTCAGATGATGCCGAGTTTCATGGCGTAGGCGACGGCGTGTGATCGGTTCTTGAGGCACATACGCGTGATGACCTGGTGGATGACGTTCTTGATCGTGCGCTGCGAATAGCACAGCCGCTCCGCGATCTCTTCGGTGTCGAGTCCTTCGGCCAGCAGACGCAGCACCATCACCTCGCGCTCGCTGAAGCCGGCCGGACCCATGCCGCGGGGCGCGAGTATCTCGCGCTGCAATCGTCCGACCTGCCGCATGAGCGAACCGAGCAGATCGGGCGCGAGCGTGCCTTCGCCGCGTGCCGCGTGGTCGACCGCGCTCACGAGCGCCTCGGGCGTTGCCTCGCGCCGGCGCAGCAGGCCGGCGGCTCCGAGTTCGAGGGCGTGCATGAGGCAGCGATCGTCCACCGTCGACACCACGAGGACGACTGCGGGACCGCCCTCTCGCTTGAGGCGCCGCACCGTCTGGGCCACGTCGTCGGTAACGCCGTCCACCACCACGATCGCCACATCGGCCAAGTGCTCGTGGTCGACGAGCGCCACCTCGGGCCGCCCTCGCAGCTGAGTGGCCACGCCCGCTTCCGAAATCGGATCATCTCCCCGTACGAAAACGGCCAACCGTGGACCCATCGAGCACCCATTCCCAAATGACGAACGCCTCGCGCCTCCGCATGATGGACGAAGGCACTCAACGAACGCTCCGCAAGCGCTCAACGAAACACCTACGCTTGGGCCCGGCCTTCCGAACGCTTCGGCGATACGAGATCCAAGGAGACGATTCGTGGAAGCTCCCCGATGCCAAACCTGCGGCCAGGAAAACCCCGCTGACGCGGAGTTCTGCGTCAACCGATCGTGCGGCGCGTTCCTCGGATGGCAGAGCGCACGCGCCGCCGCGCCCGGGCAGCCCCCGCCACCGCCGCCGATGCACGGCGCCGTCCCCCCGCAGCCGCCCGCCTATCGCCCGCCCCAAGCCCCCACGGCGCAGGTGCCGAGTGCGCCCGCAGCCAAACCGCGTCCGGTCAATCCCGGCGCGCCGACGCAACGCGTGCTCGCGCGACTCGAGACCGATCACGCCCGCGTAGAGCCGGGCGGCAAGTGCGACCTCAACATGATCGTGCGTAACGGCGGCACCGTCGTCGAACAATTCGTCATCAGCGTCGGCGGCATCCCCGCGTCGTGGGTGTCCGTAGATCCACCGCAGGTCAACCTCGACGTCGATTCCGAACAGCGCTGCCTCATCACCATCCGACCACCGCGCATCTCGACGACACCGGCAGGACGCACGCCGATTTCCGTGTCGATCACGTCGTCGGTCGATCACTCGGTGATCGCCGCGCTACAGGCGTCGATCGACATCGACGGTTTCACGATTCTCAACTCGACGCTGTCGCCATTCGAAACCGAGTCCAAGCGGGCCGGTGAACATCAGCTCATCGTCAGCAATGACGGCAACGTGCCGGCCAATGTCAACTTCACCGGCGCCGATCCCGCCGACAAGTTGAAGATCAGTTTCGATCCGCCGTATGCGGGCTTGCAACCGGCTCAGCAGGCATTCGTGCGCGTCGTCGCCGCACCGCGGCGACGGTTGTGGTTCGCCACACCAAAGCGCCACCAGTTCTCCGTGAGCGTGACGCCGCCCAACGGCGAACCGACGCAACTCAACGCCAGCAACAATCAACTCGCGCTGTTCCCGCATTGGGTACCCAAAGCGGCGATCGCCGTATTCGTACTGCTGTTGGCCGTCGGGGTGCCGCTCACGATCCGCGAGCTCAACAAGAGTGATCAACAAGCGGCGGCCAACGCCATCGTTCCCGTCCCGCAGGTGACCGGCCTCACCTTCGATCAGGCCGCGACGCAGTTGCTGACCAAGGGTTTTGTCGCGGAGAGAGCACCCGAGGCCGTGAGCGAAGGTGAAAAGGACAAGGTCTTCGCGCAAGAACCAGCGGCCAACTCACAGGCCCGCAAGCAATCGGTCGTCAGACTCACCATGAGTGCCGGCCCCGGTCGCACCGCCGTCGCGGACGTGCAGGCCTTTTCGGCGGACGACAGCAAGAAGACGCTCGAGGCGTTGAAGCTCAAGGTGACGACCAGCGCGCAAAAGGTGCAGAGCCGCGACGTCCCCGAGGGTTTGGTCGTGCGCACCAATCCGCCCTCCGCGACACAAGTCGACGTCGGTACGACGGTCGAGCTCGTGCTCTCGGACGGGCCGCCGCCCAAGCCAATGCCACCACTCACCGGTGAGTACACCGAAGTGAGCAAGCAACTCGTCGCCGCCGGGTTCGGTGTGCAATCGCCACCCAAGAACACCAAGACGACGGATGACAAGGTCAAAGGCACCGTTGCCGGCTGCACCGTCATCGAAACCAACAAGGCGTGCGCCCCGCGGGAAAAAGAGGGCATCGTCGTTCAGCTACAAGTCTTCGTGATGGACGCCACCGGCAAAGTGCCCGATGTCGTCACGCTCGATCAAGTGGCCGCGCTGGCGAAGCTCAAGGACGCCGGTCTCACGCTCGGTACCGTCTCGAAGAAGCCCTCGGCAACCGCGGCGATCGGTACCGTGATCGAGGTCAAGCCGGCAGTCGGCACACAGGCCAACCTGGGTAGCGCGATCGACGTGGTCGTTTCGGGTGGCCCTCCGGTGACCGTCCCCAATCTTGCGGGCCTCACGATTCAAGTGGCTCAGCAGAGGCTCACCACCCTCGGCCTCGTGGGCAACTCGCCTAACTGCTCGATCATCGACAAAGTGTCGAATCAGATTCCCGCGGGCAGTGCGCAAGTCTCCAAAGGCGACCCGGTCAGCCTCGGCTGCAGCAAGTGCTCGCTGACGTTCTGCGTCGACGTCAAGGCGCTGCCGCTCGGGGCCTTCCAACTGAAGACCAATTGACCTCACTCGACGGTGATCGCCACACTCCCTGCGGGTGATGCATACGACGGATCGATCACGGTCACCGTCAGGGTCTCGCCACGGTGGCCTTCGAGTGAGGGCACCATCGCATAGATCGTGCCCTCACTGGTCGACTCGAGCGTGCACGAAATGTCGCCGACGACGACGGTGCTGACCCAGTCGAAGCGCGCCCTGCAGCATGATGCGACCACCTTCGACACCGAGTCGATTGGGCTCGACGCTGGTGAGCACCGGCCACCCTTCTTCGTGCTCTTTGAGCGGCGCGTTGCAGATGATGTTGAGCTTGGCGCTGGCGCCGTGCGAGCACACTTGCAACTCGACCGTCGCACCGTCGGCTGCCCCCTCGACCCACTCGGGGATGTGCAGCATCAGGCGCGTGTCGTCATAGCTCTCGACCGGACAGGGTGTGCTGCCGATCCCTGCCATGGTCACCTGCGAGAGGCCCGTGCCCATCAACCAATAGGTGTCGGATCTACCGAGGTTGATCGTGGGCGGCACCATCTCGTCGATACGGAGCTCGGCCGGAGGCACGTCGGTGATGTCATCGACGGTGATGAGCTGCCCGTCGCCGACGCACGGCGACGCGCCGTCGGGCGTGTGGACGATGACCCATTGCGTCGTACCCGCAAGGAGATGCGGGAGTGTCACGGTGATGATCTCGTCACCGTCGACGATGAACTCGACCCACTGGTCGCCGACCTGCACTGCGGTGGCACCCTGGAATCCGGAACCGCGGACGCAAATGCTGCGCATCGGGTCGCCGACGCCGATGCGGTGATTCGACAACGAGTCGATTTGCGGAGCCACATGCCCTCCCTCGGCACAATGTACCGCTGGACGATTATTCCTGCCGCGCCCGCAACAACGTGCCGGGGCGTTCGGTCATCGTCGCCACGCGCGAGTCGCCGTTCGTCGTGATCGCGACGCCGTTCACGAAGATGTGATCGATGCCCGCCGGTTCGTCCGCGATGAGGCGCTCTTCGTCGCCGGGTAGGTCACGAACGCGCCGCAACGGACCGGGCGACAACGTGTCGAGATCGAAGACGACGAGATCGGCCGCCGACCCCTCGGCCACCCGACCGCGGTCGGTGAGACCGAACAGCTTGGCGGGCTCCCACGTGAGCTTGTGGATCGCCGCCTCGAGCGTGAACACACCGCGATCACGCACCCAGTCGGCCAGTAGGTCGGTGCCCATGTTCGCGTCGCACAGTTGCGCCACATGCGCACCGGCGTCGGACTGACCGAATACCGCGCCCGGTTGTTGCATCAACGCCGCGACGGGTCCTTGTTCGAAGTTGCCGAGCATCACCTTGTAGCGCGTGTTGAGCTTGTCGGCGAGTGCGATGTCGCACAACACGTCGAGTTCGGTGACGCCTTGTGCACGCGCGATCGAGGCGAGGCTGCGGCCGATCCACTGCGGATGCGACGGAGTCTCGGCCAGCTCGAAGTGCTCCCACAGCACCGGCGGCTTCACTGCAGGCAACTGGCTCCATGCCTGGGCACGCCACTGAGGATCCGCGTACGCCGCGAGGCAGGCGGCGTCGGATAGGCCGAGCAGGTCACGAAACGCGGGGGCGCTGCGGAAATAGTACGGGTTCGACATGTGGATCTGCACCTTGAGGGGCAGGCACGTCACTTGCGCGTACACATCGGCGCCTCGCGCTCGACCGTCGGCATGCTGCTGCATCATCACGCGGTAGTCGGTCTCGGGAAAACTGGTGAGCATCGGCGTCCACATCAACGGGCGCCCGATCAACGGTTGGATCTCGTAGCTGTCGCGATACGACACCGGCACACCCGGCGCATAGCACGCGACGCCCATACCGAGTTCGCCGAGTACCGACGCGATCGACACGAATTCTTCCGCAGTGCCATTGCGCGACGGCACGGGCAACCCGCGATCGCCGCGATGGTTCGCGGAATAGCTAGAGGCGAAGCCCAGCGCGCCCGCGCGCATCGCATCGGCAACGACGACACGCATACGCGCGATTTCGTCCGCGGTCGCTTCGCGTTCGTAGCCTTCGTCGCCCATCACATACAGGCGCACCGGGCTGTGGCCGACGTAGCAACCAAAGTTGAGGATCATGCCGCTGCGATCGACGGCACCGAGGTATTCGGTGAACGTCTCGAAGTTCCACGGGATACCGGCGTTTAGCATCTTTTCGGACATGTCCTCGACCGCTTGCAACGTGCGCACGATCGCTCCACGATGCTCGGGACGCGTCGGCGCGATCGAAAACCCACAGTTGCCGGCCACGACCGATGTGACGCCGTGCCAGCACGACGACGTCAAGCCTGGGTCCCAGACGACCTGCGCGTCGTAGTGCGTGTGGATGTCGATGAAACCTGGTGCGACGATGCGGTTGGTCGCGTCGATTGACTCGCGACCGTCGAGGCCTTGGCCGACCGCAACGATGCGGTCTTCGTTGACGGCTACGTCACCGATGAACGGTTGGGCACCGGTGCCGTCGACGATCGTGCCGCCCTTGATGACCAGATCGGCTTGCATGATCGTGCGGTATCTCCTCGGTCAGGCTTCGATGTGCGTGGGTCGCGGCACACCCGCCGCGTCACAACGCTGGTAGTACTCCTCGAGCAACGTCTCGCTATCACTGACCGCCACAACGTTGTCATTCTCGTCGAGCGTCATGTTGCCGCCGCGCCCGATGAACACGACATCGGTGACTTCCTCGTTGTCGGGGAACACGACGAGCGTGTGAATCGAACCCGTGGGTTCGTAGATGAGCGACTGCGCCTCGTAACGACTGCCGTATTCTTCGTAGCCCCACGCCCCCGACAGCGTGAACCCGATCGTGTCCGCAGTATGGCGATGACGCGGCGCTCGGAACCCGGCCGGCAGTTGCACCCGCAGCACCCGCAGACCCGTACCTCGCTCGACCCGCAGCATCTTGTAGAGGTGGTTGCCGCCGTCCATCCACGGCACCGTGGCGTCATCGACATGGCCGACGATGGCGGCGAGATTGGTGTTGATCATGGCTGGCCCCCCGGTTTCGAGACGCGGGCGGCGCCTCGATGTCCATGATCGCGCACCGTATGGCCCTCATCTCCGCTCCGGGGGCCGCTCGGGCCTCATCTCCGTCCGGGGGCCGCTCGGGCCTCATCTCCGTCCGGGGGGCCGCTCGGGCCTCATCTCCGCTCCGAGGGGCCGCTCGGGCCATACGCGTGGGTCGATGAGCCCACGCCATCGACCCGCTCCAACGCCGCCGCGGCCCGTGGCGCGGGCCGTCTGGATCATCGTGATAGGTCGCAAGGAGGCACTCGCTCAACGTTTTCCACAGGCCCCCCGATATATGTTGCATGACCAACGCAACGATCACCGAGACAGACATCAAGTCCGCAGTCGCGATCGATCGCACGGTGGACCTCCTCATCCCGCTGGTGCAGCGCTCCGCTGCCCGTGCGGCACTTCTTCGGGACAAGCGCCTCGAGATCCAGATGAGCGAAGACGGCACCGTCGCCGCCCGCTTCGTCGCCGCCAAGCGCTGATCCCGCTCAGTCGGTTCGGTTGAGCCGCATCACGTCGCGGCCCAGTCGCCCCGTGCGGATGAACGCACGGCGACGCGCAGGCTGGGCCAGTTCGTAGCGACGAATCAGGAAGACGGCGATCACCACGCCGAGCACCTCGAGTGCGACAGAAACGCCGAGGTGATCGAACTCGGGGATGCGACCGTCACCGAGCGAAGGCCCACTGCCGAAGGGCCACCAGAACAGCGAACTGTTCGTCCACGTGCCATCGAGCACGAGATGGAGGAACAGACCGATCGGCAGCCCGATGGCGCGCCGGGCGACAAGGCGCCGGCCCCACGTCGTGACCACGACGATCACGAAGACCGCAACGCAACCGGCGAGCGTGTGCAGCACCCACGGGCCCCCGACCACGCCCTCGAACACGGGGAGGACCCCGCCCAGCATCACGATGCGATAGTCGACCGCCGGGCTGTCGAAGACCATCACCACGATCAAGAACGACGCAGCCGCAAACCAGATGAACATCGTTGGGTGGCGGTGCTCAGCGAATCAGGATGCGGCCGCAGTGCTCGCAATGCACCACCGCATCGATCGGCTCGTGTTTGACCCGGTCGAACTCGACCGACGAGAGCTTGATGTGGCAGCCCTTGCACGAGCCTTGCTCGAGCCGGGCAACGGCCACGCCGCCGAAACTCACGCGCAGCGACTCGTATTGCGCGACGACCGACGGATCGAGTTCGGCGACCACGGCCGTCCGTTTCCCGGCGAACGAATCGAGCTCCGCGTCGATCTCGGCCTCTGCGATGGTGAGTTGATCGGTCGTGGCCTCGGCTTGGGCGTCGCGTTCGAGCTGTGCCCGCTCGCTGTCAGCGATCGTGGCGTCGAGCGGCTCGATTTGCACCATCAGGTCGAGGGCATGGTCTTCGAGCTCGCGCTGGCGCCGCTTGAGCGATTCGATCTCCTCGTGGATCGCCTGGAGCTCGCGGGGCGAGGTCACGGAGCCGGAGTACAACCGCTTGTTCTCGGACGTGGCCTTGTCGTTGACCGTTGCCGCGTCGTCTTCGAGGCGCTTTTCTTGTTTGGCCAGCACCGACCGCTCGTCGACGACCGGCTGGATTGCCTTGGCCCCGTCGGTGGCCGCTGCCGCGAGGCGTTTGAGCTCGGCTCGCTGTGCCAGATTGACCCGCCGGTGCCGCAGCTGGTCGATCGAGATGTCGAGCTCTTGAAGATCGAGTAGTCGGGCCAGCGAAGAGGACATCCGCTCTTTCTATCGTGATGTCGGCGGCGCGGCTGTTGTCGGCGTGCCCGGTCTCGTGGTCGTTGGGGATCCGACTGTCGTCGGCGGCGGCAACGTGGTCGTTGTCGGCGGGACGCACAGGTCGAGGCGCCCGTCACCGTCGCTGTCGATGGTCAGTGGCTCGTTGCCGCAATTGTTGGCGCGGATAAGCTGCTCGGTCGTGCGCAGATCACGGCCGCCGCGCGTTGCCCGAGTCGGCTCGGGGAACGCCTTGACCGGTTTGCCTTCGTGGTAGGCGTTGTTGAAGTCACCCCACATCTGCGCGGGGAACGTGCCACCGGTGACCGTCGCGAGGCCTCCGACGCCGCGCATCTGCACCGGTGCGCTGGCGTTACCCATCCACACCGCCGTGGTGAGATACGGCGTGTAGCCGACGAACCATGCGTCGGTGTAGTCGCTGGTCGTCCCGGTCTTGCCGGCAGCCGGCTGCGCCGCGAGGCCGGCCCGGGTGCCCGTGCCACTCTGCACATTGCCTTCGAGCACCTGCGTCACTTCCCGCGCCGTCTGCGTCGAGACACCCCGCGTGATCTGTGGTTTGTGTTCGAACAGCACCTTGCCGGAACGATCCTCGACCCGTGCGACGTAGTACGGCTCGGCTCGCTTGCCGTCGTTGGCGAAGGAGTTGTACGCCGCGGCCATGTCGAGCGGCGTGACGTCGACGACGCCCAGCGGCAGCGAGAGCACGTTTTGCAGCGGGGCCTGCAAACCCAGCGCCTTGGACGTGGCGATGACGTTGGTGATGCCGACCGCCTGACCGAGACGGAGGTACCCGCAGTTGCTCGACTTGAGGGTCAACTGCTCGATCGAACCGAACCCACCGGGGTCGCCGTTGAAGTTCTCGGCGACATAGATCGGCTCGGGTGAACCCTTGTTGTCGAACACGCACGGTCCGGTGCCATCGAGGGTGTCGGTCGGAACGAAACCCTGCTCCATCGCGGCGGCGAGCACGAACGGTTTGAACGACGATCCGGTCTGACGACCTTTCGAAGTGGCGATGTTGAACTCCAACCGGTCGAAGCCGGGTCCGCCGACCATTGCGCGAATCGCTCCCGTGCCCGGTTCGATCGCCGCGAGCGCAGCGGTGAAATCACGTTCGTCCGCCGGCAGGTTGTTGCGAACCGCGGCTTCGGCCGCGAACTGCGCCTTGGGATCGATCGTCGTATAGATGCGCAATCCGCCGGTGAACAACAGGTCTCTGCGCTCTTCGAATGTCTTGCCGAGCGCCGGTTCGTTGAGGAGTGACTGCTTCACTTCTTCGAGGAAGTATCCGTCTTCGAGTTTGTCGCGGGGCGCGACCGGTTCGTAGCGACGATCCGGCAACTTGACCAGTTCGTACTCGGCCTTTTGCTCTTCGGTGATGTACTTCGTGTCGGTCAAGCGGCGCAATGCGAGGGAGCGTTGCTGGATGGCGCGCTCGGGGTTGATGGTCGGGTCGTTGCGGTTGGGGTTGTTGATCATCGACGCCAACAGCGCGCTCTGGGGCCAGTCGAGGTCGCCCGAGAACTTGTTGAAGTACGTCTCGGCCGCGGCTTGGATGCCATACGCACCGCCGCCGAAGTAGACCGTGTTGAGATACGCCTCGAGGATCTCGTCTTTGGTCATCTTTTCTTCGAGCCGCAACGCCAGCACCGCCTCGGGCACTTTGCGATTGAGGAAGTCGCGGCTGGCGTCATCGAGTACTGACAGCTTCACCAACTGTTGGGTGATCGTCGAGCCACCCTGTTGCACACCGCCGGCGGCCACGTTGCGCAGCAAGGCCCGCGTGATGGCTCGCGCATTGACGCCGTTGTGTTGGTAGAAGTCGCTGTCCTCGACGGCGAGCACCGCTTTGACGGCTTTGTCGGAGATGTACTGCAACTGCACAGGCTTGCGATTGATCTCGCCTTTCAACTGCCCGAGGTAACCATTCCCGGCGTCGAAGACCAACGAGGTCGCGGCGAGCTTGTCGAGGCTTATCTCTTTCGGCACCGACGAGTTGGCGGTGAAGACGTCCGCGACGCGAGGGGCGATCACGACGGCACCCGCCGACAGGAAGACCGACCCCGCCACGACGATGGCGAGGAAGCGAATCAGGAGGAGCAGGGGACGCACAGCGGACGCCAAGGTATCCCGCAGTGACCTCTGAGCGGTGGCGCCCCGCCCCGCAGCACCGAAAAGTCCCCGCAAAGCCCCGCCAAAACGGCACACGCCCCGCCCTTGGGGGGAGAGCGGGGACGTGCCGTCCGCTTGCCGTGGCATCGATGGGGGGTTTCGATACCTCCGGAATGACCGGGGGGTGCCTTGGGGAAGTGCTTGCCCGCCGTGTTCTGACTATCGACGATGCCTGCCGCGTTGTTGAGCCAAAGAAAGTGGCCGGGGCCGAACGGCACCACAAATGAACCGAACGACCCAACGCACTACCGTTGGAGGATGAGCACAGAGAGCACAATTCTCGACCGCACCTGGATCGTCGACAGCGACACCCATGTCACCGAGCCGCCAGATGTATGGAGCGAGAGAGTGCCGCGTCGCTATCGCGACTCGGTACCCAAGTTCGAACGCAACGACAAGGGCCAAGACGTCTGGTCACTCGAAGGCGAGCACTTCTACACCGTGGGCGTGACTGCCATGGCCGGGTATCGCGACGTATTTCCCAACTCACCGGCGACGCTCGACGAATGTCATCCCGCGTCATACGACGCCGCGGCGCGCGTCGAGTACATGGATGCCAACGGCATCTGGGCCCAGGTGATCTATCCCAACGTGGCCGGCTTCGGCAGCCAACGCTTCTTGCAGATCAAAGACGACGAGCTCAAATTGATCTGCGTTCGGGCGTACAACGACTGGTTGCGCGACTGGGTGTCCGTCGATCCGAAGCGATACGTGACGGTCATATCAACACCGTTCTGGGACCTCGACGCGACGGTGGCCGAAGTCGAGCGCGGCATCGCCGCCGGGCACAAGGGCGTGCTGTTCACCGGCGAGCCGTCACGCTTCGGCCTGCCGCATCTCGGGGACTCCCATTGGGATCCGTTGTGGTCGCTCGCGCAAGAAGCGCAGTTGCCGATCCACTTCCACATCGGATCTGGTGACACCGCTTCTACGTTCACGCCCGACCGCCTCGCCGCGCACGGCAGCGCCGCGACCTACGCCTATTCGTCGGTGTCGCTGTTCCTCGGCAATGGCAAACAGATCGCCGATCTGTTGACCTGCGGCGTGCTCCCCCGCTTCCCCGACCTCAAGTTCGTGTCGGTCGAGTCCGGTATCGGCTTCATTCCGTTCGTGCTCGAGGCGGTCGACTACAGCTATCTCGAGGGGCGCAAGGACCGCACCAGCCAGTGGGACCTCATGCCTTCCGAGTACTTCGCCCGCCAGGTGTACAGCTGCTTCTGGTTCGAGCAGTACGCACCCACGCACATGTTCGACACGATCCCCGTCGACAACGTGTTGTTCGAGACCGATTTCCCCCACCCCACGTGTCTCTACGGCAACATCCGCGAGCGGGTGGCCGAGTCGCTTGGAGCCCAGCCCGAGGCAATCCAGCGCAAGATCCTCTGCGACAACGCCGCCAAGCTGTATCGCCTCGACGTACCGACTCGTTCTCTTGGTGGTTGACTGCCGCCGGCGGGAGTCGACCACCAACAAAAGTTGAGATAAGCGGTATTTCCGATCGCGGGCTTGCTCCGTTACTCTGCATATGAACTTCGAGGAGGGGTCTCCGTGCGCCGGTCGGTAATTGCCCTGGTGGTTGGCGCGCTCATTTCGGTGGGCATGGGGATCG
>JBDSMH010000123.1:0-28265 GCA_039915945.1 Acidimicrobiales bacterium | reverse complement strand
GACGTCGACGACGGAAGGTCATGCCTCGCGAGGCGCGTTCGTCTGGTGCGATTCCATGAAGTTGGCCACCGCTGCGAACGACCGGACATTCATTTCGGGAAGTTTCCTTGAACCGACCCTTGTCGCCTCGGCGAGCCGTTGTGTCGTTCCTTGAAAAGCCGGCATCACTCGACGCGCGAATAGCTCGTAGTTGTGGTGTGTCGCTCTTGGAGATGCCCATTCATGCGCCCAGAAGAGAAACGCTCCGACGTTGCCCGATGACGCGTCGACGAGCTCGCCGATCTTTGCGATTGCATCGTCAGGCGTACCGATCAAGGCAGTGCCCGAGCTCATCGCCCACTCGATTCGTTCGTCGAATGTCTTGCCCTGGTAGTAATCGGTGAGGCCTTGTGTCACTTGAATGTAATCGAAGTAGTGCATCATGCCGAAGCGCACGTCCTCGATCGCTTGCTCTTTCGTGTCGGCGATATGCATGATGCCGACAACACGCCAGTTGTCGCGATCGATCGTTGTGCCGAACTGTGCGGACTGCCGGGTCATGACGTCCCAATGGTGTGGGAGGATAGCCATGCCTTCGGGCGTAAGGCCCGACAGTTGAAGTAAGCCCACGCCGTACTCCCCAGCCAGCAAAGGACCCGAAGGAGTTGTGATCGACGCGAGAGCGATGTCGAAGTCGCTGTAGCGATCGAGCTGGCATTGCGCTTCGACGAGTCGGTAGCGGCCGGTGTCGATGCTGAGCGGTTCATCGGAGCGCAGAAGGTGCATGAGGACGCGGAAGTCCTCCTTCAAGTAGTCACGCAACCCCGCGACGTCGAGGCCGATCATCGCCGCATCGGTCGCGAGGATTCCCGGCCCGATACCGAGCATGAAACGCCCGCGCGTCAGGTGGTCGAGCAGGATCGCCCGGTCCGCGACCCAGAAAGGGTTGTGATACGGGAGTGAGACAACACCGGTGCCAACTTTGATGCGGGAGGTCTGCGCCGCGACCCACGCACAGAAGATCTCGGGAGATGCGATCAACTCGACGGCGGCCGAGTGGTGCTCTCCGAACCACACCTCGTCGTATCCGAGGCGGTCGAGAAGCTGTGCCGTCTCGAGATCACGTCGAAAGGCAAGTGTCGGGTTCTGTTCGAGTTCGGCGTGAAACGGCGCCATGAACGCACCGAAGCGCATCCGAGCGCTCACGAGTGGCTCGCGCTCGAGTTGCAGCCAGCTGGAAGGACGCTGTGTCGGTGCAATGCGAATCCTCTCGTTACTTGGTGATAGGAGCCGACCTCGCTCACCGGGCCATGAAGCCGCCGTCGACGATGATTGGTTGACCAGTGATGAACGACGCGTCGTCGGACACGAGGAACGCGACGACTTTGCCGATCTCTGAGGGCTGACCCCAGCGACGCATTGGGACGCGGAGGTTCTCGTTGATGTGTGCTTGGCTGGTTGCGCTGTGCGGGTCGCCGAAGATCTCACGAGTCATCGGTGTATCGATGTAGCCAGGGCACACGGCATTCGCGCGAATGTTCTTGTGTGCGTAGGCCAGAGCGATCGTGCGCGTCAGCCCCACCACGCCATGCTTGGCGGCCGGATATCCGGTCTCCGCAACTGTTGGACCGATGGATCCACTGACACCGGCGATCGATGAGATGTTGACGATTGCGCCCCCACCGCTGCGTTCCATTGCCGCGATGCCGTGCTTGCAGGCGTAGTACGGGCCCTTCAGGTAGATATCCACCAGGAAGTGCCAGGTTTCCAGCTCGTAGCCGGCCGGTGGTGGGCCGCCGGCGCTATTGACGAGGATGTCGAGCCTTCCGTGTTTTGTCTCCGTGGAGACGATCGCTTGCCGAACCGATTCTTCGTCGGTGGCGTCGACCTGGACGGAACCGGCCGAGCAGCCGTCTGACGCGATCTGGGCGGCGGCCTTTTGCGCGCCTGCGTCATTCAGATCTGCGACCACTACGTGCGCGCCCTCGGCCGCGCACGCGTCGGCCGAGGCGCGGCCAAGACCTGACGCCCCTCCAATGATCAATGCCACTTTCCCATCAAGCTTCATTGTCGATCGGATCCCTTCTCGACGAGTTGACGAAGGTGGTCCCGTGCGGCTGACCAGTTGTCTGCAGTCGTCCGGAAGTTGTTTGGCAGGATTTCCGCGAGCGCGAAGCCTCGATACACGGGATCGTCTGGGAACGATCCCGCGCGTTGGCGTTCGTCGGGCCCCGCACCGCCACTCGGGCCAGGAGTTGGGATCGGCAGCGACCAGCCTCCGGCTTCCGGTACGAGCAGTCGGAAGAGAATGCGCCATTCGCCGTTCCGGCGTTCGAAGATGTCGAGGTAGCGGCCCTCGTTCGTCATCGCAGCCGATCGTTCGCTGTTCAACTGGAGGGTTTGCGTGAAGAGATAAGAACTCTCACAGAACGCGCGGTCACCTGAGACTTCGATCAGGATGTTGGTGATGAAGTGTTTGTAGAGCGGGACCTGTCCCATTTGGTGAGGCTTGAGGATTTCGTCGGCGAACTCGTGCGCATTGCCGATGAACGACCAGTGTGCGTCGATCGCTTCGGCGTGATAGCAGGATTTGAGCAAGTCGGCATCCTTGCGATCGACGCCGCGGGCATAGCGGTAGAGCACGTCGCGAATCTCTTCTTTCGCGAGGAGGAACTCGAGCTGCTGCTGTAGCACGTCGAGCCGATCGCGTTCGGTTGTTCGCGTGCCTCCGGTCGGATCAGACACGGCCGCTACTTCACGAGGCCGTTTGGATCGAGCACGAACTTCTTTGCCGCGCCTCGGTCGAAATCGGCATACCCTTTGGAGGCTTCGTCGAGTGTGATGACCGTGGCATTCACAGCTTTGGCGATTTGCACCCGATCGTTGAGGATCGCGGACATCAGCGATCGGTGGTACCGCATCACTGGACACTGCCCAGTCGTGAACGACTGCGACTTCGCCCACCCAAGTCCGAGGCGCAGAGAGAGCGAGCCAATCTTGGCCGCTTCGTCGACTCCTCCGGGATCACCGGTCACGTAAAGCCCCGGTATTCCTAGCTTTCCCGCAGCACGCGTCAGATCCATGAGGGAGTTGAGCACGGTTGCCGGCGCTTCGCGACTGGCGCCTTCGCCATGCCCACGTGCTTCGAAGCCGACGGCGTCCACTGCACAGTCGACCTCGGGGACACCGAGAATGGCGTCGATCTGATCCTTGGGATCCCCGAGAGAAACATCCACCGTCTCGCAGCCAAAGCTGCGCGCTTGGTCGAGCCGTTCCTTGACGAGATCTCCGACGATCACTACCGCTGCGCCGAGCAACTGGGCTGAGTGCGCGGCGGCAAGTCCGACGGGACCAGCTCCGGCCACGTAGACCGTGGATCCCGGACCGACTCCCGCCGAAACACACCCGTGGTACCCGGTCGGGAAGATGTCCGAGAGCATGGTGAGATCGAGGATCTTCTCCATCGCCTGCTCGCGATCGGGAAACCGCAACAAGTTCCAGTCGGCGTAGGGCACCATCACGTACTCCGCTTGGCCCCCGACCCAACCGCCCATGTCTACGTACCCGTAAGCCGCGCCCGGCCGGTCAGGGTTGGTGTTCAGGCAAACACCGGTGTGCCCTTCCTTGCACATTCGGCAGCGCCCGCACGCAATGTTGAACGGCACAGAGCAGATGTCGCCCGTGTTGATGCACTCGACGTCTCGTCCGGTCTCGATGACTTCGCCGGTGATTTCATGCCCAAGTACAAGGCCACGGGGTGCCGTTGTGCGGCCCCGAACCATGTGCTGATCCGATCCGCAGATGTTGGTCGACACGATTCGAAGAATCGCTCCGTGGTCACACTTGCGACCCACGTTGCCGGGGTGCACGCCTGGACCGTCTTGCAGCTCGAAGGTCGGGAAGTCGATCGCCTGGACCTCGACCTTGCCCGGCTCGATGTAAACGACACCCCTGTTACTCGCCATGTCGCGCCCCCTCCGGGAAGCGTTGCGCAATTGGCCTGGCTATGCAAATTCGGATTTGACAATAGAAAGTCAGTGTCTAGGCTTCTGCGAGGTCGATGCCAGGGGGGCGGTATGCCGACAGCACGACGGGTCATCTCCGCGGATTCGCACACGTGGGAGCCGGCCGATCTGTGGACCTCGAGGCTCGACAACGAGTTGCGAGACCTCGCGCCGCGGGTGCTTCCGAACGAGGGCCGTTCCGGCTATTCGTTCCATGCGCCCGGAATGACGCCCTCGCATGTGTCCGGCACCTCGGGTGCGGGTCTCAGCGGCGACGAGCTAAAAAGGCACCTCGAGAACGCGAACTATTTGGCGGCACGCCCGTCGGGATGGGATCCGGCCGAGCGCATGAAGGACATGGCGCTCGACGGGGTCGAAGCCGAAGTGCTCTACGGGACCCTCGTCATGCGCTTGTATCCGATGAAGGATGGGCGGCTGCAGAGAGCGTTCTTCGCCGCGTACAACGATTGGCTCGCCGACTATTGCGCCTATGACCCCAAGCATCTCCACGGCCTGGGCTGTGTGTCGCTGTGGGACGTCGACAGCGGCGTAAAGGAATTGCAGCGGTGTGCGGAACGTGGATTCAAAGGCGCAATGATCTGGGCGTCACCGCCGGCGGATCGTCCGTATCACTCGAAGCTGTATGACCCGTTGTGGGCGGCCGCCCAGGATCTGCAGTTGCCGCTGTCCTTGCACATCGTGACCGGCATGGGGGAAGAGAGTCGGGTCGACATGACCGACGTCTCGATTCGCTATATGCACATGATCCACGAGGTGCAGCGTTCGTTGTCGACGCTCGTGCTTGGCGGTGTGCTCGAACGGTTCCCGCAGTTGATGATCGTATTTGCCGAGTGCGAGGTCGGGTGGTTGCCGCATTGGATGCAGCGGATGGACCACGCGCAACACAAGTTCGGGGCGATGATGGACACCAAGCTCACAATGACACCGAGCGAGTACATGCGCCGCCAAGTTTGGCTGACATTCTTGGACGACCCGGTCGGGGCAGCCAGCTACGAAGCCGTCGGCCAGGATACTTTCATGTGGGGATCAGACTTCCCGCATACCGACTCGACGTGGCCCAATTCGCGTTCGGTCATCGCGCGAAACTTCGACTCGGTGCCTGATTCGATCGCGACGAAGATCCTGCACGACAACGCCGCGAAGCTGTATCACATCGACCTCGGTTGACCGCGACGAATGGCTCTCGGAAGCTGTTGAGTGCCTTGACGGTCACGAGCACGGAGCCTAGGCTAATACAAAGTTAGCTTCGACTATAGAAACTTACCGAAGCTTCGATCTCGAGTGGCCGCCTCTAGGCGGTCGCTTCGGCGGGGGCCCCTGGTGTTCGACTGTGTAGTGCGCGGAGCGATCGTCGTGGACGGCTCTGGCCTCGCGCGCCGACGTGCGGACATAGGCATTGAAGGCGGTCGAGTGGCCGCCGTCGGGCGCATCAATGACCGCGGTCGACGCGAAGTGGACGCCGACGGCCTCGTGGCGATGCCGGGCATCGTCGATGCCCACACCCACTACGACCCGATGCTCACCTTCGATCCGTGGGCGACGTCGTCGTGTTTCCACGGCGTCACGACGGTCGTCACCGCGAACTGCGGCTTCTCGGTTGCACCGTGCAAACCCGCTGACCGAAAGTTCGCCGCCGAGTTCATGGCCGCCGTCGAAGGATTCTCGGCGGACGTCCTTCATGCGGGCCTGCCCTGGTCATGGGACACCTTCCCCACGTACCTCGACGCGCTGGACGGTCACCTCGGCGTCAACGCCGCAACGTACATAGCTCACTCCGCGGTGCGTCGATTCGTCATGGGCGAACGCGCGAGCGACGCGGAGGCGACCAGCGACGAACTCGAGGCAATGGCGCGCGTGGTCCGCGAAGCACGTGACGCCGGGGCATGCGGATTTTCCACCGAACGCATGGGCGCCGAACTCGACCATCTCGGCCGGCCGACCCCGTCCGTCGTCGCCACCGAAGGAGAGGTTTGTCGACTCGTCGAAGCCACGGGCGCGGTCCCGCGGGGCAGCCTCGCGTTTCTGCCCGCGTCCGCGGGCGAGGGACTGAGCGAGTCCGACGCCGAGCTGCTACGACGGCACTCGTTCGCGTCGGGTTTGCCGGTGGTCGTCCAAGCGATCGGATGGCGTCCGGGGATGGACGCGCAGTGGGAACGCGATCAGGAATTCCTCGCGCGCGCCACCGCCGACGGTGCGGCCGTATTCGCGCTCTACCGCAACCATCCCATGGTGCGACCGTTCGACTTCGAGCGAGGTACGTCTCTGTTGAATGGCGTCGAACACTGGCGAGACCTACCGACGCTCAGCAAGCCCGAACGACTCGAGCGCGTACGTACGCCCCAGCGGCGCGACGCGATGCGGTGGGCGTTCGATCACCCCATCACCGATCCCGCCAAAGGCTCGACGACACCGCCGCCGCTCATGACCGCGGTTTTCGTCGAGCGCTCGACATGCGTCGACGTCGTCGGCCGCTCGATCGCCGACATCGCCGCCGAGCGCGCAACCCATCTGTCAGATGTGTTGTGTGATTTGCTGGTCACGGACTCGTTGCAAACGAGGTTCGTCTGGCGCAGCGAGACCGACGCGTGGAGGGCCGGTGCTGCCGACACTCTCCGGCACCCCAATATTCTCATCGGCACCGGCGACGGCGGAGCACATACCGACCGCGACGACGGCTCCGAATGGTCTACGTACTTCCTCAGTCGATGGGTGCGCGACCGTCAGCTGTTCAGCCTGGAGGAAGGCGTGCGCCGAATAACGAGCGTGCCCGCGCAAGTGTGCGGGCTGAGCGGTCGTGGTTTGCTCGCGCCGGGATACGCGGCGGACATGGTGCTCCTCGATTTGGATGCACTACGGCTCACTGACAAGACACTGGTGCGCGACCTCCCCGCGGGCGGCGAACGGTGGCGCGCCAACGTCGACGGTATCCACATGGTGTTCGTGAACGGTCGCACCATCGTCGAATCGAACGAGCTCACCAATGAGCTTCCCGGCGAAGTACTTCGCTGAGGCTCAGGGCCATGAAAGGACCCACGATGGATCAAACAATCGCCCTGCCAACGGGCGAGGTCGGCTATTCGATGCGGGGCCAGGGACCGCCACTCGTCGTGCTGCATCGTGATGTCGTGGTGCCTGCATCGAATCCGTTCATCGAGGCCCTCGCGGAACACCACTCGGTGTACGCGCTCGACCTGCCGGGTTTTGGCCGTTCTCCTCGTCCGCACTGGTTGCGCAACGTCACGCAACTCGCCTCGCTCACGGGGCACGCCATAAATGCGCTCGACTTGGGCCCCTGTCCGATCGTCGGACTTGGCTTTGGCGGTTGGGTGGCGGCGGATCTCGCGACACAAGCAGGTGCCGGACGAATCACCGAGCTCGTTCTCGTCTCACCATGGGGAGTGAAACCGACGTCGGGCGAGATCGCCGACTTCGTGTTGTTCGACCTGAACGAATGGGCCTCGCTGGGATTCCATGACCCAGCTCGTTACACCGCGCTGTGTGGAGACGAAGTCGCGTACGAGGTCATGCGCGCCTGGGACTCGGCACGAGAGAGCTTGACGGCCATCGCGTGGAAGCCCATCGGCCATAGCCGCCAACTACGGGCCATGCTCCCATTGGTCTCCGTTCCGACGCTCGTGGCGTGGGGAGCGGAGGACGCGATCGTGCCCGCGAGCTGTGCCAAGGACTGGCAGCACGCGTTGGCGCACGGGACCACAGTGGTGATTCCCGAGGCCGGGCACCACGTCGACCTCGAAGCACCCGAGGCATTGGCGACCGCCACTACCGATTTCATTCGCACAAACCGCACCCTGGAGCCGAGGTAATTCCGTGCTGCTGACGTATTTCACTGAACAACCGATGTCTGCGTATCCAGAGCAGCAGTCGCGCGTCATCACGAAAGATGATCACCCGGCACGCCACGCCGGCGACACCATCGTGCTCTTCTCGAACAAGAACTTCGATCGGCAGGAAGCGCGACGCTTGTTCGCGGAGCGGATGATCGAATACCGCGCCGTCGAAGACGCTGGCTTCGACGCGATCATGGTCAACGAGCACCATGGCGGTCCCTACTGCATGAACGCTCGATGCAACATCACCAGCGCAGCGCTCGTGGCGGCGACGGAACGAGTCAAGATCCTTCAGGCGGGCAACCCGCTGCCACTGTGGGACAACCCGGTGCAACTCTCGGAAGAGATCGCCATGCTCGACCTCATGTCGGGCGGACGGATCATCGCAGGCATGATCCGAGGCGGTGGCCCCGAGCAGATCGTGAACGACTGCAATCCCGTCTACAACCGCGAGCGCTTCGACGAGGCGCACGATTTGATCATCAAAGCCTGGACGACGCCCGGCCCATTTCGATGGGACGGTGATCACTATCAAGTCCGTGTCGTGAATCCATGGGTACTGCCGTTGCAACAGCCGCACCCACGGATCATCGTCCCGGGGGTCAGTAGCCCCGAGACGATCGGTTGGGCGGCTCGTCACGGCTATCCCTTCCTCGGGCTCAACACGACGCTCGAGGTAACGAAGAAGATGTGGGCCTACTACCACGAGGTCGCCGCTGAAGCGGGCTTCGAGTCCGCCTCACATCATCGTGGCTACTTGATGCGCGTCCACGTCGCCGAAACGGAAGAGAAGGCGCTGCGCAACGCCGAGGAATACATGTGGATGCTCGGTGAGTTCACCGGTATCGGGCGGCCGCACTGGATCAGCCCGACCGGGTACTCGGGTTTCGACGCACGTATGGCGCGCATTGCGAACATAAAGAACTATGCGGCGACGCTGCAGTCGCAGTTGGATTCCGGAACGATCATCGCGGGGACGCCGAAGCAAGTGATCCCGAAGATCCGCATGTGGCTCGAAGAGACACGGCCGGGAATCCTCGTGTTCCACGCCAACGAAGGAAAGATTGACCACGAGAGCTCGATGTCCTGCATTCGTCTGATGGGTGAAGAGGTGCTTCCGGCGGTACGCGAAATCGGTAAGGAGCTCGAGTTGTACGGTCCCGATGAAGTCAACGCGCCGTTGAGCGTCGCTCATCCAGTGGCGCCGTCAGGGGCAGACTCATGAGCGACGAGCAACTCAGCTTCGACCCATGGATCCCCTTTCGTCGCGAACGCGCCGCGGCCGATTTGGCGGGGATTCGCCACCTGCAGGCCACCTGCCCGGTCAAACGCCAACCCGACGGCAAATGGTTGATCACGACGGGCACCGGTGTCCGTGAAGTATTCGAACGGATCGAAGACTTCAGTGGGACATTCGGCGACTATTCGAACATCAATCCGGACGAGATCATCCTCCCTGGCATCGCCGAGCCGTTGCATTCGTTGGTTCGTCGTGGGGTCAACGCGTCGGTGGCGTATCACCGCAGCGTCACGGTCCAGCCGTATCTGGTCGATCTCGTGACGCAACTTCTGACTGAAGCGATGGCGGAGTGTGAGGTGTCGGGTTCGGTCGACATCTACCGCGAAGTGCTCTTACCGGTTCCTGCTGCGGTGATTGCACACCTGCTCGGCGTGCCGACCGAACATCGCGCGTTGTTCACGCAGTGGGGCGACGAGCTGTGTGAGCGTCAGCTCGAGGGAGACAATTTCAACCGTCCCGTTGGCGACCTTCATCCGGAGTTCGCGGCGTACCTCGATGAGCACATCGCGCGGCGCAAGGCCGAAGGCACGACCGGTGACGACAGCATCAGCCGGATGATGCGCCAATCGACTCAGGACGGACAGTCCATGTCGGATCGCATGATCCGCACACAGCTCATCAATCTGTTGGTTGCCGGCAACGAGACGACGCGCAACCTTCTCGGCAGCCTCTTCTACATCCTCGCAACCAACGCAACGTTGAGTCGGCAGCTGAACGACGATCGGACGTTGATTCCCAACTTCGTCGAAGAGACTTTGCGCCTCGAACCACCGGTCCGCTTCATCGTGAGACGGTGCTCGCAAACAACCACGGTGCACGAGACAACGCTCGAAAGCGGCGACACGGTGCTCGTGAGCCTCGAGGGCGCGAATCGCGATGGCGCGGTCATTGCCGAGCCGGACGAGCTCGACCTGCACCGCCCCCATCCTCGTGATCACCTCGCGTTTGGTGCCGGACCGCACATCTGTCCCGGAGCCTTTCTCGCTCGGCTCGAAGCCCAGGTCGTACTCGAGACGTTCTTCGATCTCGTCTCGACCATGGCGCTCGCCGAAGGGGCCGAATACGTGCCCCATCCCATCTACTGGGCTCGAGGACCGGTGAGCCTGACGGTGACACTCGAGCGACGGTAAGCCGACAACCAGAGTCGCAAAGGCACGAAACGCAGACACGACAAGGAGCGCCATGGCCAAGATCATCGATGCCGATTCACACATGTTCGAGCAGCCCGGCCTGTGGCGAGAACACATGCCGTCTTCGGAGCAGCACCTTGCGCTCGACATAGAAGAGGACGCGCTCGGCTACTCGTGGCTGACACACAAGGGCGAGCGCCTGCTGCAGTGCTACATCAGCGAACCCGGCCGACTCTGGGAGTCGTATGGTTTGCCGCACCAGCGCTGCCGCGACGGTGAAGCCGCGCTCGTTCGCTACGGCGACATGCCGGCGAACTACAAGGATCCGGCGGCGCGGCGTGATGCGCTCGACGGCTGGAAGATCGACGAACAAGTCGTCTTCCCGAACTGGGGCCTGAACTTCGGTTGGTACCTGCAGGGCGACGCCGATGCGGAGCGGGCAAACATCGCCGCGTGGAACCGATGGGCCGCGGAGATACGAGCCGACGGCGCCGGGCGCTTGCGTCCCGTCGGCCACCTCACGCTGCGCGCCGACGAGGAGTGGATCCGACGTGAGCTGGATGGGATTGCCGCGGCGGGCATCACACAGGTGTTTCTGCCAGCGGGTCTCGTCGATGGCCGACGCATGTCGCATCCAGATTTCGACCCGGTCTGGTCGCAGATGCTCGCGCTTGGACTGGCGCCGACCTTCCACATCGGAGCATTCGCAGAGCGGTTCATCGCCGACGGATGGCAGTCGAACGACGTGATCCAGTACATGACGTTGCAGAGTTTGGTGATGAACGGGGTCGAGGCGCAGATCGCGGTCAGTGATCTCGTCCTCAATGGCTTGTTCGACCGGCACCCGGACCTGCGCTGGATCGTGACGGAATACTCGGTCGGGTGGTTGCCCGAACTCCGCTTCCGTCTCGACGTCGGCTACGACATTCACCACCAAGTCACCGGCACCCACAACATCGACCTGGCACTCCGGCCGTCGGAGTACATCGACCGTCACTTCCGCTGCGTGTCGTTCCCACATGAGAACCCACAAGCAGTAATGGATGCGACCGCCGAGAACTTGATGTACGGCAGCGACTACCCCCACGCGGAGGGCCAACTCGTGCCGCTGGACGACTACCGGCGCACCGTGGGCGATCTCGGGGCACGCGAGGATGCGTTCTACGGCGGCACGTTCGCGGCCGCGGTCGGCTGACCTGCTATGCCGATCGATCCTGACGTCAAGGCCTTCCTCGACGCGCTGAACGCGGCGGGGCTGTATCCGGCGACCGGCGATCCTCGCGACCTCCGGACCCGATACAGCGCAGTACCAGTGGCGGCGATGGAAGGCATCTGGCGCATCGAGGACATCGACATCCCCAACGGTGATGGTCGGCTGCGACTGCGCGTTTACTCGGCCGACGACAACGACCATGCTCCCGCGATCCTTGCCTTTCATGGAGGTGGCTGGGTGCTCGGTGACCTCTTGTGGATGGAGGGACAGTGTCGCCAGCTCGCCATCAAATCTGGGTGTCGTGTGATCTCGGTCGAATACCGACTCGCGCCGGAGTCGAAGTTTCCTGCTGCCGCAGAGGACGCATACACGGCGCTCGAGTACCTCGTGCGTCATGCAACACAACTCGGGATCGACACGGAGAGGATTGGCGCATACGGGCAGAGCGCAGGAGGCAATCTCGTCGCCGCGTTGGCGTTGATGACGCGCGACCGAGGGGGCCCTCCACTGCGTCTCCAGGTCCCGGTCTATCCCGTCATCGACGCCGACTTCGGCCGGCCGTCGTATCGCGAATGGGGTGACGGTCCCGGGCTCACCCGTGTGCAGATGCAGTGGTATTGGGACAATTACGTCGAGCCCGCGCAGCGAAGCAATCCCTACGTGAGTCCGCTCCACGCGACGACGCTCGCCGGCGTCGCGCCTGCGCTCGTCATCACTGCTGAGGCCGATCCGCTGCAAAGCGAAGGCGAGGCGTACGCGAAACGCCTTCGCGACGACGGAGTCGTGGCCACGCACACCATGTACGCCGGGATGCACCACGGCTTCATGAACCTGACCCAGCTCTTTCCCAAGGCACAACAAGCATTCGACGAGGTCGTACTCGCCTTCCGCACATGCTTCGGCATCGATTGATCACCAGAGAGGCGTTATGAGTTCGAATACCAGTGTTGTGCCGTTGTTCCTGACCCGATGCGGCAACGACGAGTTCACTCCGCCGCCGCTCGCCGATGTAGAGCATTCCGCGGCACGGCTGGCGGCGATGACCGTCGAGCAAGCGAGCGAACGGCTGCGGTTGTCAAAGTCCGCGTATGTCGAGTCGCGCCGAGGTATCGCGGCAGGGCTGCGGGCGGTCAACGAGGCGAATGGTGAGGAGTTCTTCGCGGTCCCCGAAGCGGCGGTGCACGATGAGCAAGCAGCTGACGAGTCGCTCGGAGGCGACCAGTTGATCGTCGACGTGCAGACGCATTACTTCGCGACCCGCACTGCCTCTGAATCGAGCCGAGATCTGATCCGTCACCTCTACCCGTTGTTCGGCCCCGATTGGTGGGAGGGATTATCGCAGGTCCAGTCCTTCGACCTCGCCGAGTACCTTCGCTGCGTCTACCTCGATAGCGATACGGCAGTTGCCGTGTTGAGTTCGGCACCGGGTCTGACGGACGAGCGGATGCTCTTCAACGAGGAGATGGCGGCCACGCGACTGTTGTTGGACCGGCTGGGAGCGGAGGAACGGCTGCTCAATCACGCGGTTGTCCACCCGGGCGTCGACGGTGAAATCGCGCAGATCCCAGAGGTGGAGGCCCGCGTCGGCCCGGTCGGCTGGAAGGTGTACACACTGGGTGCGACCACAGTCAGCGATTACGGACACATCAATGGGTGGTATCTCGACGACGAGATCGGCATCGCGTTTCTCGAAGCAGTGCGGCGCTCGAACGTCAAGGTGGTGTGCGCTCACAAAGGACTCAGCGGACTGGTCCCGACGGGTTCGCCGCGTGACTTCGGTCCCGCCGCGAAGATGTTCCCGGACATCAACTTCATCGCCTATCACTCGGGATTCGAACCAGGCGACGGCACGCCCACGGATGACATCCGCGAGGTTGCCTATAGCGAAGCCACCGCGCATATCGGCGTCAACCGCTTGATCGACAGCCTGCGCGAGCACAATGTCGCGCCCGGCTCCAACGTCTACGCCGAACTCGGCACGACGTGGTACTGCTTGATCAAACGACCGCTCGAAGCGGCCCACGTGTTGGGCAAGTTGCTCAATGCGGTGGGTGCCGAGAATGTGCTGTGGGGAACCGACGCGATCTGGTACGGGCCTACGCAGGCCGCAGTGGATACGTTCCGGGCGTTTCAGATCCCGGCATGGATGCGTGAGGAATACGGCTACCCCGAACTCACTCCAGAGATCAAAGAGAAGGTGTTGGGCCTCAACGCGGCCAAGGTGTACGGCATCGATCCGGCGCGGGCCCGGGCCAACATGGGCCGCGGCGACATGGCCTGGGCCCGCAGCGCAATCGAAGAGTTCCGGACTTCGGGAACACCCACACTGTGAAAATTGGCGAGATCGTCAACGCGGACGCCGTGCGCTTCGGCCGGCCACTCGACGGCGTTCGAGTGCTGGCAATCGAACACATGCAAGCGCTGCCCTACGGGACTCAGTTGTTGAGTCGATTCGGTGCCGATGTCGTCAAGATCGAGCCGTTACTCGGAGAGTCCGGTCGCGGCGCTCTGCCGGCCATGATCGATCCCTACGGATCGCCGGTGGGGAGCACATTCCTACGCAACAACATGGGCAAGCGCAGCGTCGCGGTCGATCTCAAGTCTCCGGCAGGGCGCGATCTCGTGCTGCGCCTCGCGCCGCGCTTCGACGTCGTGTGCGAGAACTTCAAAGCGGGCGCGATCGACCGTCTGGGATTGGGTTATGCCGACATCGCCGCGGTCCACCCGTCGGTGATCTACGTGTCGGTCTCGGGATTTGGACGCGATGCCGGCCCGTATTACGGCTTGCCGGCATACGCTCCCGTCGCCGAAGGCATGGCTGGATTGTATGACTTCAAGCCGGAGGCCGGACGTCCGCCCGTGACATCGCCGGTCGGGTCCCTAGGCGACACCGCGACATCGATGTTCGCGGTGATCGGCGTCCTTGCGGCGTTGTTGCATCGTGCCAAGACCGGCGAAGGGCAGATCGTCGACGTGTCGATGTACGACGCGATGGTGGCGCTCAACGACGCGGGAATCAACTATTGGTCAATGGGTATCGACAACGCGGGCAACGCGCCACTCATCAATCACACGTTCGCCGCGGCCGACGGCTACTTCGTTCTGCAGGTTCTCCGAGCGGCTCAGTTCGAACGGCTGGCCGACGTCATCGATCGGCCGCAGTGGAAGACCGATCCGTCGCTCCAGGACCCGGCGCAGTGGTTGGAGCATTTGGAGGATGTGCTGCGGCCCGCGATCGAGGGTTGGGCGTCGCGCCGCACCAAGCTGCAAGCCGCTCGAGACCTCGGGCGTGCCGGCATCGCGTCGGGTCCAGTGCACAAACAAGCGGAAGTCGCGGGCGACGTTCACGTGAGGAACCGGAACATGATCGTCGAGATGGAGCGAACGGATGGCGTCGACCGCCCGATATTGAGCCCGGGTAACCCGGTCAAGCTGTCGAAGATGGCTGAGGGTCCTTGGGCGCGCGTGCCCTGGTGCGGGGAGCACACTGTCGACGTGCTGCATGACGAGCTCGGTCTCGGTCCCGAGGAGATCCGCTTGTTAGCGGAGAAGGGTGTCATCAGCGTTGCTGGCGACGCGGACGCCGCGCCAGTGGACTGACGCGGACTGCGACCTCAGGCATCCGTGGGTTAGCGGAGACTCTCGCCGGTACCGATGACGCCGTCGGCCGATAGCCGATCGATGGCCGACCGCGGCAAGCGAAGGACGTGTTCCAGAAGCACCTCGGTGTGCTGGCCGAGCGTGGGTGCCGCCTGAGCGTGAGCTGTCTCGGGGCCGAACGAGAAGTGCATCGGCCACCCGGGATACCGGTAGGTCGCCGTTGCCGGCCGATCGATGGCCTGGAAGTACTGGCGGGCGCGCAGTTGATCGTCGTCGTTGAGGTTCGCGGCGACGGCGACGGCTGCCGCCGTAACGCCCGCGCGAAGTAACTCGCGTTCGGCGTCGCTCGCGGAGCGCTGCAAGGTCCATTCGGTGATTGCCGCGTCGAGTTCGTCGTGTCGGATCGCACGATTGGCTTGCGCGGCAAGGCTTGTATCCGCGAACAAGTCAGGACGACGTAGCACGTCGGTCATCGCCTGCCATTCGTCGTCCTGTACGGCGATGGCAACCCACTCATCTGCACCGGCACACGGATAGATACCGTGCGGCGCGATTGTTGGGTGTCGGTTTCCATGCCCAGTCGGCTGCTTCAATCCTGCTGAGGCCGCCATGACCTGATCGGCTGTCATGGCCACCAACGACTCGAGTTGCGACATCTCGATGATCTGACCTTCACCGGTGCGATCACGATGCTCGAGCGCGGCCTGCAGCGCAAGCAACCCGTGCATCCCGCTGAGCGGATCTGCGCATCCGCCGGGCGGCGTGGGAGGCCCGTGCGCCTCACCTGTTACCTGCGCGAGACCACTCGCCTGCTCGAACGTGGGCGCCCATGCGACGTGATCGCGGTACGGGCCATCGAGGCCGAAACCCGGCAGTCGAGCGACGATCAATGCAGGATTCTCGGCGCATACCTCGTCGAGATCGATCCCGAGGTGCTCCAACACGCGCGGCGTGAAGTTCTCGATGAGTACGTCGGCTTGCGCGATGAACTCGCGCGCAATGCCCTGGCCCTCAATTCGCGACAGATCGAGTGTGAGGCTGCGTTTGTCGAGGTTCGTGCCTTGCCACACTGCGCTTCGTTCCCACCAATCGTTTCCGAGTTCCGGCGAGGACGTGCTGTAGCGGAACGGGTCGGGGCGTAAGTGTGATTCGACTTTGATGACGTCAGCGCCGAACGCGGCGAGGTACATGGTGATGATCGGGCCGGACCAGTAGATGCTCAGATCGAACACCTTCAGTCCCGTATAGGGGAGCCTCGGCCGTCCACCGCCCCACGACGAATGGCTGTCTCCGCGGTGCGAATACGACGGTCGCGCTGGGACCGCGATCGCCGGCGCCGCTGATGCGACGGACGAGATTCCGAGTCGGGGCGATGGCCCGGGGCGTGGAAGTTTCGTCGCGGAGAATCGCCACGGTGAATCTGGACGGAGAAAGCGATCTCCGGGTTGGCGAATGAACACGTTGCGGGCGACGAGTTGCGGATGCGAAAGAAGTCCACGGCCATCCATCACGCGCGTCGCGGGCACGCGAATCGACTGCATAAGAGCGACGATCTCGTGCCCCGTCTGCTCGCGGAACCAACCACCGGAGCGTGACCGGAACTCGCGCGTGAGTTGGTCGTCGCGCAGGACCTCGCGCAGCCGATCGCGGAACTCGGGGACCTCGATGATCTCGCAGAGATCATTCCAACCCTGTTGGTTGAGGGGATTGATTCCGACCCAACCGTCGGCACAGGCAATCACCCCGGGTAACGAACGCGTGAGCGGTGGCATCATCAACCCGGCGGCCTGGAGGACCTCCGCGTGGATCGTCGGATACGGCAGCATGCCGACGAGGCACTCGAAGGCCGACACGTCGGCGTCGACTGCTGACGCGGTGCCGACGGCGTGGCGCCATGCCGTCATCGCCGCCACTGCGGCATGCACACCGCACCCGTACGCGTCGATGTCCCCGCCCGCGAAGAGCGGCGCTTGGCCCGGCTCGGTGGCGAGTCGGCGCGGCCACCCCGCCACGGACTGGAGCGTGAGGCTGGTGGCGCGTCGGTTTCGCCATGGTCCGGTCTGTCCGAACGGGGAGACGTGTACCACCACCGACGCCGGGCGCGTCTTGCCGCGATACGTCATCGCGAGGTCAGCCCAACGTCCGGGAGGAAGTGCGTCGATCGTGATGTCGGCGCGCGCGTGATGCACGAGGAGTTGCTCGACGCCGTCGTCCGAGGCCAGATCTAGTACGACGCTGTCGCAGCCGGAGCGCAGGTACTGGAAAATCGGCGCGCCCAGAGCACCACTGTCGTTGCCTTGTCGCAGACGACATCCGTGGGATGGTTCGATCACCGTCGCGTATGCCCCAAGATCGACGAGGAGTTTGGTGGCGTAGGCCGCAGGGAGTCCGCCACCGACTTCGAGGACGCGGACACCGCCGAGCGGTCCTGGACCAGTCGCGTCGTTCATATTGTCAAAATACACTTGCTATTGTCGGCAGTCGTAGTCGACGGAGGGGGCATCATGGACGTCGATGACGTCGTGGCACGTTTGTACGACATCTACCGCATCGAACGACTCGCCATTTCGTACGCCATCGCAATGGATGGCCGGGACCTGCCAGCGGTCGTCGACCTGTTCGTGCCGGACGTTCGCGTTCCCGGTTCCGACGGTGGAGTCGTGGCCATCGGCCGAACAGCTCTCGCTCAACGGTTGAGCGCCGACATGGCGACCTCGCGGCTCTCGGTGATGTCGGTGTCCAACCATCTCATCACCTTCGACGCCGAGGAAGGCGGAGATCCCGACCGGGCGCGCGGCGTCGTGTACTGCCGCTGCCTCGCGGAATTCGGGGGGTCGATGGTGGAACAGATGATCCGATATGACGATCGTTATGCCAGACTCGAGGATGACTGGCGGTTCATTTCGCGTCGTCATCGGCTGTGGTGGGGCGTGGAGATGGTCGAACGCCCGCTCGATCAGCCACCAGCCGACTGGCCCGCGCGGCCAGTTGGGGTGGGCACCCTTCCTGCCGAGCTCTCAACGTGGTCGGCGTTCTGGGCGAGTCAGCGCGAGGGGCATCAGCCGCGTTGACTCCCTTAGCCTGCACCGCCTACAGTGATCCGAAGTCAAATTTGACTATACAAATTTGATGCGGTCGGGCGACTTGATGTGGGGGACCAGCTGTGTCGCAGGCGGATGATGCAGTGCTTGTCGACCATGACGGTGCCGTCCTGACGATTGTGTTCAACCGTCCCGACGTCCGCAACGCGCTCACTGCTGATCTCGAGGCCGGATTGGTCGACGCGCTTCGTCGTGCCGGCGAGCCCGACATCCGAGCCGTGGTAGTGACGGGTCGCGGACCCGTATTTTGCGCCGGGGCCAACACGAAGGAGTTGGCCGGCAACGAGCAGCGCGACGCCGCGGCATTGCGCGTGCGAGCGCGCGAGATTCCTGAGACGGTGTTGCTGCCTCTAGCTCGCCTCGAAAAGCCGGTCATCGCCGCGCTCAACGGTCCCGCAGTGGGTGCCGGCATCGGTCTCGCGTTGGCCGCCGATTTTCGCTTTTGTGCGGAATCAGCGTCGTTTGTCTTCGCGTTTCGGCGGGTGGCGCTGGTGCCCGATCTCGGCACGTGTTGGACTCTGCCGCGTATCGTCGGGCATCGCGCCGCGCGTGACCTGCTGATGCTCGGCTCCACTGTGCCGGCCGCGGAGGCACTTGCGCTCGGTCTGGCGGACCGAGTCGTGGCCGACGCCGATCTCGCTGGCGCGGCCGCGGCGTTTGCCAACGAACTCGCGAGCGGACCGACACTTGCTCTCGGCCTCACAAAGCAGCTGCTGCGACGGTCGCAGGATGTCGATCTCGAACAATTCCTCGAACAGGAAGTGCTCGTGCAGAGCGTCCTTGTCCGCAGCGACGATCACCAAGAGGGCGTGGCCGCGCTCTCGCAACGTCGACCGCCGGTCTTTCGCGGCCGCTAGCACCGTAACTGAGGCAGACGATGTACGCATTCGACACGATCGTCACGGAGCAGACCGACGGTGTCTTGATCTGTCGGTTCAACCGCCCGGAGCGGCGCAACGCCGTCGATGATCACATGCACAAAGAGCTTGCGCGGCTCTTCTCCACCGTCGCCGCGGACGACGAGCTGCGCGCGATCGTCCTCACGGGTAACGGAGCGGCATTCTGCAGTGGCGGCGACATCGTGCACATGGACGAACAAGTCGGCGTGCACGACGAAGCACACCCAGGGCTCTTTCGCGACGCAGCAGGCCTCTGTCGCAGCATCCTGTCGGTTCGACAGCCAATCGTCGCGGCGGTGAACGGCGACGCGATCGGTCTGGGCGCGTCGCTGGCGGTGCTATCGGACATCGTCTTCATGAGTTCGACCGCGCGCATTGGCGATCCGCACGTGCGTGCGGGGTTGGTCCCCGGAGATGGCGGCCTCATCGCGTGGCCACTCCTCGTGTCACTCAACGTAGCTAAGGAGCTGCTCTTCACCGGTCGGCTGCTGGGCGCGGAAGAGGCACTGCGGCTGGGCCTGGTGAACCGCGTTGTTCCACCGGAAGAACTCGAGACCCAGGTGATGGAGCTGGTGGCGCAGCTCATCTCGGTCCCGCAGCACGCGTTGCGCTTTACGAAGCGGATACTCAACAAATTGCTCGAGGAGCGTGCGACATACGCGCTCGATCTCGGTCTCGCGTTCGAGGCCGTCACTCTCGGCACGTCCGATCACAAACAGGCCGTCGCGCGGTTTACGGCTCGGGCTTCCAAAGACAAGCCCAGCAAGTGAAGTCCGCGGCGACGCGTCAACGAAGGGAAGCAGCACGATGAATGCGACCAATTCAGGTCGCCTCGCAGGGCGCGTCGCGGTCGTAACCGGGGCCGGCAGAGGCATTGGTGCGGCGGTCGCGAAAGCGTTCGCGGCCGAGGGTGCACATGTCATGGTGAGCGATGCGGGAGTGGCGGTCGATGGATCGGGCACCGACGCCGGTCCGGCCGCGGAGGTCGCCGAAGAGATCGGGCGTGCTGGCGGAACCGCGGTGAGCGATAGCACCAATGTGACTGACTATGACGCCTGTGGAGCGATGATCGAGCGCGCGGTGACTACCTATGGCCGCCTCGATGTGCTCGTGAACGCCGCGGGAATATTGCGCGACCGAATGATCTTCAACCTCTCGGAAGCGGATTGGGATGTCGTTATCGACGTTCACCTGAAAGGCACGTTCAATACGACCCGACACGCCGCGAGCTATTGGCGCGAGCACAAGGACGATGGTGAGTACCGACTCATCAACTTCACCTCGGGGTCGGGGCTCTTCGGAGCGCCCACGCAACCGAACTACGCCGCCGCGAAGATGGGTATATTCGGGCTCACGCTGTCATGCGCCAACTCGTTGTCCCGCTATGGCGTGTGCAGCAATGCGGTGGCGCCCGTGGCCGGTACGCGCATGACGATGAGTCAACGGCCCGAGGTCTACGAAGCCGACATCATGTCGCCGGACAATGTCGCGCCGTCCGTGGTGTACCTGGCGAGTACGGCCTCGTCCTGGCTCAACGGCCGCGTGATCTGGGCCGGCGGTGGTCGCATCGGGCTCGTCTCCAACCCCGTGATCGAGCGCGAGGTGGTACGCGATCGGCTCTGGACCAACGATGAAGCGTTCGACGAGTTCGAGAAGACCTTCCGGCCGGTCGTCGAGTCGCGTTCTCCATTTGGCGGCTGATCGCGGTGCGGCGCGGGCGGGTGGTGTTCGACGTTCAGCCCGGGAGCTCGATCGGGCTGCCGCTCGCGGATGAGGATCTGACGGTCGGCAAGAGCTTTGCCTACTGTGTCGAGCGATTCGGGCCTCGTCGTGCGTTGGTATTCGAAGGCCGGTCCTGGACCTTCGACGAGTTGGCTGCTGATGTCGACCAATGTGCGCGCGCACTGATCGCCGCGGGCGTGGGAAAGGGAACACGAGTCGGCGTCGTGCTGGGGACGAGACCCGAGTTCGCAGCACTTGCATACGCCATAGCGATGGTCGGTGGTGTTTGTGTACTCATCAGCACGTTCAGCACCGACGAAGAACTGGACTGGATCGTTCGCCACTCGGATACGGCACTGCTCGTCACGCACAGCGCCGTTCGATCTCGTCCGGTTGCGCGCGACTTCGTGTCGCGGCATCCTGCGATCGTCGAGTGTGAGAGAGGGATGATCTCCGACCTTGCACTTCCGTACCTGCGACGCGTCGTCGTCGTGGCGAATGACGACAGCGCCTTGGACCCTCGTCTCGAAACGTGGGATACGTTTTTGTCTGCGGGCAATGGCATCGACCCCGGCTTAGTGCCTGCGCGCAACGCGGAAGTAGCTCCTGGTGACGACGCCATACTTCTCTACACGTCCGGCTCGACGTCCATTCCGAAGGCCGTACTGCATGCGCACCGGGCACCAACGATCAAAGGCTTTCGCATGGCCGATTGCATCGCAATCGGGGAGGATGACCGAGTTTGGAGCAGCTTCCCGGTCTTTTGGACCGCAGGCTGGGTCACCGCAATCGCGGCACCGCTACTTGTCGGCGCATGTGCGGTTTTGCAGGAGTTCTACGAGCCACATGAAGCGCTCGCGCTCATCGAGCGCGAGCGGGTGACGTGCGTGCGCCAGATCATTCACGACGAGATGCGATTGGTGGCGGCGCACGCCGAGCATCCGAGCGATCTGTCGTCGGTCGACGTGGGTGTCGTCACCGAAGCGTTACGGTCGCTCACCAGCGTGCCCGCCGGTATCACCGACCTGTGCGGATGGGGGATGACCGAAACTTTCACCAACGCGACGATGCTTCCGTTGGACGCGCCCTATGAGCTGCGATTGGCGACGATGGGTCGGCCCGTGCCCGGCGATCGCATCCGAATTCGTGACCGTGAGACCGGCGCCGAGATGGCGGCGAACGAACTGGGTGAAATCACCGTTGCCGGCATGACGCTCATGCGCGGCTACTACAAGGCCGATCCCGCGCTGCCGACAGATGCGGCCGGGTTTCTGCCAACGAACGATGCCGGCTTCATGACGCCCGATGGGTTCCTCGTCTTCGCCGGTCGCCTCGACCGCCTCATCAAGACCGCGGGAGTCAACGTGTCGCCGGTCGAGATCGAAGAACGCTTACTCGACTGGGGTCGGCTGGGCACCTGCGCCGTCGTCGGTGTTCCTCACCCCACATTGGGTAGTGCCGTCGTGTTGTGTGCTGCTCGTAGATCTGCCGACGACGTCAGCGTTGACGAGATACGCAGCTACCTCCAGTCGAACCTCTCCACGTACAAGGTCCCAAAGCGCGTGATCTTCTACGATGAGGCCGAGTTCCCGTTGACGGTCAACAGCAAGATCCACATTCCGGTGCTGCGCGAACAGCTCATTGCCCGCCTACTCGAAGACGACATCGACGCGGATTGGAAAGAGCAGTTGCGTTCAGAGTTCGGGTCCGGTTACCGGAGGTCGAGATAGCCGGCCGACAACACAACCCGCCCGTCGGAGTGCACTTCGAACTGCACGCCACGGGGCGTTCGCCAGATGCGGGTCTCGAGTTGCGCACCCGGAAAAGCCGGTGCGGCAAATCGGCAACCGAAACCGAGCACCGCGCCCGGGTCACCGTCGCATGCGACCGGTAGCAACGCGCGTCCCACGAACCCCACCGTGCACAATCCATGCAGGATCGGCCTATCGAAACCGGCCGCTCGTGCGACCGCAGGATCGGAGTGCAGCGGGTTCCGATCGCCGTTCAATCGATACAACAACGGTTGATCGAGACGGGTGTGCTGTATGACAACTGCTTCCGGCTCGGTAGTCGGGAGCGGGGGAGCCGGCCATGCGGGACCGGGGTCGCCGCCCCAGCCGCCCTCGCCGCGGATGAAGATGCCGCTGACGACGGTAAATAGCTCGCTGCCTCCGACGTCGACGGCCCCTACTCGGAGGTTCACCAACGCGCCCGATTTCTTGTCGTGGATGCCGTCGACTGTGATCGTGCTCCGCACTACGGCTTCGGTGGGGAGCGACTGGTGTAGCACGAACTCCACGCTTCCGTGCACGCTCATCTTGCGGTCGTACGTACCAATCCGTGCCATTGGTGACGGCGCGTGCAGGACGCCTCCGAGCACCGTGCACATCGTCGGCAACGCCCGCAGCGGCATTCCCTGTGTGTTCTCGGTGACATACGCGAGCTCGGTGCCGAGTGGATCCTCGGCTGCCGCACCAACGCCGATCGCGTAGCGCATGCACTCGTAGCTTGACCACGAGGACTCGTGCGGACCGTCGCTCGCGCCCACGGCTGCTGGATCGATCGGCATGATGTCGTTCCTTTCACCAGCGCAAGCCGAGACACCGTTCGGCGAGCACGTTTCTCTGGATCTGCGCGGTGCCGCCGTAGATCGTCGACGCGCGTGAGTAGAGGTAGTCGGAGAACCATTGATCGCGATCGTCGAGCAACGACCGCGCGCCAACAAGGTTCATTGCAGTGTGAAGCAGCCCTTGCTCCGCGCGTGCCATCAGTAGCTTGTCGACTGATCCCTCAGGGCCCGGTGGGTGATCGAGCCGCATGCTGAGACTGCGGAGGGTGTGCAAGTGCAATACCTCAACGGTGATCGCTGCTCGCGCAAGATCGCGTTGTGTCGTCCGATCGTCGCCGAGCCCGATCTCGGCGACGCGCGTCGCAAGCCGCTGGATCATCGATTGATACTTCGTGACGAATCCGATGTCGACGGGTCCTCGTTCGTACGTGAGCGTGACGAGCGCGTAGTTCCAGCCTTGACCCGGTTCGCCAACAAGGTTCTCGGCGGGAACCGGTGTTTCGTCGAAGAAGACTTCGCAGAACTCTTCGTCGCCGCGAACCGTGCGAATGGGAACGACTTCGATGCCAGGTGAACGCATGTCGATGATGAGCGCGCTGATGCCGCGGTGGCGGGAGTCGGCGTCGCCGGTTCGCACCAGGCACAAGCACAGATCGGCCCATTGCGCCCAGCTCGTCCACGTTTTCTGTCCATTCACGCGGTAGCCGCCATGATCACCAATCGTCGGATCGGCGATCGCTCGGGTGCGCAGCGACGCGAGGTCGGAACCGGCGTCGGGCTCGGAGAAGCCCTGGCACCAGAGTGCGTCACCGCTGAGAAGATCGGGCAGATACCGCTGCTGCTGCTCGGGCGTGGCGAAGAGCAGCATCGCCCGCGCGATGAACCCATAGTTGAGTCCGGTTGAGAGGCCCAATCTTTCGGCTTCTTGTGCGAGGATCGCTTCTTCGATCGGGCCGAGGCCCCGACCGCCAACTTCGGTCGGCCATGACAACCCGGTGTAGCCGGCGGCGTGGAGCTTCTTGTGCCAGGCAATGTTGGCTTGGCGTAACTCGTGCAGGTCGATTGGCGGCGGACCCTTCGGCGCGTTCGCCTCGAGCCAATGCCGGAGCTCGGCCCGAAATGCCGCTTCGCCGCGGCTGTCGTTCAAGTCCATGGTGCGCTCCGTGCGAGCAGGTCAACCGCGCAGTCGCTGCTCATGAAGGACGACCGTGCCACCAGTGCGGCCCGCAGAAAACGATGCACCGGGCATTCCCACGTGAAGCCCATGCCACCGTGGACCTGGATCGAGTTCTCGCAAACGCGTACGCCAGCATCGCCGCACCACGCCTTCGCGGTCGCGGCGGTTCGGCTCGCCCCTCGGACGTCGCTCGCGTTCGAGGCGATCGCGGCTGCCCCGTATGCGGCAGAACGCGACGACTCCAGGTCAACGAGCATGTCGGCGCAGATGTGTTTGATCGCCTGGAACGTTCCGATCTTGACCCCGAACTGCTCGCGTTGCTTCGCATGTTCGACGGCGAGGTCGAGCGCGGTACGCATGTAACCGACCAGCAGGCTCGACATGATGACGTTCGCCACTGTGATGAACCGTTGCCCACCCTCGCTCTCCATCAGATTTGGGGACGCCACGGTGGTTGTGATGTGAGCGACGAACAGGCCGAGGTCCTCGGTGGGACGAACGTCCGCCTCAGCGACGTCGATCGGCGCGAGGCCGCTCGCGTCGGGTGCCAGCATCGCCGCATCGCGATGCCAACCCCAGGCGAATCCGTCCGGTCCCGGAGGCCACGACAAATCCTCGCCGACTACCACGCTCATCGGTCGGCCTGAGACGAGCTCACTGCGCAGTTGTTGACGCTGCGTGGCCGATTCGACGAGATCGATCGCCGCCGGCGCAATCAGAACCGAACCGGCGATCGCGGATGGAGCCGCAACCCGACCGAGCTGTTCGGCAAAGATCGCCGCCTCGACCATGCCCCCTCCACTACCACCGTCCCCGTTGGCAACGAGCAGACCCATGAGGCCGGTATCCACCAACAGCGACCAGTTGACGTCCGGAGGCGACGAGTCGTCCGTTCTGTGCTGCTGCGCGAGGTCTTCGGCAACGCGGCGGGCCAGCAACTCGAATTCGCGTTGCTCCTCGGTGAGCCTGAAGTCCACAAACACCTCTTTGCGCCGGCCGTAACGAACGCGGGCGAACTGGCTGGAGAAGGTAGTGGATTGGTGTTGTCGAAGTAAACTTCTGATTGTGGGAGGACAGTTCGGTCGTTCCGCGTTGCGATAGTTGCAGGTACGGCGTGTTTTCGGTGCACAATGAAACGCCGTTCGTAGGAGGAACATGCACGGAAGTTGTGGGACTGTCGTTACAAGACCAAACGTGTACGAGGCGGAGTGTCCCGCCGCACTACTCGCTGGAGAGGTCTGACGGGGTATGGCTTCCCGAGCCGCGCTCGCCGCGACCAGGTCGCTCGACATTCTGGACTACCTGGCTGCCAACCCGAGCCAGGGCCACACCCTCACCGAACTGGCACGCAATCTCGATGTCAACGCGTCGTCGATGCACGGCATCCTTGCGGTGATGGCAGATGCCGGGTACGTCGTTCGGCATCCCGTGCATAAGACGTACCGTCTCGGTCCCGTCGCTGCAGCAATCGGACAAGCGGCAATCGCACAGGACGCCATCATGGAGTTGGCGGTCGAGGAGATCGCCCGGTTGACCCGCGACTTCGACATGGAATCGGTGGTGCTCACGGCGTTAGGCGAGGAAATGGTCGTCGTGGCGCGATCGGGGCCACCGACGGGCCGGTTCTTGAGCTTCATCGGTCAACGTTGGCGCCACGCACCACCGATGGGCTCGGTGTTCGTCGCGTGGGCCGGTGACCCGGCGGTCGACAAATGGATGGGTGCGGCCCAGCCGCCCCTCGACGCTGAAGGCAAGCGAAGCTTCAAGCAAGTGCTGGCACAAGTACGCAGCGACGGTCGGTCGGTTGTCGTCGTGGACGACAACCGGTGGAAGCTCGCGACAGACCACAGCGACGAAGAAGTGTTGACGAAGGCCGGCGGTCTCATCACGCGGTTTGATCCCGAGCAGACGTACCGCGTCTTCTACATTGGCTACCCGGTGTTCAACGCGTTTGGCGAGGTCGTCGTCGGTCTGTTCGTCAACGGACCATCGGCGAGGCTAACGGTCGAACGTATCAATGAGGTTGCCCAGCGATTGGGGGAGGCGGCCTCGAGGGTGATGAACCGAACTGGTGGCCGGCCGCCTGGTCAACCAGAACGACGTTCTCCCCGCCGAGAGACGGCCGATACGAGACGAAAAACGATCCCCCGTCGGCGCTCGACCGTCGACACAGCAGCGTCCTGAATCTCGCGAAGTCGTTCGCCTCGGCAGCAGAGACAGAGTGTCACGAGCCGAACGGCAAGGGAGCGCCCGAGCACGGCCAACCAAACGCCACGACGTCGCCGAATCCGCCCAGGGTGACGAACGCGGTGCGTAGGTCGGGTCCGCCGAAGCAGATGTTGGTGGGCATTGGGTCCGGCATGGAGATGAGCGCGATGGCGCCGTCGGGCTCGACGACGCCGAGCGCTCCGTTGCCCGGCAAGGCAACCACGACGCGGCCCTCGGAGTCGATTGCGAGCGAGTCCAATGCCGCTGCACCAGGCAGGGTTGTCTGCACGGTGCCTCCGTGTCGCCGCGGTGTCGTGCATTCTGTGATGGCGTGTCGGTCCCAGCGCCACAGTCGGCCGGTGGGCGTGTCGGCTACTACCAGCGAGTCGCCGTCGGGCATGAATGCGATGCCGTTCGGGCCCAGCAGTCCGAACGCCATGCACTTGATCGACGAACCGTCGATCTCGGCTCGGTAGACCGCGCCGAGCGCTGTGGAAGAAATGGCCGTTTTGCCGGTGTCGGTGAACCACATCTGTCCTTGGCCGTCGAACGCGATGTCGTTCGGGGCGGATAACGGTCGTTCGTCGGCCTCGTAGAGCCGTTCGACGCGTTGAGTGGTGAGGTCGACACGTTCGATCCATCCGTGCGTGTACGACGCCGGTTGCATCGAACCCGTTGCGCTGTCGATCGGGTACCACGATCCGTCTGGCATTTGTGTCCACGGCAGCCCACCGTTGTTGCAGACGTAGACCGCGCCATCGGGGCCGATCGCGGCGCCGTTCGGCCCGCCAGCGAGTTCGGCCACCACCTCGATGCCACCGTTGAGAGAGATCCTCTTGAGAGTTTGGCCGCGCACTTCCACAACCAGTATCGAGCCGTCGTCACACGCGATCGGACCCTCGGGGAATTGGAGCCCGGCGGCGATCGAGCGAAGGTCATGGGGGACGGGATAGAGCGCGAGTGGTTGGTCCGGGCGAGGCGGCTCTTTTGGTGGCCACGACGTGTCAGCATTCGTTGTTCGCACGATGATGACGTGGTTACGAGTAGCTGTTGGACGAGCGGGACTCCGCGGATGCGGACGCCGCGACGAGCTCGTCGGGTGGGAGCGGGTGTTGGAACAACGACGCGGCGTTGCCGAAACAGATCTGCCGAACGGCTGAAGGTTCGAGTCCGGATAGCTGTGAGCGGATCATGCGTTGGCACTGGGGCCACGTGGTGTCTTGATGCGGGTAATCACACTCGACCATCACGTTGTCGACTCCGATCAAGTCTAACGCGCGGAACGCGCTCGGATCCTCGATGGAAGCGAACCTGAAGTTGCGCAGTAGCAGGTCCGCCGGATGGGGGTCGGCGGCCTTCCACACCAGTGACGTCTCGAGTTGGCGATGCGAACGTTGCAGGCGTTCGAGCAGCATGGGCACCCATGACACTCCGGCCTCGCTCAATACGATTCTGATACCAGGGAACTTCACCGGAACTTTTGCGAAGATCCAG
>JBDSMH010000122.1:0-16430 GCA_039915945.1 Acidimicrobiales bacterium | reverse complement strand
AACTTCGACTTGGCGTGGTCTTCGCCTTGCTCCGCCGCCGCGATCACCGCTGATGGGCTATCACCCGTCAGTGCATCCTTGACCGCGATCCATCCCCGATGGACGGCACCGGCGACCGTTCCACCTTCGGGAGCGCTGTCATCGGAGAGGCGGGCGCCGCGCCGCAACTCGTCCGCCATTGCGCCGCGTCGCGCACTGAACTCCTGAAACTTGCGGCTCACGTCCGGGGCCGAATCGTTGTGGAGGCGTTCGCCTGCCTTGGCGAAGCCGTCCCGACCGTCCTCGAGCGTCTTGATGAGATCCTTGACAGTTGCCGTTTGATCACTCATGACTTCTCCTCTTTCAGTTCATGGGTCAGTAAAGAAGTGACCGTCGCTGCGGCCCTACGATCCGCCCGGGTCAACATCGTCAGTAGCCATTTCGCACGGCAAAGAAACTCCTGGCGCGGGTGACCGTAGCGCGTGATCGGGTCAGCAGTCGCCGAAGATCCGCGACGTGCACCGCGGGTTGCCCCGTTAGCGAACCACGCGGAATGCTCGACGAGCGGAACATCCGCTCAACGCGACAATCAGTTCAGCGAGTCGCATCTCGAGCTACGACGAGTCTCTCGTCAAGACGCTGAGCTCCACACCGGCAAGCCCCGACGAAGAAGGCGATGCTGCCGCTTTCATCGATTCGTTGCGGCGCAGCGTCCCGTATTGGCCGCGCCTATGTCGACGCCATTCGCGCCAACGACCCGAAGATTGGACGAGTTGGGTCGAACGGCCAACGGCGACCTGGATCTCGCGGTCCAGATCGCTGACGCGCGCGGAGCGCCATCGTGCCCGTGAGCGACACCGCGCACCTCGCCTCGTGATGCGCGACAATCGACCCATGCGCGTGCTCTTCACATCGTCACCGGGTTGGGGACACATCCACCCGATGGTCGGCCTCGCCCGTGCCTTTGTCGATCGCGGCGACCACGTCTTATGGGTCACCGGTGCCGACGCGTGCGCGCGTCTCGAGTCGGAAGGCATCGAGACCGCCGTGGCGGGCGTCAGCGAACGCGATGGCATGTCCGAACTCAACCGGCGGTTCCCCGAAATCCAGACGATGCCACCGGCCGAGCGCCCTCCCTACATGTTCCCGAGACTGTTCGGCGTCGTGCGCGCGGCGTCGATGCTCGTCGATCTCATGCCGGCCGCCAAGGCGTTCGCGCCGACACTCGTCGTGTGCGACGCGGCCGAATTCGCCGGACCCATCGCCGCCGCGGCCTGTAGCGCCCCCAATGTCACGCACTCCTTCGGCGCGCTGTTGCCGGAATCACGCGTCGCCGCGGCGAGCGAGCAAGTTGCTCCGTTATGGACAGCGCACGGATTGGAACCGAGACCGTACGGAGGTTGCTACGACTCCCTGTACCTCGACATCTATCCGCCAAGCCTGCAACCCTCGGACCGTCCGCATGTTCCCGCTACGCAACACCTTCGCCCGGCAACGTTCGCCACCGGTGACGACGAACCGTTGCCCGACTGGGTCACGGCAGCCGAGGCGACGCCGCTCGTGTACGTCACGTTCGGCACGGTCTTCAGCAACGACGCGGTACTGAGCACCATCGTCGACGCAGTGCGCGAACTCAGCGTGCGCGTCGTGGTGACCGTCGGCCCACACGGCGACCCTGCATCGATCGGACCACAGCCGAACAACGTCCACGTCGCGCGCTACATCCCGCAGAGCCAACTGCTGCCGCATTGTTCGGTGGTCGTCTCCCACGCGGGATCGGGAACGTTCCTCGCGGCGTTGTCGGCGGAGATCCCGCAACTCTGCAGCCCGCAAGCAGCCGACCAATTCCTCAACGCCGCCGCGTGTGCCGCATCGGGCACCGGCCTCACGCTGCAACCCGGCACCGTCTCGGTCGAGTCGGTGCGTGACGCGGTGTCCCGTCTGTTGGCCGAGGCGTCGTTCCGCTCGGCCGCCGAGCGCGTCAGCCGCGAGATTGCGGCGATGCCGTCAGCGCAAGACGTCGCGCAACAATTGCACAACAACTACGGCTGAAGCCGCTCGCACTCCCGTCGACCGCGTCCGCCGCGCCCCGCCGGTGATGGCACTGGCCTACTGTGCAGACTGCCGGTGGGGGGCCTGATGCGGCAGCATTGTCTATTCGCACGACGCGAGGTCCTTGGCGGGCCGTTCGAATAGCGAGTCATGGACGAGGCGCGCGTGTCGACGAGACGTACCGCGGTCTTCGTGGTCGCGATGCTGGCGCTATTCGTAGTCGGGCTCATGGTGACGAAAGCGTGGTTGCCCGGACCGGTTCAGGTCAGGCAGCAGTGTCGCCAAGCGTTCGAACACCCGGCGATCGAGACCGACACCGCTGCGATGGTCGCGGACGCGTCGGTGTGCACCCCGGTGGAGTTCATCGAGGCAGCACACGACGCCCTCGATATGAATTTCACCGAAGCCGAGGAATTCCGAAGAAAAATGTGCGCAATGACTCGGACAGGGAACACCTCGCTCGCGCCTTGTGCAACGTCGGAGTAGCACAGCCAACGACGACACCACGTTTCAGTGGCCAGCGGTCGGGTACTCACACGCGATGGCGACGTACCGCGTCAACCGAGCCGGCGTGGCGAAAGCGAAGGCGTTGATTGACGCACGCCGAGTCGTGCTACGCAGCCGATGGACCGACGTGCAGCCGTCTGCGCAAGATCAGAACGCTTTCCTCGCGTCACACACGTGGGACGAATACGGCGAGTGGCACCTCGCCATCAACGTCAACGCCAAGGAGAACACCAAGGCGCACTACGCGTTCGGGTTCGGCGACTTCCGCCGCATCCATCGCACGGGCATCATTGCCTGTCACTACCGCGCCGCCGAGTGGGATCACAAAGCGATCGAGCTCGACGCGCACCGACTGCTGCAATATCTCGACAAGCAGCGCTAGCGCCGCGGCTAACACCGTTCGCGCTCGCGTTCAGGCGACCCATTTGAATCCGGGTTGTTGGATTGGGGGGATGGTGGTTTCGGTGGTGCCGTCGGCGTAGGTGATGTGCAGTGTTCCGTGGACCCTCTGTGACACAACCTCGTTTCCGCGGCGCAGCCGCCAGTCCGTTGCGGCGGAGCCGCACAAGAAGGTGTTCGGTCGCCGTTTTCTCTGTGGTGAAGGTGGTGGACGTCGCAGTGGATCGGTTCCTTGTGGCAGCCGGGCCAGCGGCAGTGCTGATCACGCGCCGCGATCGCCCCGAACAATGCGTCGGTCACCGACGCCGGCATCATGTCGTAGCTACGGATCGCGCCGTCTTCGTCGAGCAGCAACCGTAGGAGTTGCGCGGTGCAGGAGATGGCTTCGTAGGCCTGATGGTCGATGCGGGGACCGTCGAGCAGCTGCGCCCCGGCACGGTTGGCCATGTCGACGGTGGTGTTCACGCCGATGAGGTGCGGCCAGTTCCGTTTCTTCGGTGCCGCGGCCGCGTCGGCATCAGGATCCGCGGCGAGACGGTTCTTGTAGTCGCCATAGAAGTTGCAGACATCCGCCAGTGCTTCGCCGCGCCGCTCGGCCGGGCTGCGGGTGTCGTTGTCACGCGGATTGTCGGCCTCGCACAACTTGATGGCGGTGTTGATGACCGACCCGGTCACCGCGCTAGTTGTGCGGCTCCGCCGCAACGGATCGGCGGCTTCGCCGCGGGCGAACGTGTCCTCACGCAGTGGCTTTCGGGGTCGTCGTCGAAGCCTGCGTAACGTTGACCCACTTCAGCAGCGCCAGATCAGTGTCTCTGGCGTCGAGCCCGACGATGATCGGCAATATCTCGGCTTCATCATCGCGGTAACGATCCGCGAACCGTTTCACGACAACCTTGTCGATCGCATGGACCTGGCCGCTGGTCAGGGTCCCGTCGAGCCACGCCGCTTCGGTCAACGGCATCGCCTTGAGCTTGCGAGCCAAAATCACCGACCGCTGCGCGTCAGCGGGCGCCAACCCGGCGCAACGCTCCGAGAACTGCGCCGTCGACGACGCCTTCGACAACCGATACAACATCAACTCGTCGAACATCCGCGTCGGCTCCATCGTCTTCGCGATCGCCGACTCACACCCCCGGCGCACCGCCGCGAGATCATCGCCGTCGAAGGCCAACTCGAGACGAGCGATCGCTTCGAGGAACTCGCAAACCGACGCACTCAACCTGCAGAGATCGTACACCTGTTGATTCACGCCGCAAAACGAAATACCAACGAAATCAGTGAAATTCCGCAACACTCAAGGCGCGGGATGAATGTCGTCCTGCCAATGCACTTGCTCCGGGTTGCGTTCGACGTCGGGCAGATCGAGATTGACGACTACCGGCTCTTGGCCGCTGCGACAGATCACGCACGACAGCGCCTCGTCGTCCATTGCATTGATCTCTTGATGGGGCACGTACGGCGGTATGAAGATGAAATCGCCCGGACCCGCTTCCGCGATGAACTCGAGACGATCGCCCCACCGCATACGAGCGCGCCCGCTGACGACATAGATGACACTCTCGACCGGGCCGTGATGATGCGCGCCGGTCTTCGCCTTCGGATGGATGACGACCGTACCGGCCCACAGTTTTTCGGCGCCGGTGCGCGCGTAAGAAATCGCGGCCGCCCGATCCATACCGGGCGTTTGCGCTGTGTTGGTGTCCAACTCGTTGGCGTGCACAACGCGCACACCGTTCGTGCGCCAGTTGGTCGTGCTCATCGTCGCTTCTCCTGAGGTCACCGTCGACGACGACGTTGTCCTCAGTCTCGCAGCAAGACGCGACTCAAGCAGGCGCTGCCGCAGCGACCAAGATGGCCAACGCCAAGAACCCGACGCCGATGTACCCGAGCACTAGACCCGCGACGGCCATGCCCTTGCCCTTGATCGACGGGTCTTTGCCCGCCTGGCTGATGGCGATGTGTCCGAAGATGACGGCGAGGATCGAGCCAATCTAACTACCGCCACAAGATGCCGAGCACCATCGACGCGATGGCGAGCCCACTGGTGTGACTGGGCCGCGCAAAGCCGTACGCCATCTGCGGCGGATACGCCCCCTGCGGGTGCTGCCCCTGCGGGTACTGCGGGAACTGGGGCGGATAGTGACCGGGGTACTGCGGTGGGTAGTGCGCCGGAAACTGCGGTTGCGCGCCCGGCGGTGGGCCCGGAGGCGGCGGCGGGGGCAACGGTTGATTCGTGAAGTCCGACATGTCGCCGCTCCTGTGTGGGTTACGTGACTATCGGTGCCGGCACGGTCCGAATTGAGCTGGGCGCGTAGGGCTGGTTGCCCTTTCGACCTACGACAGCCAGGTGCGAGCAAGGCTGAGCAAACGATCCTTGCCGGTGCCCTTCGCCGCGCTGACCCATGTGATGTCGCCCGGGGCGAGGTTGCAGGCCGCCGCGACCTCGCGCTTTCGCTTGTCGCGGTGCGCGGCCCGGACTTTGTCGTGCTTGGTGGCGACGATCGAATGGGGCACGCCGTTCTCGCGCAACCACGACAGCATCTCGAGGTCGAGCTTGGTCGGGCCGATCTCGCCGTCGACGAGCAGCACCACCATCGTCAGCTGCTCCCGCTCGAGGAGATACGTATCGACCATGCGCTGCCATCCGTCGCGGACTTTGGCCGGTGCCGACGCGTAGCCATAGCCGGGGCAGTCGACGAGTGTGCCGAGCCCCTGGACCTCGAAGCAGTTGAGCAGTTGCGTACGCCCGGGGGCCTTGGCGACGCGAGCGAGATCCTTGCGATTGCCCAGCGCGTTGACGAGTGACGACTTGCCCACGTTGGAGCGCCCGATGAACGCGATCTCGGCCGGCGAATCGGGCAACCGGCTGACGTCGTCGGCCGACGTGAGGAAGCGCAGTTGCAGGGGCGAGGCCATAGGCCGACCATTCAACCAGGGGCGAACGGAGATCGGGCCCGAGCGGCCCGCAGAGCTGAGAGTAGGGTCCGCTGCGTGACTTACACATTGACAGGCTTGGACGGAAAGGTCGCGGTCGTCACCGGGGCCGGGCGGATGCGATCGATCGGGCGACCCATCGCGGTCGAGCTCGCACGCGCGGGTTGCGACGTGGTGCTCACCGGCACGGGCCGCTCCCCCGACCGCTATCCCGACGAAGAGAAGGCCGCGGGTTGGCGCGACATCGACTCGGTGGCCGACGAGATCCGAGCCCTGGGCCGGCGCGCCACTGCGCTCGTGAGCGACGTGTCCGACAGCGATGCGGTCGAAGCGTTGGCCGACGCGGCGTTCGCCGAATACGGCCGTGTCGACATCGTCGTCAACAACGCCGGTTCGGCGCGTGGCGTCGACCGCGTACCCGTCGTCGAACTACCGCTCGACGTTTGGCACAACGTGATCAACATCAACCTGCACGGCACGCTCTTCATGTCGCGCACGTTCGCACAACGGTTCATCGCGCAGGGCCAGGGCGGCTCGATCATCAACATCTCTTCGATCGGCGGCAAGTTGATGCCCGCCAACGCCGCGGCCTACGCCGCGTCAAAGGCCGCGATCCATTCGCTCACGTCGTCGATGGCCAAAGAGCTCGGCAAGTACAACATTCGCGTCAACGCCGTGTGTCCCGGCATCATCGACACCAGCCGCATGGACGACGTGCCCCGCGGCGACCCGTGGAACCAGATGGTCGCCAACAATGTGCCGTTGGGTCGCGCCGGCAGCGGCGAGGACATCGCGTGGAACTGCGTGTACCTCTGCAGCGATCAAGGATCGTGGGTCAGCGGTCAGTCGTGGAATGTCGACGGCGGCCACATGACGGCGCATTGATCGCCGGCGCACCCGATCAGGGGCGGTAGGAAACGCCGAGCTCGTCGAGACGATTGGGCGCGGCGTCGGGGCCGGTACCCAGGATCGCGGCAATCGCTTGATGGTCGTCGCGACGGATCGTCAACATGCGGCCGTTGAAGTCTTGTCGGCGCACCTGAATCATCGTGATGTAACGACGCAGCATTTCGGCCTCGGGACCGGCGAGTCGATCGAGACGCGTCAGGTCGAGCACCACTGGTTGGCCGGGACGGCGCGGCGCGCGCTCGGTGAGATCGATCACCGGTGTATCGACACCAAAATCAGGACCGTCGTCGGGTGGCAGCAACTGATCGACGGGCACCGCGTAGAAACGCGAGAGACGCTTGAGTCGAGGCACCGAGATTGCGCGCTCACCGCGTTCGTACGCGCCGAGCACCGATGCTTTGAACTCTTGGTTCGACTTGGCTTCGACCTCTTGCAACGAGAGGCGCTTCTGCCGGCGGATGGCGCGCAACCGCTCGCCCACCTTGCGCGTATACGGGTCGACTGCTGTGCCAACCTCGTCCGCATCAATCGCCATCAGTGCACTCTCTCGTTCGCCCGAAACGCCTCGTGGCGCCTTGTACCTGTACTCGAATAGTGGCGCCAGCCCTCGCCGGGATCGGATGCCCTGCCCGCTGGAAAACCATCCCGCGAGAGCGCTGATCGGATTAACCGCTCAGCGTGATCGTCTGACGCCTCTAGGTGAGAGTAGGCGACCTGGCCGGATCGTGCAACGAAGGACGTCAGAGGCTCGCGGAACCCCGAGCCACCCACCACCGAGCGCGGTTGGCGGGCCGTTCGGACTAACCCTGGCCGCGCTGAGCGGTCAGCACCGCGGCCGCCGCGATGGCCGCTGTCTCGGCGCGCAGCACCGTGGCGGCCAATTCGACGCTGCCGGGCCACGAACGGCGCTCGTCGTCGGACCATCCGCCCTCGGGGCCGATTGCGATCAACGGGTTGCGCAAGCTCAACGGTTCACCACCGCGATCGGCGCGCACGAAACCTTGCGCGCCGATGCTCGCGACGCTCGCGACATCGGTCAGCACCGGCAACGTGAGACGCCGACTCTGCATCGCGGCTTCACGCGCAACGCGCCGCAGACGTTCGAGGTTGCGTTGTGCGCGCGTTTCATCCCAGCGCACCACCGAACGCTCCGCGAAGAACGGCACGATGCGATCGATACCGAGTTCGGTCAACTTTTGCACAACGAGTTCGGGCTTGTCGCCCTTCGTCAACGCGAACGCGATCGCAATATCGGGTACTGGTCGTTCACTGTTGGTGATCGGACCATCGGGCTCGATCGCCGTAGTAGAGCGTCGGCACAATCGCCACGCACCTCGACCATCGCACGCGATGACAACTGCACCGGGCGCGATGCGCAACACGCGCAGATGATGATCGTCGGCCGGGTCGACGTCGAGCACGTCGAGGTCGTCGATGAAGATATGTGGCGCGTGCGTCGACGGCGGCTGCGTCACGACCGAAACGCGGAGCGGATCTTGGAGAACAATCCGGTCTCGGGGGGCGCCACTGTCTCGCCCCGCAACTCGGCGTAGCGCCGCAGCAACTCGGCTTGTTCCTCGGAGAGATCGATCGGCGTCTCGATGTTGACCTGCACGGCGAGATCGCCGCGGCCCCGACCGCGCAGGTGAGGCACGCCCTTGCCCCGCAACATGAACACGCGGCCGGACTGTGTCCCCGCGGGGACGTCGATGTGCTCGTCACCGTCGAGCGTCTCGATGTCGATCTCGGTGCCCAGTGCCGCCTGCGCGACGCCGATGGGCAACCGCATGATGAGGTCGTCGCCCTGGCGCTCGAATCGATCGTGCGCCTTGACCCGCAAATGCACGTAGAGATCGCCGGGCGAACCGCGTCGCGGACCAATTGCACCGCGGCCGTTGAGCCGCAACGTGGCACCGTTGTCGACACCGGCGGGCACTTCGATCGTGTAGGTGCGCTCTTCGGCGCGTCGGCCTTCGCCGCGACACGCGGTGCACGGTGTCGCGATGCTTTCGCCGGTACCCCCGCAACGCGTGCACGCCGATGCGGTGACCATTTGACCGAGGATCGACTGGCGCACGCGCCGCACCTGCCCCGCGCCACCGCATTCGGTGCACTGCACCGCTTGTGTGCCCGGGCTGGCGCCGGTCGACGAACACGTGTCGCAACCGACGAGCGTGTTGAGCGTGACCGAGGTTTCGCCGCCGAACACCGCGGTCTCGAACTCGACGTCGACCATCGCTTCGAGGTCGGCCCCCCGCGGCGGGCCCGCCGAAGCGCGGCCGCCACCGAAGCCACTGCCGCCAAAGAATGCGTCGAAGAGATCGGACAATCCCCCGCCGAACGGATCGCCACCGCCGGCGGCCGCGTTGCGCAATCCATCGATGCCGTAGCGGTCGTAGACCGTGCGCTTTTGCGGGTCGGACAACGTCTCGTACGCGAGCTGGACCTCTTTGAACCGCTCTTCGGAATCGGGGTCGTCGAGGTTGGCGTCGGGATGATGCTGACGCGCGAGTTGACGGTAGGCCTTCTTGATCTCGGCTTCGGTGGCGGTACGCGACACACCGAGCACTTCGTAGAAGTCGCGCATCAGCCCTCGCTCAGCCGGTCGCCGAGTTGCTGGCTCACGACGGCCACTGCGGAGAGTGCTTGCGGATAGTTCATGCGACTGGGGCCCAACACACCGATGGTGCCGACCTTATCGCCGTCGACCTCGTAAGGGGCGACGATGAGCGCGCACTCGGCGAGGGGCTGCACGCCCGTCTCGCTGCCGATGGCCACCGTCAATCCGCGATCGAGCACGTCACGCATGAGCGACACCACGACGAGTTGTTGTTCGAGGATCGAGAGCACTTCGCGCACGGTCTCGACCGCGTCGAAGGCGCCGGCCATGCGCGCCGTGCCACCCACGAAGACGTGGTCGGAGTCGCCGTCGACGACGGGGTTGAACACCGCGGTAGCTGTGTCGACGAGCCGGGCCACCGATTCGTCGAGCACCTCGTCGGTCGTCAGCCGCGAGTCGAGCGGCACGCCGATGAACGCGCGGGCGAGCGCAGCCGACGCGTGGTCGACATCGGCATCGGTGGTCAACTCGTCGAGATCGATGGTGCCCTTTTCGATGGCACCGTTGGACAGGATGGCAACCGCGAGAGCCGTGCGCGAGGCGACACGCACCAGCTGGATCGACCGTACGACCGCGGAGCGCGTGCCCGGGCCGACCACCAGCGCGGCGTAACTCGTGAGGTTGGACAGCAGGCCCGCAGTCTCGTGCAGCAGCCGCTCGAGCTCGCCGTGGGAGTGGTCGAAGAACGCCCGCACCTGGTCGGACTGCATGGCGCCGAGCTCACGGCCGGGGCCGAGGGCATTGACGAAGAACCGGTAACCCTTTTCGGTTGGCACCCGCCCGGCGCTCGTGTGCGGCTGGTGCAGGTAGCCCTGGCGTTCGAGCTGCACCATCTCGTTGCGCACGGTGGCCGGCGAGACCTCGATCCCTGGCGCGTTGGCAATCGCGGAGGACCCCACCGGCTGTGCGGTGGTGATGTACTCCTGAACAACTGCTCTCAGGATGGAAGCTTTGCGCTCCTCGAGCATGCTGATTGCACTCTCACACTCGGGTTTGGGGGTGCTCATGATGATAGCCACCGATCACCGGATTGGCACTCGATGCTCGCGAGTGCCAAACAGGTGACACCTCAGTCGTCGAGGCGGAGGGCCGAGACGAACGCCTCTTGGGGGACCTCGACCCGCCCGATGTTCTTCATCTTCTTCTTGCCCACCTTTTGCTTTTCGAGCAGCTTGCGCTTGCGCGAGATGTCGCCGCCGTAGAGCTTGGCCGTGACGTCCTTACGCAGCGCCTTGACCGTCTCGCGGGCGATGAACCGCCCCCCGATGGCCGCCTGGATGGCCACGTCGAACTGCTGGCGCGGGATCAACTCTTTCAGCTTCTCGGTCATGCGCCGCCCGTAGACATCGGCCTTGCTGCGATGCACGATCATCGAGAACGCGTCAACCGGTTCGCCGTGCAACAACACATCGACCTTGACGAGATCGGCGGCGGCGTAGCCGGCGGGCTCGTAGTCGAGCGAGGCATAGCCCTGCGTGCGCGACTTCATCTGATCGAAGAAGTCCATCACCACTTCGGCCAGCGGCACGCGGTAGACGAGCTCGAGGCGTTCCGGCGAGATGTACTCCATCTTGAGCATCTCGCCCCGCCGCGTCTGGCAAAGATCCATCAACGTACCGGTGTAGTCCGACGGCGTGAGGATCGTGGTCGTGAGGTAGGGCTCTTCGATCTTGTCGATCTCGCCCGCGCTGGGCATCAACGTGGGGTTGTCGATGACGACGATGTCGCCGTTCTTGGTGGTGACGCGGTATTCGACCGAGGGTGCCGTCGAGATCAATGTGAGGTCGAACTCTCGCTCGAGCCGCTCGCGCACGATCTCCATGTGCAACAAACCGAGGAAACCACAGCGAAAACCGAACCCGAGGGCAGTCGACGTCTCGGGCTGGAAGGTGAAGCTCGAATCGTTCAGCGACAACTTGTCGAGTGCTTCGCGCAAATCGGCGAACTCGTCGCCGTCGATGGGATAGAGACCCGAGAAGACCATCGGCTTGGGTTCGCGATAGCCGGGCAGTGGCTCGGTCGCCGAGCGCGTCACGGTCGTGATGGTCTCACCGGAGCGGGCGTGACCGACGTTCTTGATGCCGGCGATGAGATAGCCGACTTCGCCGGGGCCGAGCGACGCGACCGGCAGATGGTCGGGCGTGCGTACGCCGACTTCGTCGACCTCGTGCGCCGTGTTGGCCTGCATCATGCGGATGCGGCTGCCGTGGCCCAACGAGCCGTTGACGACCCGGATCGACGAGATGACGCCGCGGTAGTTGTCGAAGAAGCTGTCGAAGATCAGTGCCTGCAACGGCGCCGTCGCATCGCCTTTGGGCGCCGGGATGCGCTGGAGGATCGCGTCCATGAGCTCGGGCACGCCGTGGCCGGTCTTGGCCGAGATCAACAACACGTCCTCGGCGGCGAGGCCGAGCACCTTTTCGATCTCTTCGGCGTAGCGCTCGGGCTCGGCGGCGGGCAGGTCGATCTTGTTGAGTACCGGCACGATCTCGAGGTTGTTCTCGAGCGCCAAGTAGCAGTTGGCCAAGGTCTGCGCCTCGATGCCCTGCGCCGCGTCGACGAGCAGCACCACGCCCTCACAGGCCGCCAGCGAGCGTGACACCTCGTAGCCGAAGTCGACGTGGCCGGGGGTGTCGATGAGGTTGACGGTGTGGTTGTGCCAGGCCAGGCGCACCGACTGGAGCTTGATGGTGATGCCCCGCTCACGCTCGAGATCCATCGAATCGAGGTATTGCGCCCGCATTTCGCGCGGATCGACCGCCCCGCACAGCTCGAGCATGCGGTCGGCCAGTGTCGACTTGCCATGATCGATATGGGCGATGATCGCCACATTGCGGATGCGTTCGATGGGCGTAGACGTGTAGCGGGGGCCGTTCATAGCGAGATCTCGGGCCACCAGGGGCCGGATTCGACGCTAGCGGGTCGCCACGAGGTTTCCGCCGGTTCGAGGGCCCGCTAGCATGCCCCGGTCGCGCACAGCGATCGACGCAGGAGCTTTCCGGGGACACCGTGGCCAATATCAAGAGCCAGATCAAACGCAATCGGCAGAACGAGAAGCGCCGCGTGCGCAACAAGTCGGTCAAGTCCGAGCTCAAGACGCGCACCAAGTCTGCGCTCGCTCACTCCGACAACGAGACCGCGGTCGCCACCGCCATGAAGCACATCGACAAGGCTGCGGCCAACGGTGTGATTCACAAGAACGCGGCGTCACGACGCAAGTCCCGCTTGATGAAGGCCCTCAACCGCAAGGCCTCCTAGCTCCCGTTCGCTAGCACAGTCGTCGTTAGCGCCGGCCGAGACGGGCCAGGCGAGCGACGAGCACCTCCATCACGAGATCGGGCGGCCACGCAATCGCGCCCCGCAACGCCAGGTCGGCGTCGGCGAGCAGGCCGATGGCGGTCGCGATCTTGTCGCTGCCGAGCCGCTTGGTCTGGGTCAACGCCTTTTTCGCCGGGAACGTCGAACCCTTCATGCCCAGCCGTGCCGCCGCCGCCTTTTCGTCGAGGCCGGGCACGCCGTCGAGGCGCAGCATGCGGGAGTAGTGGGTGTAGAGCGTGGCCAGCAGCGCCAGCGGATGGCGTTCGCCGGCGCCGGTCATGCGGTGCAGCCGATCGAGTGCGCCCGGTATGTCGCCGCGGTCGATGGCGTCGGTGAGCTCCCACGGCGGCACCGTGCCGGCCTCGCCGAGGAACGGTTCGACATCGGCGACCGTGACCGTGGCGTTGCGGCCGAAGGCGGACTCGAGCACGTGCAACAACCCGACCACGCGGCTGCGGTCTTCGCCGAGGCGCTCGGCGATGCGGGCCCGTGCCGCGCGGTCGATCTTGACCGCGGCGTCGCTGAGGCGTTCGTCGAGCCAGGCGTCGGCCTGCTTGCCCGACGGGATGGCGGTGTCGGTGATGACGCCGCCCGCCGCCCGCACCGACTCGCTGAGCTTTTTGGGTAACGCGGCGAGGCGGTCTTGCTTGGGGCTCTCGCCGCGCTCCCAGATGAGCACGAGCGACGTCGTCGGCAACACGTCGTCGAGATAGCCGTAGAGCGGCGCGAGGTCCTCGGCGCGCGTGAACCGGGCGAGGTGCCGGCCGATGACGACACGGCGATCGGTGAGGAAAGGCGACGTCTGCGCCGCGTCGACCAGCCGGGCGATGTCGAAGCCGCTGTCGGTGCGGTAGTTCTCTTCGGTGAGCTCTTCGACCATGAACGCGCGGTCACCGTCGCCGACGAGTTGGTGCACCAACTCGATCAGCGCATCGGACAACAAGGCCGCGTCGTCGCCCATCAACAGATGGACGGGCGCGTCGGTGAGAACGGTGGAGGTCATCGTCCACCACGATTCGCGATGAGAGGACCGATGATCGGCTCGCCGCCGCGGGCCTGGAGGATGGCACTCATCACGTCGGCCACTCGCCGCCCGCCGCGCACGTCGTGCGCCCGCAGGATGCGACAGCCCAACGCGATACCGAGCGCGTGCGCGGCCCAGGTGGCTTCGACGCGATCGTCGACTTCGGTCTGCGCGAGAAGACCGACGAACCGCTTGTTGGACGCGGAGAGGAACACGGGGAAGCCGAGCGGCAACAAGTCGTCGGAGTTGCGCAACAAGATCGCCGACTGCGGTTCGGTCTTGCCCAGGTCGAGGCCGGCGTCGACCATGATGCGCTGGCGCGGAATGCCAGCGGCGAGCGCCCGTGCGGCGCGATCACGCAGAAACTCGCGCACCTCGCCCAGCAGATCGTCGTAGTGCGGGGTGGGGTCGGGCACGCGTGGCGCCAGCCGAATGTGCGTGGCTACGACCGCGGCACCGAATTGGTGCGCGGCGGGCAAGAAGTCAGGGTCGGCAAAGCCGCTGATGTCGTTGCCGACGTCGGCGCCGGCTTCGTATGCCGCGCGCGCCACCGATGCCCGGAAGGTGTCGACCGAGATGGGCAGGTCGAATCGGGCTCGCAGCGCTTCGATGGCGGGGATGACGCGGTCGATCTCTTCTTGCGGTGTCACTTCAGGGCCGGGGCCGGCCTTGACCCCACCCACATCGAGGAAGTCGGCGCCGTCGAGCACATGTTGCTCGGCCTTCTTCAAGAAGCGATCGAAGTCGAAATAGCTGCCCTGGTCGAAGAAGGAATCAGGGGTGCGATTGAGGATGCCCATCACCAACGCGCGGGTCGTGACATCGAATTGGTGCCGCGAACCTAGCTCGAGAATCACGGGTCGGACGCTACACGGGGAATTGTCGAGGCCGATTCGATGACCTGCGGCGACCCGACCGCATGTGTTCTGGCCAGGCAATTCGAGCCCGCAGTGTTTCGCATCGTTCCGCATGAGTTCTCAATGGCCTGTGTCAAAAGTGTGTCACGGCTGATCGCGTCGCGCGCTCGCCACGGCGCGTCCAGATCGGCGCGCTTGCGCGCGCAAACCCAAGGAGTAGCAACCGATGAATGATCAACTACCCACGCCACGCCAACTCAAGGATGAAGCCCAGCGACTCGCGGGCGACATTGTGGGCGGCCACGGCATCGACGACGCCAATATGACCTGCGACGAGGTCCGCTCGCTCACCAAGACGTTTGAGGGGCGCGAGCGGTTCGGCCGCTACAAGGCGGAATGCGAGCAGGCTGCCGAGCGGTTCGGTGACATGGCGCGTTGGGACGCCGCCCTGCTCCACTCAGCGGTCCCTCGGCTGCGTAGAAGGCAAGCGCGTTCGTTGTGGCGTCATCTCTTTCTCAGCGCGTCCATCGAGGCGCACAAGCGATCGAGGACGCTCGAGGAGCGTGCCACGCGTGCGGCTCGTGTCGCGCTCTCTGGCCTTCCGGGGGCATGGGATCACTTCGGGACGGACGCCCTGCTCGAGGCGCGCAAGTACGTCGAGCAAGAGCACGTTCGGGCTCAGCAATCGCTGCGGACGCGGCGAGGACGACGAATGCAGGAAAAGATGCGCGATGGCGGTTTGTCGCCACGATGCGCAGCGGCGGCGCTCTTGGCCCTCGACGAGGTCCTCGCGGGCAGGTTGGGGTCATGAGCCATCTACAGCCTCTCGTCGACGAGTACGTCGACCGCCGCGTCGCACTCGGTGAGTTCACTGGCCGCAGCCCGGTTGTAATCACGTCGGTCCTGATGTCGTTCGCGCACGTTGCCGACGTTGCCGTCGACGAGCTTTGTGTCGATCACGTCGAGTCGTGGTTGTCGTCACCCCGTCTCGGGCCATCGTCGCGCAAGACGCACGCCTCGAAGCTGCGCCCATTCGCCCGTTGGCTCGTCCATCGGCGACACATCGTGCACGATTTCACCGCCGGCCTTCCTCGGCGACGGTTGCCTACTGCGCTGCCGCGTTGCCTCAGCGCTGAGCAGATCTCGCAGTTGATCGAGGCGATTCCATACAGACGAGATCGGTTGATCGTGCTCACGATGGCGCACCTTGGGCTTCGTTGCATCGAGGTTGCGCGTATGGATCTCGAAGACGTAGACGTCAACGAGAAGTTGATCTACGTGCGAGGCAAGAATGGCCTTGGGCAACGGACGCGCGCTTTGCCGATCGTCGACGAACTCTGGGACGCGTTGACGACGCATCTATCGGAGAGCGGCATCGAGCACGGCCCGGTCTTCCGCTCGCGCGAGCGACCCGATCGAGGCATCACCGAGACTTGGATCTCTGAACTCGTCGTTGCCTGGCTGTGGCGCTGCGGAGTGAAGAAGAGCACGGGTGACGGCATCTCGGCCCACTCGCTGCGCCATTCGTGTGCGCAGAGTTCGTCGATCGAGACGTACCGATACGCACTGTGCAGGCCGTGCTCGGTCACAAGAGCGTCGCGACTACCGAGTTGTACCTACGGAAGAAGCCGGCGGGCCTGCGAGAGGCACTCGAAGGTCGCAACTTCAACAGCTTCAACTGACCACCACGCAGCGCGAGGCATGCGCTCACTCATAGCGAAGCCACGCGCCCATTAGGAGTGCGTGGCGCAGCCACTACCAAGCGTCCTCACGCCCCCAGGCCGCCAGGCCGGACGAAGTAGCACCCCTCGAGGATCAACGAAGGTGAGGC